>JAAVDM010000032.1 GCA_014801815.1 Bacteroides sp. | reverse complement strand
TAGCGGTTTTATCTGACATGCGCAAATAAAATCGCTATTATTTTCATATAAATCAACAGGTTATTTCAGCTCTGGCAACAGAAATAATCATTACTCGCTATTCGCTGAATAGTTACAGATTAGAGTCAGCCTTGAATTGACAAATATTTAATAAGCCACGACAAAACCCTCAACCAGAGTGTTGATAGGAGAAAAAAAGTTCATATACATAAAATAAACTACTATCAGACACATCTGAGTGAGGGTCAGTGGTCTTATATAAAGAAAGTATTCTTTGAAAATGATTGCAGACACCGTAAATATTCGTTGCGCTCCGTCTTTGAGGCTATACTTTATCTGTTGGTCAGCGGATGTCAGTGGCGTATGCTCCCGAAGGATTTTCCCAAATGGCAGTCTGTGTATAAGTTCTTCCGTAAATGGAGAAATGACGGACGTATCGAGCTTTTTATAGAAAAGACGATTATGAGGATCAGGAAGAAGCACGGGCAGAATGACATTCCTGTCGCAGGAGCGCTTGATTCGCAAAGCGTCAGGTGGGGTAACCGGATGAGTGACAACGGCTTTGATGCCAATAAAAAGGTCAAAAGTATGAAGCGCAGTATCGTGGTAGACCGTAATGGATTCATCGTGGGGAGGAGAGTTGACAATGCGTCGCATCATGATTCCAAACTCGCCTGGCTTGTCTGTGAGGATACCTCGTTTTTCTGGCCTACCCTCAGGAAGATACTCGTTGACAGAGGTTACAGAGGAGATGTGGCCGATAAGGTAAAAAAAGATTTCAACATAGATATTGAAGTCAGTAACACACCTAACGGTACAAAGGGATTCTCTCCGAAGCCTCTTAGATGGGTGGTCGAGAGAACTTTCGCATGGCTGGATACTTTCAGACGTCTCGCAAGAAACTATGAGCAGACTGATGAAGCTGCCGAGGAAATGATTGATTTTGCCACTATCAAACTCTTGATAAATCATATCTAAGAGTTAATAGCTCTTAAAAGTAAACATACTCTTAAAATTTTGAATTTTAGGCAGTAGCAGCGTAGATTCGTAGCAAGGAGCTAACCAAATATCGTCTGAGTCGATACATAAAAAATGGCAGGTCTAAGAAAGCCTACACCTATGAGCAAACATCCCTGATCTTTGAATTGAGAGATTTAGCTGAGATATTTATAGAATGGTTTATGAGCGTTCATCAAGTATATGTTCAGCATCAAGGGATGCAGAAGTACAAGTATGAACAAGTATGAAATGGTCAATCGGCTTGTACTCGACATTGACAAGTTCGAACGAGGCAAGGATAAACTATGGAGAAATGTAGTAAAGAAGATTGAGGTAAGGGTTAGGTTGTGGCATAATGGTATGGGTTTATAGGATAATACTGCATCAACTGGATATTTGGTTAGTTCCCTGACACAGAGTTACGTCGCCGTCTATTCTATACCTATTAAACATTGTAACAGGCTTAATATAAATTAGAATAATTGAGGAAGATTCATCTCGAAGAATTCTTCGGCTGACACACCACCATCTCCTACGATGAAGGCATGGCGGGGATTGAAAAGTTCTTTGAATTTGCTTAAGCCTTTAGTCTGTTTTTCCGCATTACTTTTGACCTCTATGGCTACCAGACTGCCTTTCTTGCGTAGTATAAAGTCAACCTCATCATTTCGTTCTCTCCAGTAAAAGACTTCAAATCTATGAACAAAAGCCTGACTTACAAGATATGCACCTATACCCGATTCAAAAATCTGTCCCCACTCTTTACGGTCAAGGAGTACTTGCTGAAAAGACAATGGTGTATAGATGTTCTTTAAGGCATTATTATACACCTGAAACTTAGGAACACTTGCCCTTCTCCTTGCTGTGTCGATACTGAATTTCTGAAGACCGCATAACAGACCACTATCGCTAAGTAAATTCAGATAGGCGGCAACGGTTACAGTATTACCGGCATCTTGCAATGAACCAAGCATTTTAGTTAATGACAGCAGTGAGCCGGAATAAGTTGCTCCCAATTCGAGTGTCTGGCGAAGTAAGGCCGGTTTTCCTACAGGCGTATCCAAAAGTATATCCTTGTTTATAGTAGAATCGATTATTGCAGCCTGGATATATTGTTGAAAACGGTCGTGGTCCTGTATCAGTGAAGCCGCTCCGGGATAGCCCCCATAAAACAGATATTCATCTAATGTCATGCCAAAACAATCCCGCATTTCCACATAACTCCAATGACTCATCCTTATTTCCTCAAATCTTCCTGCCAAAGATTCCGACAATCCTTTTTCGAGTAAGACCCGACTACTACCTAACAGAAGAACCTTAATATTACGGTCATGGAATGAATCATCGTCCCACTCTTTTTTCACTGCTTCACTCCAGTTTCTTATCTTCTGTATCTCATCAATAACAAGTATAATACTGCCATACCCATTACTCTCCATTATGCTTCGGCAGGAATCCCAACAATCGGAAATCCAACTGTTGTTCGTATTTGGTACATTATCTGCTGAAAAAAACTGAAAGGGCTGATTAATATCTTTCAGCACTTGCTTCACAACTGTGGATTTTCCTATCTGACGTGCGCCCATCACTACCTGAATGAACTTACGTGGTTCTTCAAGACGCGATTTAATTAACTTATACTCAGAACGTTTATACATCAATTTACATTTTACTCAATACAATGAGTAAATTTACTCATTGTATTGAGTAAAAATACCAATCGCGAAGATAGGTAAAAATTTTGATACTTCATTAATTTTTCTTAAATTTATATAAGAAGATTCTCACTTCTGATATAAACCTCTTTCAAATATACTCAGAGAATCATTATCAAGTCTCTGCCTGTGAGTACAATCAACAAATCCGATTCACGAAGATTTAAAGGTATTGCAGGGAAACAAAAAAAGTTGTAACTTTGCAGCGGATAGTGATAACCGAAAGCGACCAACCTATGATGCATACCCGAGACATAGCCACGCTCAGGTCGGAGCGACCGGGGCTGTCGCAGCGATCGGAAGCTGTAAATCAGCAGCCGACAGGCGAAAGAAGCGGTGTGTGCGCAAGTTTGCGCCGGGTTACTCACACTTTAACAGAACGTAAGAAACTACTGCAATACAACTGACAGGCGTATGGCCGTCAATCTGGCTGGATTGACGGTCATACGCTTTTACTACTATATACACTACATAGTAACACACATGAAGATTGGAATCGTAATGGGCTCGACCAGCGACTGGGGCGTGATGTCGGGAGCCGCCGCCATTCTCGATGAGTTTGGCATAGAATATGAGAAACGTGTACTGAGCGCCCACCGTACGCCGGCTCAGCTCGAAGAATGGGTGTCGGGTGCCCGCGAGCGCGGACTGTGCGCTATAATAGCCGGTGCAGGCGGTGCCGCACATCTGGCAGGAGTAGTGGCAGCTTTCACCACACTGCCTGTGATAGGTGTGCCTGTCAAATCACGTTCGCTCGAAGGTCTCGACTCACTGCTATCGATGGTGCAGATGCCTTCGGGCATACCTGTTGCCACAATGGCCATAGACGGAGCCAAGAATGCAGCATTGTTCTGCGTGGCCATTATGGCTGTGACTGATGAGGAGGTGCGTCGCAGCCTTGATGACTTCAGACGCCGTCAGGCCGAGAAAGTACTGGCTTCTGAAATCTGACAGCCTTTTACACCCGCAAAATATTCCATCTGCAAAACGCAATGAACGCAAACCGTATATTTGTAGAGAAAACCGAGCCTTACCGCGTCGAGGCTGAAAGCCTGCGCCGGGAGCTCAATTCTAACCTCGGACTCAACATCGGCCACCTGCGCCTGATATGTGTCTATGACCTTTTCGGCTTCACTCCCGAACTGCTTGAACAGAGCCGTTACCGCGTCTTTGGCGAGCGTGCCACTGATGTGGTGACTGACACGGTAGACCTTGAAGGCCGTCCCTCGCTGGCTGTGGAATGTCTGCCCGGTCAGTTTGACCAGCGTGCAGCCTCGGCTGAGGAGTGTGTCAAACTCATCGACCCCGCAGCCGATGTTGAGATACGCAGTGCGAAACTTATGGTGTTTGATGACTCCGTAAGCGAGGCTGACCGTGCCCGTATCGCTCATTATTGTATCAACGCCGTAGAGAGCCGTGAAAAAGACCTCAGCGTATTGGCAGCCCCTGAACGTGCCTCGGCGCGTCCGGTGGAGGTACTCGAAGGTTTCCGCAGCATTACTCCCGAGACAGCAGCCGCCTATTGCCGTGAGAAGGGTCTGGCTATGAATGCCGATGACCTTATGGAAGTGGTGCGTTACTTCACTGCCGAAGGCCGTGACCCTATGGAGACCGAACTGCGGATACTTGACACCTATTGGAGCGACCACTGCCGTCACACAACTTTCACTACCGAACTGACCGATATAAAAGTTGATGATTCGTTCGCTACGGCTGACCTCGAAGAGAGTCTGCGTCAGTGGCACAGCATACGTCGAGAACTTGGACGTGAGAACAAGCCACTCTGTCTGATGGACCTCGCCACAATCGGCGCCCGTTATCTGCGTACAAAGGGATTGCTCGATGACCTTGAACAGAGCGAGGAGAATAATGCTTGCAGTATCTACGTTGATGTCGATGTTGACGGCCAAACGGAGAAGTGGCTGCTTCAGTTCAAGAACGAGACACATAACCACCCCACAGAGATAGAACCTTTCGGCGGAGCGTCGACCTGTCTCGGCGGTGCCATACGCGACCCGCTGTCGGGACGCAGCTATGTATATCAGGCTATGCGTGTCACCGGTGCCGGCGACATATATAAACCCGTATCGGAAACACTTGAAGGCAAACTGCCGCAGCGTGTAATATCGTTGCGTGCTGCAGCCGGTTACTCGTCATACGGTAATCAGATAGGTTTGGCCACAACACATGTGCGCGAAATCTATCACCCCGACTATGTTGCCAAACGCCTTGAAGTAGGTGCCGTCGTAGGTGCTGTCAAAGCCTCCGACGTGCGTCGTGAGAGTCCCGCTCCCGGCGATGTGGTGCTGATGTTCGGCGGTCGTACAGGTCGTGACGGTATAGGTGGTGCCACAGGTTCGTCGAAAGAGCATACCACCTCATCACTCGAAGAGTGTGGTAGTGAGGTGCAGAAAGGCAATGCCCCCGAAGAGCGGAAAATAGCACGTCTGTTCCGTCGTCCTGAAGTGACACGCCTCATAAAGAAATCAAATGACTTCGGTGCCGGTGGTGTCAGTGTGGCCATAGGTGAGCTGACTGACGGACTTGATATATATTTGGACCGTGTACCTGTGAAATACTCCGGTCTCAACGCTACCGAACTCGCCATAAGCGAAAGCCAGGAACGTATGTCGGTAGTCGTAGAGGCTAAAGATATGGAGGAATTCATGCGTTACTGTCATGAGGAGAATCTTGAGGTCACATACGTGGCAGATGTCACCGACACCGGCCGTATGCGTATGTTCTACGGAGACAAGACTGTGGCTGATCTCAGCCGTGAGTTTATTGACTCAGCCGGAGCACGCCATTATGCCGAAGCAACAATCGGCACTATCGAACCCCGTGACCCGTTCGCACGTGAAGTGAAAGGTACCGGTCTAAAAGAAAAGGTACTTACCCTGCTTGCCGATAATAACGTGACATCGCAGAAGGGTCTGATAGAACATTTTGACTCTTCGATAGGCAAGTCTACAGTACTCATGCCCTTCGGAGGTAAAACACAAGCCACCGAGGTGCAGGTGTCAGTGCAGAAACTGCCCGTGGGCAATCATCACACCGATACGGCAAGTATGATGGCATTCGGTTTCAATCCCTATCTGACAAGCTGGAGTCCGTATCACGGAGCTGCTTATTCGGTAGTGGAGGCTGTGGCTAAGGCTGTGGCATCCGGAGCCGACTATGAACGTATGCGTTTCTCGTATCAGGAATATTTCGAGCGCATGAACTCGCGTCTGTCATGGGGTAAGCCGCTGGCCGCTCTGTTAGGTACACTGCGTATGCAGACAGAACTCGGACTTGGTTCGATAGGCGGCAAAGACTCGATGAGTGGTACATTCGCCAACATCAGCGTACCTCCTACATTGATTGCTTTCGGTGTGGCACCTGTCAGCAGCAGCCATGTCATCAGTCCGGAATTTAAGAAAGCCGACGATTTCATCTACGTGGTACGTCATACACCGCTGCCGTCGTTCATGCCTGATACTGACAGTCTCAAGGCCAATTACAAAATGTTGCACCGTCTTATCAGCGAAGGTACCGTCACAGCAGCTTACGCTCCCGGCTTCGGCGGTATGGCTGAAGCACTGGCTAAGATGAGCTTCGGTAACCGTATCGGTGCCGATGTGCATCTGAGTGAGGCTGACTTATTCAACTATGGCAACGGTTCGATAATAGTAGAGAGCAGAGACGTACTCGAACTGCCCGGTTTTGAACTCGTAGGTCGCACAACTTCGGATGGTAATCTGACCGTCAACGGTGAGAAGATAAGTATTGACGAAGCATACGAGGCCAACCGAGGCCGTTTTACGGCTGTATATCCTGACCGCACACCTCTAGGCGGCAAGGTTGAGAATGCAAGCTCGGGCAGTAATACCACCCGTTATGAGGGAGAGCCCAAAGAGCATCCCACAGTGTATCTGCCCGTATTCCCCGGTACCAACTGTGATTATGACATGACGGCCTCTTTCGAACGTGAAGGTGCCAATGTCACCACATCGGTGTTCTGTAATCTTACACCCGCCGACATCGAGAAATCGACTGACGATATGGCAGCCCATATTGACGGCTGCGACATACTGGCCATAAGCGGTGGTTTCTCAGCCGGTGACGAACCGGACGGCAGTGGTAAATTTATAGCCAGTGTGCTGCAGAACGATAAGGTTAAGGCTGCCATAGAACGGCTGTTGGAACGAGGCGGTCTGATATTGGGTATCTGCAACGGTTTTCAGGCATTGGTGAAGTCGGGCCTGCTGCCTTTCGGTAAGATAGGAGAGCTTACTCCCGAATCGCCGACACTGTTCCGCAATGACATCAACCGTCACATCTCGCAGATAGTAAGCACACGTGTCGGTTCGGTAGCATCGCCGTGGCTTGAGGGTTTCAGCATAGGCGACCTGCACTCGATAGCCGCCTCGCACGGTGAAGGCAAGTTTGTGGCTTCCGCCGAACTTGCCGCCCGTCTGCGTGCCAACGGTCAGATAGCTTTCCAGTATGCCGACGCCGAGGGTGACGCCACACTCGACTCACCGGCCAATCCCAACGGTTCAACCGAGGCTATCGAGGGTATAATCTCGCCCGACGGACGCATACTCGGCAAGATGGGACACTCCGAGCGGTGGGCTGACGGACTGATGAAGAATATCGCCGGCAATAAGGAACAGAATATATTCCGCAACGCTGTCAACTATTTCAGAAAGAAGTAAAAACAACATATTCCGGAGGGTATGCCATAATTGACTGTCAGTTATGGTATACCTCGGGAAAAAGACAAAAGCACAAATGGCAAAGAGTTATGAAGCTTCGGGTGTGAATCTCGAAGCCGGCTACGAAGTGGTGAGCCGTATCAAGAAGCACGTAGCCTCAACTAACCGCCCGGGTTGCATGGGCAACATAGGCGCTTTCGGAGGTATGTTTGACCTCGGTTCCTTAGGCTACCGTCATCCGATACTTGTGAGTGGCACCGACGGCGTAGGCACAAAACTTAAACTGGCTTTCGCTCTTGACAAACATGACACCATCGGTATTGACGCTGTGGCTATGTGTGTCAACGATGTTCTGGCACAGGGTGCCCAGCCGCTGGTATTTCTCGACTATGTGGCTGTAGGCAAGAATCACCCCGAAGTGGTTGAGGCTATAGTATCGGGTGTGGCCGAAGGCTGTCGTCAGGCCGACTGCGCATTGGTAGGCGGCGAGACAGCCGAAATGCCGGGTATGTACGGCGAAGGCGAGTATGATATAGCCGGCTTTACGGTAGGCGCCGTGGAAAAAGAGCGCCTTATCGACTGCTCGAAAGTGGCCGAGGGAGATGTGCTCATCGGTGTGGCCTCAAGCGGCGTACACAGCAACGGTTTCAGTCTTGTGCGCAAAGTGATAGCTGATAATAATCTTGACCTTAACGCCCGTTATGAAGGAACAGGTGACAGGACGCTCGGTGAGGTGCTCCTGACTCCGACAAAGATATATGTGAAACCCATACACAAACTTCTTAAAGAAGTTGATGTACACGGTCTGGCTCACATCACCGGCGGTGGTTTTGACGAGAATATACCCCGTATACTTGGTGAAGGTATGGGCTTCGAGGTGAAAGAAGGCACATGGGAGATACTGCCTGTGTTCGGTCTGCTGGAACGTTACGGCAAGATACCTCACCGTGAGATGTTCAACATCTTCAACATGGGTGTAGGTATGGTGATAGCAGTCGCTCCGGAAGATGTCGATAAGACACTCGAAATACTCAACAACGCCGGAGAACGTGCTACCGTAATCGGTAAGGTGATAAAGGGTGACAACGTAATAAAAATGCTCTGATGGACACCCGACACAGAATAGCGGTCATGGCCAGCGGTAACGGCTCCAATTTTGAGGCTATAGCGCAGGCTTGTGCCGACGGACGCATAAATGCCGAAGTTGTACTGTGTGTGTGCGACTGTCCCGGTGCCGGAGTCATAGAACGTGCTGCACGCTTAGGTGTCCCTGTACTTGTGGCCGCTCCGCGCGATTTCGGCTCGAAAGCCGCTTATGAGTCCATGTTGGCTGACCGGTTTGATACGGAGCATGTCGAACTGGTGTGTCTGGCAGGGTATATGCGTATAGTCGGGCCGACACTTTTAGGCCGCTATGAAGGACGCATCATCAACATTCACCCGTCACTGCTCCCTGCTTTCCCTGGTGCGCACGCTATAGCCGATGCTTTGGCTTATGGTGTGAAGGTGTACGGTGTGACAATACACTATGTGGACGCCGGCATAGACAGCGGCCGTATAATAGCCCAGACGGCTGTACCCTACGAGGGAGACGATGCCGATGAACTGGAGCCTATGATACATCGTGCCGAACACCGGCTCTATGTAGATACCATAAACAAAATACTGAACGACAAGCAGAATAGACAGAATATATGAGAGCACTTATAAGTGTGAGCGACAAGCGCGGAGTTGTTGACTTCGCCCGAGAACTCAAACAGCTCGGTTGGGATATCATAGCCACCGGTGGTACAATGAAGGCCCTTCGTGACGCCGGTCTTGATATTATCAACATCAGTGATGTCACCGGCTTTCCCGAGATATGTGAAGGCCGTGTCAAGACCTTGCACCCCAAGGTACATGGCGGTCTGTTAGGACGCCGTGACAGTGCCGAACACATGGCACAGCTGGCCGAGAACGGCATCGAGACTATCGAGATGGTATGCGTCAATCTCTATCCCTTTGAGGCTACGATAGCCAAAGAGGGTGTGACTATGGCCGAGGCTGTAGAGAATATTGACATAGGAGGCCCGTCGATGCTGCGTTCGGCTGCCAAGAACTTCCGTGACGTCACCGTAGTATGTGACCCCGATGATTATAGCCGCGTACTCGATGAACTACGTGCCGAAGGTCATACCAGTGAGGCCACACGCCTGCAGCTGTCGGCAAAAGCTTACACCCACACGGCTGAATATGACAGCCATATAGCCACTTATATGCGTCGTGCCGCAGGTCTGGACGAAAAACTTTTCCTGACCTTTGACATCAAGCAGACTCTGCGTTACGGTGAGAACCCTCACCAGAAAGCTGCTTTCTACCGCGCCGGCGAAGAGGTTCCTTACTCGGTAGCTTTCGCACGTCAGCTTGGCGGTAAGGAGCTTTCGTATAATAATATTCAGGACGCTAACGCCGCTCTCAGCATAGTACGTGAATTTGAGGCTCCGTTCTGTGTCGGACTGAAGCACATGAATCCCTGCGGTGCCGCTGTCGGCGCTGATCTGCGCGAGGCATGGACCAAAGCATACGAAGCTGATAAGGTCAGCATCTATGGCGGTATAGTAGCCATGAATCGTCCTCTTACGGGTGAGGTGGCCGAGATGATGAAACCTATCTTCCTCGAAATTGTGATGGCTCCTTCGTTCGAGCCTGAAGCTCTTGAGATACTCGGCAAAAAGAAAAATCTGCGTCTGCTTGAGGTGAACATGGACAATGCCCGTAAGCCTCAGCTGCAGTATGTGGGTGTCACCGGTGGTCTGCTGGTACAGGACAGCGACATTGAGACTAAAGAGGTGACATCTGATATGTGTGTCACCGAAGCAAAACCCGACGAGGCACAGCTGCGCGATATGAACTTCGGCTGGAAAGTAGTCAAGCATGTGAAGTCTAACGCCATTGTGGTGGTTAAGGACGGTGCTACAGTAGGTGTCGGAGCCGGCCAGATGAACCGTGTGGGTTCGGCCGAGATAGCTCTTGAGCAGGCTAAGGCTGCAGGGGTCACTGAAGGTCTTGTACTGGCTTCGGATGGCTTCCTGCCCTTTGGCGATACTGTTGAGCTTGCAGCCCGTTACGGCGTGACTGCTATAGTACAGCCCGGCGGAAGCATACGTGACGAGGATTCTATAAAGACAGCAAACGAAAAGGGTATTGTGATGCTCTTCACCGGTATGCGTCATTTCAAGCACTGATAAGAGCCATGACAGCAGATAAGAAAGTGATGGTAGTGGGCAGCGGAGGCCGCTGTCATGCCATAGTCGACGCTCTGTCGCGTTCGCCGCAGGTAGCTAAGATATACTGTGCTCCCGGTAATGCCGGTATTGCAGCACAGGCCGAGTGCGTACCTATCGGCGTCACCAATATAGATGCTCTCGTAGGTTTTGCCCGTAACAACGGTATCGACATGACAGTTGTTGGGCCCGAGGCTTCGTTGGCCGAAGGCATAGTGGACCGTTTTGAGGCTGAAGGACTGAAGATATTTGGCCCCACCAAGACTGCCGCACGCATAGAGAGCAGCAAGGAATACGCCAAGAAGCTTATGGAGCGCCATAACATACCGACGGCGGGTTATAAGGCTTTTGACAAATATGACGAGGCATGGGAATATGTCAAGTCGCGTCCGTTGCCTGCCGTAGTCAAATATGACGGTCTGGCTGCCGGCAAAGGTGTCGTAGTGGCATCAACATATATGGAAGCCGAAGCCGCACTGCGTGATATGTTGCTTGATTCTGCGTTCGGTGACGGCAGGGTAGTGATAGAGGATTTCCTTGCCGGTCCTGAATTTTCGTTTATGTGTGTGGTGTCAGGCCGTAAGGTGTATCCGTTGGCTGTGGCTCAGGATCATAAACGTGTATACGATGGCGATAAAGGCCCGAATACGGGCGGCATGGGTGCATACTCTCCGGTGCCGTTTGTCACCGAAGAAGTGCGTCTGAAGGCTCTGCACGACATAATGCAGCGCACGGCTGACGCTATGGCCGATGAGGGTGTGCCTTTCAAAGGTGTGCTCTATGGCGGTCTGATACTGACAGACGACGGCCCGAAAGTGATAGAGTTTAACGCGCGTTTCGGTGATCCTGAAACCGAGGTCGTATTGCCGCGTCTTGAAAGTGACATTTACGAACTATTTGATGCCGCCTGCGAAGGCCGTGACTGCGCTACACAGTGGAGCGATGATGCCTGCCTCGGTATCGTAATGGCCTCCGAAGGCTATCCCGGCAGTTATCCTAAAGGAGCCGTAATAGAGGGTCTTGATAAAGTGGGCTGCAAGGTTTATCACATGGGTACGGCACGCAAGGACGGTAAGATTGTCACCGCCGGTGGTCGTGTGCTGATGATAGTTGGCCGGGGTTCCGATCTTCCCGAAGCACGTATAGATGCTCTTGAGGGTGTCCGGCTTATAGAATGTGCCACACTGTTCAACCGCACGGACATAGGACATCAGTCGGTAGAAATAGAAAAGTAATTAAAGAAAGCGATATAACGATATGATAATAAGTGGAAAAGACCTGGCCAAACGCATCAAGAGCGATATAGCCTCTCAGGTGCCCGGTCTGACTGAGAAATACGGCCGCGCCCCTCATTTGGTGGTGATACTGGTAGGTGAAGACCCCGGTAGTGTGTCGTATGTGACGGGTAAGGCTCGTGACTGCGAAGAGGTAGGTTTCAAAAACACCACACTGCGCTATCCCGACACTATCAGCGAGGAGGAACTTCTCGATGTGGTTCGTCGGCTCAACGCCGATGATGATGTGGACGGCGTGCTTGTGCAGCTGCCGTTGCCTAAACATATATCCGAGGCCAAAGTCATAGAGACGATAGCCAAAGAGAAAGACGTTGACGGTTTTCACCCTCTCAATGTAGCCGCTCTGTGGCAGAAACTTCCCTGCCTGCTGCCTTGTACTCCGAAGGGTATTATCCGCCTGCTCGACGAAGCAGGTGTGGAGATAGAGGGTAAGAATGCGGTGGTTATAGGACGTAGCAATATCGTAGGTCTGCCTGTGTCGAAGCTGCTGCTTGACCGCAATGCTACCGTGACAATAACCCACAGCCGCACCCGCAATCTCGGTGACATCACAAGCAAGGCCAACATACTGGTTGTGGCTATAGGACGTCCGAAATTCGTGACTGCCGATATGGTAGGCGAGGGTGCTGCCGTTATTGACGTCGGTGTGAACCGTGACCCTGAGACCGGTAAACTTTGCGGTGACGTGGATTATGAAGCCTGCAAGGACAAGGCTTCCGTAATAACTCCCGTTCCCGGAGGTGTCGGTCCTATGACTCGTGCCTGCCTTATGGAGAACACTCTTGAGTGCTATCTCAACAAATTCACCAACAAGTAAACAGAAACTACCTGATTATATCATGATAGAGAGATACGGAAGAGACGTGATGCGCCGCGTCTGGACGGAACAGAATAAGTTTGACGCTTACCTCAAGGTAGAGCTTCTGGCTGCCGAAGCCTGGCGCGAGCTTGGTGTGGTGCCCCCAGAGGACATTGAGAAGCTCTATGCCAATGCCACCTTCGATATTGCCCGCATAAAGGAGATAGAGGAGCAGACTCGCCACGATATAGTGGCTTTCACACGCGCCGTGAGCGAGAGTCTGGGCGAGGAGCGTAAGTGGGTGCATTACGGTCTGACCAGCACTGATGTGGTGGATACAGCTAACGGCTACCTCTTTAAGCAGGCAGACGAAATAATTAAAGATGACCTGCACCGCTTCGCCGATATGCTGAAACGGCAGGCCCGCAAATACAAATATACTCCCTGTATAGGACGCACACACGGTATACACGCCGACATAACCTCGTTCGGTCTCAAGTGGGTGCTGTGGCATGAGGAGATGAATCGTAACATAGAGCGTTTCGAGCGTGCTTCACGCGGTGTCGAGGTTGGTAAGATAAGCGGTGCTGTAGGCAACTTCGCCAATATACCTCCCTTCGTACAGGATTATGTATGCGAACATCTCGGCATAGACAGTGCCAACATATCGACTCAGGTTATACAGCGTGACCGCCATGCTTATTATCTTGCCACAATCGCACTCATAGGCGCCACTATCGAACAGATGGCAATGGAGGTACGTAATCTCCAGCGCACCGAGGTACATGAGGTGGAGGAGGCTTTCGGCAAGGGACAGAAAGGTTCGAGCGCAATGCCTCACAAGCGTAATCCCATCAGCAGCGAGAATATGTGCGGCTGCGCTCGCGTACTCCGAGGCTACATGGCCACCGCCTACGAGAATGTCGCTCTCTGGCACGAACGTGACATATCGCACTCGGCTACCGAACGCATTATCATGCCTGACGCCACAATCCTGCTTGACTATATGCTTAACCGCATGATGGGCATACTGGAGAATCTTGTAGTGTTTGAAGACCGCATGAAGCAGAATATCTATATGACCAATGGTGTGATATTCGCACAACGTGTCATGAACGCTCTTATCGGCAAGGGTTTCGCACGTGAGAAAGCATACGATACTGTTCAGCCCATAGCTATGAAGGCTATGAGTCTCGGTGCTTCGTATCAGGACTTGCTACGTCAGGACGAAACAGTGATGTCGGCTCTTACACCTGAAGAACTCGATGCCTGCTTCACACTCGACTACTACATGAAGAATGTGGACCACATATACAAACGTAATAAAATAGAGGAGAACTGATTATGTCAGAACGTTTAGTCGTCATCGGCTCGCAGTGGGGCGATGAGGGTAAAGGCAAGATAACCGATTATTTCGCATGTCGTGCCGATATGGTGGTACGCTATCAGGGTGGTAACAATGCCGGTCATACCGTAGTGTTTGACGGTCATAAATATGCCCTGCAGAGCATACCGTCGGGTATCTTCAATCCTAAGACGGTCAACATCATGGGTAACGGCATGGTCATAAATCCGGTGTCAGTCGAGGCCGAGCTGAAGCGTCTGTACGAGCAGGGTATCACCGACTATCAGCTTTATATCTCTGACCGTGCTGCTATGGTTATGCCCTGGCACGCCGATCTTGACGGTGCATACGAGGCTATGAAGGCCGGTAAACTGATAGGTACCACTAAGAAGGGTATAGGCCCGGCTTATACTGACAAGTATAGCCGTGTGGGACTTCGTATGGGTGACCTTCTTGAACCGGAATACTTTGCCGAGCGTCTGCGCGGTGCGCTGGAGCAGAAGAATATCGAACTTCGTGCGCTCGGTCTGAAAGAGTATGACTTCGATGAGGTTTACAACCAATATATGGATATAGTCTCGCGTATAGGTCACATGATATGCGACACTTCCGATATGGTGAACAAGGCTCTCGAAAGCGATAAGAAAGTGCTTTTTGAGGGCGCTCAGGGTATGATGTTGTGCATAGATCACGGCACTTATCCATACGTCACCTCATCGACCCCTTCGTCTGCCAGCGTACCTGTGGGTGCGGGTGTGGCTCCTAAGTGGATAGACAATGTGATCGGTGTGGCCAAGTCGTACTGTACTCGTGTTGGTGAGGGACCTTTCCCCACCGAACTTTTTGACCAGCGTGCGCATGATATACGTGAGCGTGGTCATGAATACGGTACTGTAACGGGCCGTCCGCGTCGTGTGGGCTGGTTTGACGCTGTTGTGGCACGCTACACAAGCCGTCTGGCCGGTATCAACTATTGGGCGCTTATGCTCTTCGATGTTCTGTCGGGTCTTGATAAAGTGTGTATCTGTACAGGCTACGAGTGTGACGGTAAGATTCTTGAGACGCCTCCTTCCACTATAAGCAGACTGGCTAAGTGCAAGCCTGTACTTATAGAGATGGAAGGCTGGAATGAGGACGTGACCGGTGCCCGCAGCTTTGACGAACTGCCTGAAGCCGCCAAGAAATATGTGCGTAAGATAGAGGAGGTAACCGGTGTGCCCGTAGGTATAATATCAGTAGGGCCTGACCGTCAGCAGACTATAATAATAGACGAGAAACTGAAAAATTTCTAATAATAGCCATCACAATACAATGTCTTTTATCGAAGAAAAAATAGCACAGGAAGGCGTTACCTTTGACGATGTGCTGCTTATTCCGGCTTATTCGGAAGTCATTCCGAGCCATGTGAAGACCACAACGCGCTTTTCACGTAATATCGGCCTTAACATTCCCATTGTGTCGGCCGCTATGGATACTGTCACTGAGTATGAGATGGCTATCGCCATAGCCCGTCAGGGGGGCATCGGTGTCATACACAAAAATATGTCTATCGAGGCTCAGGCCGCACAGGTACGTAAGGTTAAACGTGCCGAAAGTGGCATGATTTTCGACCCGGTGACAATCACCGGCGAGGAGACCGTAGGTGATGCTCTCCGTCTGATGAAGGAGAACCATATCGGCGGTATTCCCGTAGTTGATGCCGAGCGTCATCTGGTAGGTATAGTCACTAACCGTGACTTGCGTTTCCAGACCGATATGAATCTTCCTATCTCGGAGGTCATGACAAAAGATAATCTTGTGACCACAACTTCGCCTGACCTCACCGAGGCTGCCGGTATACTGCTGCGTCACAAGATTGAGAAACTGCCTGTGGTTGACTCCGAAGGTAAACTGGCCGGTCTTATCACCTATCGTGACATCACCAAGATTAAGGATTATCCCGAGGCTTGTAAGGACGAGAAGGGCCGTCTGCGTGTGGCAGCCGGTGTCGGTGTGACCAGTGATACGCTGAAACGTGTCGAGGCTCTTGTCGAGGCCGGTGTTGACGCTATAGTCATAGACACGGCTCACGGTCATTCGGCCAATGTGGTCAATACACTCAAGGCTGTCAAAGAAGCATTCCCACAGATTGATGTGCTTGTCGGCAATATTGCTACTGCCGAAGCTGCCGAATATCTTATCAATGCCGGTGCCGACGGTATTAAGGTCGGTATAGGCCCGGGTTCGATATGTACTACCCGTATTGTAGCCGGTGTGGGTGTGCCTCAGCTGACTGCTATTTTTGATGCCGCTAAGGTGGCTCATGCTCATGGTGTACCTGTCATTGCTGATGGCGGTCTTCGTTATTCCGGAGATGTGGTCAAGGCTCTTGCTGCCGGTGGTGATGCTGTGATGATGGGCTCAATGTTGGCCGGTGTCGAAGAGTCGCCGGGTGAGACTATCATATATAACGGCCGTAAGTTTAAGGCATATCGCGGCATGGGTTCAATAGAGGCTATGCAGGCCGGTTCCAAAGACCGTTATTTCCAGTCGGAACAGACCGATTCGAGCAAGTTCGTGCCTGAAGGTATTGTGGCCCGTGTGCCCTACAAGGGAACCCTGAGTGAGACTGTTTACCAGCTTATCGGAGGTCTGCGTTCCGGTATGGGCTATTGTGGCGCTAAGGATATCGAGGCTCTGCACGGTGCCAAGTTTGTCCGTATCACTTCGGCCGGTGTTGCAGAGAATCACCCCCACGATGTGACAATCACTAAGGAGGCACCCAACTATACACGCGGCGAGTGAGTCTGACGTTTGCTCGCGCAATAATTACGATATATGCAGAAAATACTTATAATAGATTTCGGCTCACAGTACACCCAGCTTATAGCACGTCGCGTGCGTGAGCTTAATGTGTACTGCGAGATTCACCCCTACAACAAGATACCCGCTATCGACAGCGATGTGCGTGGTGTCATACTGTCGGGTAGTCCCTATTCGGTACGTGATGCCGAGGCACCCAAGCCTGACATAAGCCATATAAAGGGGCATCTTCCGCTGCTCGGCGTCTGCTATGGTGCGCAGTTGCTCGCTATGGAGTACGGCGGTGAGGTACACGGCGCTCCGAGTCGTGAATACGGTCGTGCCATGCTTACGGTAGTGGCTCCTGAAGACCCGCTGATGAAGGACATTCCGTCGCCGACACAGGTATGGATGTCACACGGTGATACTATCACTTCCGTACCGGCCAACTATGAGATAATAGGCAGTACTGACAATGTGCGTGTTGCTGCCTATCATATCGGTGGCGAAATGACATGGGGTATACAGTTCCACCCCGAGGTATATCATTCGACCGACGGTACACAGTTACTCTCCAATTTTGTACTCGGTATCTGCGGTTGTGACGGTTCATGGAGTCCGGCTTCGTTTATCGAGACTACTGTAGCCGAACTGAAGGCCAAGTTGGGTGATGACCGTGTTATTCTCGGTCTGTCGGGTGGTGTTGACTCATCGGTGGCCGCTGTGCTTCTGAACCGTGCCATAGGCGACCGTCTGACTTGTATCTTTGTCAATAATGGTCTGCTGCGCAAGAATGAGTTTGACGATGTATTGGCTTCGTACAAGGACATGGGTCTTAATGTGATAGGTGTCGATGCTTCTGAACGCTTCTATACTGACCTTAAAGGTGTGACCGACCCTGAGCAGAAACGCAAAATCATAGGCCGTGACTTTGTTGAGGTATTCAATGAAGAGGCACAGAAGATAGAGGGCGCACGTTGGCTGGCACAGGGTACTATATATCCTGATGTAATAGAATCGGTATCTGTAAACGGTCCTTCGGCTACTATCAAGTCGCACCACAATGTGGGTGGCCTGCCTGAGAAGATGAACCTGAAGATAGTCGAACCACTGCGTCTGCTCTTCAAAGATGAGGTGCGTCGTGTGGGTCGTGCCTTAGGTATTGATCCTGCCCTGTTGGGCCGTCATCCTTTCCCCGGTCCCGGTCTGGGTATACGTATACTCGGCGAAGTGACTGCCGAGAAGGTACGTGTGCTTCAGGAGGCTGACAAGATATTTATTGACGGTCTGCGCCGTGAGGGACTTTACGATAAGGTGTGGCAGGCAGGCGTGATGTTGCTGCCCGTTCAGAGCGTCGGGGTCATGGGTGATGAGCGCACCTACGAAAGTTGCTGTGCTCTGCGTGCCGTTATCTCTACTGACGGTATGACTGCCGATTGGGTACATCTGCCTTATGAGTTCCTTGCTAACGTCAGCAATGAGATTATCAACAAGGTGCGTGGTATCAACCGCGTAGTCTATGACATCTCGTCGAAACCACCTGCCACAATCGAGTGGGAATGACCCTCCTCTTAGTATTTGTAATAAACTGCTTATAGTCAGTCGCTTATGCCTATTACATAAAGGTGTGAGCGACTGATATGGCTTCTTAAGGCATATCATCGTACCCTGAGATTGTGCCCCTCATGATTTTTTACTAATTTTGCAATGTATAATTACTAATTATGGCTAAGAAAAACCAATCAAAAAGATTAACTCGGCAACATAAAAACTCTAATGGTGTAGTTGGTATATTTGGGAAAGATGCAAAACTGCACGATATGACAGTCGGGCAAGTATCACATTTGGTTTTATCTCAATTAAAATCTGATTTTCCAACGTTGACATTCAGATATCGTGATAACATTCGTAAGGATGAAATTAATTTGGCACTTCAGAAAGTTGATAAAGAACTAGGCCAAACACTATTTGTGTCTAACTCAAGCATTATTCCTGATGGTGGTATAATAGAGGTTAAGGATGATTATGATGAATGGCGTGTCATTTTGGTTTCTGAAGCTAAGTATCAAGGGAAAGATATGGAGAACATAATGGCAGGAAAATTAGTTGGGAAAAAATAATGACCAAGATTTAATGGCTGCAGGAAATGCGATTGAGAGATCTCATAAAAAATATTTCAGAAATCGCAAACTTTATGTTAGGTGAATCTCACTTTCCATATGTACTTTTCCTTGAGGGGTCTAATTTTTTAACGGAAACAATTAGTATAACACGACCTGATGGACTAGTAGTTATTCTTGAATATAATTCTGGAATGTTTAATCGCCTCGACCGTTTAACTGCTGCCAACTATGGATTGCCTATAAATAGAAATTTATGTAAAAATAAATTTGTACAGCACAAGGACAAAACAATAATGCTTCAGGCTGCATCAATATATACACAAGGAAACGGAGGACGATGGGATGCGAAACAGATGTTTAATATTATGTTAGAGATTGCCAAAACATCTCTGCAAATTATTTACAGTGATTTGTTCCATCAAGTTCAGAATAAGTAAAGTTACTCATTTATGGCACGAAATGCTTCTAACAGTACTTTGCATAAAGCAAAAAGTTCAAAAAGCGATGAGTTCTACACATTGTTTGAAGATATTGAGCGTGAACTGACATATTATAAAAACTGTTTTTTCGGTAAAACGGTCTATTGCAACTGTGATAATCCCAAAGAAAGTAATTTCTTTAAATACTTCTTCAAGAACTTTAGAACATTAGGTTTAAAGAAACTTATTGCTTCATACTATGTGCCTAATAGTAAAAGTCTTTTTGACGAATATGAGTCTGAACATGGAGGATATATTGAATGTTCTTTGAATGATATTGACACCGAAATTACTGAAATTCCATGCAAATTGTTTAATGGGAATGGTGACTTTAGGAGTCAAGAATGTATAGCATTGTTGAAGCAAGCAGACATTATTGTTACTAATCCTCCATTTTCTCTCTTTAGAGAACATATTTCCCAAATTATAAGATATAACAAGGAATTTCTTATTATTGGTAATATAAACGCAATCACATATCAAGAAGTCTTTAATCTAATCCAAACGAATCAGGCTTGGTTAGGTGTACACTTCGGAAGAGGTATCTCAGGTTTTAAAGTACCTAATCATTATGAGATGTATGGAACGGAAACTTTTATCTCAAGTAATGGGGATCGTATTATATCTCCCAATAATTGTTTATGGCTCACGAATTTGGATATTCAGATAAGACATGATGTTTTGAAATTGACAAAGGTCTATAGTGGCAATGAGGATTTATACCCAAAATTCGACAATTACAATGGTATAAATGTCAATAGAACGCAAGATATTCCAATGGATTATGAAGGTGCTATAGGAGTCCCCATTACTTTCTTACACAAATATAATCCGTCGCAATTTGAAATTATCCAGTTTAGAAAAGGGAATGATGGTAAAGATCTTTCCGTTAACGGAAAGTGTCCTTACTTCCGAATTTTGATAAAAAACAAACAACCGATTAAAGCTCCTTATGTAAATTCATCATTATTTGCCTAGTTATATACATAATAAATAAGTGTATTGTATTATTAAATCAATTTATTTGAAATCTCAGAAATAAAGCTAATGTTCAGAATGTTAACTCAGCCGGTTTTTAAGGATTGTATCCTAAAAACGTATCCGGATAATGGTAAAAATAACATATCATATTGAGTATCAATAATTCCGCATTATTAAGTGGGAGTAAACTGAGATAGATAAAAATATGAACGGATAATAGATTAACTATTAATCTATTATCCGTTCATATTTTTATCTATCTCAGTTTAGTTTAGAAAGTAATATTTTATAAAAAAGGATATTATTTATTTTCATCATTCACCGGTTGCCTTAACGGCAGGTTTGACGGTGGGTTGGGACGATTGGGTCACGCTGACTTCATTTTTCTGAGTCTTGCTGACGGGATTTGATACTTTTGCCACCTGGGTGGTTGCGGGCTTGTCCGGAGCGGTGGGCTGAAGTTGTTCATTCTGGCCGAAGACCGGAAGCGCGAGAGCTAAGATTATCGGCAACAGGATTGCAATGATAAGAAACGTCCTTGTAAAGCGACGGGACATAAGGTTTGATGAGATTGTCATAATGAGTGTGTTTTAATCATAGTACAATATAGATGGAACTCTCTAGTGAATGTGTGTTTGCAATTGATAACGTTAGAGTCGATATATTGGTTTAATGATATTTGGTTAAAATGACGTCACCCCCGCCTTATGCAAGGCGGGGGTGACGTCATTTTAACCAAATATAGGTAGCCTTTCAGAGTTGTGCAAGACACTTCGACACGTTGTCAAATATGCGCTGTGCGAGGTCTGTTTCGTCAGCGGGAACGAATTTACGCCCCGTGATATGCTCGTACAATTCAATGTAACGCTGCGATACCTCAAGACAATAATCAGGACTCATATAAGGTACCTGCTGGCCTGGTTTACCCATAAAACCGTGTGCTATGAGCCATTGGCGTACAAACTCTTTTGACAGCTGACGCTGTTCCTCACCGTGTTCGAAACGTTCCTGATAGCCGTCAGCATAGAAATAGCGTGATGAGTCGGGAGTGTGAATCTCGTCGATAAGTATCACTTTGCCGTCATGGAGACCGAATTCATACTTTGTATCGACAAGAATCAGACCACGTTCGGCAGCCATCTGTGTGCCGCGCTCGAAGAGAGCGAGAGCATATTTTTCAACCTGCTCGTAAACGTCCTTATCAACGATACCGCGAGCTATGATTTCGTCGCGTGAGATATTCTCGTCATGGCCTTCGTCTGCCTTTGTGGTGGGTGTGAGGATAGGGGAGGCGAATTTCTGATTCTCGCGCATACCTTCGGGCAGAGGTACACCACATATTTCACGTGCGCCGGCCTTATATTCGCGCCATGCCGACCCAGTGAGGTATCCGCGTACAATCATCTCGATTTTGAGCGGTTCGCACTTTATACCTACAGTCGCCATAGGGTCGGGAACAGCGATCTTCCAGTTAGGAACAATGTCGGCGGTGGCATCGAGGAAATACTCGGCTATCTGATTGAGCACCTGTCCCTTGTAGGGTATTCCTTCGGGTAGGACCACATCGAAGGCCGAAATACGGTCGGTAGCGACCATGACCATGAAACGGTCATCAATGTTATAGACGTCGCGGACTTTGCCGTGGTAAACTGACTTCTGACCCTTGAAGTCGAAGTCGGTGCGCGTAAGCGTAGCTTCCATATATGATGTTGCTGTTGATTGGCTTTTTGTTTTCTGTCTGCAAAATTAGTAAAAAAGGTTCAAGGTTGTTATGCCGACAGTGTGAAATGTCCTTATTAGCCACTAAAAGAGATAAAATTTCCATGCTGTTCCTACCTGTCCCGCACCCTTAAATCCACCCTCTGCAAAGAAAATTAAAAATAATAGTAAAAAAATCCTCTTCTTATTTGCACATATCAAAAATAACTTCTAACTTTGCACTCGCAAACCACGGAGAGATGGCAGAGTGGTCGATTGCGGCGGTCTTGAAAACCGTTGAGGGTAACACCTCCGGGGGTTCGAATCCCTCTCTCTCCGCTACCAACCAAATTAAATCCGCTGTAACCCGTAAAGTTATGGCGGATTTAATTTTTATCCCATACAAAAATACATACAAATCATAAAGAGGAAACTACCCTTTATATTATTAGTGGTCTATTGGCAAATTTGTTGCAGGACTTTGTCTAAATACGGCTTATATTTAGAATTCGTCATAGGACTCTTATACATCGCATATACCAAATCCTCATATTCTTTGGGATGTAACTTGCATACAACCTTTCCCTTTTCTATAGAGTTTAAGAATTGGCTTTTGGTAGCGATTTGTACGCCATAATCAAAAGGAATGACACAGTTACGCGGGAATTTGAATGGAACCCCTTCAGGATCTACTCCCACTTCAATGTTCTTGTCAAAGAAATAGCTTACCAACAGGTTGTTTTTCTTTACATAACCATGTGAAAGCTGCTTTAAAGGAACACCAACCCTATTCTGCGTAGTAGTAAGCATGTCACTATCCTCAGTTCATCATCCTGATAAATCGTGACGAAATACTTATTCTTAGGAGGATGGATGTCCTTAACAAAGGCGTACACAACTTCTCCAGGTTCAAACATAAAGCGTCAGTTAAATTTGACTGTTAAGTTGCGCTTGAAAGCCAATGTTCCACTTAGCATCCTCATAGACTTCTCGCAAATCCTCGTCATTTTTGATAAGCTCTGTGAGATCTATTCTGCAATCTGACTTACCATCTTTAAACTCTACTTTGTATTCTGACTTAGTTTTAGTCCACAAAGTATCCGGCAAATGGGTCTGGTCAGTTAACCAATCAGCACTCTTATCCCCGTATTTGGATAATTCTTCATCAATGATGGATAGATCATATTCGCTGAGTTCGCCAAAAGGTCCGGCAGGATCACAGTTAATTGGGATCAATGGGTGTATAATAAATTTTCCATCTTCCGACTTGGTGGCCTTGACAAAATCAGAGAAATGATTATCCTGATTCTTCAGGGAATAAATTTCTGGAGCAACAGGTCCTTTCTCCCATACGTAATAATCCAACCATGTAAAAGGGAATCCACGTAACTGCATAAAACGCTCATCAATTAAATAGACTATTTTTAGCATTTTACGCATATTAATCTCCGGAACCTTATTAGCGATATAGGCTAATAAAGCTCCGGTCTTTACTCTGTTTACTGTTACTCCTAAACTCATGGCTGCTATTTGCTATTAATTCAATCTACAAAAATAATACCTTTACTGCTGATATACAACATTAAAATTCAGCTAATGTTGATTTTTAACATTTAAGAGACCTATAAAGGCAACGTTTAGTTGTGTTCTCTTTTTAGTGTTAAAGACTTCTTATCGTCACCTTTTCGGATACATTGAAATTTTCTCACTTCGCCAAAAAGTTCGCAAAGAGTTATAAGGCAGACACTTGTAAATTATTAACTTACTAACTATCATGCTCTTCGTTTGTTGAGTATATCATGACAAAAATAAAATCACAAGATTTATTGAATAAAAGTGTTCGTTATTTTCTTTATCTTTAGAAAGTGTATTGTATTTTGCAGATTCTCAGGAGGACAAACAGAGCAGGACCATACTCAAGAGTGCCTTTATCGCCTTTTGTTGCCTTTAATTTATTCTCGTTTCTTTAGTGGCATCTGATCCTTTGTTGATACTTGTTTTTTAAGCGACATCTGTTCCTTTAGTGCCTTACGTTTCCTTTAGAGAACTTTTTCCCACAATTTAACAACACACCAATATGGAGATATAGACATTATTATCAAAACCGGTGTAGCAGATGACAGGAGAAGAGCTATTGTTCCTCTCACGACAGATAGCCGACACCGAAAGCCATACCGTCTCTAATAATCCATACCGTCTCTAATAATAAAGAGACGTCTATTGGGAAAAGATATGTTTACGGCATAGCAGGAATATGCGAGAGCTTCGAATGCAGTAAACCGACTGCTATCCGCATAAAGAACACAGGTAGGCCGAAAAGATTGTGATTGATGCAGAGCTTGCCCTACAGCTTACTGCTCCCAAACCTAAGATAGCTTTATGGTTTTATTACTCTAATGCAAAGGTATGATAAATATTTCATATAAAAGTGAAATATTAGAGTTTCCCTATTGGGCTTGAAGGAGGGGTAGACTAACGGCTTCATACATTAATCTTGTGACTTTATACATAGCGTTTCTGATTTATTGGCGGTTAATCATAGTCAGTTTACCTTTGCATTGTTAAAGGTATATTTTAAATACTATGACTATGAAGAAGTTTATAAAGAAGAAAAAATTACGCGTGACACTGTACGTTACGGTCGTAGTAATTGTGGCAGGATTTCTGATGTTACTGCTTCCTTTCCGTAATCCGGTTGTGGGTGCTAATGTATCGGATTATCACCCGCAGTCGTTCTGGTATTATCCGTGGGGTTCGTCAGTCACGCACAAAGGGGTGGATATTTTCGGTAAGAAAGGAACTCCGGTACAGACCGCATACCCTGTCGAACTTGTTCTGTTTGCCGGTAATATCCCGGGTAGTAAGGAAGGTAATTGTGTAGTGACTCTGGCACCAGGCTGGCGTCTGCATTGTTATGCCCATCTAAATGAGGTGACAACTCATCTGTTTGCCTTAGGAGGCCGTATCGGGACAGTGGGTAATACCGGAAATGCCGCAAAGACTCCGTCACATCTGCATTTTGGCTGCGCAACAATATATCCCCGTTTCGGTGCTATTGATACTACTCCTCACGGATTTTTAAAGTGCTTTTTTATTAATCCGATTCCCCAACTTAATAAAGCCTCCTCATAAACATAAATATGAGTTTTCAGACTTTGTCTATCCTGTTTTAATGTGATTTTAGGTAAGTAGCTCTTAAAAATTAAACGATACATATTTTGAGGTAAAGTTTTGAATCCTGAACCATAAAACTTGTTATTTTTGGCCGCTTCAAACTTGTCACTCAGTCGAATACTGAAGTATTCTCCTTCGCTCCGTGTCCGAATCATCTCAAAAATAACTGCGTTTTATATGTTCATTAATTTTTAAGAGCTACTTACGGAAGTGTAATTTTAACTGTCAGCAGAAATAAAGATGAAAGTAGCATTGATACAGCCTGAGATGAGAATGCGTCCTATGGATACGACTCTCAAAACCCGTATGGCGCCCTCACTCGGTCTTCTTACTGTGGCGAATATTATCCGGGAGGGAAATGAGATTGAGTTTTTCAATGAAAATGTCGAGAAGTGCGACTTCAACAGTCTGGAGGCGGATATTGCCGGTATAACCGTGACTGTCGACACACTGCCGAGAGCTGCCGAGATAGCCGAAATTTTACGTCGCAGAGGTATACCTGTGGTAGCCGGGGGGATTCAGATTACTTCCGACCCGGAGAGTGCCGAGGGTAAATTTGATGTATTGTGCATCGGATTTGCTGAAAAGACCTGGCCTGCTATAATAGCTGACCTGAAACGCGGAGAACTGAAATCACGTTACTCCTGTACCCGTATTCTTCCGCAGGAGATGGCCGGACCTGCCTATGACATGATTGACTCAGGGAAGTATCTGTTTGTAAATGTGATTTCGGCCAGTCGCGGCTGTCCGTTCAGATGTGAATTCTGTTACAATAGCTGTGCTAATATACGTAATTCTTATGTCAATCGTCCTGTGGAAGATGTTATAGAGGATATAAAGCGGCTTGGAAAGCGTCATGTGATGTTTATAGATGATAATTTTATTGGTAATCCGGCATGGACACGCGATTTCCTGAAAGCCATCAGACCTATGAAACTGAAATGGCAGGCAGCCGTATCGGCAAATGTGGCTGACATTCCCGGTCTTTTAGATGAGATGAAAGAAGCCGGCTGCAAGGGACTGTTTATCGGCTTTGAGAGTTTGAGTGAGGAGGCTCTGAAAGGGGTCAGCAAAAGCCAGAATTCTGTAAAACGCTACGAACGCCTTGTTGAAGAAATTCATAAGCGCGGTATTATGATTAATGCCAGTTTTGTATTCGGCCTTGACGGTGATACCCCTGACACTTTCAGACACACACTTGACTGGATTGTGAGAAACAGAATTGAGACCGTGACGTCTCATATCCTTACTCCGTATCCGGGTACGAAACAGTATAAAGATATGACTGAGAAGGGAAGAGTGGTGAATTTCAATCTAAGAGATTATACAACTTCCGAAGTCGTGTACAAGCCTTTGTCTATGACTCCGCAGGAATTGAGAAGAGGCTATCTGAAATTATATAAAGATATCTACAGCTGGAAGAATATCTTACGCCGTATGCCACGTCACCAGAAGATAGGGTATCTGCTTTTCAATATTTTCTATCGTAAGTATGGACATCTTACTGAAAGGATATGTGCAGCTGTAGGTTACAGTCGTGTCGGTAGAATCTGTGAGAACCTTGCTTGTCATTTCAGCCGGAAAAAATCAGAAATTCATTATGCTGCACATTGAGAAAGTGAAATAATCGAAAAAATTTTTTATCCGTAGAGTTGAGTTTTTGAAAGGTTGTGTGTCTTTTTAGTGTATGACTGAGAGAAACGACATAGAACAGCTTTTCAAAGCACATTATGTGCAGATGCACCGCTGGGCCGTAGCACTTCTGCATGACGATGACCTTGCGCGCGACATTGTCCATGACGTCTTTGTCTCGTTGCTTGACACCACATCTGACACGGAGATAACGGCAAGCTACCTTCTGAGGGCGGTCCGCAACCGATGTCTGAACCATATCCGCAACTGTGAGATACACCAGCGTATAGCCTGCCGGTACTTTATCGAGAATGAGGAATATGATTCGGAAGACTGGCCTGACGATGAAACAATAGCCCGTATATATGAGCTGATTAAGAGCGAACTGACACCGCAGGCCCGCAGAGTAATTGAACTGCGGTTCAGTAGCGGTATGAAGTTTTCAGGTATTGCCGCCGAAATGGGAATAAGCGAGACTGCAGTCTATCGCCATCTCCGTCATGCACTTATAATCATACGTCAAAAACTGAATCAAAATGGATAAATACGATCTTGTGCTTGATATCATCGAGCAGCCGGAGAAATATCCGTCTGACAGACTTCAGGAACTGTTATCAGACTCGGAAACAAGGGAAATATACAACCTGCTCAGTAAGACTGATTCCGCTGTTGAGGCTGCCTCAATACCCGATGTGGAGGCGGAGTGGGAGGCTTTCTCACGTAAGCATATCGCTGTCAGACGTCGCCGGTTTATGTGGGCCGGTAGTCGTGCTGCTTCGGTTACGGCACTTGTTCTGAGTTCTCTGGTAGCAGTGGCCGTAGGCATAGCTATTACAGTGAAAGTGACAGAGCGACCGTCATCACCGACTACCGAATCAGTTGCAACTGAGAAACACGCTTCGGTGACGACACAGGTGAAAGAAACCGTGATGCAACCTCAGAACGACACGATAGCTCAGACCGCCGCTGTCCCTATAATGTTTGAGAATGAAAGCCTTGAAAATATTATGGCAGCCGTAGCCGATTCATACGGAGTTGAGGTAATATTTAATAATAAGGAGGCTTCCTTACTGCATCTTTACTATCGTCTTGACACCGATCTAACCCTTGACGAAGTAATTACGCAACTCAATACATTCGAGCAGATAAATATAAAGCGTAACGGTAATATTCTGACAATAGAATGAGAATTGTTTTTACAGTCCTTACTGTAGTAATGGGTTTTATGGTCGTTTATGCCGATAGCTACTCATACCGTTTTGATAATACACCATTGCCCCGGGCTATTATCTGGTTGAACTCAGATCACCCGGAGGTCAGCATTTCGTTTATCTATAAAGAGCTTGATCATTACCATACTTCTGCGTATGTCAGTGCCGACAATCCTTACGATGCTCTGAAGCAGCTTGTCGGTCTTAATCCTGTCAGTGTCGTGAAAAGAGATGGACATTATTATGTCGAAGCTCTTCAGCATGGTAAATTCCGTTATACAGGTCAGGTTATAGGTACTGACAGCTGTCCTGTGGCGGCTGCTACCGTTATGCTTCTTGCTCCCGGAGATACTACTGTGCTCACTTACGGTATAACAGATGATAGGGGATATTTTTCTATTCCCTGTGACCGTCGGGAAGTGATAGCTAAACTGACCTGTCTGGGTTACAAACCTACTTTCAGAAGATGCAATAATTTCTCGGTAGGGAAGATTGTTATGTCTGAACTTCCTGTCAGACTTAAAGGCGTCAGCGTCGAAGCCGATGCGGCAGCTTTATATGCTGATAAAAGCGTTTACCGACCTACTCAGCGACAGAAGAATGCCTCACAGACAGCTACCGATCTTCTCAGTCGTATGGTGATTCCTCAGCTTAACGTGCGTTTGGGAGCGGCTGATGTTTCGACTGCGGCGGGAGAACCTGTGGTTATGTACATAGATTATGTACCGGCTACTGCAGATGAACTCAGAATGATGAAGATGTCTGATGTCAGAAGTGTGGAATACATTGACTATCCATCAGACCCGAGATTTCAGGGCAATAAGCACGTTATTAACTTCCGCATGGTGCGATATGAATATGGCGGATATGTGAAAGCACTTGCCACAGAGACCTTTATCACAAATTCCGGATTGCTGCAGGCCAATGCTCGCCTTGTCAGCAGACGTATGACTTATGACATAATGGGGTATGGTTATTATATGAGTAACGATCATTTCGGTACTGAGCGTACTGAAACATTCTGGCTTCCGCAATACGATGGAAATGTTATAAGTTTTCAGCGTTATTCCTCCACCACAGCCTCAAAGTTCCGCAAACGGAATTTTGATACAAGTTTCCGTGCGTTGTACAGTAGTGACCGTATAATGTTCAACAGTCAGATTTCTCTCGGTCTGGATAATACGCCACGCAATGACAGCCGGGGTTATGTAAGTTACTCTAATAAATCTTCTGAGTCGAGTGATTATATTTCCTTATCTGACACTAAAGCGAAATATGTTAATTATAACGGTTACTATTATTTTACTTTACCTGCCGGAAATTCCCTGACAGGTTCGGTCAATTATCTTTTTTCACATACAGATCAGCAATCGGAATATGCCGAATCAGGTTTCAGACCGGTTGTAAACGGAGCTATCGACAATACACACAGAGGTAGTGTGCAGTTGGATTACAGTCACAGTTTCGGTACCCGACATTCATTCCGTACTTTTGTCAGTGGGTTGTATGAATATAATCATACGGATTATAGTGGTTCGGTTGATGCTACAGACGGTTCAGTAACAAAATTCGGTCAGCTCGGTGTCTCTTACGGCTTTACAGACTCCGGATTTTCGGGATATTTCGGTTTTGGTTGGAACTGTCTTGCAACGCGACTTAATGATAACAGAGCAGTTTCGGATTATCCTTATTTTGATGTGTCTCTGAGATATGTGCCAAACCGTAAAAATTCTTTCGGCGGAGTGTTCCACTATTCTGTATGGCCGCCGTCAGCCAATTATAAGAGTGAGAATATCATTCAGGTATCACCTTTTCTGTGGCATACCGGCAATCCTTTGCTCAAATCACATCGCAGCTATGATATAGGACTGAATTATACGTTTATACCTTCCGGTAAATTCAGCATGACTCTGTTTGCTAACACATGGCTTGTCGGCAATCGTGAGGCGTTTGTGTACACGCCGGTGGCTGACGGTATCATCAGAACAGTGCAGCAGCCGATAGGTCATTTCGCTCATTACAACTATGGTGTCAATGCCTCGGTTACACAATTTGAAGGCAGGTTACAGCTATATGGACAGCTGGCGCAGCTTTATGTTCATAACGGTCAGCCTTATAACATCAACCGGAGCTGTATCAGCTATTATTTACAAGCTCTGTATTATGCCGGACAATTTAACTTTGCTGTCGTATATGAATCGCCGGAAGCTACTGATAACTATAATTCTATGTCTGGCGTTTGGACTAAAACCAAAGGTAATTTCATTGTGCAGGCCGGCTGGAGCAATCAGGCATGGAATATCCGTCTGACAGCGCAGAATCTTCAGCGCCGAAACTGGCGTGCCTCATACGATACTATGCAGAGTGAGTATTATTCTTACGAGACATGGAACAGCAATGCCTCATGTCATGCCTTTGTGCAGCTGTCGGCCACATATACCTTTGGCTTTGGTAGAAAAGTCAATCAGGATAATGATATCTTAAGACAGAACGGTTCATCTTCTGGTATTCTGAAATAGTGTCTTTACCTAAACTGTAGTTATATCAGGTTTAGCTGTTTTGCCCGTCGGCAGGCTTCGGTAGAATTGTGAGTCTGCAGTTTGGCGAGTATTTCCTGACGGTGTCGGCTCACAGTGTTTTTGCTTATGCAGAGTTCCTCGGCGATAGCTCGGCTTGTATGGCCACGCTCGATAAGAGCCAGTACCTGTTTTTCGCGTTTGCTGAGAATACGGTTGTCGGTGACTTCTGACAGTTCCTCCCATTTACCGGTGACAGAATTTATCACCACACTTCTTGCAGGCAGGTTAAACACAGCCGGGCTGTACAGACATAATCCGTAGCGTACGGCATCTGACGCATCATCATATCTGTAATATAATCTGTGTAGCACATCTAACGCCCGGCTCTGTCTGTCGCGGAAGCGTAGAACAGTAGCGAGATAATATTCACTCCGCTTGTTACGGGGAAGCTGACGCAGGAAATTGTAGAAACGCAATTCTGCCATATACTTGACGTCACATTCAGTATCTGTCATCATGGCTATGATTTCTTTTTCCCAGATAGAATTTTCGCTGCTGTAACCTGTCAGTCCCAGCACTTCGGCAAAAGCACCGCTGAATATCCTGCTTGTGCCTGATTTGAGGTCGCTGACCACTGCAATACAGTTTTCCAGCACCGCAATACTTTCAGCATATCCGTACACCGGATCCATACTTTGACCGTTGTCGGAAAATGGCTGTTTACGTAACAGATTGTCTATTTTCTTCTGATAATTCATGCTGAAAAATTGGTTATTTATAGTCATTGCGGGTCAGCCGGTAATCCGCTAACTTTGCAAAGTTAATAAATCCGGCCGTTATCAGACAAAAAGAAGTTGCCGGATTTTCTCCATACGTTAAAGACTATATTTCTACGCAACAGATATGAAAAAAGGACTTATCGCGGTGTTTCTCGGTGTGGCAGCCATGTTAGATGCAGGTGCGCAGACACTTGAAAAAATGAATTGGTTTAACGAACCTGCTGACTGGTCAATCTCAGACGGCAAACTTACAATGTCTGTCACTCCAAAGAGTGATTATTGGCGTATATCACATTACGGATTCACGGTAGATGACGCACCGTTTTATTATGCCGAGTATGGCGGAGAGTTCGAGGCTAAACTGAAAGTGAAAGGTGATTATAAAGTCCGCTTTGATCAGGCCGGTATGATGATACGTATCGACCATGAGAATTATATCAAGACCGGTATTGAGTTTGTTGACGGCAAATACAATCTGAGTACGGTCGTGACTCATCATACTTCCGACTGGAGTGTGATTGCTCTTGACAGACCGGTCAAGGAACTATGGATTAAGGCAGTACGACGTCTTGATGCAATAGAGATATTCTATTCGTTTGATGACAAGGAATACACACTTATGCGCAACGCATGGATGGAGGCAAACCGTCCCGTTAAAATCGGTATGATGGCGGCCTGCCCCGATGGTGACGGCTTCAATGTCACTTTTTCTGACTTCTCGGTACGTCATCTGCCTGACAAAGTGCGTAGTGACTGGCTTAAAAACAACGCCGAATAACCAGACTTTTCTTCTGGAACCTATTTCAATATCGCCGAGGTGCCGCCTGACTGTTCGCCGACTTCGTTCTCCTGCCGCACCTTCTTGCCATAGCTGAACGTATAGGTGACTGAGAGATTCAGGCGCCTGTGGTAAGTATTGCCGTACTGATATTGTGTTTCGGAATAGAGTGGTGAGGTGAGTATCTGTGTGGCTGCAAGCCAGTCACTGCGGAACATGTTGGAGACCGCTGCTCTGATGTTCCATCCTGCTTTACTCCACCCGGTGGTAAACTGATAAAAGTCCCTATCCTGATAGAAGACACCTCTATTGCCCTGTATGGTCTTCAGGGGTGTCTGATAGGATAGCTGAAAATAGAAATTGCCGAGATAGTATGATACAGATGTGTTCAGATTGAAAGGACATTTGGAAATATCATAGTATCCTGTCATGCGGTATGCCGTTACTGAAGGTTGTGCCGCTAACTGCAGTTGATTGTTAAGCAGACGCCAGTTGAAAGACACACCCGTTTGTGTACGGTTATAGTTGCCGTCGGTACCGTATGATTTCAGCAGTGCCGAGCCGTTGAGGTATGATGAGAAAACCGGAACATAAAGATTGTATTCACCGAAGTACCGGGCAAATACGACAGCAGAAAAATTGTTGCGCGGCATCCAGTTGTACTGCAGATTGAAGGTTATCTGTCGTGACAGTTGTAAGTCGGGGTTGCCGGTGTGGTAAAGCATTTCATTAGTCTGCAATATATTGGGCGTTTTCTGACTTGCATCCGGGTAGTTGGCCCCGAAATGAAAATATGCCTGTATGGAATGACGTCGGGTGGGAGAGTAGGCCACAGAGAGATTGATAAGAGGATAGATTTCATTGACAGCTGAGGTGTTGATGCTGTTTCTCTCCCATTGTAGTGAGGCATTTGTACTGATGTTCCATTTTCTGTTGGAGAAGCTATAACCTAAAGCTATTCCTGCATAAGTGTCGGCAAAACTGTTGTCGTAAGGTGATGTGCCGAGATATGAGACTGCGTTATGTGTCGTACCTCCGTAAAGGCGGGTAAAAATATAGTGCTTGTTGTATAACACTTTGGATAATGACGCAGACCCGTGCAGGCGGTAATGATTCTCTTCTGAAATATTGTTTATTGTTATGGTACCGTTCATTGATGACCCATAGGAATACGTATAGTCAGTGTGGCTGCCACCCACACCTGACGATATATTCAGATGCCAGCTATGCGGAAAAATAAAATAATAATTTCCTGACCAGTTGATATGTCGTCCCATATAAGGCTCACTGCGTGTAAAGGTATGATTATCGGTAGTTTCGGGAGAATACGAGAGACTACCGGAAGTGTAGGCTGTCGGGATATCGTCAAATACAAAGCCAAGCGTATTGCCTATCTGAACATTGTCAGAATCATAAATGGCACGGAAAGTTACCGGATACTGGTTATTTCTGAAATGTGAATTATTGAGAGTTTCACTTCGGGTTATAGTATAAGGTACATCGTCAGCGCCGGTCAGACTGTACCGGCCTATAGTCGATGTGCCTGTATGATGTAGGTTCAGATATGATGCTCCTGCATATAAGTCGTAAATCATACGTTTATAGGCAAATTTGGAATACAGAGAAGCTCGGCCTGATAGACCGGTAAGGAAATTCTCACTGACTGTGGTTTTTGTATAACCTCCATATTCATATCGTTGTACTATGAAATTCACTACATGTTCGTTACCGTTAAATCTTGTGTCTGTCGGAAAATCAAGATACTCCACACGTTTTACATCGGCTGTGCGCAGTCCTTCGAGTTCTTCGGCCGATGCAGGCAGACTATTGATAAACAGAGCTGCCTTACTGCCTGTAAGTGTAGTCACAGAGTTATCCACAAGATTGATCTGAATCTGAGGGATAGCCATCTGGCGTAAAAGGTCTATGGCACTTTGTGCCGCATTGCGCTGGCGGCTGGAGGGTAGATAGACTGTTCTGTCAGCGTATGCCAGATTGTTCAGACCTTCCACTTTTAAAGTTTTCAGTTGCACAGGTATTTCTTTCATAATGACGGTGCCGAGATCGAATGTTTGGCAGTGCCGATAGGCAGTCTGATAACCCATACAATAGAGTTTGGCAATGACATCTTTTCGGTCGCAGGGAATCACGAAATGTCCATCATTGTCGGTAACACCGTATGTTATTACTGTCGAATCCTTGTCGGCAAGTAGCATTACTGTTGCACCTCCGACAGGACTATTGTCTGAACCCACAGTACGACCGGTGTAACGAAATCTGCCATGTTGCAGGGCTTCAATATAATATTTCCCGTCTTTCTCTATGACAGAAACCGGATTTAGTCCTACAAGCTGCCGCAGTGCTTCGTAGGCATCATCAGTGCTGACGCGGCCCGAAGTCCTGTAGTGGTCAAGTTCCTTATAGATGAACGCTACATTTAGCTCGGGGTTATCTCTTCCTATACGTATTATAGCCTCTGAGACAGGGGTGTCCCTGAACGTGTATACGTATTTTTTTGCACCGGCTGAGACAGACGCCACAATCGCTATGATAATAGCAGATATAAATTTCATTGTCATAGTCATATCAGATAATTATATGCTGTTGGTTCATCATATAACTATAAGACACATGACTTCTCGAAAACTAAACCCTTCTGAATGAAATTCCTGCTATATTTTTACTTCTGCCTAATTTAACTGTTTGCGGCTGTTGCTTATAATATTTGTAACAGTGCTTGACTCACTTATAGTCATAAATAACTAAAGAATATTATATGAACTTTTTATAATTATAAAGTGGTATAGACAAACTGCAGCGTATAAGAAGACTGTCTTTCAAAGATGTTAGGAGACGTACCTATCAGTGAGTACTTTGAAAGATTTGAGACAATTTGCTTATTTCTTAATTGAATTTTACACCATATTATTTTATACCTTACTATTCCAAAAAGAGGTCAAATGACCACATTTTTATAGGTAGAGTTTTAATCTTCTCATTAAGAAAGGTTAATTCAAAATAATTTCATAATTTTGCTGTTATGTTAACGGCATCACAAATATTAGAACTTGTAAAAGGAGGTGAAGGCTACAATGTAGATTTCAAACGTAATGTACCTTCTAAGGTAAAGGAAATCTCCGATGAGGTTGCCAGCTTTGCAAATGTGGCTGGCGGTTATGTCCTCATTGGGGTTGACAATAACAATCAGATTATTGGTACCGAGATAGACAACAATAAAGGTTCTGCCATTCAGGATACAATAAGTGAGATTTCCCCTGCATTGAAGTGTGAAATTTATCCTGTAGATGTTGAGGGTAAGAAAGTTTGGGTCGTTGAGGTACCAAGTGGTAAAGACAAACCTTATATAAATGGGGGTGTGATATATGTCAGAGAGGGAGCCAATAGCTACATTCGTTAAAAAATTATTTTTAGAGTAGGTTAGGAGATTTAGTACTTCGTAAGAATTAATGATTATATCAAGCACATTTAGAAAACATGACAAAGAAGGCTGTACCCAAAAACGTTAGCAATCCGTTATAGGCCAATTTTCTTTTTTTGAGGCTATGATAATGGTGATGTAGGTTTCAGTCTGCTTGAATTGAGATAAGTATAGTTCTCTAAACTCATTACCTAATTTGACCTAATTTGGAACTACCTCCAAAAACTCTGCCGCTCCAGCAATATGCCAGAATTTACAGAGAGTAATTACGAGTCCTAATGTGGTAATAACTATCACACTTATAATATATAGATTTGTGTGTGTACGTTTGACTGAGGCAAGAGAGTTTCTAAGAGTGTGCAGTTTCTCTGGATTGGCAGTAGTAGCTATAGTTCTTATAACTATTGTGAAATCTAACTTGCATAGAATGAAATAACAGAGGTAATTTGTGAAAGTTATATCTCAATAATTATCATTAACTTTGCACAGTAGACTTCTGACGGATTCATAGGTTGTCAGAATATGATTACGCAATATATTTAGAATATGAAAGAACAGAATATGAGCCGACGCGGTTTTCTGAAACGGCTCGGAATTGGGGCAGGTGTGACCGGACTTGCTTTGGCAGGCTGCGACTCTTCTTCTAAAAAGATTTCATCGGAACAGACTGCTCTTGCCGAGATACCTACGGATAAGATGACTTACCGTACCAATCCCAAGACGGGTGATAAGGTGTCGATACTCGGTTACGGCTGTATGCGGTGGCCCACGATACCGTCAGGAGAGAAAGAGGGGGAGGACGTTATTGATCAGGAGACTGTCAACCGTTTGGTAGATACTGCTATCGCTCACGGTGTGAATTATTTTGATACATCTCCTGCCTACTGTAAAGGCAGATCGGAACATGCTACGGGAATAGCGTTGTCACGTCATCCGCGTGATTCATATTTCATTGCGACGAAGATGTCTAATTTTGCCCCTCAGACATGGAACCGTGAGGCTTCAATCGGTATATATCGTAATTCGCTCAAAGAACTTCAGACCAACTATATAGACTATATGTTGCTTCATGCCATAGGAGTGGGCAACGGTATGGAGGAGTTCAGAGCGCGCTATATTGACAACGGTATACTTGATTTTCTCTTGACCGAGCGTGAGGCCGGACGTATCAGAAATCTCGGTTTCTCGTATCACGGCGATATAGCGGTATTTGACTGGGCGCTTACCAACCATGATAGATATAAGTGGGACTTCGTTCAGATACAGCTGAATTATCTTGACTGGAAACATGCTAAAGCATTGAATCCGCGTAATACCGACGGTGAGTATCTGTACGGTGAACTTGAAAAGCGTGGTATTCCCGCTGTTATTATGGAACCGTTGCTTGGCGGTCGACTGTCGAATGTGCCTGACCATATCGCTACACGCCTGAAACAGAGAGCGCCTGAGAACAGTGTCGCTTCGTGGGCATTCAGATACGCAGGTTCTCATCCTGACGTTCTGACTGTGTTGAGCGGTATGACTTACATGGAACACTTGGAGGATAATCTGCGCACATATTGTCCTCTCGTACCGCTTACAGAGGAAGAGACACAGTTTCTTTACGATACGGCCGACCTGATGGTGCAGTATCCTACGGTTGCCTGCAATGACTGTAAATACTGTATGCCTTGTCCGTATGGTATTGATATTCCGGCTATACTGCTGCATTATAACAAATGTGTCAATCAAGGGAACGTGACTGAGAGCCGACAGTCAGAAAATTATGCTAAAGCACGTCGCGCTTTTCTGGTAGGTTACGACAGGTCGGTGCCCAAACTCCGCCAGGCAAGCCACTGTATAGGTTGCAATCAATGTTCGCCACACTGTCCGCAGTCAATAGATATTCCTAAAGAGCTGTATCGCATTGACAGTTATGTGGAGGCTCTTAAACAAGGTACGGAAATCACATAGTCTATGTATGAAAAATCGCCTTACCCTGCACGCAGGGTAAGGCGATTGACTGTTACAAGTGAATAACAGTCCGTGTGGACATTATTTTTTTACCACCTTTTCGGCTTTTACTGAACCGTCGGTGTATGTGGTCTGACGGATAAATATGCCCTTGACGGGACGGCTGACAGCATTACCCAGCAGGTCATAATAGCGTACTGCTGTAGTATCTTTGGCAGACAGTGTTTCATTAACCTTGCTATATTCATCAACCCATACTATATCTGAATACAGAGTCTCGTCATTACCTTTATAAAGAGTACGGATACCGAGTGTGTCGAATCCTATTGTATATATGACAACGTCATGCTCTATTCCAGATGCATAGAAATCATAAGAGTTGAAACCAAAAGGAACATCAGTAATCATTGTGTCGCCTTCGGGCAGTTCATACTCATCATCGTAGAATTCGTATGGCTCACCATCGACTATTACCTGATAGTAAAGTTTGGACTTATCGAGTGGCTGTTTGTCGGCATCTACAACGGGGAAGTTGAAAATTATCTCAGGATAGTAGTCCCATTCTTCATCATAGTCATAGAACCATGATATTACAGGATTCAGAAGCCTGGTTACTTTTGCATCAGGATCCGGAACACAAATGTAGGGAGCATCGACATAGCTGTAGTAGTAAACTCTGTCCGGGAGAGAGGAGAGCAGGAAGGCACCATCAGGGCATGAAAGAATCTTCTTCTCGGCATCGTAATCAAATGTCATGCTGTCGTCGATTACGAACTGAGAGTATGATGAACCGTCCTCATCCTGCTGTTCTTCCATGTGGCCTGTGAGGAAATATACCAAAGATGAGTAATACCATGATATGCCGAGATATTGGGAATTCTCAAATGTGACTTTATCACCCTCGATAGTACCTACAACGGCAGCCTCAGGCAGTCTGGAGAACGAACCGGCAAAGTACATCTTGTCGCCGTCCACTCCAATTTTTACATCACGTGTCGATATACCTGAAACAAGACTCCATGTTTCCATCTCAACAGCGGCTGGAACTTCTATAGGTACATCATTAACTTCTTTCATTGAAGTTATGATATCTCCGGTTGCCTGCCATGACCAATAGCCGCCATCTTCATTATCAAACCAGCTGCATTGGCCGATCATCATATTTGGCTCGGTCGGCTCCAGTGAGCCGTCAGGAAGAATACGGAATGTGTAATTCTGATCTTCGGTGGGATAATACCAACCACCTTCTTCCTCGTCGTCTTCAATGAACTCCAGTTTGAGGGCATAGTCAAAATATTCTTCTATCTCACCGTCTTCATAATCATATACTGTATGACTGATAAGCTGCGGGAAGGTAAAAGTGACTTCATCACCGTTGACTTCACCGACAATCCAATTCTCTTCGCTATCGTAGAAATAAGTAACCGGATTCTGAATATACATCTTACTACCGTCGGGAGAAGTAACGACACGTGATACATTGCCGTCCAGTGAGCCGGAGAGCATGCCATAAAGCCAGTTATAGGCATAATAGAAACCGGATTTCTGGAAAATTTTCATCTCACCTTCCGGAGTCTGGTCGATAACCTGATCATCGGTACCGGGACCGGCTATCTCACGCATCGGCATGGCGGCACGTGCGGCAGGTACTTTACGGGGACCTTTAGCTTCACTGTCTCTATCGTTCACTCTCTCGATGTGCTTCATCATACCTCCCGTGAAGTCAAGGGCTGCCGAAGCGGGTGAAACTACTTGTGCATTCATAGCCAGGCCACCGAGGGCTAAAGCTGTTACAAGAGTAAAGTTCCTCATACTTAGTCTGTTTAAGTCAGTTATAAGTTATATATATCGTTAGTTACGTTTCTGAGAGCCGGAGTTGTGCCATTCCTTACGTAATGTACTCAGATATTGTGGAGAGACACCGAGATAGGCAGCTACTGTTTTCATCGGCACTTCGCGTATTATTTCGGGACGATCCTTCATCAGAGCCGCATAGCGTTCGGAAACATCACCATTGAAATTCAGTTCCCGGATTTCGTAGCTGTATAACTGTGCGTATGCCATACTCAGTGCCCAACGTGCGAAACTATGCGAACGTTCTATAAACCTGTCAAAGTCACGTGCAGAAATTTTGAGTAATCTTGAAGGGCAGCATGCTTCGAAGAAGGCATGGGCAGCAAGTGAGGCGTAATATGAATGGTATTCCATAAATATTGTACCCGGCATTGAGAAAGTATCAACTACCTCCTTATCGTTGTTCCAGCGCCAGCGTGATATGATACCTTTGATTACCACGTAGATATTGCTGTCAGCCAAACCTGCGCTACAAACTATTTCTCCACGCTGGAATTCTATAACCGTACCCAGCTCAAGAAACTCATCCATCACTTCGTCCTTAAGATGAAAACGGCATTCATCCAGGAACAGACGTTTAAGTAGAATCTTGTCAGCTGTCGAAATTCTTCTTATTTCACCGTTTCCCATATCGAAATGTCTTCTCTTTCTTTAAGAAACTTTAAAATGATTTAATTTGTTCCAAAATTATTGCTTATCTCAGTATATCAAAATAAGGTATATTATTTGATAATTCAAAAAAAATATTATAAGGCGACTTAATTTTTTACCTCTTTTGCAAAAAATAATCAGTTTGAATTAATATTTTACTAATTTCTTGAAATTGTGTTACAGATTCGGGAGAGATAGATACTTAATTTATTAATAATATGATATTTAACGATAAATATTTGAAATGTAATGTAATTTGGTCAAGTAGTTGAATCTCAGTAATTTTATAGTTTATTATCATCTATAAAGTTATACTGCTCTTCAAACTACCTGGCCGATATGAGGATTCTATTGCAGATGATTTCTCCGGTTTTACCGTGAGAGTCTGCGAGTGATTGAATGTGCTGTTGGCCTAAGTCAGTGTATCACATCTTCAGAAGTGAAGATGAATTGTCCGAATTATTGAGTGAGCGGCGTGCCGAGCGGAATATTGAGCCGAAATCGGTGGTATAGCTTAATGAGATTACAATCATGTTGGAGTTATCTTTGATGTAACGCTCACGGTAGGAGGGATTGACAATAGAATAATTCCAGGCCGGATAGCGTGTGCCTTTGGAATCGAACATGTACATCCAGTTAAGGCCGACGGTCCAGTGCTTATTTGGTTGATACTCGAAGCTGAGAGCATCACCGTTTTCATCTTTGCCTACATAAGTGCCACTCAAATATTTACCCGGCACTTTACGCCAGTATGAGATGGTGAAGGGACCTTTATTCCACCAGAGTGAGAAGCTGGCATTGAAAGTTGTAAGCGTATGAGTCCACAGCACGTCTGTTGTCTCGAAGTGGTAGAGACCGAAATTGGCATTTATTCCGAAACCTGCTATGCCGCTTAGTCTCATGTTCAGATTTCCCCCTGTAGACCATGACCTGTGTGCGTTTATGCTCTGCGAAAGGAACATACGGTCACCGAGGTATGTGACATCGGTCATGACAAAGTTATTGATGTTATTATAGCTCATCAGTAACGAAGCATTGAATTTTTTATATTGGAACGAAGGCATAAGCTGATAGGTGAAAGAATCCGATACCTTCAGGTCAGGATTGCCATTAGAAATCAGATAAGGAGATTGCTGCTGCGGATAGTCGGTAAGAGATGACAGCGAAGGTATGCCGGGTGAATATTGGAAAGCGGCACTCATGTTCCATTGTGAGGATATGTTCCATGACAGATAAATATTCGACAGATTACGTATGAAATGACGTTTATTCATGTCATTATTTATCCAGAACAGTTTTGCACCTGTAGCGGCCGAAAAGTATACTTTCCCTATCTGTTGTCCGAGACGTATGTAGACGTAATTGTTATTCTCTGTCAGTACAGGTTTGTAGTCAGTAGTGAGGTAGGTATTTGTACTACGTGAAATGGTGTTCTGATAACCGCCGGAAAGAGATGTATTGTCGCTGAACTGATGTATATAACTGATTTCGCTTATGAGCGAACGACGACGGCTGTCAACGTCCATAATGAAGTTTTGAGTATTTCCGTCAGGATAGATGTATTGGTTGGTGCGACGGTAGTCATTTGAGCTGAGTGTGCCCACTACCTGCAGCTCAAGAGTGTTGCGGGCATTGAAATCACGGCGGAAAAACAGGTCGAGTGAAGGTGAGAAATTTTTTCCCGAACTCAGATTATCATTATCATACTCACCTGTCTGCGAATCGAAAGTATGGGCTATCGAACGTCTCTTGTCCGATGATGGTGTGGCTCTGAATGTGGCCGAGAAGAGAGTGTTTATATTCGGGCTGTAATCGTATTTGAGATTGATATTATGATAGATGTAGTTGAACGGATTACGGTCATGTTCTTCGAGATTAACCCGGAAATTATCTCCTATATAGCTCTCTGTAACATTGTCGTAAACGTCCTGATAATTGCGCCATGATGGATTGTAGGAAAGGGTGAACTGTGAAGGCCCCTGATGATAGGAGCCGCGTATATTGGCATCGACAAAGGTGGTGTTGACAGCACTGCGTCCCCATGTGTATATTTGTCCTCCGTCACTACGTTGTTTGAGGGTAATGTTGATAAAACCGGTATTTCCTTTATCTGCATATCTGGCCGGTGTGACACGTGAGTATTCTATCTTAGCAATATCTTTAGGTTGCAGGGCATTCAAGTCTTCGATAGTTGATGGAACCCCGTTTATGAGAATCATAGGCGTACCTCCGTCTACACTCAGCGTGCGGTTGACCGGATTGGCGTCGAGACCAGCTAACGGTAACTTCTGAAACAGACTTATGGAAGTGGAAGAGGCTTTAACCTCTTCGGCTGACGGGTATATGATGATACGGCCTTTGGCATAAGTCAGCCTGTCGGCGGTCACAGTCACTTCGTCAAGAGTTGTGCCTTCATTTAGAAATACATTACCGAGACTGATATTTTTTGAACCTGCCTCAATGATGATTTCTGTTGTGTTGTAGCCGGTCTGACTGACTTCAAGAGTGAGTGCCGTTCTGACATCAGTATTAATGACAAAAGAACCTGCTGCATCAGTAAGAGCTGTTGAGAGTACTTTATTTTCAGACATGAGACGGCACGTAGCTCCGGCTACAGCCGTAGAGTCGGTGTCGGCCAGTACTGTACCGTTTATAGTCCGGCCGTAAACTGAAACGGTAGCGGCTGTCAGAGCCAGAGACAGAATACTTAGTCGAATCATAAGTATAGATTAAATATTATGGTGTTGGTAGAAGTTGGGAGGTTATCCTATAAGTAGCTCTTAAAAATTAAGTTATATCTGTTTCCAGACATAACTAACTCTTAAAAATTAACGCTATCTGTTTTGAGTTACAGTTTTTGAATCTTGAACCATAAAACCTGTTATTTATGGCCGCTTCGGACTTGTCACTCAGTCGAATACTGAAGTATTCTCCTTCACTCCGCGCCCGAATCGCCTCAAAAATAACTGCGTTTTATATATTCATCTTACAAAATTAAGGAAATCACCGGTTAAAATCAACATTTACTATACCAAAATATTAAACTACTGTTTCTCATAGAAATATAAGTTTAGATAACTGTCCGATTTCGGCCACTATGTCCGAATTTATAACAGATATGTTCCGTTACGACTTCAGGAGGGAGAATATAAAGCGGGTGGGGCATACCGTTTTCTACTATTTAAACCTATGGGGAATTTTTAAAGCTCCTTTTATAATTGCTCTCTCCGGCCGTCTGTGCGATAAAGTTTGTAAATTTGCAGTTTAAAATCCGAATACTTCTGATTAGCTTAATCACACCATGAATACCGACCGTCTGAAAGGATATGTTTTAGCTGCCATTGCTGCAGCGGCCTACGGCACGAATCCCGCTTTCGCCATACCCCTTTATGAGCAGGGTATGAACCCCAGTACTGTTCTGCTCTTCAGATATGCTATGGGGCTGCCGTTTCTTGCTCTTATCATGTATGCGCGTGGAATAACATTCCGTCTTTCAAAAGAGGAAATCGGCCCGACGGCTATTTTAGGTATTCTAATGTCACTGTCATCACTGACACTGTTTGAAAGCTATAACTATATGAACTCCGGCATAGCCTCAACGCTGTTGTTTGTCTATCCCATAATGGTGGCTGTCATGATGATATTCTTTTTTCATGAGAAATTCAAGCTGACTGTAGCGTTGTGTCTTCTGATTATGAGTGGCGGTCTGATACTGCTTATGAAGCCGCAGGGAGGACAGACACTAAGTCCTTACGGCTGTCTTTTGGTAATGGTATCGGCGCTGACATACGCTCTCTACATCATTTTTGTCAATGTATCGAAGATTATCAAAGCTATTCCCACTACCAAACTTCTTTTCTACGTATTGGCGTGGGGCTGTATGGTATATATAGTAATGATACCGTTAGGGTATGACGTCATACTGCCCGCCATACCGACCGGCTGGCTCAATCTGTTGGCTCTCGCACTCATACCTACCGTCCTCTCCTTAGGCTGCACCACACGCGCAATACAGCTGATAGGTTCCACCCCAACCGCGATTTTCGGCGCTCTTGAACCCGTTTCGGCTGTCATTCTCAGTATTACCCTTCTCGGTCAGTCCATTACCGCACGTGATATATTGGGCGGTCTGCTCATCATTGTGGCCACCACCATCGTTATCGCTGACAAATCAGTAGACAAAGCCATACTGCATGTGCGTAAGATGTTTCCCAAAATACATCATCACTGAATAGAGAATTGCGTATAGTAATATAAGTAGCTCTTAAATGATTCTTGGGATAATGACGTTATTTCACTAAATTTGCACTATGGATACAGTAATATTTGATTTTGACGGTACACTCGCTGACACCCAAGAGAGTATCATAAGCACAATGGCAGAGACAATGCGCGTCTTAGGCATACATGATGCTGATACCGCAGTGATGAAGTCTATGATAGGTTTACCTTTGAGAGAGGGTATCCGCCGCGCTGCCGGTATTGAAGACGAGAATATGCTTGATGATGCTGTTGCGCTCTACCGTAAGATATATAAGGATATGGCGCCACACACCATAAAACTCTATCCCGGTGTGAAAGATACTTTAGAGTCTCTTGCTGCCGGAGGCTACCGGCTTGCTGTGGCTACGAGTCGTGGTAAGGATTCGTTGAGACAGATGCTTGATGTGCTGGGGATAGCACATTTATTTTGTGTGCTGAAGGCCGATGAAGATGTGATAAATAAGAAACCCGCACCTGATATGGTACGGGCTATACTGTCAGAGCTGAATTGTCAGTCGTCTGAGGCGATGATGGTCGGTGATACTACATTCGATATTGAGATGGGTAACGGAGCCGGTGTAAAATCGTGTGGCGTCACTTATGGCAATCATAGTCGTCGGCAACTTACCGAAGCCGATGCCGATTATGTGATTGATTCCATTACGGAACTTATACCGCTGGTAGAAGATAATTCCCGGATTTAAGGTATCATTATCTTTCCTTTACGACTGATGTATAGCCCCGGCAGAGTCGGAGCCGGCACAGGACGTCCCATCAGATCGAACCATGCGGAGTCACCGAGATCTGTATCTATCTGGGTGATACCATTGCCAGAATCGGCAAAACTGCATATTGTGGTGAGGGCCGAACAGGCACGTCCGGTAGTGCTATCGAAGAGCGGAGCATTATACCAACCTGAGAGCGATGTGCCGTAGGCATTATATTCGAGCCACCACCAGAACAGACCCGTGACTGAAGCGTGCTGTTCAAGCATACTGACAAGGTCGTCGGCAAACTGATTCTGTCCCTCGTCAGAGTAAGTATAATCGACTTTCTGATTTGTACCCGGTACTTCCCACTTGTAGGAATACCCGGTTTCGACTATCATAATCTGCTTATCGGCGAAATTCTGCTCAAGGTCTTCAATAGCGCGTGTGAGTGATGAAAGCGGGCCGTGAAAATACGGATAGTAGCTTAGACCGATTATATCATAGTCAATTCCGAGCTTTCGCATCTGTTCGTAGAAGTTGCGCTGTACGTCGGGGGTAGCTACACGTTCGGTATGCAGTACTATTCCGGCATCGGGACATACTTCTCGGCAGGCTTGTATGGCATGGTCAAGCAGGTTGCCGAGGCGTTGCCAGTTAGCGTCCGAACCCATAAAAGTTTTCTTAAGTTCTTTATCGGGTGTACCTGCAGGACCCCAGAACATACCGTAACTTATTTCGTTGCCGGGCTGAATGAAATCAGGCTTTGCGCCTGCATCGGTAAGAGTGACAAGCACATCGCGGGTATATTCGTAAAGAGTCTGAGCCAGTGCGGTGTCATCGAGGCCGTCCCATGCAGCCGGGGTCCATTGAGCGGCAGGATCAGCCCATGTGTCGGAATAGTGAAAATCGAGCATAAGGGAGAAGCCATCTTCTTTGATACGCCGGCATAGTGGCAGAATGTATTCAAGCGACTGGCAGGCATTGGGGTCGGCTCCGGACCCTTGATAATTGTCAGGGTCTACAAACAGCCTCACACGCATGGCGTTCATGCCTTGTTCGTGTAACCATGGCAGTAATTCGGCTATGGGTTTTCCCTCGTGTGTCTTATATTTGGCACCGGCTTCTTCATATTCCGGTAGTAGTGATATGTCACCGCCCACATATCTTTCGGCGGCACTTACGGTCGCTACGGTCGCTATAGCTGCCAGATATGACACAAAACGTTTAAAGATTTCCATAGATATTAAGTGAGTATTGAAGTGTTTATTGTTTTCTGAGATAAGCCTTTTTTCTTACACAAATGTAGAAATAAATAATTATACCGACAAGTCAGGTTCAGTATTTAAGAGCTACTTAAGTAGCTCTTAAAAATTAAACGATACATGTTTTGAGTTAAAGTCTTTGAATCTTGAACAATAAAACTTGTTATTTTTGGCCGCTTCGGACTTGTCACTCAGTCGAATACTGAAGTATTCTCCTTCGCTCCGCGTCCGAATCGCCTCAAAAATATCTGCGTTTTATATGTTCATTCATTTTTAAGAGCTACTTAGGGAATAAATTCATATATTTGCAGTTGTAATTTAAATATTTGATTTCATGCGATTAGTAATTCAGCGTGTGAGTGAGGCTTCGGTGTCAATAGGCGGAAGTCTGCACAGTGCAATCGGCAGAGGACTTATGATTCTTGTCGGTGTGGCAGAGGGTGATACTGACGCCGATGCGGAATGGCTTGCAGCCAAGACTGCTGCTATGCGTATATTCCCCGACGACAAAGGAGTTATGAATCTTTCTGTAATAGATATAGGAGGTGAGGCTCTTGCTGTAAGCCAGTTCACTCTGACAGCTTCGACAAAGAAGGGAAATCGTCCAAGCTATATACATGCCGCCGGACATAACTTGGCTATACCTATATACGAACTGTATTGTGAACGACTTGCCGCTCTGCTTGGAAGAGATGTGAAGCGCGGAGTCTTTGGGGCTGATATGCAGGTGAGTCTGATAAACGACGGGCCTGTGACAATTATCATTGACTCACGTCTGCGTGAGTGAGCATGGTATATTTATACTATTTATATTGGAGATAATAACAAATCTGTTCTGACGGACTTGTATTTTCTTCAGATTTACATTAACTTTGCATAACTGAGTAATTTTTTATACACCATGACACGTTACATCGACCCGTTCATTGATTTTAGATGCGTCCGGAGGATTGTAATACAGCGTTTGAACGCTGGATGTATAACATTATAAATCTATCACAAATGGATACAGTAGCATTTTTGGATCAGAATGATTTATTTAAAGATCTTGACAGTATGGCTTCTTATGCTATGCTAAGTGAACAGGATCGCAGAGCCTACAATGCCGATTTGAAGGCCTATCGGGATATGCGTGGCCAGCTTGAGTATGCCAAAATGCAGGGTATAGAGAAAGGTATAGAGATGAGTATTGAAGAAGGCATAGAGAAAAATAGAGCAGACGTCGTTAAAGAACTTTGGCATCATGGAATGAGTGTGGACTTTATAGCTGATGTAGTGAAGGTTTCAGTAGATAAAGTAAAGAAAATTCTCGGTATAGATTAAAACTGTAGAGTTTTTACGTCTGTATAATAGAAAATCTACACAATTATGGTTTATATGGTTTATATGGTTTTAAAACCATATAAACCATGTTATTATATCATCGGTATGTTAGAAAATGTCTTGGAATTTATTGTAATCTGACTGAACACGGCGTACATGATTAGTGTTTACATAACAAAAGATTACAATGTACTCCAAATTTATAACTCCACCCGATTCAGATTATTCATCTCCTGCTGAGATGTCAGATATTGAACGTATTATATCGAACGCTGCACACGAATTGACACGCTCCACTGAAATGGAAGAGCGTATTATGCCTTCGTGGGAAGGGCCGTTGCCTTCTCCTGATGCCTTGCGTGAAATTGTTGACCAGCTAAAAATTGTGATATTTCCTGATTTCTTTGATCAACTGCGAGGTTGCCGTGCTATGACACACGCACGACTTACAGTAAGTGTTGACAGATTGTTCCGTCTGCTTACAGAGGAAATTTCCAAATGTTTCGCTGCCCGAGGTAATGAGCTTTCTCCGAATAATATTCAGGCTAAAGCCGTCAATCGGGCGCTTGACATTATCGACCGTCTGCCGGAAATCAAACGACTGCTATACACAGATGTACAGGCTATATATGACAACGACCCCGCTACAGATGATTACGGAGAAATAATATTAAGTTATCCTGTGGTACAGGCTATGGTTCATTACCGTCTTGCCCATGAGATGGTAAGGCTGAAAGTACCTGTATTACCGCGAATATTGACTGAGTTGGCTCATTCCCAGACCGGAATCGACATCAATCCCGGTGCCCGTATCGGGGAATACTTTGCTATAGATCACGGTACCGGAGTCGTAATCGGCGAAACATGTATAATTGGTAATCATGTCACTATTTATCAGGGCGTAACTTTAGGTGCAAAGAACTTCACATTAGACGATGCTGGACGACCGGTCAATCTACCACGTCATCCGATTCTGGAGGATAACGTGACAGTATACGCCAATTCCACAATCCTCGGACGTGTCACTATCGGACACAACACCGTTATCGGAGGTAATGTCTGGCTTACTGAATCAGTGCCGCCGTATTCGAGAGTATCTCAGTCACCTTTTACTACCTCCAACCGCATAACTACAAGTAATCCGGATGTATCGGGAAAAAGGAATCCGGCATAACAGACGTTGTAATAAATTTTTAAAAGCTTAATAAATTGAAATTATAAACAAATGGCAAAAATATATAAAGATATCACCGCACTTATCGGTAATACTCCACTTATTGAAATCAATAAAATTGCAAAAGATCGTAATCTAAAAGCACGTGTGCTCGTAAAAGTCGAGGCTTTCAATCCCGGCGGAAGTGTGAAAGACAGGATTGCTATGGCTATGATAAATGCTGCTGAAAAAGATGGCGTCCTTAAACCGGGGGCAACAATCATTGAGCCTACTTCCGGCAACACAGGTATAGGTCTGGCGTGGATAGGAGCTGTGAGAGGTTATAAAGTAGTGCTGACAATGCCTGAGACAATGAGTGAGGAACGCAAGACGCTACTCCGTGCCTTAGGAGCACAGCTGGTGCTTACACCGGGTTCCGAAGGTATGAAGGGGGCTATCGCCAAAGCTGAGGAATTGCAGAAAGAGACTCCCGGTAGTGTCATTATGAGTCAGTTTGATAATCCGGCCAATCCTGAGATTCACCGTCTGAGTACAGGCGAAGAGATATGGCGCGATACCGATGGCGAAGTCGATATTCTTGTAGCCGGTGTCGGTACCGGGGGTACACTCTCAGGCACCGCACTGGCATTGAAAGCACATAAACCGGAGATAATGGCCGTAGCCGTAGAACCAGCCTCCTCGGCAGTGCTTGAAGGTAAGCCTGCCGGCCCGCATAAGATACAGGGCATAGGAGCCGGTTTCGTACCCCGCAACTATGACGCCGATATAGTTGACGCTGTGGAGGCAGTCAGCGACGAGGAGGCATTTGCCGCCATGCGTGAGCTCTCGGCTAAGGAAGGTATCTTTGCTGGTATATCTTCAGGTGCCGCTTTAGCCGCTGCATTACGGCTTGCCGAGAAACCTGAGAATGTCGGCAAGACGATAGTAGCCGTACTGCCCGACACCGGACAACGCTATCTCTCAATGCTCTGATATTTTATATTAAACTACACACTATGGAAAAAGCACCACAGCAGAACCAGAAACCTTTAACCGTCGCCGAACAGGTGGTGGATATGATGGCTGATGCCGGGATAAAGCATCTTTACGCCATTACGGGCGATAGTCTTAACGCACTTACAGAGGCTATCTCTAAAGACAGAAGAATAAAATTCATACACATGCGCCATGAGGAATCAGGCGCTTTCGCCGCCAGTGCCGAAGCACAGCTTACGGGCCATCTTGCTGCGTGCGCCGGTAGCAGCGGCCCGGGCCATGTGCATCTTATCAATGGTCTGTATGATGCACAACGCTCCAACGCACCCGTACTGGCTATCGCCTCGACCTGCGCTACCTCGATGTTCGGTACCGAATATTTTCAGGAGACTAATCCCACATTACTCTTCTCTAACTGTAATGTATATAATGAGACAGCTACTACTGCGACACAGGTGCCTCATATACTTCAGGCCGCCATGCAGGAAGCTGTCGGTAAAGGTGGTGTAGGCATAATGGGTCTACCGAGTGATGTCACTGCACAGACGGCTGTTCCTTCTTATGCTTCGACCTCACTGTTCGGGACTCAGCGTATGCCGGAACCTGCTGCTGACAAGGTAGAGGCAGCCGCCGAGCTTATAAACTCGGCTAAGACGGTGGCTATATTCGCCGGTTCAGGTGCTAAACATTGTGTGGACTTGTTGGCTCAGTTTGCCGATAAGGTAAATGCCCCGGTAGTCACTACATACAAGAGTCAGCTCGAACTTATGCCCGGCAATCCCAATTATGTGGGTCACATGGCTTATCTCGGTATGTGGCCCGCTGAAGATGCTGTAGCTAATGCTGACGTACTGTTGCTTGTGGGTATGAACTTCCCTTATCCCGGTTTCTTCCCGACAGACAAGAAAATAATACAGGTAGATGTCCGTGCCGAACGTCTTGGCCGCAAGGCTAAGGTAGATGTAGCCGTTCATGCCGATGTCGGAGAGTTCTTCAGACAACTTCTTCCTAAGGTGGAAGCCAAGAGTGACCGTGCTTTCCTTGATAAAACTTTGAACGACTATAAGACTATTCTGAAAGAGTATCAGAAGCCTGTCGAGAACCCCGGTACCAAAGGTTCCGTGCGTCCGGAATATATGCTGTCACTGCTTGACCGGCTGGCTGACAAAAATGCTGTCTTTACAGTAGATACCGGTATGAACAATCTTTGGACTTCACACTATCTTACACCCTTTGAGGGACGTGTGATGATTGGTTCGTTCATGCACGGCTCGATGGCAAATGCTATGCCGATGGCTATCGGAGCCAAATGTGCTGCTCCCGACCGTCAGGTGATAGGTATCTGTGGCGACGGCGGTTTCACGATGCTTCTTGGTGAACTGCTTACTATAATGCAGTATCAGTTGCCGGTTAAGCTGCTTGTGGCCGACAACCGTTCGTTAGCTTTTGTAAAATGGGAGATGGAAATGGCCGGACTCAAGCCCAGTGAAACCAATCTTGTCAATCCTGATTTCGGTGATCTTGCACGTGCTACGGGTATGCACGCACAGACTGTTGATGACCCCGCACAGCTTGAGGATGCTATGAAGACTTGGCTTGCCGTTGACGGCCCGGCTCTTCTGTCAGTAGTCACTGACACCGATGCCGCCTCGTTCTCATTCTCGCAGAAACTTATGGAGGCTGCCAAACCGGGCAATCCGCTGTCCAACTTCATGCCGCTCGGCAGTTGATAATTATTGATATACCTTATTTGTCAGTCGGTGAGGAGTGTCTTTACGGGACATTCCTTACCGACTACTTATAAGTTAAAATAGTTAATAAATAATAAATTTTTTAGTTGTATTATGTATGGATTATAAAAAACTTAATTTTGCAAATTGAACAGATAAGTAAGTATGATATCTTTTAATTGCTACTGTTATGGCTGACGATACCACGACTGTTACTCACAGAATAACCCGCAATACGCTGTATCTTTATGTACGGCAGTTGTTGGTAATGGTACTGTCGCTTTACACGTCGCGTGTGGTGCTGGAGGTTTTGGGGACAGATGATTACGGAGTGTATAGTGTGGTAGGCGGTACAGTCGCTATGCTCTCATTGCTGTCCGGGTCACTGTCGGGTTCGATAGGGCGCTTTATTACATATACGCTCGGACGCGGAGACCCCCGGGAACTGCGTAATATAATATCCATGTCATTGGGCATACAGATTATAATGACGTTCATAGTCTGTGTTGTGGCTGAAACCGCAGGAGTGTGGTTTGTGACTCACAGACTGGTACTGCCGGCAGGCCGTGAGGCAGCGGCAGTCGTTGTGTTGCAGAGTTCGGTGGTGTCGTTTGTATTTATGCTGCTCAGTACTCCATATATGGCACTTGTGGTGGCGTACGAAAGGCTCTACGTCTTTGCTATGGTCGGGGTGGGAGAGACATTGTTGCGTCTTGCCGGAGTGCTTCTGTTAGTACATAGTGGAGAATCCTGTCGGCTGGAGATATATGCTTGTCTGATGGCTGTAATTTCTGTTGCCGCTAACTCTGTCTATGTGATCTACAGTCTGTATCAGTTCAGTGACAGTCGTGTGTGTCCGCGTTTTATGGGTAGCAGTTTCAAAGCTTTAGGTGTTTTTGCCGGCTGGAATACCATAGGTGCTTCTGCAGCTTTGTTGCGTGATCAGGGTGTTAATATACTGCTTAATCTTTTTTATGGGCCTACGATCAATGCCGCACGAGCCATAGCCATGTCAGCGGGTATAGTGGCTTTGGCTTTCAGTGATAATTTCATGACTGCTCTACGACCACATATAACAAAGTTATATGCTGCCGGCGATACGGCACGGAGTCTCAGTCTTGTTGAACGGGGCGCACGTTTAGGCTTTTGTCTGACCTTTATTGTAGTACTGCCGCTATTATTGGTAACTCCGGCCGTGCTTCGTCTGTGGCTCGATGAATATCCCTGTTTTACTGTCGTCTTCGTAAGACTGACACTTATAGGTTGTCTGATAGAAACCCTGTCGTTGACGTTGATAACTTTGCAGGTGGCTACAGGACGTATCCGCAACTACCAGATAGCTGTGGGAGGGTTACTATTGCTTAATTTTCCAATCAGTTATTTTGTGCTGCGATGTGGGGCACTACCGTGGTCAGTGTATGTTATCTCGCTGATAATAGCAACGTTCTGTCTGTGTGCAAGGCTGTGGTTTCTGCGTGCTATGGCAGGTCTGTCGGTAGTCAGTTATTGTCGTCATGTGCTTCGTCCGGCGATGATTGTTATTTTGTCGGCTTTGCCGCTGCCGCTGTCCCTGCAGTTCTTCATGGGTGAATATCTGTCTGATACGATACTCACCGGTAGTGTCTCGACAGTGTCGGCTGTCATCTGTGTATGGTTTTTCGGCCTTGGATCAGATGAGCGCAACGCAGTCCTGATGCGGCTTCGCAGACTCGTTCAGGCACATCGGCAGACTGTCTGAATGTTCGCAGGATGTAAAAGCATTTGCAGACCTCAACGATTATTATTAATTTTGCGACTGTTACAGTGTGGCCCTGCGAACAAGCTAACCGCTCAGGCCGACATGACAGAGACTATGGATAAGATAATCGACCCCATTGACCCTAAACTCATAGAAAGGGAACTGACCTCCGACCGCTTGCTTCGCCATGCCAATAAGGGCGACAACCATCTTTATGTGGTCGACGCGCACACGGCGCCAAACACCATGCTTGAGATAGGCCGTATCCGTGAGGTGGCTTTCCGTGGTGCCGGCGGCGGCACAGGCAAGGCTTACGACATCGACGAGTTTGACACTATGGAGCAGCCTTGTCGGCAGCTCATAGTGTGGGATCCTGTGGCCCGTGAGATAACAGGCGGCTACCGGTTCATATTAGGCGAGAACATACGCCTTGACTCCTCTGGTGTACCTCATATCGCCACTTCACATATGTTTCGTTTCTCGGACCGCTTTATTAAGGAGTATCTCCCCGCCACACTTGAGCTGGGACGCTCGTTTGTGGCACCTCCTTATCAGTCGAGCAAAGCCGGGTCACGCGCTCTTTACACACTCGACAACCTGTGGGACGGTCTCGGGGCTCTGACGGTTATATACCCTCAGATAGAGTATTTGTTCGGTAAGGTCACGATGTATCCGAGTTATAAAATCAACTGCCGTGATTTGCTTTTAGGATTCCTCTATAAGCATTTCCCCGATCCTGATGGCCTTGTGCGTCCTATCACACCTCTGGCTACCGAAGCTCTGAGCGAGGCCGTCCAGAGTCGTCTCAGCGGAGGGAGCTTTAAGGAAGACTACCGCATACTTAATCGTGCCATACGCGATGAAGGTCTTAACATTCCGCCTCTTGTCAATGCTTATATGGCTCTGTCGCCTACAATGAAAGTATTCGGTACGGCAATCAATACGGAATTCGGCGATGTTGAGGAAACCGGTATTTTCCTGAAAATATCCGAAATATTTGAAGAAAAGAAGAAACGCCATATCGGCACATTTACTGAAGACCCCCGACTGACGGGCTTCCATATAGACTGAATCCTCAATCTTTAACTACCTATACGATGAAAAATGTAGTTGTCACGGGTGCTGATGGTTTTATCGGCAGTCACCTTACCGAAGCCCTTCTGAGCGAGGGCTGCCATGTCAGAGCTTTGGCACAATATAACTCGCAGAACACATGGGGCTGGCTCGAACAGGTGCATCACCCTCAGCTTGAAGTGGTGACAGGTGATGTGCGTGACCCCAATTTCTGCCGTCAGCTTGTGCAGGGTGCCGATACGGTGTTTCATCTCGCGGCCCTTATAGCCATACCTTACAGTTACTTGGCGCCTGACAGCTACATAGACACAAATGTAAAGGGTACGCTGAATATGTGTCAGGCCGTGCGTGATGCCGGCTGTGATCGTCTGCTGGTGACATCGACTTCCGAAGTGTACGGTACGGCCCTGAAGGTACCCATTGACGAAACTCACCCGCGTCAGCCTCAGTCACCCTATTCGGCCTCCAAGATAGGTGCCGATGCCATAGCCATGAGCTTCCGCCATGCCTTCGGGCTGCCTGTGACACTGGTGCGTCCATTCAACACGTATGGCCCGCGTCAGTCGGCACGGGCTATCATACCGACTATCATCAGCCAGATAGCTTCGGGACGGAAAGTGATAAAAGTCGGCGACCTGACACCGACACGCGATTTTAATTATGTCACAGATACGGCAGCCGGTTTTATAGCCATAGCTCGTAGCGAAGCCACGATAGGCGAGGAGGTGAATATAGCTACAGGCACCGAAGTGAGTATGGGGGAGACTCTGGAGACCATAGCCCGGGTCATGAATGCAGACATCACATTTGAGACAGACCCTGAACGTCTGCGCCCGCGTGATAGTGAAGTATATCGTTTGTGTGGTTCTAACGAAAAGATAACACGTCTCACCGGATGGCGTCCGCAGGTGAGTCTGGAGGAGGGTCTGCGTCGCACAGCCATCTGGCTGACCGATACCGAAAATCTCAAACAATATAAACCCAATATCTATAACCGATGAAAAAACAGAAACTTACCGTGCTGGCCCTCGGTGGAGCACGGCGGGTGTCGGTGGCCGAGCTTATAAAGAATAGCGGCCGTCGCACAGGTTACGAAGTTGACCTTGTAAGTTACGAGCTGAACGAGGAGGTTCCCATAGCTATCGTCGGCAAGGTAGTGGTAGGAAAACGCTGGACTGACCCCGATGTGGTCAACGATATAGAGCGTGTGGTACATGAATACGATGTAGACATAATTCTGCCTTTCGTAGATGGGGCCATAGAGATAGCGGCTAAGTGCCGCGAGCAGATAAAAGGCGTGTTTGTACCCGTCAGTGACTTTGAGACAGCACGGATAATGTTCGATAAGGTGGAGGCTGCAAGGGCGTTTAAAAAAGCCGGTTGTCCTATACCGGCCACCTATTCGGTGATAACGGCCGAGATGCCCGCTATTGCCAAACCTCGTCATGGCTCGGCCTCGCGCGGTATAAAAATATTCCATAACATAGACGACCTGATGCACCTTGATAATATAGGTGACTATCTGGTGCAGGAATTCATAGAGCGCTGCCATGAGTATACGGTCGATTGTTATGTAAGTCAGCAGGGTGAAATTCTTGTCACTGTTCCCCGCCGGCGTCTGGAAGTGATGGGTGGCGAGGTGACACGTACGGTGACGTGCCGTATACCTACACTTATGGATATGAGCCGTAAGGTGATAGAATCTTTTAATCTTCGTGGCCCTGTGACACTTCAGTTCCTGCATGATCTGAATCGTGACCGGTATCTGCTTATGGAGGTGAATCCGCGTCTTGGGGGCGGTGTGGTTTGCTCCATATATGCCGGTGCCCCGATTACGGATTACATCCTTGACGAGGCGCTCGGTCATCCCGTGAGTCCGTGTGACAACTGGGCCTCGCAGACGCTCATGGCGCGTTACCTGAAAGAGACTATATTCTACGCCGATGAGGAGGAGCGTATGATGCACCTCGACAACACATCACCTACGGCTGACTGAATCAGACAATATGCAGACAAAGTATAATCCCGGACGTGTCATAATCATAGCCGAAGCCGGTGTCAATCACAACGGCGACATTGATATGGCACGCCGCATGGTTAGAGCTGCCCGCGAAGCAGGCGCTGACTATGTGAAGTTTCAGACCGCAGTGCCCGAACTTGTAATATCGAGCATAGCACCCAAAGCCGAGTATCAGAAAGAAACTACCGGTGCCGGTGAGTCACAGCTCGATATGTGCCGGGCTATACATTTGCCTCTCAGTGACTATGCCGGTCTGAAAGCGCTGTGTGAAGAGGAGGGGATAGGTTTCATGAGTACTCCGTTCGATCTGGTTTCAATCGACCTGTTGGCGGAAGTCGGACAGGATTATTTCAAGATACCTTCAGGCGAAATCACCAATCTTCCTTATTTGCGCCGTGTGGCTGCTGTAGGACGTCCCGTGATACTGAGTACCGGTATGTCAACGCTCGATGAGATAGAGGATGCCGTGCGCATACTTACCGGCACACATGACCGTTATCCCTCACAGTCACGGCTGACACGTGACGATATATGGGTGCTTCACTGCAACACGCAGTATCCTACACCCATGAACGATGTTAATCTTCGTGCCATGCTTACTATCGGTGAGCGTCTCGGGGTGCGTACAGGTTACAGTGACCATACTGTCGGCATCGAAGTGCCTGTGGCTGCGGTCGCCTTGGGGGCAGGAATGATTGAGAAGCATTTTACCCTTGACCGTAATCTGCCCGGCCCAGACCACAAGGCCAGTCTCGAACCTCACGAACTTGCCGCTATGGTGCGTTCCATACGTAATATAGAACAGGCTCTCGGCAGTGCTGAAAAGCAGGTGAGCGTTAGCGAAGCGCCGAATATCGAAGTGGCACGTAAGAGTATCGTGGCAGCGCGTCCTATAAGTAAAGGAGAAGTACTTACCGAAGAAAATATAACGGTCAAGCGTCCCGGCTCAGGTATCAGTCCCATGCGTTGGGATGAGATTATAGGTACTGCGGCTGTACGTGATTTCGGCTATGACGAACTCATCACTCTCTGAGCGGGACAATATGATAGCCATAGCCACCGGCACTCGTGCTGACTGGGGACTGCTGAGTCCTTTAGCTGCCGAACTGCGCCGTCGTGGACATAAGGTAGGAGTTATGGCTACCAATATGCACCTGCGCGAGGATTGCGGGCATACTGTTGACGAGATAGTGCGTGACGGCTTCGTACCGGTGGCCGAGATACCGACTGAAGGCACTCCGGCACAGATAACGGCAGCCTCCACCGCCGGATTTGCCTCTGCTTTCGGTAGTCTGTGTCCGCGTGCTGTAGTGATTCTCGGCGACCGTTTCGAGATGTTGGGAGCGGCTACGGCTGCTCTGCTGTGTGGTGTGCCTATAATACATATAGCCGGAGGTACTGTCTCGGAAGGAGCCTTTGATGACTCCATACGTCATTCCATAAGCAAAATGGCGACATTGCATCTTACTGAGACCGAGCGTTGCCGCGCACGGCTGATAGCTATGGGAGAGCAACCTGAGCAGGTTATTACGACAGGAGCGATAGGAGTGGAAAACGTACTGAAGACTCCGCTTATGACACGTGAGGAGTTGGAACGCTCTCTCGGTCGACGTCTCACCGGGCGTCTGATAGTGGCTACACTTCATGCCGCAACCCTGAGTACCGTATCACCCCGTCAGCAGATGCAGGATTTCCTTTCCGGTCTTGACATTGTAATGCACCGTCATGAAGATATACAGGTACTGCTGACTTATCCTAATAATGATGTTGACCCGGCGCCTCAGATAGCTTTGCTTGAAGAATTTGCTTCGGCACATAGCGCCAGAGTATGTCTTGTACCATCATTGGGTCGTGTACGCTATATGTCAGCGCTGCATCTGGCGAGTGCTGTGGCTGGAAATTCATCGAGCGGTCTGGTTGAGGTTCCCTCAGTGGGAATACCCACCCTTGATGTGGGTATACGTCAGGCAGGGCGTGAACACGGTCCGTCTGTATGGCATTGCGGCTCTACGGCTACTGAAGTGGCCGAAGGTCTGGAATATGTGCTGTCAGAACCGATGCAGACCTTAGCGGCACGTCGTGAGAATCCTTATGCTCGCTCTCACACTGCCTCACTTATGGCAGACGCCATAGAAGCTCACGATTTCAGGCCGTATCCGGTTAAGAAGTTTTATGAATCCGACAATCAATGAGAACACTCTATCTGATAACCGCCCGGGGAGGTAGCAAGGGTATTCCGGGTAAAAATATCCGACCTTTCTTAGGCAAACCTCTTATATGTCATGCTATCGACAATGCCCGTGACGCAGGGGCCTGTGATGCCGATATACTTGTCAGTACCGATAGCGAAGAGATAAGGAAAGTAGCCGAAGATTACGGTTTGACAGTGCCCTTTATGCGTCCGGAGCATCTTGCTACTGATACTGCGTCGAGTTATGATGTGATAATAGACTGTCTGCACCGCCTGTCTGCCTTGGGGCATGATTATGACCGGGTCGTATTATTACAGCCGACTTCACCACTGCGTACCGCCGATGACATACTCCGTGCCGAAGCATTGTGGCGCCCTGATATAGATATGGTTGTAAGTGTATGTCCTGCCAAAACGAATCCCTATTACGGCGCTTTCGAGACTGACGCCGATGGTCTGCTTCATATAAGCAAAGGCGACGGCCGTTATACACGCCGTCAGGACGCTCCCGAAGTGTGGGAATATAACGGCGCTGTCTACGTGATGACAGTAGCTTCGCTGCTGCGCGGTCCGATGTCCGGTTTCCGCCGTGTGGTGCCGAGCGTAATGCCTTCCGAACGCAGTGTTGACCTCGACACTCCGCTCGACTGGGAAATAGCCGAACACATAGCGAAACACAGTTTATAACAAAATGCAGAGCCGTTTCAGTCTGAAAGACTGAAACGGCTCTGCCATCGTGGTTTTTGTCGGGGTGAAAGGATTCGAACCTTCGACCCCCTGCTCCCAAAGCAGGTGCGCTAACCGGACTGCGCTACGCCCCGAAAGTGTCGGCAAAGTTAGTTCTAAAAATTGAAACTACCAAATAAAAATCAAACTTCTTTGATAAATCTTATGCTTGACCATCTGCCTTCCGTATGGCAGCCGACTTCTATATGGCTCATCCTGAATATAACGGACTGATATGCGTCACTGACGGCTAAGAATACTTATTGAAATTCTATCATTTCGGTAAGAGCAATGAAGTATTCCGTACTCCAAATTTCAAGCTCTTGCGGGTTCTTTACAAATGGACGGACATCTTTTTTAACCATATTGATATCGGTTGAATATAGACGCCCTATCAGTTTCTCTCGAAATAACTCTGGTGTAAGATTGAGATTATTAAATTCCTTTGCTCTTTCTCTAAGATGATTGAAGTCGAGTTTCACACCATTACGTACATACTATTCAAAGTCGTACCAGTCTCGACCTTTAACACGATTTCCCCAGGCTCTGAAAATCAGTGCGTGCATCTTGCCAGCAAAAAGTCCGGGTAAAGTTATACATCTAGTCATAAATGAAAATGGATGTAGAAGAAGCTTTTGTTCTGTCGAAAAACCGAGTGGTGGCTGTGTATCAACCTCTATTTTTATTTTGTAGCTTTTTTCAGTCTGGAACGACAGATTATAGACATGAGTACTATCTTTTAGGAATGCGGACTCTATTTTACCGAAGTTTTTCTTATCTTTCTTTGTTATAGTAACTTCTCTTCCGAGAGTTTTGAATTCCATTATTATGGCAGAGAAATAATTTTCGATGTTGAAATTGTCATCAGGTTTGAGTAATGAGAAGTCAAGACCTTCACTGAACCTACCGCGTCCATGGAATATACGTAGGCAGGTACCTCCGTAGAAAGCTGCTTTTTCGAAAAAGCCACCTCTCTGTAATCCGGCCAGTGCAACTTGCTGCATTACTTCAAATGTGGCATTTCTTAATGCCGATGAGGTAGATGTGTCATAGTATGACAGCATCTGATCAAACATTCCGCTCATATTCTATGATTTTTATCAATTGATTTATCATTGTTTTCTTTTTACCTACATCGGCACATTCTCTGAGAATCTCAGTATTAAGTCCGATTATGTCTTCCCGATCCATTCTGAGGTCTTCCTTAAGATAGGTTCGGATTTCCGACATATAACGTAAGTTGAGCTTTGGTGTGTATGACACTAAATCGCATAGAGCCTTCTCAGGAGTCGCTATGAGGAACGAAACGTCTTCATCAGTTGCTGAAGTAATACCTATCGGGAAGTACGACTCCGAGCAATGTATATAGCTGAAATGACTAATTTTATTGGAAAATGTCTTTTTCAGTCTTGGTGTTATTGATATTATCTCAATAACGTGTTCCGGTATCAGTCCATAATACCTTAATGCTGTCTGCATAGATACATACGATGGTCCATGAAGATGATTGGCAACAAGAAATTCATTCACTCTTTTTCCGCTTATTACCGAACTAACCACATATAAACCCGGTTTGAGACGTATGATGGCGCCGGCATCTTTCAGTCGTTTGGCTTTAGCGGTTATTGCAGTATGGTCGGGGAATACCGATTGTAGTACTGATAGTTTGAATGGAATATTTCCAATGTTTTTTAATGTCATAATCTATGTAGTCCAAAGGTGATTCAGTGTAACTTACAATACAAAGGTAGTAAATATTTTCATAGTAAATTACACTTAGTGTAATTTACTATGAAAATATTTACTACAATAACTTTGCTGACAATACTATCCGTTATTGATATCTGTTTACTTCGGAGTATTTAAAATGTTATTAACGCTTGGGGACATACGGCGATAGGCTGTGCAGGGTAGAAATGCGAGCGTATATGTTTGAGTTACGTTGGTTACGTCAGAAGGTTGTATGGTTTGCCGGAGTCTAACGGTAGGATTCTTTGTATTCGGATAGGTGTGCATTACACTGTTTCGAAGTCGTAATGTTTTCTGTATTCTCTGCAGAGGTGCTTATAGCGGTTGCGGCATTGAAAATATAGGTAGGCGAATGAAAAACCTCCACCGGACAGTGTACATACCATTTCAGGATAGGAATCTAACACACCAACCATAGCTATGGCCGGCAGGAAGCACCCGCAGGTAAGGATACCGAAATATTGTACTAACAGCTTTTCACGGCATAGGTAGCGTATGTCTTCCACCGGTATATCGGGATACTCTAACGAATACCTCGAAGTCATACGTGCCAGAATAGGACGGAAACAGAAGCCTGCAAGGAAAGCCATCACGAGACCGGCTGCCGCTACCAAGGCATAGAACAACCTGTTATCATTGTTAATGGTCTGACTACCGGATGCACTGTTTATACAATGAAAAATAGCGATTAGAATAGCTATAACAAAAACATAGCTGCCGGCTGAGAGGAAGCCGTATTTAAGCCAAGACTTCATAGTGAGAAAGTTATTAAATCTATGATTTAGACATGAAAAGACAAAGAAAGTTTATTAACTTATAAAACTTATAAAACTTATAAAACTTATAAAACTTATAAAACTTATAAAACTTATAAAACTTATAAAACTTATACTATCCGTTACAGGGCAGCAGTTTTAACAAGGTCAGCATCGACAGGTCGATGACCTGACCTGTCTCGAATTTGTAGAGAGTTGTCATGCTGACAGTAGTCTTTTATATCCGGAGGCAAAGGTCGTAATTTAAAATTAAGTTCCCAAACAATAGGGAAAAAGTTGTAAATTTGTAAGCTGAAGTATTTTTTAGGATATAACATTACGTGTATCGGCGGCCATAACTATGCGGATATATCTGTATATCATACTGATGTTACTTATGCTTCCGGGTGCCTGCGTGCGTCCGGACCGTGATGCGCGCCTTACGGCTGTCGCACAGATGGTGCAGAAAAACCCCGAGGCAGCTTTGCGGGCGCTTGACAGCATTGATGTGACCGCTCTTGGCGAAAATGACCGTCATTATTATGATCTGTTAAGTATCAAGGCTAAGGATAAAGCATATATAGTGCATACTTCGGACAGCCTGATACTCGATGTCACGGACTATTACCGACGTCACCATGATAAAGTATTGTATCCGGAGGCACTGTATTACGGGGGTAGGGTATATAGTGATATAGGTGATTTCCCTACGGCATTACGATATTTTCAGAACGCACTTGAGGCTATACCGGAGGGTGAGGAATATCTACCGCTTAAAAGCACTGTGTCGAGTCAGACAGGCCGGTTGCTAAACACGTTGCGTCTGTATGAACAGGCTGTGCCTTATCTGGAGGAGAGTATAAGACTGGATTCGATAACGGGTGATTCGTTAAGCTATATAGATGACCGTCAGCTGTTAGGTGCCGTTTATTTGCATAACGGTAAATACGGTGCGGCAGAGAGTGAGTTTCTGCGAGCCCGTGAGATAGCCGAGTTGGTATCGCCTGAGGCTGTATGGCCGCAGGACATGTATCTTGCCGCTATAAGTGAGAAAGAGGGTAGAACGGATCTTGCCGTGTCGCTTATCGGACCGGTGATGCGTTTTATAAGTCCTGACTATTTCAGTATTTCATCGGCTTATGCGGCGAGAATTTATTTTGCCGCCGGCCGTCTTGATTCGGCTTATCATTATGCCCACAAACTTGTGGCCAGTTCGAGTCCGCGCAACCGTCAGAACGGTTATAAGATATTGCTGGCACCTGAAATGGCGTCTTATATTCCCGCCGACACTGCACGACGTTATGTGCGCGAATACCGTGAGGTGATTGAGTCCCTGTTGTCACGGCATGATGCCGAGGCGGCTCTGATTCAGAACTCGATGTACAATTATCAGGTGCATGAGCGTGAACGCCACAGAGCTGAGGCTGACAAGATGCGTTATGAGCGCCGGGCTTTCTGGTTGCTTTGCGGTGTGCTGGCGTTAGCGGCGGTTGTATTCTATTTAAAATATAAGAATCAGCGGCAGCTGCTCAGACTGAGGATAGCGTTATCCAATATCGGCGCTTTGCGTGAGGCACTGGCACGCGAAAAGACTATAGAAGTACAGCCCCGGAGTGACGATGAACCCTCAGATGTGCTACTGTCTGAAAGTGTTGGCACGGATGAATGTGAGCCTTTGCGAGCTGATGATTCGTCGGAAGTGCTGAGGGAGAGACTGCGCGATGAACTTATGAAACTTTATCAGGAGAGCACCGAAAGAAATATCGGTCTCTCTCCACGTATAGTTGATTCAGATGCCTATCGTTTGCTGCAGCGGCATATCGAGGAGAAAAGTATTATCGGGGAGAACAGTACTTTGTGGAAACAGTTGGAGGAGGTGATACTTCAGGCTTCGCCCGACTTTAAGACCAATCTTCAGCTGCTCACGGGAGGACGCCTTACTCAGTCTGATCTGCATACTGCTTATCTTGTGAAATGCCATGTGGCTCCGACGCAGATGAGCTGTCTGCTCGGGCGCACCAAGGGCAGCATATCTTCACGCCGCGAGTCTATCGGCTTTAAAGTTTTTAACGAGAAATTGAGTGTTAAAGTTATCGATGGGATAATACGGCTGTTGTAAAAACATTAATTTCCTTTTTGTAATGTGCGGGAATAGTGCGAGATAGAATTTCCGCACAATTTCCGCACAATTTTTTAATATGTTTCGGACTCTGCAGAATTAACTTTGCAAAAAAATAACTCCCATCATGACACTTTACCGACATATAATATTTCTTTTACTTTGCAGCAGTGTACTTTTCAGCTCCTGTAGCAAAGATGAGAGTGACCTTAGGACTGACTTTAATCCGAGTATCTGTTTTCCACCCTTGATTCCCAATTTGCGCAACTATCCTTTCGCTACAAGAATGTCGGAAATTGAGGAGGAACCTCATGGGCACCGTGTGCCGCCACATATTTTCAACTGTACAGTTGATTGTGATGGTGTGTGGATAGAAGATATGAATATGGAAGAGATACTTTCGTATGAAGTATATGATGAATCCGGTGAGTGTGTGGGTCTATTCGGCAATGAAGGGAATTTTATCTCCTTTATAGGTTCTGCAAACGGGCTTTATACGGTATGTTTCCTTACTCAGGACTACTGTTTCATAGGTTCTACAGATTTTTCCGGTAGTAAATACTCTACGGATTCAGACAAAGTACTGATATTTAAATTAATTAGAATAAATTATGTTTTCAGTTAAATTCTCCACTCTTTTAGTGAGTATCTGCACTGCTATTCTGAGTTTTATTGGAGTAAGCTGCTCAAATGAAGAAGAGATGTATGGTACACCTACTGCTGATTTTGAAGTTAAAGGTATAGTAACGTCTGAGAGTGATAATGCTCCTGTGTGTGATGCTATTATTAAAGTACTCCCTGACATGTCGGATGAGTACGATATTATGGTCTTCAGTAAGACTGTAACTGATGAGCGTGGAAATTATAGTACTACCGGCACAATATTTCCTTTAAGCTCAGTGAAAGTTGCATGTGTTCCTATTAATTCAGATCTACATCCTGATACAGTAGTAGTAAAGTTAGAGTACATAAAATATAGTGATAATAGTGAGCCTTGGTATGAAGATAAAGCTAAGGTTGAGGTAAACTTCTGTCTTAAACAAGATAAATTATGAATTCATTTAGATTTTCAAGTTTTTGGGCGAGTATCTGCGCTGCTATTATGGGTCTGTTGGGATTCAGTTGCTCAAATGATGAAGATATGGCTCTAATGTATGGTACTCCTATTGCTGATTTTGAAATTAAGGGTGTGGTATTTACCGAGAAAGGTAATAAGCCTGTGCCTGACGCTGTAATCAAGGTTATGGAGGTGCCTGTTCCTGATCCTTATTTCCCGGAGGAAGATATTACAGACCGTGAAGTTACATATTTTAGAACTGCAACCGATAATCAGGGTTGTTATTCAGCTACAGAAGGCTTACTTCCGGTAGGGATTGTCAAGGTAGTTTGTGTGCCTCCCGAGATTAATTTACAATCCGATACTGTTCTGATAAGGCTGGAGTTTGTAGAAGACGGAAATAACAATAATCCCTGGTATTATGGTAAAGCCACAGCGGAGGTTAATTTCAGCCTAAAGGAAAAACCTGTGGAGCGATGAAGCGACTGAGCCTGAAACAGCGTGTTCTTCTTGAACTGAACCGGAAAGTAAAGGAAGAAAGGCGTCGTGTGCATGTGCTGAGGCAATTGTTCTGGGAGTGTACATGGCGATGTAATCTCAGTTGCCGTCATTGCGGCAGCGATTGTAAAAGTTCTTCTGCCGTGCCTGATATGCCGGGAGCTGACTTTATCAAAGTTGTTGACTCACTGCTTCCTAATGTAGACCGTCACAGACTGAATATCATCATTACAGGCGGTGAGCCGTTGGTACGCCGTGATATAGAGGAAGTCGGACGGCAACTGTATGACCGTGAGATTCCATGGGGAATAGTCACCAATGGATTGTTGCTTTCTGAGGAGCGTTTGCTCAGTCTGCGTTGTGCCGGATTGCATAATATTACCATCAGTCTTGACGGTCTTGAAGAAGACCACAATTGGATGCGTTGTCATCCGCAGTCGTTCAGGCGTGCATACGAGGCTATAAAGCGGGTAGTAGCCGCTTCTGATCTGAATTTCGATGTGGTGACTTGTGTCAACCGCCGTTCACTGTCGCGTCTTGACGAACTGAAACAGCTGCTTGTCACTGCCGGAGTGAAACGCTGGCGCCTCTTTACCGTTTTTCCTGCCGGAAGAGCCGCACAATATCCGGAGTTTGAGCTTGATGATGCAGAACTTGAACGGCTTATGGAATTCATAAAGGCTACCCGCAAGGAGGGTCTGATACATGCTTCGTTCTGCTGTGAAGGTTTTATGGGCGGTTATGAGGGCGAGATACGTGACTACTTTTTCGACTGTTCAGCCGGAGTCAACGTGGCTTCGGTGCTGCTCGACGGCAGTATAGGTGCTTGTCCGAGTATAAGAGCCGATTATACACAAGGCAACATATACTGTGATGATTTCTGGACCGTATGGCAGGAGCGTTTCAAGCCTTACCGAGACCGTTCGTGGATGCGGCGCGGTGTCTGTGCCGAGTGTTCCATGTGGCGTCATTGTGAAGGCAACGGTATGCACCTGCGCGACGGCGAAGGCAATCTGCTGCATTGTCATCTGCTCACATCATTTTCCCATTTCTGACTCCGTATCCCTTATTACCTTAATCATAACATATAATTCCGACCGATTATTACGGAGCTTGAAATCTTATCGGCACACAATTTATCACCATTAACGAAACCGAAAGATCTGACGTAGATTTGGGGACATATCATGTTTTTGGTTCCTGTTATGTGATGAACATCACATAACAGGAACCAAAAACATGATATGATAATATTGAAGAGGTATGGCAGTCTGAAAAACTTGACATAACTTTGCACTACCTTAGATTTACAGTGACAACCTGAAACTGAAATATAAATGGTAAATTTGCAGTGAAAAATAAATATTGAGAGAAAGTATGACAGAGAGTAAAGTATTTAATACTACCTTTTGGGTCTCTGAACTAAGGGGTGCTTTATGTCTCTCTGTATCTCTTCGGTTGGCTTACGCGGTTAATTGAACTTATAGTTTCTGATTTGTCTCATTCCGGTTGTCAGATGAGAATACAGTACGTTGTGACAAGTTGTGTCGTAGGTGTAAACCAAAGCGGGGGGAGAAATGTCTGAATAATAAAATGGATAAGTAGCTCTTAAAAAATAATGGACATATAAAACACAGTTATTTTTGAGGCGATTCGGACGCGGAGCAAAGGAGAATACTTCAGTATTTGACTGAATGACAAGTGTGAAGCGTTTAAAAATAACAAGTTTTATAGTTCAAGATTCAGTGTAACCGGAAATGTATATCATTTAATTTTTAAGAGATACTTAAATTAAAAGCAAACAGGAAAAACAGATAAAGATATGAAACTTGCAATCAAGCTAATGATGCTCCTTGTAGTATGTGTGATGGCAGTGCCTGCTTTTGGTGCCGGTGGAAAGAAAGCCTCAGCTAAGTTTACCGAACAGGTGTATGATTTCGGTGTAATCAAGGAGAATGGTGGCCCTGTTAGCCATGAATTTGAGTTTACCAATACAGGTGATGGTAATCTGGTGATACTCAATGCTACGGCTGAGTGCGGATGTACGCAGCCCGAATTTCCCGAGGCACCGGTGGCGCCGGGAAAGAAATCGAAACTGAAAGTCACGTATAATCCTCTGGCTCGGCCTGGAGCTTTCGAGAAAACCGTTACGATAAAGACCAACGGTAATCCGAAGAAAGTGCGTATAAAGATACGTGGTACGGTAGTGCCGGGTAAATAAAAGGACGTTATGGAGAATATGCTGAAAATCATATTGGTCTGTCTGTCTGCCGTGTTTGGCTGTCAGTATGGTATGGCTGAAATAGAATGGCTGACCACAGATTATGACTTCGGCGTAATGAAGGAGGTTGAAGGTCCACAGACGGGCAGCGTGCTGCTGGTGAATCACGGGTCTGAACCTACCTATATCAGCCGTGTGCGGCCGAGTTGCGGTTGCACCGGTGCTGCATATACCGAAGAACTGATAATGCCCGGCGACACGGCCAAGATAAGCTTCACTTACAATCCTTTAGGTCGCCCCGGGCGTTTTGAGAAGACTGTAAAGGTCTATATGGGAGAGGAGAGTGACCTCACTACGATACACATAAGAGGCACTGTCATAGGCACACCGGCTACTCTTGACACTGATTTCCCGATTGTGGCAGGTGTTCTGCGTATGTCGGCAGACCATGTAGACTTCGGCAAGGTACGTCAGGGTTCGGGTCGGCACAGCTACATCAAACTTTACAATACAAGCGACACGCCTATAGTGCCGCAGGTAAGCGGTGGGGGTGCAGGTCTTGAACTCGAACTTGCCACGCCTGCTATCGGCCCGGGTGATGTGGGTACGTTCAGCATCTATCTGAACACTACCGCATTGCCGGAGCTAGGTGAAGTCAGCTATGATTATACGGTAAGACCGTCGGCAGATTCATCTGAAAGCGTGTTGCTGAAAGTCACGGCCGACGTGACTCCCGACCTGAGCAGTGTCAGCGGCAGTGACCTTAACAATGTCCCCTCGATAAGAATAGTACCCGCGACGGTAGAACTGGGCGAAATCAGCGGTGATAAAAAAGATGTGCGCTGGCAGTTTGAGATAGCCAATGAGGGCGCAAGACGTCTTAATGTAGTACGTGTGGCCTCCGGGTCGCCAGCAATGAAGGTAAAGCGTCAGCCGCAGAGTGTCAAGCCCGGCAAGCGGGCGCGTGTCGAAGGTGTTCTTAAGAACGCACTTCTTCCTGACGGGCCTTTCCGTCTTTATATCGAGATAGTGACCGACGACCCGCTTCATCCTGTCGTCAAGGTGCCTGTGGCCGGTGTGAAAAAGTGAATCGTCCGTGCTGCGGCATAAAGTCAAAACAGATACCCAATTCCCAAGAATATAACACCATGGAACATACAACCGAAACTCAATACCGGCACCCTGAGAATGACAGCCGGTACAAAGGGCTGCAGGTCAACAGCGGCGTGACCTCGCAGCCTATAGTAAACCCTTACCGCCGCACGGCACGGCGGCGCCAGCTGAGTGTGTCAGACTATGTTGAGGGAATACTCAAAGGAAATGTCAGTATTCTCGGTCAGGCCGTGACTCTCATCGAGAGTACAGCCGATGCACATCAGGCTATAGCGCAGGAAGTGATAGAGAAATGTCTGCCATACAGTGGTAATTCGCGGCGTATAGGTATAACCGGTGTACCCGGAGCGGGTAAATCGACCTCAATTGATGTCTTCGGTCTGCACGTTCTGTGTCAGGGCGGAAAATTAGCCGTGCTTGCTATTGACCCCAGTTCCGAACGCACTCAGGGCAGTATTCTCGGCGATAAGACACGTATGGAAAAACTTTCGCAGGAACACGATGCGTTTATACGTCCTTCTCCTTCTGCCGGCTCACTTGGCGGCGTGGCACGCAAGACACGTGAGACAATAGTACTTTGCGAGGCGGCAGGTTATAACAATATCTTTGTCGAGACTGTCGGAGTGGGACAGAGTGAGACTGCCGTACACTCGATGGTGGACTTCTTCCTACTCATACAGCTTGCCGGCACGGGTGACGAATTGCAGGGTATAAAGCGCGGTATCATGGAGATGGCCGACGGTATTGTAATCAACAAGGCTGACGGTGATAACATAGACCGTGCGAATCTGGCTGCAGGACAGTTCCGCAATGCTCTGCATCTCTTCCCGCCGACGCCCAGTAAGTGGCGCCCGGAGGTGCTTACCTACAGCGGTTATTACGAGCTGGGTATCGACAAGGTATGGGATATGATTGACCGTTATTTCGCTTATGTGAAAGAGACCGGCTATTTCGAGCGTAAGCGCAACGAGCAGGCAAAGTACTGGATGATAGAAACCATAGACGAGCAACTCCGCGCACATTTCTATCAGCGTCCTGAAGTCAGAGCGCTTCTCGAACAGAAAGAGATGCGTGTACTCAACAACGAGCAATCATCGTTCACGGCTGCTAAAGACGTGCTTGATTTTTATTTCGAGAGTTTGCGCAGCGACAAGTGAGTATGGCCGTGTGGTGAAAAAGTGTTAACTTTGCGGCGGCAAAGTGTGTTATAACAGTGTGTCCGTATGTTTCCGGTATAAAACGGAGACATACGGACACACCACACCCACAAAGCACAGAGTATATGGCAAACAGACTTGTAGAAATGATAGACCGTCAGGCCGCAAAGTACGGTGACCGCGAAGCGTACCGCTTCTGCTGGCGTAAAGACGGAGAGTGGCTGTCGACTTCCTGGAAGGAATTCAGAACCCAGGTTGAGGTAGCCTCACGTGCCCTCGCACGTATGGGACTGTCCGAGAAGGACACCATAGCCATCTGCTCGCCCAATACGCCGCAGATACTGATAACGGAATTCGGTGCTTTCCGTAACCGTCTGGCTGTCATACCTCTCTATTCAAGCAGTTCGCAGGAACAATATGATTTCATCGTCTCGAACGGTGAGGCTGCCGTACTGTTTGTAGGTGATAAACACCAGTACCCGCTTGCTGTCAGCTATTGGCGCCGTCACCCCGACCGGGTAAGACATATAGTGGTCTTTAAGAATGACGGTCTGCAGCTGGAGGCTGACGACAGTGTGAGCATATTTTGGGACGACTTCGTGCGTCTCGGCATGGAGGCCGACGACTCGGTCAGACAGTTGGTGAGCGAACGTATGGAACACGGACTGCCCGAGGATATGGCTACACTTATTTATACCTCAGGCACTACCGGCGAGCCGAAAGGCGTATGTATAACACATGCCAATTATGACGCGGCAATGGAGGCACATCTGAAGATGCTGACCAATGTCAGTGACACTGAACTGTCGATGGCTTTCCTGCCGATGAGCCACATACTTGAAAAAGCGTGGTGCTTTTTCTGTCTGACCAAAGGAGTGGCCATAGCTGTCAATTATGACCCGCGTCTGATACAGGATACAATACACACGGTACATCCTAATCTTATGACCTGTGTGCCCCGTTTCTGGGAGAAGGTCTATGCCGGCGTCAGAGAGAAAATCGCTCACATGTCGGCTCTGCAGCGTACCGCTGTTAACCGTGCTCTCCGTGTCGGCCATCGCCGCAACATTGACTACCGCCGTCTGAACCGTAAAGTGCCTTGGTATCTGGAAAAGGAATATCAGTTCTGGAATCGCCGTATATTTCAGAAACTCAAGGACGCCATAGGCATACCTAATCCGAATATGTTTCCGACTGCCGGCGCACCGCTGAGTGACCGTATTGTGGAATTTATGCGTTCGGTAGGTATTGATGTGAAGATAGGTTACGGTCTCAGCGAGACTACCGCTACTGTAAGCTGTTTCCGTGAATACAATTATCAGATAGGTACGGTGGGTATGCCGCTTGACGGAGTTGATGTCAAAATAGACAAAAGCGGCGAGATACTTGTCAAAGGCCCGACCGTGACTCCCGGTTATTACAAAAATCCCGAAGCCAACGCGCAGGCTTTCACTGCTGACGGCTACTTCCGGACAGGCGACGCAGGCTATTTCACCCAGCATGGCGCACTTGTGCTGACCGAACGTGTCAAAGACCTGTTCAAGACATCGAACGGCAAATATATCGCTCCTCAGATGCTTGAGAGCCGTCTGGCCGAGAATAAATATATCGACGAGGTGGCTGTCATAGGTGACAACCGCAAATATGTGACGGCTCTTGTTGTGCCCAATCTTTCGCAGTTGCGCAAGTGGGCTGAACGTAAGGGACTCGGCAACGAAGACACTGAAAAGCTGCTGAAACTGCCTGTGACCATAGACTTTATGATGTCGCAGATCAATGAGGTGCAGAAAGGTGTGGCCGAGTATGAGAAAATAAAGAAAATCACACTGCTGCCGAATCACTTCTCAATAATGAACGGCGAGGTTACAAACACTATGAAGGTGCGCCGTCCTATCGTGGCCCGACGTTATGCAGCCGAGATAGAGAGTATGTACGACGATAAATAAGAACAATACAGATATATGACCACACAAGACCAGCTGAAGGAAGCCCTTGAGCGCAAGGAGGCGCTGCGGCATTACCTTGATGTTGACAATAAGAAGATAGAAGTGGAAGAGGAAGAGCTGCGTACACACGTGGCTGATTTCTGGGACGACCGTGAGAAGGCTGAGGCCCAGATGCGTAAAATCAAGGAACTCCATTTCTGGATAGATTCATACGAAGAGATTGACAAGATGTGCGGAGAGCTTGAACTGGCTTTCGATTTCGTCAAGGAGGGTCTGATGACCGAAGATGAGGTTGATGAACTCTACGCACAGGTCATAAAGACCCTTGAGAAACTTGAACTGCGCAATATGCTGCGCCGCGAGGAGGATAAACTCGGCGTGGTACTCAAAATAAATTCAGGCGCCGGAGGCACCGAGAGTCAGGATTGGGCTCAGATGCTGATGCGTATGTATCTTCGTTATGCCGAACGTCATGGCTACAAGACTTCGATAGCACAGTTGCTCGAAGGTGATGAGGCGGGTATCAAGTCTGTAACCATAAACATAGAAGGCGATTATGCCTACGGTTTCCTGAAGAGTGAGAATGGTGTGCATCGTCTGGTACGTGTCAGCCCTTATAACGCGCAGGGTAAGCGTATGACTTCTTTCGCTTCCGTCTTTGTCACTCCTCTGGTTGACGACACTATCGAAATCAACGTCGAGACTGCCCGTGTGTCGTGGGATACATTCCGTTCTGGAGGTGCCGGCGGTCAGAATGTGAACAAAGTGGAATCAGGTGTACGTCTGCGTTATCAGTATAAGGATCCTTATACCGGTGAGGAGGAAGAGATACTTATTGAAAATACCGAGACCCGTGACCAGCCGAAGAATAAAGAGAACGCCATGCGTCAGCTTAAATCAATTCTCTATGAGAAGGAGCTGAATCACCGTATGGAGGAACAGGCTAAAATCGAGGCCGGTAAGAAAAAGATAGAATGGGGAAGCCAGATACGGTCGTATGTGTTTGACGACCGCCGTGTCAAGGATCACCGTACCAACTACCAGACTTCCGATGTCGGCGGTGTGATGGACGGTGAGATAGATGACTTCATCAAGGCTTACCTTATGGAGTTCGCAGCTGTCGAACAGTGAATGCTCTCCGCCGTGTGGCCATCTGGCAATGGCTGCTGATAATAAGCCTGGGTCTGAGCCTTGTGTACTACCTGTATGTGGTGCCTGCAGGCGATGACCTGGGCTATGCGCGTGTTGTAGGAGGTGCGGAACCGTACAGTGTGCCTTGGTGGAAATACGGAGTCTGGTGTGTACGTCACTGGCTGCATGTCAATGGACGGTGGGGTAATTACATACTTCCTTTAGTTGTTGAGTCACCACAGTGGCTGCGAGCCCTGCTTGGAGCGGCCGGGGCTGTGGGTATGTGCCTGCTGGCGGTGATATGTGCGCGGTTGAAGCGTGGTTGGCTTCCGGTTGCGCTTATTGCCGCTATTTGGCTGCTGATGCCTTGGTGGGATTCATTTTTCCTTTACGCCTGCAATGTCAATTATGTCTGGCCTTCGGTGTTTATGCTCGGCACCGTGCTGCTCATAACACGGAATGATGCCTCGAAGGATTATACACCGTGGTGGATGTATGCTGTGGCCTTTATAGGCGGCTGTGGTCATGAAGCCGGAGCTTTACCTCTTGTAATAGGTTATATAGGCTATATGTGGCTCAACAGACGTATTCCGGAAGGCGGTGAGAGACGTCTTGCATTATGTTTCTGTTTCGGACTTGCCTTTACGCTTTGCTCGCCGGCGTTATGGAGTCGTTTCCTGACAGCTACGGGCGGGGGTATCCCGGATGACACGCCTCTATGGCTGTTTCTTAAATCGGACGCGATAGCCGGTGTGCTGTGGATAATGATGACTGTCTGCGGTTGTACTTCCGCCGGCCGGTATTCACTGACCGTCATGTTGCGTAGCCGTGCCGGAATCTTTGCGCTTGCCACATTGCCGGCTGCCGCTATAAGTGTTGTCAGCGGTGTGGTGGGGCGTAGCGGCTGGTATGCCGAACTCTTTGCGCTTATATCGTTAGCAGCATGGTGTGGTGAGCGGCTCACACGTCCACGTCGCGGTCTTGGCCTGCTGATAGCGGCTGTGACCGTATTACAACTTGGTGCGGTGGCGTGGTGGCAACGTCTTTTGGGTATGGAACACCGGCAGTTTATCGGAATTTATCTGTGTAGTCCTGATGGTATGGCTGACATGCAGCCTACTCCCGATGATGCACAGCCATTGCTGACCCTTTGGCGTGCCCGGGGAGTGCCCGATGGCGATGATGTGTATCTTTTAGAAAACCTGAGACTGTATCTGCGAGGTGAGGCCGCTCCTTGGCCTGTATTGAAAGGTGAAGTGTATGATACAATGCCGGCAGGAACACGGTTACTGACTGACGAATATAATGAGGTATATGTGACTGAACGTGACGGTATTGAATACACGGTGACTCCGGCTGCTGGCCGTTGGCACCTTAACAGGCGTGTGATTGACCCCGGTGACAGATACTGACCCGACAGAGAAGAGATGAAAAAGATAACCGTACTTATACCGGCATATAATGAGGCCGTCAATCTTCCGGCTCTTCACACACGGCTGTGTGCGTTGGCGTCCGGTGAGCTTGACAATGTATCCGCTCAGACTGGGACGGATAACTCGGCCGAGCGACCGCGTATGACAGACTATGAGTGGGAATTTCTGTTTGTCAACGACGGCAGCAGCGATAATACCTTAGCGGTACTCAACACTTTGCGCCGCACCGACCCGAGAGTGACGGTGGTCGACCTTGCGCGTAACTTCGGCAAGGAGAATGCCCTTCTTGCAGGTTTCGATATTGCCTCCGGCGATGCAGTGGTGGTAATGGATGCAGACCTGCAGCATCCTCCCGAGACGGTGCCGGAGATGGTGAAATACTGGGAATTGGGATATGTCGATGTCTACGGGCGCCGTCGCAGTCGCGGACGTGAGTCATGGCTGAGGCATAATCTCACTTCGGTGTTTTACCGGACATTGCAGGCTCTTACGAGTATAGAAATGATGCCCGGCGTCGGAGACTTCCGTCTACTCGACCGCCGAGCGGTAAATGCACTGACCTCAATGCGCGAGACACAGCGCTACACCAAAGGTATGTTCAGCTGGATAGGAGGCTCGAAATACGGTATAGATTTCGATGTGGCTGACAGAGCCGGCGGACATTCATCTTTCGGGCCGCGTCAGCTTGTCGCACTTGCTCTTCAAGGTCTTACAGGCTTCACAACCGCACCTTTACGCTTTGCCTCTATTTCGGGTATCACCATAAGTATAGGAGCCTTTGTGTATCTGGTCTATGCTCTTGTGAAATATGCATGTTACGGAGACCCGGTACGCGGATTCGCCACGCTGCTTTGTGTTATGCTGCTTTTAGGTGGTCTTCAGCTGCTGTGTCTGGGTATAATAGGGGAGTATATAGGACGGATATTTATTGAGACCAAAGGCCGTCCGCCCTATATTATCGATACTGTCAACGGACGACCTCTTACTTCCGCTCCTTGATTAGACCGTGACGGTAGGCATAGAGCAATTCAAGAAGTTCGTCAATCTGACTCTGCAATTCGGTGCCTTTATCGGTGTCACGTACACGCACACGCTGGGAATTAAGCTCCACCACCTGTGTTATGCTCTTGATGTCGGTGCCCTGAGTGATAGCGTCCTCTGCTGACGTGAAAGGCTCGTGCTGTACAAGTTCGAAGCCCCGCGAATGATATACCAACGTATATCCGGCTATACCTGTAGTGTTGTGGTATGCTTTTGAGAAGCCGCCGTCTATTACCATCAGCATACCGTCAGCCTTGATAGGATTCTCACCTTCTCCTACTTTTACAGGTACGTGGCCGTTGATGATGTGACGGTGTTCACCTGTGACGTCAAAGGCATCGAGTATACGGTTGCACACTTCGGGCTGTTCCCTCAGTTTGTAGTAATGGCCTTTGGGTTCGGCTTGTACACCCTTGTCAGACAACAGATAGCGCTCGAATGTGGCCATTTTCTTCTTGTCGAAAAGCGGAGAATCAGGCCCGCACCACAGATAGAAATAGTAATCTATGGCAAATTGTTTTAGGTCGGCCGGAGTGTCAGCGTTGAAAGCAGCCCGCATCAGCATACCTACGTGGTCAAGCAGCTCACGTCCCTTATAGTAGTGTTTACCTACACGCACGGTGCGCAGAGAGCCGTCTGCCTCAAGAGGTATGGAGGCGTGAAAGAGCAGATTTGAGTTGCATATAGTGTAGATGGCACCATGTGTGAAAAATATATCCATGTGAGCCTTGAGCTTGTCACTGACCTTAAACGAGTGGGTGAGCTTATCCATAAGCTCTCGTTCTTCGGGTGTCAGACGATAGGGATCTGCAGGGTCAATAGTGGGGAAGTGAGAGTCGTGCATAGGGTATTCCTTATCATCTATGGTGATAGTGCCCTTTTCAAAATCAATTTTGTGCAACAGACGTCTGTCGTCCATATTCCACTCCGGATAACGCTCTATCATTGCGCCTTCAAGTTTGAACTGTATAGCGGTTATGGCTTTGTGCATACGTGCTATCAGTTTGCGGTTTTTGAGTGACAAGGTGTTCGTCTCGGCTGACACTTTAGGCTCGAATACTTCACAAGGATCATCGACGTATGTCTCCATGGCGAACGTAGCGAGGGGTACGAGATTGATGCCGTAACCGTCTTCGAGAGTAGCCATATTGTCATAACGCAGCGATATACGCAGTACATTGGCGATACAACATTCGTTACCTGCGGCGGCACCCATCCACAGCGCGTCATGATTGCCCCACTGTATGTCGTAATGTTTGTAATTATGCAGAGTATCCATAATGATATGGGCACCTTGTCCTCGGTCATATATATCTCCGAGTATATGCAGCTGGTCTATGCTCAGACGCTGTATGACACGGCAGATGGCTTTGATAAAGGCGTCAGCCTGCTGTGTGGAAACGATAGTGGAGATAATCTGATTGTAGTATGACTGTTTGTTTTCGTCCGAAGGTGCCTCGTGCAGCAGCTCCTCGATGATGTAGGCGAATTCTTTAGGAAGATTCTTACGCACTTTGGAGCGGGTGTATTTCGATGATATACTCTGCAGCACTTTCACCAGACGGTTGAGAGTGACCTGATAGAAATTGTTGAGGTCAGGTTCCACGCTTTTGATAAGAGCGAGTTTGCGCGAAGGGTAATAGATGAGTGTGCAGAGCTGATGTATGTCCTCTTCGCGCAGACTTGTACTGAACAGCTCACGCACTTTGCGCTTGATATTGCCGGAGGCGTTCTTGAGAATGTGTAGGAAAGCTTCATGTTCGCCGTGTATGTCGGCTACGAAATGCTCGGTACCTTTGGGGAGGTTAAGTATGGCTTCAAGATTGATAATTTCGGTGCCGGCGGCCGAAATATCACCGAAAGACTGAGACAGCAGTTCGAGTACCCGTGGATCGGAACGGAACAGACCGTCGGGCGAACGGAAAGTATCAGACATAATAAAAGAGTTTTTGCAGGTTTTAGATAAGAAAGAAGCAGTATAACGCACCGTGAACCGGAAACGGAACACTGTTTAAAAGTATAACGTGAGGAAGCGGGTGTTAAATATTGAAGTAACTCAAAAAAAGCCAAAAAAAGTTGCTTCGGGTACGAAAGTTGAAAATATGGAGGGAAATATGTAATTTTGCATTTTCAACCCGGCAGGCGGCCGGGCGATATAAAATACAACAACATACCAACAATCATGATATCGATCAAGAAACTGCTGCTTAACGGCAGCGCCGTGTCCCTGATGGTTCTTGCTCTGGGTAGCTGTACCCCCAAGAATATCGCCTATTTTCAGGATCTGGATACAGTTGCGGTGACTGAGGTGGCCGCCCGCCGTGCCATACGCATAGAGCCGGAGGACAAATTGTCCATAGTAATCAAATCGAAAGATCCCGCTCTTGCCGAGCTGTTCAATCTCAATGTGGTGAGCAATCGTCTCGGACAGACCAACTCGCAGAGCGGTACGGGTTCGGTGCTTCGCAATACGGCTGCTCAGGCTGAGGGTCTGGCAGCATACACGGTTACAAAAGACGGTAATATTGATTTCCCCGTACTCGGCACTCTTCACATACAGGGTATGACCCGCGAGGAACTTGCCGGTTTTATAAAGGGTGAGCTTATGGGACGTAATCTTATCAAAGACCCTGTGGTGACAGTCGAGTTCCTGAACACCGGTGTGAGTGTGTTGGGTGAAGTCCGAAATCCGGGACGTTACGATACTAACAGTGACTATCTCACAGTTATTGATGCTCTGACTCTTGCCGGCGACATCAATATACAGGGACGGCGTGACAATGTGCTGGTGATGCGTGAGGAAAACGGTGTTATGAACAGTTACCGTCTTGACATGACCAATGCCCAGCAGCTTCTGAACAGTCCGGGTTATTATCTGAAGCAAGATGATATAATATATGTGGAGCCTAATGACTACCGCAAGCGTCAGACTACCAATAACGGTAATACGACTATGTCGGCATCGTTCTGGGTATCGGTGGCTTCACTACTCACTTCTGTAGCGTCGACAATAGTTACTATACTTTTGGTAAGATGATAAGCATCGTAAGGCAATAAAACGGCTTTGTATGCGTCAATCTAATAAACCCGACACGAGACATGAAAGAAAAGACTTCCGCCAGCAGCAGACGCGATGAGACCGAATACTTCTCGCTCAAGGACTTTTACAGTAAGTGTGCAGAGCATTGGAAGTGGTTCGCTCTTTCAGTGATATTGTTCATGCTGTTAGGTGCCTTTTATTGCGTCACCCGTCAGCCGAGCTACAACCGATACACCGAAGTACTGATTAAGGATCAGGAAAATGCCGGAGGTGTCGACTTCTCGAATGCCTTTGCCACTTTCGGCTTTGGCGGCGGCAATACGCTTGTCAATAATGAGCTGATTACATTTCAGTCGCCTGCTATCATGCTTGAAGTGGTGAAGCGTCTGACGCTGACCATGAATTATGTGGAGCGCGGCATACCGCACGGTACTACTCTGTACGGTAAGACACAGCCGTTCCTTATCAGTTTTGCCGACCTTGAAGAGGATCAGGGTGCTACGATGCGTATGCGCCTCAACCCTGACGGTAGCGGTGAACTTCTGAAATTCCGCACCAGCATACAGGGTAAGACCAAAAAATACAATGATGTGGTACCGTTCAAGTCGGGCCAGACTGTGATACAGACACCTCTGGGACGTGTTACTATGGTGCCTAATCCCGAGTGTGCTGAACACTATCCTGAAGAGGAACCTGTTGAAATCAAGGTTATACGCCTCGGACTTCAGTCGGCGGTCGAATTGTATTGTTCCAAACTCAAGGTTGACCTTGTGGATCAGGAGGCTGAGGTAATAAAGCTGTCTATTGATGATGTATCGAAAGCGCGTGCCAACGATATACTCAATGCAATAATAGACATATATAACAGCAATTGGATAGAGAACCGTAACCTTATGGCCGTGTCGACTTCCAAGTTTATCGATGACCGTCTCAAAGTTATAGAGGAGGAACTCGGTATCGTGGACAGCGACATATCCGATTTCCAGGCACGTCACCGTGTCATTGACCCGCGTCAGATGGCTGAGGCACAGATGTCTGTCAACGCCAATATCGAAGAGAATCTGCTTCAGCTTCATAACGAGCTTGCTATGAGTAGCTTCCTGCGTGAGTATATGGCTAATCCCGGCAACCGTTTCAGCGTTGTGCCGGTCAATACCGGCCTCGGCAGTCAGCAGCTTGAGGCTCAGATAGCCAACTACAACCAGTTGCTTTTAGCCCGCAACAGTCTTGTGGAGAACTCGTCGGCTACCAATCCGCTTGTAGTTGACTATGACCATCAGCTTGAAGGTATGCGTGAGGCTATAGTCAAGGCTGTCATAGCCCGCGAGGCTCAGCTTAACGCCAGTCTGCGTACCATGCAGACAGCTCACAATCAGACACAGAGTCAGATGGCATCAACTCCCGAACAGGCCAAGTATCTTCAGACCGTAGGCCGTCAGCAGCGTGTCAAGGAGTCACTCTATCTCTATCTGCTGGAGAAGCGTGAGGAGAATGACCTCTCACAGTCATTCACCGCTTATAACACACGTGTTATCACGCCTCCTTCGGGTCCGATAGCTCCGGTGTCGCCCAAAGTACCGACTATACTCTTCATAGCTTGTGCTCTCGGTGTGATAGTACCTGCCACATTTATTTATGTCAAGAGTTCATCTGACACTAAGGTTCACAGCCGTAAGGATTTGGAACGCAGCAGCGTGCCTTTTGCCGGCGAGTTGCCCGCCATAAGCAAACCTCGCAAACTTTCCGACCTGTTCATGAGTACGAAGCGCCGTAAGGAGAAAGCCGAAGAGCCGCTTAAAGTCATTGAGCAGGGTAAGCGTGATATTCCGAATGAGGCATTCCGCGTAGTACGAAGCAACCTTGAGTTTATGATGGGACGCGACAGCGGCAGTCAGATTGTGATGCTGACCTCACTTAATCCGGGTAGCGGTAAGTCGTTCATAGGCTACAATCTTGCCCATACTTTCGCTCTGAAGGGTAAGAGAGTGCTGCTTATAGACGGTGACCTGCGTCGTGGCACGACCTCTACTTATGTGTCGTCACCATCAAAGGGTCTTACCACCTATCTGACACAGCGTGAGTCCGACTGGCATAAGCTGATAGTGTCTACCGAAGTTAAGGGGCTTGATGTCATGGGTATGGGCCCGATGCCGCCGAATCCTGCCGAACTTCTTGACACCGATATATTCGAGCGTCTGCTGCGTGAACTCAGAAAAGATTATGATATAATCATCATTGACTGTCCGCCTATCGATCTGGTGGTAGATACACAGATTATAGCCCAGCATGTCGACCGCACGATATTCGTGGTGCGCGCCGGTCTGCTTGAACGCGGAGCAATAGTAGAGATAGACCAGCTCTATGCCGACCATAAGTACAAGAACATGTGTCTGGTGCTTAACGGAACCGAGTCTAAAGACAGCCGTTACGGTTCATACGGCAACAGCTCGTATGGGTCTTACGGTTCATAAATCGGCAGAGAGAAATAAAGTAATAACAAGCCATGTGGCCATTCAATAAAGTAGAAAGTCTTAAAGATTCGGGAATGTTCGAAGGTTTTACCGACTGGCATTCCCACATACTTCCGGGTGTGGACGACGGTGTGAAGGATATGCAGACATCTCTTGAGATACTAAGCCGTTACGAACAGCTCGGAGTGGCAAAGGTGTGGCTTACACCTCATGTGATGGAAGACTGTCCCAACGGCACCGCCGAGCTTCGTAATCGCTTTAACGAACTCAGAAAGGCCTGGTCGGGCAAAGTAGAGATAGCTCTGGCAGCCGAGAATATGCTTGACAGCCTCTTTGAAGAGCGACTGGAGCATAAAGACCTGCTGCCGATAGGCAATGACGGACGTCATCTGCTTGTGGAAACATCTTACTTTACGCCGCCGATGGATATGGACAGAATGCTTGATGACATAATGAAGGCAGGCTATTTCCCCGTACTTGCTCACCCTGAGCGCTACCGCTATATGGAGACACGCGATTACACGAAACTCAAGGATCGTGGCGTATTGTTGCAGGCTAACTTCGTGAGTGCTGTGGGTGGCTACGGTGAGACTGCACGCCGCAAAGCCGAGTGGCTGCTTGAACAGGGCATGTATGACCTAATGGGCAGTGACCTGCACCGCCTCCCCTTCATAGAACAGTCAATGGGGCAGAGTCCGCGTAAGAAACGTCATCTTAACCGTCTGGTGGAATTGTCGCGTAAGACGCTTGACTGATGTGCCGCTTGTCAGATATGATACGGTATAACATAGAAAATAAGAAACTCCACGTTCGACAAACGTGGAGTTTCTTATTTTCTATAAGTTGTGACAGAAAGAGCCGACATTACTCAGCCTTACCGTTGCTGCCGAGCACAGCCTCAATTTTGTGCTTGTAGAGCTTCTCCATCTCGTCACGAGCCGGACCGAGATATTTGCGGGGGTCAAACTCAGCGGGCTTCTCGTTGAATACCTTACGTATGGCTGCAGTCATGGCCAGACGGCTGTCAGAGTCGATGTTGATTTTGCAGACGTCCATCTTGGCTGCCTTGCGGAGCTGCTCCTCGGGAATACCGATAGCGTCGGGCAGTTTGCCGCCGTTCTCGTCGATAATCTTTACATACTCCTGAGGTACTGAAGATGAGCCGTGGAGTACAATGGGGAAGTCGGGAAGTTTCTCCTCAACAGCCTCAAGCACGTTGAAAGCCAATGGAGGAGGAACGAGCAGACCTGTCTTGGGGTCGCGTGTGCACTGTTCGGGAGTGAACTTGTAAGCACCGTGCGAAGTACCGATTGAAATAGCGAGGCTGTCGCAACCTGTACGGGCTACGAAGTCGATAACCTCCTCGGGGTTTGTGTAGGTGTGGTGGTCTGAAGAAACTTCGTCCTCAACACCGGCCAATACGCCTAACTCGGCCTCTACGGTAACATCAAACTGATGTGCATAGTCAACAACCTTCTTTGTAAGCTCGGCGTTCTCGTCGAAAGGAAGGTGGCTACCGTCAATCATCACTGAAGAGAAACCGTTGTCGATGCAATCCTTGCAGGTCTCGAAAGTGTCACCGTGGTCGAGGTGGAGCACAATCTGAGGATGCTCCCAACCCAACGACTTGGCATACTCAACAGCACCCTGGGCCATGTAGCGCAGCAGGATAGGATTGGCATACTGACGGGCACCCTTAGATACCTGCAGAATTACAGGCGATTTGGTGTCGGCAGCGGCCTTGATGATAGCCTGAAGCTGCTCCATGTTGTTGAAGTTGAACGCGGGAATAGCATAACCGCCATGTACTGCCTTGGCAAACATCTCTCTTGTGTTGACCAGGCCGAGTGATTTGTAATCTACCATGATTTTTATATCTGAACTTATGGTTGAAAGTTTATTAATTATAAGCGGAATTGACACGGCAAATCGACCGGACAGGAACCTTATGCTTCCTGAGGCCGGAATACGGGGTCAGTAGGCTTTAAGCTGATGCAAAAATACAAAAAAAGCCTAAGACACCAAACCGTGCCGTCATTCGTATAAATAAAACACACGAAATGGCTATATGGTTTTATGCAGGCGTGTATGTAAGGCAGAAAGTTTAATTCTTAACTCAAACTTTGCATAAATGGGTTTGGATAGTTAATTTTGTAGTCTGAACTTTTCCGCTCCGTTCTTATACCGGTGCTGACAGGGGTTCATACAATTTTGAGCCAAGACAGGATTACATGAAAATATTTACATCTGACAATATACCTATTATAAATAGTGCCACATGCGAGACAGAGAGTATTGAATCGGCGGATCTTATGGAGCGTGCCGCTCTGGCTGTGAGCTGTGAGCTTATATCTCTGTTTGTTCCAAGCCGTCGCATCGTTATTATCGCCGGTCCGGGCAATAATGGGGGTAAAGCTCTGACCGTGGCGCGTAAACTCATAGAGCAGGGCTATAAAAAGGTGGAGGTATTTCTGTTCAATGTCAAGAATAAACTTAGTCATGATTGTGAACATGCACGTAAACTCCTTACGGAGCTTGAAGAGGAGGTAGACTTTACCGAAGTCAAGCGTGAGTTTACTCCTCCCTATCTTAGTCCTAATGATGTTGTGGTTGACGGTCTTTTCGGGTCCGGGCTCAAACAACCGCTTGCCGGAGGCTTCATTGCTGTAGCCCGCTATATCAATGAATCGGGAGCTTACGTTATATCCATAGACATGCCGTCGGGTATGTTCTGTGAGTGGAACGACAATGTCACACGCCGTGATATGGTTCATGCCAACATGACGCTGGCTTTACAGTTTCCGCGTCTGTCATTTTTCTTTGAGGAAAATGAACAGGTGCTCGGCGACTGGAAGTTGCTTGACATCGACCTGAACCTCCACAAGATGAAAGAGCTTCCTACCGACTACATGTTTGTCGAGAGCCGCAGTGTGCGTCCGTTGTTGCGGCCACGCAACAAGTTTACCGGCAAACGTAATTACGGTTCGGCTCTTCTGATAGCAGGCAGTACGGGTATGATGGGGGCTGCCGTGATGTGTGCGCGTGCCACACTGAAGAGCGGCGCGGGTCTTGTGACGGTACACAGTGCGCACCGGGGGCTTGAGATACTGCAGACGGCGGTGCCCGAAGCTATGTTCGAGCCTGATCGTGGTGAACATATCATTACCGATATGAAAGTACACCATGACCATCAGGTTGTCGCAGTAGGTCCCGGTATCGGCACACAGGATTCTACGATAGATGCTCTGGAGACCCTGCTTAAAACTACCAAACTCCGTCTGCTGCTTGATGCCGATGCCCTTAACTGTATCTCGAAGCGTCCTGCTCTGCTGACCATGTTACCTCCTAAGACTATTATTTCTCCTCATGTGGGTGAATTTGACCGTCTTTTCGGTGAGCAGAAGAGTAGTGAGGCACGTTTGCGTAAAGCTGTAGAGGTGGCCAAGTACTATAATATCATCATAGTGCTGAAAGGCCACTATACGGCAACCATACGTCCTACGGGAAAGGTGTATTTCAATTCGACCGGTAATCCTGGTATGGCTACCGCCGGTGCCGGCGATGTGCTTACAGGCGTGATAGCCGCTTTTCTGGCACAGGGTTATCTGCCGGAACAGGCAGCAACTATCGGTGTGTATATACATGGGCTTGCCGGAGACCTTGCTGTGGCCGAAACCGGAGAATACGGTCTTATGGCTTCCGATATAGCCAATAATTTAGGTGTGGCCATACGCCACATAATGGAACGTAAACCCATACCTTCCGAAGAAGTATTCAATATAAACTGACCAAGTACATGACCATGACCTTAAGAAGAATAATTCTGGGCGGTGCCCTTGCTGCGGCTGTGCTGCCGGTTATGACACCACAGGCGGCGGCACAGCAGACACGTCTGCTGACTGCCGAGAAGCACAATGAGTATGGCCTTGTCTACTCGCTGCCACTCACTGCCTTGCGTATTGAGGTGGAGGCACGCCATGAAAGCCGTAAGGCCGGGCCCTACTGGCAGTATGCCAAGAAGTATGTAGGTACAGATCGGGCCGTGACTCACGACTCAGAGTCGTGGACTATAACACGTGTGACTGTTACCCCTTACGGAGTGTCGGACAACAGCCGTCAGTACCTTATGCAGCTCAAACCGGGTGCCACTACCTACATAGGTGTTGGTGACGACGGTATGCTGCTCAGTATCAACCGCCGTCCCGAGCCGATTAATACGTTGCCTGCTGCAGCACCGGCACGTAATGACGTGACTGCCGACCGTATAGCACCGGGTGAGTATCTGCAATATGTAAATGAGGATTTCATCGCTTCGCAGTCAAGCGCAAAGCAGGCGAGTATGCTGGCTGAGACGCTTATGGAGATACGCGATGCAAAGGTGTCCCTGACACGCGGCACTGCCGATTCGATGCCTAAAGACGGGCGTCAGCTCGAACTTATGCTCAATTCACTGGCTCATCAGGAGGCCGCTATGACTTCGGCTTTTCTCGGTATAACCGATGTGGAGACTGTCACACGTACCTATACTTTCCTGCCTGATGCCGAAGGTAATTCGGTTCTGTTCCGTCTGAGTGATTTTGCCGGCTTTGTTGATGCCGATGACTATTCGGGAGCGGCTGTGCGTGTCAATATCAGAACTACCGACCCGGCTCAGCTTCCTGTCGATGCCAAGGGCGAAACAAAGAAAGTGCCTAAAGATGCCGTCATGTATTGCATACCGGGTTCGGCACAGGTGACTCTCACGCTTGATGACGCCATACTGTATGACGGCGAACTTGATTTCGCTCAATTCGGTATGGAATTCGGTCTTAATCCGATTCTGTTCACCGATAAGAAGAGTCCGTCTTATGCTATTTTCGACCCTGCCACCGGCGCTCTGAAAGAGATAGGGGTAATGCGTGAGGAGGATATGCCTTGATTTATGGACGGACGTCAGATTAATCAGGCGGGGCGAGCCGCTCTGACTCTTACGCAGCTTGCACAAGCTATAGGTAATTCGGTACGTACAAATCCTTCACTCCAGGGGGCATGGGTTATTGCCGAACTTAGTGATGTACGAGTCAGCGGAGGCCACTGTTATATGGAGTTGATAGAGAAAAATGCTTCCGGCAACACTGTGGCCAAACTCCGCGCTACCGTTTGGGCTAACCAATTGCGTATGATACAGACTAAGTTTACCGGTGCTACGGGGCGTCAGATAGGAAGCGGTATAAAGGTGTTGCTTTACGGTAGTGCCTCCCATCATCCGGTGTATGGTCTGTCATTTTCGGTGACTGATATTGACCCGGCTTACACTCTGGGTGATATGGAACGCCTGAGACGTGAAATATTGGAACGTCTGCGTTATGAGGGGATTCTCGAACGTAACAAACAGCTACATATACCGTGGGCACCGCAGCGTATAGCCGTAATATCTGCTGCCGGTGCAGCCGGTTACGGTGACTTTCTCAATCAGCTTGATTCCGCTCAGGAAGGTTTTGTTTTTTATCCTTTTCTGTTCGGTGCTGTGATGCAGGGCGAGCGTACGGCTGCTTCGGTTATTGAGGCTCTTGGCCTTATAGAACATACCGTTGACCTTTGGGACTGTGTGGTAATAATACGTGGCGGCGGTGCTACAACCGACCTGAACGGTTTTGATAACTATGAGCTGGCAAGGCGTGTGGCTTTGTGCCCTTTGCCGGTAATCGTCGGAATCGGCCATGAACGTGACCGTACAGTACTTGATGAGATTGCCCATACGCGTTGCAAGACTCCTACTGCTGTCGCTGCCTATCTTATTGATGCCTTACGTCAGAGCTACAACCGTGCCGCACAGTGTATGGACTATATAGTGCGTCAGGGAGCGGCACTGACCAATGGCGAACGCCAGCGGTTGCATAATGCCGAGAATATGCTTCCTGCGTCCGCCGGTCGTTGTCTGGATTCGGCTCGCAGTTATCTAAGATTTGTGGCTGCCGGGTTACCTTCTGTTGTCGGTAATCGTACCTCTGCCGCTACCGCCCGTCTTGACAGTCTTGCCGCTATGATAGGGCCGGTCTCGTCTAATGTCACCGAACGCGCTACCGCTCGTCTTTGCAGTCTTGCCGCTATGATAGAGCCGGTCTCGGCTAATGTCACCGAACGCGCTGTCGGACGTCTCAACAATGTCTGTTCACGACTCGGGATGGCTGCTACAAGCGCTGCAGAGCGCTCACGTCAGCAACTGCAACGTATTTCAGACGTAGTACAGGCTCTCAGTCCGAATAATACGTTGCGTCGCGGTTATTCTGTCACCCGTGTTGATGGACGTGCAGTCACCGATGCCTCGAAACTTGCACCCGGTACCCGACTCACTACACAACTCTACAACGGTACCATAGAATCAGAAGTAACCGCTCTCTCTGAAAATACTCCAACTTAAAAATCACATACCAATAATGTCAACTACAGAACTTACATATACCCAGGCTATAACCGAGCTTGAACAGATAGTGGCCAGTATGCAACGCGATGACTGTGATATTGACAGTCTGGCCGGTTATACCTCGCGTGCTCTCGAACTCTTGAAACTCTGCAAACAAAAGCTCTTCAAAGCCGATGAAGATGTAAAACGCTGCCTCGAAGAACTTCAGTCTACTCTCGCCAAATAATTCAAGTTGGCGGTATACCTTTACGGGCTACTTACAGTCAAATGACGATTGACTGCCGGTAGGCCGGATACAAAAGCTCCCGACATAATTTATGTCGAGAGCTTTTGTCCAAGATTAACCGTATATGTTCGTTGTTATCGTTCAGCGCTGTCTATTTTATTGTTATTTTCTGAGTTGTCAATGTATTTCCTCCATTGACATAAGAGGCGATATACACCCCGTTAGACTTGCACCTTGCTACAAAAAAAATCTGTAGTCTCAGTATGTAAGAGTTGTTTTTAATCCGTGCAGTGTCGGTAGACTATGGCTCACAGCTGCTTTTCTTCTGCGATATAATCAGTTTTTTCGATTGTGGTGTCGGAATGCTATAACTCTTAGTATGAAGATTTCACGACTGCAATCAGATTATTTTTTCTACTTGGATTAAGAAACAGGAAAAAGTAAAAAATCTGCAATAAAAAAATGTTTTTTTCAGAACTAATTTGAGGCGGGAGAGGTTATAGAAATGAACGGCGGACATAAGAGCTGCAAAGCTTCAGCTGCCAAGTCGGAATAAACTGAACAACAAAACCTTAAACTCAAGACTGCTATGTCACACTATGTTTACTTTATAATACTGCTTATAGCTGTGATGACAGCCGCTATAATATGGCACTTTAATGTGAAGGCCGCTCAGACAGGACGCCGTTGCTATGTGGCTCCTGTTGATATGAAAGGTGCGGGAGTACAGCCTGTTGACCATCCGGTAAGCGAGACAGAGCGCCAGACCCGTCAGCTGATAGGCAATGAGGCTTATGACCGAATGACAAACATAGTTGACGGTATATTACGTCATCATCGTCTGGACCGCAGTGTCTCTGTAAGACTTACAGCCGGGCCTGATTCGGAGGAGGCTGCGAAGGAATTTCACCGTCTGCTTCCGGGTGATCCTCTGACACTTCGTCGTGCTTCGGAGAATGACTGTGAATTTATCAATGTTTATTCGCGTGGTCTGCGTATAGGACGCCTTATGTTGGGTGATGCCGAGGTTGTGTCGCATGTACTTGCTTCAACTGTTATGACAGGTTGCTACGTATGCGAACAGCAAAGTTACGGCGATTGCGACAGCATGATAATGGGCATAGTGGTATTTCATTCGGATGCTGAAACATATAAGGCACGTCAGGTTGCGACTGATATGGCCGAGCCTTATAAGATGACTGTGGAAGGCCCGCAGAGAATCGTTCTCTACCAGAACTGAACGTGTGACGGACTTGTTGTGGAGCGTGCAGTCCGCACATTATACACGCTATAAGAATAAAGAAAAGAATAGCAGTAAAGTAAAGGAGTAAGAAGGGGGAGGAGAGAGTCTATTTTAGTGGTTACTGCGTCAGCTGAGGAAACCTTTGTCACGGAGATGCTGTACGAGCATCTTGGAAACGCTTTCATTTAGCGAACGCGGATAACGTATATCAGTAAACACCTGTGCGAGATTGGCTTTGCCGTTCTCTGCAACAAATTGCTTATTGGGAGCGTATTCTTCTTTTGTACGGAAAAGTTCGATTACGTCTTCGTCGCTGTCGGGACGGTACTGCTCGCGGTGAACGACTGCGTTAAGAGGCAGACGTTCACACTGTACTGTAGGGCCAGCCGGATAACCGAGACTCAGGCAGGCTACAGGCACGACAAGTTCGGGGAGATTAAGAAGTTCTGAAATTTTATCAGCATTATAGGTTACTGTGCCGAGATAGCATGTGCCGAGACCTTCGGTTTCGGCGATAGTCACTATCTGCTGTGCTACGATGACCGCGTCGGTCATAGCAGACAGAAAACTCAGCAGATTGTCGTAGCCTGCGTCAGCGTCAGACAGGCGGCACCAGCGTGTGAAGCGATTGAAATCAGCACATATTGTCAGAATCACATCGGCGCCGGTAGAAGCCGGCTGATTAAAATGAAGCGGTGTTAAGGCAGCCTTACGCTCAGGGTCGCGTGTGACGATAACGGTATAGAGCTGCATGTTACCGGTGGTGGGGGCACGCATGGCGCGTTCGAGTATGGAATCGAGCAGTTCGTCAGATATGTGTCGCTCGGGGTCGTAGGCGCGTACTGTGGCTCGTGAAGCGAAATAATCTTTTTCCATTTTATCGGTATAATATTTTCTGGATTGGATTTTAAGACCAAAGTTAATGTGTTTATGTCAATTATGCAAATAAAAGTCTTACCGGACTTTGCTGGTTTGCCAAAAAGAATGTAACTTTGAATCCGCGCAGATATTAAATGCGTGAATTTCTTATGACCTCCAAACTGAAATATGATATAGAATTGCCGGCTCATGTAAGTTATATACTTAAGCAGGACTTCTGGATGTACGAACATCTGAACAGTTCCGTACTTCTTGGTCGACACCGTCCGATGAAATTCTCTTCATGTGTGTCTGTGTATATACGTCGGGGAGAATGTCGGGCCGAAATCAACTTGGTCAAGTATGACATCAAGGCTCCGTGTATGGTCAATATAGGAGTAGGACATATATTGCAGACAAGTTATGTGAGTCCTGATTTCGATGCTTCATTTATGGTGCTTTCAAAACGTATGACCGACAGTCTGTTCATGTACATGAACTCGGCACCTGAGTTTGTGCTGGCTCATCGTTATGCAGTGGCTCCGATAGCGGCGGAAGATACGGAAGCCTTTGACCGTCACTACACCACACTTAAAGCCATAAGCAATGAGGTTGATAACAGGCATCTGTTTCATGCCATCTGTTTTGAGATTGTAGCTTTCTTTTTCCGTACGATCTACAAGTGTTATCGTCTTCATTCCGAGCAGATAAAACACAGGCAGTCATTTATTAGCCAGCAGTTTCTTCTTCTTGTGCAGATGCACTTCCGTCATGAACGCTTTCTTGATTTCTATGCTGCACATTTAGGTCTGACAAAAAAGCATCTTAGCCGTACTGTGAAAGATCAGACCGGCTATACGGCAGTGGAATGGATAGAAAGATTCGTGATACTGGAGGCAAAAGTGATGCTTAAATCATCGACTCTCACCATACAGCAGATAGCCGAAGAACTGCATTTCCCTTCGCAGTCACTGTTTGGCAAATATTTCAAGAAAAATGTGGGTATGACGCCTAAGGAATACCGCAATCATTAATCAGCGTCCCGGTCTGTTGAGACGGCGCAGTAGCTTGGGAGCGATAGAGGGTGTGGCCGCATACACTGATTCGCCGCGATCGCTGCGGAAACGTCCGGTACGGGCGCCGGCTTCGGAAGCGATAAGTTCGCCGGCAGCGACATCCCAGGGGTTGAGATTCAGTTCCCAATAGCCGTCAAAGAATCCGGCAGCAACATAGCACAGGTCAAGAGCGGCCGAACCCAGACGTCTTACTCCGCGCACCTGCGGAGCGATGCGTGACACGTTGTCAAGATTGTTGTCAGGATTTACAGCTTTATCATAAGGCATACCGGTGCCCAGCACGGCTGTGCTCCATTCGGTTTTTTGAGAGCACTGTATGGCGTGACCGTTCAGAAATGCACCGCCGTGCAGAACGGCATGGAAAAGTTCGTTAAGATAGGGAGCATAGACCACACCCACAACAGTGCGCCCGCGATGACGCAACGCTATGGAAACCGTGAATATGGGTAGTCCCTGACTGAAATTGGTGGTTCCGTCAAGAGGGTCTACCACCCATTGCCATACCGAATCGGTTTCGGTAGTCGATTCTATGACACCGGCTTCTTCCGACAGAATCGAGTGCTCGGGATAATCACGCCTTATACTGTCAAGAATGATATGTTCCGATTCGCGGTCGGCGGCAGTGACAATGTCATTGGCGTTTGATTTGGTGTACATTTCGAGATGACGCGAGCGGAAGAAGTCGAGCTGGCGGCTTCCGGCCTGACGGGCCCATGTTATGGCCGCCATCAGATAGGGGGTGTAATCGTGATCCATAAAGATTGATAATCAGGGTGAGCTATTTCTTCAGTTTTTTATCGAGATTGAGCTTGTCGGCTATGACAAGTCCACCGATGATGAGGGCACAGCCGATATAGCCTAAGAGATATACGTGTTCGCCGAAGACGAAATAAGCGGCCACCAGAGTGACTATAGGCTGCAGATAGAGGTAATTGCTGGCGGTTACGGAACCGAGTATCTTCATAACTTCGTTCCAGATAAGGTATGCGGCGGCAGAACACATGAGCGCAAGGAACGCGAGGTTCATGATATACTGAGGCTGCGAGAAGTCGAAAAGCAGATGAAGATGATAAGGCTCGTGCTGTAACAGAAGGAGTGGCAGAGCGGTCAGTACACCGTAGAAGAAGAGCTTGCGGGTGATGAAGAGAGAGGAATAATGCGGTATCAGACGTTTCACCACTATTGTGTATATTGCCCATGAGAGAGCGGCCGAGAGAGCAAGAAAGTCACCTTTCGGGTGAATTTCGAGGGTATCACCCGAACTGAACACCACGCAGCCCACACCGGCGAAAGCCACAATCGAACCGATTATCTCGCCGGTTTTGATACGTGTCTTGAATACTATTCCCATCAGTATAGTGGTAAACAGCGGAGAGATTGAGGCCAGCAACGAGACATTACCGGTAGTAGTATATTTGAGGGCGTAGTTCTCGGTGATGAAATAGAGTGAGCCGGCACATATACCGCAGACGAGGAACTGCAGTTCGTCACGCCATGACAGAGAGAGAATTTTACGGAATGTAAGAGCCAGCAGTAGCAAATAGGCGGCTGTGAAACGGTAAATGAAGGTCTCGACGGGAGTAAAACCGCCGTCCTGCATCAGGATTTTTGATGAAAGGAACGAAGTGCCCCATGCACCCATGGTGATGAGGGCTCCGAGATGTGCCAGAAGTACGAGATATTTTTTTCCGGCCGTTGTTCGGTTGGAGGTCATGGTCAGTCAGATTTAAGAGTACGCAAAATTAGGTAAAAAAAACCAATGTCCCACAACTACAAATGAAAAAATACAGACGTTCATATACGCACTAAGCCCTGTGCCGCCGCTATCTCAGTGAGAATCCTCGGTAGGCACAGGGTTTAGTGCGTATATGAATCAGCAGACAATCAGTCCTCAACAGGCTCGAAATCGTCTTTGCCTACACCACAAAGCGGGCATACCCAATCTTCGGGCAGATCTTCAAAAGCTACACCGGGACCTATACCGGCATCGGGGTCACCTACTGCGGGATCATATATCCAATCGCACACTACGCATCTGTACTTTTTCATCTTTCTATATCTTTTAAGTTGTTTTAAATTTCTGTCTGTATAACGGATTAAACTGTTTTATGGTTCACAGTATTGAGACGAGAAAGGAAAAAATCGCACCTGCGGTAAAAAATAATGATGTGGAAAGGTGGGGAAATAAGTAGCTCTTAAAAATTAAACGATACATGTTTTGAGGTACAGTCTTTGAATCCTGAACCATAAAACTTGTTATTTTTTGCCGCTTCGGACTTGTCACTCAGTCGAATACTGAAGTATTCTCCTCCGCTCCGCGTCCGAATCTCCTCAAAAATAACTACGTTTTATGTGTTCATTAATTTTTAAGAGCTACTTATGAAAAAAACGGAGATATGTTTGGAAGTTTGCGCGGTGGTTTTTACCTTTGCAGTGTCGTTGGTGACAGGATACCGAACAGCCTGCATACGGGCGACACAGCGAGTGCAAATGAAAGAGCAGACCTATAGGAAGATGGTGGAGCGGTTCACGCGGTTTCTGGAGTCGCAACATCTCAAGAAGACTCCGGAACGCTACGCCATACTTGCCCGTGTTATGAAACAGCCGCCGCATTTTGAAGCCGATGATGTGCATCGCGCTCTCGACGAAAGCGGTTTTCATGTAAGCCGGGCCACTGTCTATAATACGGTCGAACTGTTGTGCCGTTGCGGTGTGTTAAGGCGTCTGATGTTTGATGTGCGTAAGGTACGCTATGAAGTGGCTGACAGCAATCATCTGCATCTCGTATGCTCGCAGTGCGGTGCCCTTGCCGAAGCGGAAGCTCCCGGTATGGAACACATGATGGAGAGTCATCTGCTTGAAGGTTTCACCCCAAGCTATTACACCATGTGTGTGTACGGTCTGTGTGCCAATTGCCGCCGCAATTCCGGTCAGCAGACTCCTGAGAGTACACAGTCGGACTGAGATAATTCCGGCCGCTCACGACATGTAATATATGTGAATTATAACCATAAACCATAATATCTTAAATCTGAACATCATACCATGGCAAAAGTAAAACCTTTCAAGGGCGTACGTCCTCCCAAGGAACTGGTAGAGGAGGTAGTATCACGTCCCTATGACGTGCTCAACTCAGCCGAGGCACGCGCCGAGGCCGAGGGCAACGATAAGTCGCTCTATCACATTATCAAACCCGAAATTGATTTCGAAGAGGGTACTGACGAGCACGATGAGAAGGTATATGCCCGCGCCGTAGAGAACTTCAAGAAGTTCCAGGAGAATGGCTGGCTTGTACAGGACAACAAGGAGAACTATTATATATATGCCCAGACTATGGACGGCCGTACTCAGTACGGTTTCGTAGTAGGCGCATGGGTAGATGACTACATGGAGGGCCGTATCAAGAAACACGAGCTTACCCGCCGCGATAAAGAGGAAGACCGCATGAAACACGTGCGTGTCAACAACGCTAACATCGAGCCGGTATTCTTCGCCTTCCCTGACAACGAGCGTCTGGAGGAGATAATCCGCACTGTGACTGCCGAAAAGCCTGAATATGACTTTGTGGCTCCCGACGGTTTCGGTCACACACTGTGGGTAATCGAGGACGAAGCTCTTATCAATGAAATCACTGAGGAATTTGCAAAAATCCCCAATCTTTATATAGCTGACGGTCACCACCGTAGTGCAGCCGCCGCTCTGGTAGGCAACGAGAAAGCACGCAACAATCCCAACCATAAGGGTGATGAGGAGTACAACTACTTCCTTGCTGTGGCCTTCCCTTCGTCACACCTCAAGATTATCGACTATAACCGTGTGGTACGCGATCTCAACGGTCTTACTCCCGAAGAGTTCATAGAGCGTCTGCGCGAGAACTTTGAAGTTAAGGAAATGGGAGAGGAAATCTATACTCCCTCCGGTCTGCACAACTTCTCGCTCTATCTTGACGGCAAGTGGTGGAGTCTTACTGCCAAACCGGGCACATACGATGACAATGATCCTATCGGTGTGCTTGATGTGACTGTATCGAGCAATCTTATACTTCGTGACATACTCGGCATCCATGACCTCCGCAGCGACAAGCGTATCGACTTCGTAGGCGGTATTCGTGGTCTCGGCGAGCTGAAGCGCCGTGTTGACAGCGGTGAGATGAAGATGGCTCTGGCTCTTTATCCTGTCACTATGGATCAGCTTATCAATATAGCTGACTCCGGCAACATCATGCCTCCCAAGACTACATGGTTCGAACCCAAACTTCGTTCGGGCCTCGTAATACACAAGCTGGACTAATGTCTGACTGTGTGTAAATACAGCAACAGCATAGACAGAACAGCATAAACAGAATAAGAATATCAACAAGACGCGGCGGTGGTGGTCAGTGATGATAGCCACCGCAATTTTTTGTACATACACACTATGCAATTCCGTACTTCCTACTGTCCCGAACGCAGCAATCTGACATTGACTCCCTATCGGCCGCTGGCCATGCTGGGGTCATGTTTCGCCGACAATATAGCGGCACGTATGAGGCGTTGTCTGTGGGACGCCCGTAACCCGTTAGGTACGCTCTACAATCCGTTGTCGATAGCCCGTGCCCTTGATACGGTTCTCCTGTCCGAGACACCCGAAGATGATTTTGCCTCCACACTGATGCAGGCTGACGGAGTGTGGCATTCGTGGCTGTTTGATACGGCTTTCTCGGCACGTGACAATCATTCCGGTACTGTGACGCTTATGGAACGCCGGCACTGGCTTGACCTTGCACTGTCGCAGTCGCAGGTGATGTTTGTGACTTTCGGTACGGCATGGTGTTATTTTCTGTCCGACCGACCGGACTATCTTGTTGCCAACTGTCACAAGCAGCCGTCTGCCATATTTGAACGCCGTCGACTTGACCCCGGTGATATAACCGATGTGTGGCATGACCTTATCCGTCGTCTGCGGCAGCGTTATCCCGGACTGAAGCTTGTTTTTACGGTCAGTCCCGTACGTCATCTTAAAGATGGATTCGCAGGCAATTCTCTGTCAAAATCCATACTGCGTCTGGCAGTGGCGCAACTTTGCGAGGACATGGAAGAGTGTGATTATTTCCCGGCGTTTGAGATTGTCAACGACGACCTGCGCGACTACCGTTTTTATGACACCGACATGGTGCATCCGTCGCCGCAGGCGGTAGAGTATCTGTGGGATATGCTTTGCTCCACATATATTGAGCCGGAAGGTATTGCCGCACTTACCGAAGGTGGTAAGATAACGGCTGCTTATGCTCATCGTCCGCTATTACCGCTGCGTAGTGATGAAGACCTGGATATGGAACAGGCACGTCTCAGGAAGGTGGCCCGGCGCTACGAACTTTTCAGAGAGCGTTATCCGAATGTGCTGCCTCCCGACATCAGTCGGTAAGACTATAAATAAGTAGCTCTTGAAATAATTAAAGGCCGCGTGCTACATAGCACACGGCCTTTAAGATAAGTAGCTCTTAAAAATTAAACGATACATGTTTTGAGGTAAAGTCTTTGAATCCTGAACCATAAAACTTGTTATTTTTGGGCGCTTCGGACTTGTCACTCAGTCGGATACTGAAGTATTCTCCTTCGCTCCGCGTCCGAATCGCCTCAAAAATAACTGCGTTTTATATATTCATTAATTTTTAAGAGCTACTTAAAGGTTAGAAAAGGATTGTTATTTGATTATGACTTGTTCATCTGTAACGTCCTTTGCCTTTTCCGATTTGGAATTAAGGATATACTCGGGGAAACGCGGCATTGCACCCTGCTGTGTGCAGACGAAAGCTGAAGCTTCTACTGCAGCCTTATGGGCATCGCGTACCGAAGCGCCTTTAAGAATCTGTGCGATGAAAGTAGCGGTGAACGAGTCGCCGGCGCCTACTGTATCGGCTACTTCTACTTTGGGTGTCTCTACAAATGATACACTACCCGGAGTGAAGACGTAGCTGCCGTTAACACCGCAGGTGAGAATAAGCATCTTGAGATTGTATTTGCCGAGCAGAATCCAGCACTTGTCCTGCAGGTCTATACCGGGATAACCGAACAGACGGCTGATAGTGACGAGTTCCTCGTCATTTATCTTGAGTACATTGCAGCGTTCCATAGACTCCGTGATGATTTCTTTGGTGTAGAAACCTTGACGGAGATTGATATCGAACACACGCAGCTGGTCCGGATCATTTTTGGGCATAGCATCAAGGAAGCGCATCATGGTCTCACGAGACACTATGTTACGCTGAGCAAGCGAGCCAAAACATACGGCGGTGGTGTTGTGAGCCAACTCTTCGAGTTCGGGAGTGAAGGGAATGTTATCCCATGCTACATTCTCCTTAATGTTGTACTGAGGTATACCGGCGGGATCTAACTCTACAAGTACTGTTCCGGTAGCATAGGGTACAGTGGCTATATTGTAGTTGAGGCCGACCTTATTAAAGTTATCGAGCAGTTCTTTGCCGAGTTCGTCATCGCCTATGGCACTGACAGCACAGCTGTCAAGACCGAATTGTGACACGTGATAAGCGAAGTTGGCGGGAGCACCACCTATTTTTTTACCTTCGGGCAGGACATCCCAGAGAGCCTCGCCCATACCGACTACATACTTTTTCATGATAAAGAAATTTTATACTGTTTTCTTGATTTGGAATGTATAATAGAGGAGATAGAGGACACCTATCGCCATTACGCCTACGGCACCGGCAACACCCATGCCTCCCTGGGCGTAGCCCATACAGAGAGGGAATATAGTGCCGCCGAAGAGACCCATGATCATAAGACCTGATACTTCGTTCTTCTCTTTGGGCTGGCGGTTAAGAGCTTGTGCAAATACAACCGAGAATATATTTGAGTTACCGAAGCCGATGAGAGCTATACCGGCAAGGACGATAAACTGTGACGAAGCTATGAAGAGGGCTGCGATACCGAGTATCATGCAGACTACGCTAAACCCGAAGAAGCTGCGTGCCGACATGCGGGCGAGAATGTATGAGCCCAGCAGACAGCCGCCTGTACGGAAGTAGAAGTATATCTGTGTACCGATAACGGCATCGGCGGTAGATAAACCGAATTTCTCAATGAGAATCTGCGGAGCGAATGTATTGGTACCCACATCGATACCCACATGACACATGATGCCTACGAAGCAGAGGGATACGAAAGGAATACTGAGCAGTTTGACACACTCCATGAAACCGGTGACACGGTCAGCCTTTTCTTCACGTATGGGAGTAGCACTGAGCATAGCGATAGAGAAGACATTGACGATAGCGAATACCGGGAATACTATACGCCAGTCAAGACCGAATGTCGGAATGAGCTGAGCTGCACCCCAGGCCATAAGATAGGGAGCGAGCAGAGAGGCGAGTGCCTTCACAAACTGACCGAAAGTAAGGGTCGAGGCCAGACGGGCGGGAGATATAAGGCCGGATACGAGGGGGTTGAGCGAAGTCTGCATCACGGCGTTGCCGATACCTAACAGGGAGAAAGCTATAAGCATGGTGTAGTAGCCTTCAAAGAAAATAGGTATGATCAGAGATACCAGTGTGAGTAGCTGTGAGAGCATCACCGTTTTCTTACGGCCGATCTTATTCATCAGTATACCTGTAGGCACTGCAAATATGAGGAACCAGAAGAATACTAACGAGGGTATAAAACCTGCTTCGGCAGACGAGAGATTGAGGTCTTCCTTGACGAAGTTGGTAGCCGAGCCTACGAGATCGACAAAGCCCATGGTGAAGAAGCACAGCATCACAGGCACCATCTGAGCCATAGTTGTTTTAGCCGGTGTTTCGGCTATGTTCTGTTTTGTTGGCATAATTTTCAGAGTTGGGGTTAGAGATGTTATTGTGGCTTACTTTGAAGGCTGAATGGGGTAGATCTCCAGACTCTTGAGTTTAGCCTTGCCGGTTGTAGCCGACATAGAAATTGAAGTGTAGGGATTCTCGGGGAATACAAGGTTGGTCATCGCCATGCGTCCGCGACCTTCGAAAGCCTCGATACTGCTGCGGTCAACGAAGAGACGTATCTTCCAGTTTTTGGAGTCAGCATGCATGGGTGCTACTGTAACTGCAGGGAAGTGGTCGCTGAACGAAGTCACGCCGCTTGCGGTGCGGTCCATAGAGAAAGTGTCATTCTTTGCATTCAGTGTCATAACAACTTTCTCCCCCTTGGAGTTTGACAGAGTAACGTCAGCTACGGCGTTGGCATCCATCTCTATGTCGAATACAATCTCGCAGATGCCCTGATTGGCTGTCGGCAGAGAGTAACTGCGGGCTTTATTGCTGAGTGAAGTGGAGCCATAGCGGCTTACTTTGCCACGCATTGCGTCATACTCGGCAGAGGGAGTTGAAGCCAGATAGAGCTTGCCGTCGGGGGCTGTGAAGAGAGACAGGTCACGTGCTATGGTGTTAGCCGAACGGAACTGCATTGTGGGGACATCGTTAGCATACTCCCAGTTGCTCATCCAACCCAGTGCGGTGGTGCGTCCATCAGGAGCGCCGCTGAAAGTAACGGTAGCATAGTGATCCTTACCATAGTCCATCCACTTGGTGACGCTCTGCGGGTCGTCGGGAGTGAATGTTTTGCCGTCGAAGTCACCTATGAAATACTGTGTGGCACTGCCGCCGAAGATACCGCCGGGGTTGAGGTTGCAGAGCAGTACCCATTTCTTACGGTCACTGCCGTCGACACTCAGTTCCACGAGGTCGGGACATTCCCATACACCGTCCTGTGCCCCGAAGCCCTGGCCGAATTTGCTTGCGAGAGTCCAGTTCTTGAGGTCGGGAGAGTTAAAGATAAGCATTTCATGATCGAGAGCCGAAGCCAGTATGAGTACCCACTGCTGCAGCGGTTCGTACCAGAACATATTGGGGTCACGGCTTTCACGTCCGTAGAATATTACGGGGTTACCGTTGTAGTGTTTGAATGTTTGGCCGTTATCATCACTCCATACGAGGCTCTGTGTCTGACTCGGACCGGCTGAGGTGTATAGAGATATGACTGCATCTTTGCCGAAACCGGCTGTATTGTTATGGTCAACTACTGACGAACCGCTGAAAATAGCACCCAGATCGTCTGCCACAAGTGCTACGGGCTGATGCTCCCAGTTGATGAGGTCACGGCTGGTGGAGTGTCCCCAGCTCATATTTTCCCATTTTGACCCGTAGGGATTGTATTGATAGTAGAGATGCCATACACCATCTTTGTAGAACATACCGTTGGGGTCGTTCATCCAACCGTATTCAGGAGTGTGATGGAACAGAGGACGGAACTTTTCAGTATTACTTTTGTCAAAAGTATCTGAAAGCATAAGATGTTGATTCCATACTGCATCTTCGGCCTCACGGATATTGTTACGGCTTACATGAGAGACAATGCTCAAGGCAACCTCGTCGTTGCCGAAAGGTGTGAGATCGAAGGGGACATAATAGTCGACATGGTTTTCGGCCAGCGCTACGTTGAGCTTGTTGGCCAGCTTACCGTTGGCGAGTACTTCTATATTGCTGATAGGTACACCCTCCTGCACCGGGAGAAGAATGTAATGAGCCGTAGAGTCGACACGGACCATGGAATGTGACGGATTCTGACGCTCGATGCGTAGACCGTCAGCGGCCGAAGCCGACAGAGGGAGAAGAGTTGCGACTGCCATAAGACCGCTATGAAGGAAACTTTTCATGTGTCTGATCTTAAAATATGTGGGGTTATTTTTATTAATCTGTTCTGGTATGGGGAGAGAGAGGGATAGAAAGTCGACTTCACCTTTGTCAGAATGGTGATGAAGTTATTGGCATCGCTGTCCGCGACGGGTAGAGAAGAGGGGATATAAGTAGACCGGTGGTATATGGTACCGGAATTTTAAGGTATATAAAATTAAAACAATCTTTTTTACCTTATGATTTTTATTTTTCGAAACTAACCTAAAAACTAAACCTAAATACTCACTTAAAAACGAATGTGTCATCTGTTTTTGTCCGGTGCAAAATTACACTATGACAATAGCTTTTATATAATACTTATGATACAAAAGGCTTAACAAAACAAGAAATGCAACATCCGTTGCATAAGATGCAACATATAGTGTATTGAGGATATTTGCATTAAAGTTTTTGGTTGATTAAACATTTTGTTTTAAATTTGCAGGACTTTCAGACACCTTGACTGTATGTAAGGCAGCCATAAGTATTGCAGATGTAAAGAGCATTGTAACACAATGTAACCCTGAAAAAATATTTGTCTGCTCTTTGGCGGCTGAATAATTATCCTAATAACCGCGAATCATGAAACTCAGATACCTGTTTATTATTTTACTTGGCGTTGTGCTTATTCTTGGCGTAGCTTCGTGTCGTCAACGGCAGATACGTCGTGTGGGAATATCGCAATGCAGTCTTGACGACTGGCGCGAGAAATTCAATGATGAAATTGAGCGCGAACTTATCTTCTATCCAGATACCAAAGTGGAAATTCTGTCAGCTGATGACGACCCGGTGAAACAGGAGAGTGACATACGTTACTTTATAGATGAAGGCTTCGACATGATAGTAATGTCACCTGTTGAGGCTCAGAGACTGACTCCTGTGGTACGTGAAGCTATAGAAGCGGGGATACCCGTGCTGACTTTCGACCGTATGGTCGAAGGTGATGCCTATACTGCGCATATCGGTGCCGATAACCGTCTGATAGGTCACAATGCCGGTGAGTTTGTTGTCGAACGGCTTAATGGCAAAGGACGAGTATTGGAAATCGGCGGTCTGGCCGGTTCCACACCTGCCCGCGATCGTCATATCGGGCTGGCCGAAGTCATAAATCATCACCCCGGAATGCAGTTGGTGGCTACAGTGTACGCCTCCGACTGGAAACCTGCTTCCGGCGAGCGTCTGGCTGACTCACTGCTGGCTCTGTACCCTGATGTCGATGCACTTGTAGTACAAAATGACCGTATGGGTATAGCAGCCCGTAAAGTGGCTGAGAAACGGGGGCTTGACAGAATTGTGATAACCGGAGTCGACGGTGTGGACTCTACCGGTATAAAGGCTGTGGCCGACGGTGTACTGGACGCCACTGTGTTCTATCCGACCGGCGGACATGAAATAATGCGTATGGTAGACGATGTTCTGTCCGGACGTCCGGTAGAACGTAAGCTGATATTATCGACGGGAAGATGGGTTGATTCGTCTAATGTCGATATGATGCAGCTGCAGGGTGCCAGTCTTGCCGAAGATACACGTAAGATTGCACGCCTGAAAGATAAGATAGACGAATTCTCTACTTTACATTCAACCCAGAGAGCACTTATATATTCTATTGTGTGCATATTGCTGCTGTGTGCTGTGAGTATATTCGCTCTGTTGCGCGGTTATTGGGAGCGTCAGCGTTCGCAGGAAGCCCTTGCACGTCAGAACGAACAGCTTGAGCAACAGAATGAGCAGCTTGAGCAGCAGAAGAAGGAACTTACCGACCAGAAAGCCGAGCTTACAGAGCAGCGTGACCGTATGGCCGAGCTTAACGAGCGTCTCAATACAGCCACAACCGCCAAGTTAGCTTTCTTTACCAATGTATCGCATGATTTGCGTACTCCGCTGACTCTTATAGCCGAACCGTTGCGTCAGCTTCGTGAGGCATCGCAGCTTACCGATGCGCAGCGTACTTTATTGGGATTAGCATCGAAAAATGTCAAAATCCTGATGCGTCTTATAAATCAGATTCTTGACTTCCGTAAGTATGAGAATGGCAAACTCACGCTGAAACTCAGTGAGGTCAATGTCGGTGAGTGCTTTGCTGACTGGACAGGTTCGTTCAGAACTCTGGCCTCAAAGCGACACATAAAACTGCGCTTTGATGATAAGTGGCCTATGGAGAGCACTATGGCAATGGACGTGGAGAAGGTGGAGAGAATATATTTTAATATAATGAGTAATGCTTTCAAGTTCACTCCGGATAACGGCAGTATAACCGTAAATGTAAACTGTGCTGACGATGTGCTTACTGTCAGTGTGACAGATACCGGACGCGGTATGAACGCTGAAGATATGAAGCGTGTGTTCGAGCGTTTTTATCAGGCGGAGACTGTACGACCTGAAGGGTCGGGTATCGGTTTGGCTGTGTCCAAAGCCTTTGCCAATATGCACGGAGGCGACATAACTGTTGACAGCCGTGAGGGAGAAGGTTCGGTGTTCACACTTACGATACCTATAACTCATGTCGGTGCTGACGATACAACGGCAGTGACGGAGAATGTGCGTATCGGCAGTGAGGAAGTCAATATGGAACTCGGTGAGCCTGAGGAGATGCCGGAAATGGAATTGGGCGACAGACCGTGTGTGCTCGTGATAGATGATAATGCTGATATACGCACTATGCTCAAACAGCTTCTCAGTAACACCTACACGGTGCTTGAGGCTCCTGACGGACGCTATGGTATAAAGATGGCGACCCGTTATCTGCCCGACCTTGTAATATGTGATGTCATGATGCCGGGGATGGACGGTATGGAGTGTTGCCGGCGTCTGAAAGAGGAGACAGCCACAAGTCATATACCTGTGCTGCTGCTGACAGCCTGCGCTCTTGACGAGCAGCGAAGCGAAGGCTACCGTCATGGAGCCGACGGTTATCTGTCCAAACCATTCTCGGGCGATGTGCTTCAGGCACGTGTCGAGTCGCTTATAACCAACCGGCGCCGTCTCAGCGAAGCCCTTGCAGAGCGCAATGCTACCTCCGTCAAATCTGATCCTGCACCTAAGGCAGATCCTACTAAAGCTAAGAGCGGTGACCTCGATTCTGATTTCTACCGGGCCTTTACCAAAATAGTAGAGGAACAGCTTGCCAATAGCGAACTTACTACTGAAGAAGTAGCTGAACAGATGGGCTTCAGCCGTACACAGCTTTACCGCAAACTGAAAGCACTGACCAACTACTCGCCTAACGAACTTATACGTAACATGCGCCTGCGCAAAGCACGTCATTTGCTTGCCACTACTGAAGATACCGTGTCGCAGATAGCCTATGCTGTGGGCTTCAATTCACCGTCATATTTCTCCAAATGTTTCAGGGAATGTTACGGCGAACTGCCCGCTGATGTACAGAAGCGTACATCTAAAGTATGAATATTGTACGGATGGTAACCTGTTGAAATACTGTGATAGAAAAGGGGATAATAGCAACAATGTTGCAATGTATGTGATAGATGTTGCGGTGTCACAATTTTTTTATAGTACGAATTTTTTATAGTAGCCTGATTTTTATAAACAGATGTAACTTTGCGCTGTCACCCGATACCGGTATCGGACAGGTGACGGCGTAAAGTCGTGTTATCCTAAACAAACAAAATAACTAACTCAACCGACCAATGAAAAATTTCTTGACATGGATGATTCTGGCCCTTGTCTCCTTAGGGGCATACGCCCAGAATCAGACTATCAGAGGAACGGTCCTCTCAAAGACTGACGGTGAGCCTTTAATAGGTGCTACAGTCATTCCAGTAAACAATCCCTCATCGGGTACTGCCACCGATATTGACGGCAACTTCGTTATCAAGGCAGCCGAGGGCGACAACCTGAAGGTGTCGTATGTAGGTTACACTCCCGTAGTTGTGCCTGCTAAAGATGGTATGGTAGTCGAGATGTCCGAAGACAACGCAGTGCTTGATGAACTCGTCGTTGTAGGTTATCAGACAGTGCGCAAGGCTGACCTTACAGGTTCTGTATCGGTCATGAATATGAAGGAACCGCTGAGTGAGAACTCCGGTAACATCATGAACTCTATGGCCGGTAAGCTCCCGGGTGTTAATGTGGTGCCAGACGCAGCTCCGGGCGGTACAGGCTCAATCCGCGTGCGTGGTATGTCGACTGCCAACTCAAGCAACGACCCGCTTTACATCATCGACGGTGTGCCTACTGACAACCTTAACTGTATCAACCCCTCGGATATTGAGAGCCTGCAGGTACTTAAAGATGCTGCTTCGGCATCAATCTACGGTTCACGTGCTGCCAACGGTGTTGTAATCATCACCACCAAGCATGGTAAGGGCGACCGCATGACAGTGAGTGTCAACTACGCTGTCAGCGCACAGACTATCGCAAAGCGTTATGACATGCTTGACGCCGAACAGTGGGGTGTTGCTTACTGGGCTGCGTCAAAAGCTTCGCATATCACTCCCTCACACACTCTCTACGGTTCAGGTGAGACTCCCGTGCTTCAACCTTATGTAGACGGCAACACCAATTTCCCTACCGCCAATACCGACTGGCAGGATGAAGTTTACCGCACTGCTTGGACCAACAATCTTACCGCCACAGTGACCAACAACACTGAGAAAGGTTCGGTACTCTTCTCACTCAACTATATCAATCAGAACGGTAACATCGACGATACTTTCTACCGCCGCTATTCCGCACGTCTGAACACACGTTATGACCTCTGCAAATATGTAAGTGTAGGTGAGAATCTTGTTGTGGCTAACTGGAAAAACCGTGGTGTCGATGTATCCGGTGACCGAGGTATTCCCTTCACAGCCATGAGTCAGCACCCGGCGCTGCCCGTACGCGGTCTTAACGGTGATTGGGCTCTCCCGCTGTCGCTGATAGGTTCAGACCTTGCCAACCCCGTACAGCTCATAGCCAACCAGCGTGACAATGACCTCAGCTCATGGCGTATACTCGGTAACGCCTTTATCGAGGTAAAACCCATAGATGGTCTGATGCTCAAATCGAATATCGGTATCGAGCACAGCCAGTATTTCAACGTAACACTTGGACGTGCCACCAACCCCAGTGACGTTAACAGCGTAAGCAGTGTATACGGTCAGGGTGACACTTGGACATGGACCAATACCGCAACCTATAACAATACGTTCAATGATGTACACCATCTTTCAGTACTTCTCGGTACAGAAGCCATCGGTTACACATTCAAAGACCTCAGCGGTTCGCGTCAGGGCTATGCCTTCACAGACACCGATTACATGCAGGTAGGCGCCGGCACAGGCACACAGAACAGTGGCGGCGGCAAGACCCAGTGGTCAGTATTCTCACTCTTCGGTAAGATCGACTATAATTTCGCCGACCGCTATCTGGTAGCTTTCACCATACGTCGTGACGAGAACTCACGTTTCGCCAAGGGTCATCGCGGCGGCACGTTCCCCGCTGTGTCTGTTGCATGGCGTCCTACTCAGGAGGCTTTCTTCCCCCAGAACGAAGTGCTGAATGACCTTAAGATACGTTACTCATGGGGTCAGAACGGTAATGCCAACATACCGCCGCTCTATCCCGCTTACTCAACTTATATCTTCAACACCGGCAACGGTGCATACGACATCGAGGGTACAAACTCCAACACCGTATCAGGTATCACACTCTCTGCCACCGGTAACCCCGACCTGACATGGGAGACAACTTACCAGAACAATATCGGTATCGACCTGCAGTTCCTCAACGGAGCCATTAACCTTAGCGCCGACTACTTTATCAAAAACACCAAGAACATGCTTACCATTCCGCCGGCTCTTGAAGTTGCCGGTGAGAATGCTTCCAAATGGCTCAATACAGGCAGCATGAAGAATCACGGTTGGGAAGTTACATTAGGCTACAGCAGCCCTATGTACGGTGATTTCTCATGGAACGGTTCGGTAAACATATCGCAGTATAAGAATAAACTCACCGAGCTTAACTCACGTCAGAAGTTCATCGGCGGTGACCAGCGCCTTATACCCGGCGAGCCTATGGGTGTCTACTACGGTTATGTATGTGACGGTATCTTCCAGAATGCCGAGCAGGTAGCCAACCACGCTTCGCAGACAGGTGCAGCTCCGGGCCGTCTGATTTACCGCGACCTTAACGGTGACGGTGTGATTGACGACAATGACCGCTGCATCATCGGTGACCCCAATCCCGATTTGTCACTCGGTCTGAATCTCGCTTTCCGCTATAAAGCTTTCACACTTGATATGTTCATGGCCGGTGACTTCGGTTTTGATATTCAGAATCACATGAAGCGTCAGCTCTATTCAATGAGCTATGGTAACCTTGCTACCAACCGTGCCGCCGATATCCTCAACGCATGGACCCCAACTAACACAAGCAGTAATATTCCGGCTCTTTCTCTGACCGATGACAACAACGAGGCACGCTTCTCGACCTACTATGTTGAGAACGGTTCATATATGAAGATGAAATACATCAAGCTCTCATACCAGCTTCCTTCGCACATAGTAAGTAAGATTGGTGCAAGCTCGCTTGATGTTTACGGTCAGGTGGAAAACGTATTCACAATTACCGATTACACGGGTCTTGACCCCGAGATACTGCCCGGCGAATACGGCGCACGCATCGACAACGGTGCATATCCCCGTCCGCGCACATTCACACTCGGTCTTAACCTTCAGTTCTAAGTCCAAATCTCTCTAATTAAGTACAACACAATGAAACTCAGCAAAAATATCATAAGCAAGGTTCTTATCTCGGCGGTAGCTATGTCGGCCGGTGCGACCTTCACGTCATGCGACGACCTGCTCGACACCAAGCCTCAGGGCGTCTTTACCGAAGAGCAGATAGGCGAAGATGAGGCTACCGACATCATGGTGGCTGCCTACGCTACACTGCTGTGCCACTATTTCGGCAATAACGAGTCGTTTGCCGGTCCGATCACCAACTGGGTGCTCGACCTCCGTTCTGACGATGCTCTTAAAGGTGGTGATGGTGTGACTATGGAGGGCTACATGCACCAGCTCGAAGTAGGCAATGTACAGAGCGACAACGATGTCATTAACTTCAAATGGCGCAATAACTTCTTCTCTGTCAGCCGCTGTAACACGGCTATACGCGCTCTGCAGAGTGCCAACAACATGGACGAGGCCGATCGTGCAGCTGCCATAGGTGAAATGAAGGCGCTGCGTGCCTACTATTATTTCGATATGCTTCGTCTGTTCCAGAAGTTCCCCTACTTTGACGAGACTGTCGAAGATCCCAGCTCCTGTCGTGCCGACGAATACACCCGTCAGCAGATAGCCGAGTTTATCAAACAGGATCTTCGTGACGCCTACAAGGTGATGAAGGAAACTCAGAAAGACCCGGGACGCTTCAATAAATATGTGGCTGCCGCTATTCTGGCACGTGTAGACCTCTTCACTTCAGACTGGGCTGAGGCCGGTGAATATGCCGGTTATGTCATCTCTTCGGGAAAATATGAACTTTATCCCAACTTCCTCGATATGTCGAAGCCGGAGATGAACAATCAGTACGAATCGGTTATGGCTATACAGTTCTCTTCAGCCAACACACCGGACCAGTACAACTACAACAATTGTCTTAACTGCACATGGTCGGAGGGTAATCTCTACGGTAACGGAGATGATTTCTACCTCGCTTCGCAGAATCTTGTCAACGCATTCCGTACCGATGAGCAGGGTCTTCCTTACTTCGATACCTTCAATGATGTTGATGTTCTCAGTGTAGACTATGAAGGCAATGTTGACCCGCGTCTCGACTTCACAGTAGGCCGTATCGGTATGTACTGGCGCAGCTACATGTATAATGAGAAGTGGTGCCGCAACATTGAGATGTACGGACAATACTCAGGCAAGAAACCTTATCCGTCGCCTGATTCTCCATACGTAGAGAAAGGTATTGTGCCTTGGGGTGCGTCGTCTCTCAACTTCCAGCTCATTCGTTACGCAGACGTACTGCTGATGCGTGCCGAGGCTCTTATCGAGCAGAACACCGGCCTTGAGGAAGCTCGTCAGCTTATCAATGATGTGCGTGCCAAAGCTTCCCGTTCGGTTGACGGTTCGTATACTCCGATAGACTGCAATCCTAACGTAGCCAGCTATTACGTAGGTCAGTATCCTGCCACCGGCTGGACTCAGGACTATGCCCGTAAGGCTGTGCGCATGGAGCGTCGTCTGGAACTTGCAATGGAAGGTCTGCGCTGGTTCGACCTGCTGCGCTGGGGTAATGCCGTCGAGGTGGTTAATGCTTATTACGCTTCAGAGGTTAAACATCATTCATACTACGAAGGTGCTAACCTGAGCGAAGACGAGCTCTACTTCCCGATTCCTATAAATCAGGTGGACAATGCAGGTGACCTTTATAAGTAATCCATATCTAACCTCAGATTCATACAAATAAACAGTGATGAAGAAAATAAAATCATATAGCCTCGCCGTGCTGGTGATGGCAATCTTCTCGATGCTGGGTGCTTGTTCCGACTACACTCCCAGAGGCTACGAGGAGGTAACCGGTCTTGAAAGTGTGCGCGACCTCAAGGCATCGGTTGAAAACAGAGTCGTGACCCTGACATGGGCTCTGCCTTCGGCAAAGGACATAACGGGTGTGAGTGTGATGCGCGACGGTGACTTCCATAATGCAGTCACTCTTGAAGGTAACGTCACAGAATATACCGTGAAAGGTCAGGCTATGGATCAGACAGTGCTTTACACTGTCAAGGTGCTCTATAGTGACAATCACGTGTCGGAAGGTGTATCGGTAGATGCTACTGTTCCTTTTGAAGAACTTCCCGCTGCCAGCGGTGTGCGTTCGGAGGTATCGGGTCGTACAGTGACACTGCACTGGAGCCTACCTTCAGCAGCCGGTATCACCGGTGTGCGTGTGCTCTGCAACGGCACTCAGGTAGCACAGTTTGAAGGCGCTGTCACAAATTGTGAACTCAAACAGCAGCCTATGGGTGAGGAACTGGTATATTCGGTTGAGGTTATCTATGACGATTTCTATACTGCCAAAGCTACAGCCGGTACAGCTATTGTGATAGAAAAAGTTGCTACCAAAGCAGCCTATCTGCTTCTGGCCGATTCACCCTCACAGCTTCCTGACGATGACGAGCGCGCCGCAGCCGCATGGTTCGCTACTCTGCCTGATGCTGAATTTGTGACTATCTCTCAGATATCATCTCTTGACCCTGAAGAATACACTGTGCTCTGGATTGAGATAGACCGTGTCGGTTTGGCTTATGGCTGGGAGAATCTTCCCGATGGTGTCAGCTCATCTGAAACTATAGAGGCTCTTAAGGCTTATACTGCAGGCGGCGGTAATCTCTATCTTTCCAACATGGCTACACAGCTGACTGTTCCCTTAGGCATCGTGCCTGACAATATGGCTCCGAGCCTATTCGGTAACGGTGACGGCGGCAGTGGTGACGATGTTTGGGTAATCAATCCTTACCTTGGTGTTGACTTCAAGGACAACGGCGCACAGGGCTACTATGACCGCACAGCTCATGCTATCTACAAGGACATCACTCTTGAAGACCCCAACAACTACGGTTATCTTACAGTGCCCCTGATTGGCCCCGGTCAGCGTGAAGACCATAACTGTATGTGGGATTGCAATCTCTATGGCAACGGCGGTTATGCTGACGTTATCAAGAACTTTGAGGTGATAACCAATTCGCTTGTACTCGCAACATGGGGTCATGTACGTGACCACTGCGTAGCCGGTCTTGTAGACTTCAATCCCAACAGTCAGCATGGCCGTTGCATAGCTAACGGTTTCGCAGCCTACGAATGGAACCAGAACTCAGGTACCAATCCTTATCAGCATAATATTGAACAGCTGACTCTCAATATCATTAACTATCTGAAATAAACGGATCTTTGAACGGATAACTAATAATATTTTAGTAGTTCTTCCGTTAACATACACAGATAATTTGGTCCCGGTGGCAGCCTCAGACCTGTCTGCCGGGACCATTCTCTTGTTTTTCCCAATCCTTTTTCTTATCCGCGTAGTTTCAGAACGGAAGAACGTTTCCGGCTATCAAAAACAATAATCAGCATTTAAATCCCTTTATGAAACAACATCTTTCCCCCTCTATGTCGCTTCTGCTGGCTATCACTGCTGCTGCAAGCGCACAGGCCGCTGTTGTGGCTCATTATCCTTTCGACCTTAAAAACGGAACTATTGTCGAGACTGTCAGCGGTGCCGTGTATGGTGTGAACGGTAATTTTGCTCCCGAAAATGTAGCCGGTGCCGTAGGTCAGGCTCTTCGCCTTGACGGTTATACTACTACCGTATACGGACAGCTTGATAAAGTGCTTGATCAGGCCGGAGACCTTACTGTGTCGCTGTGGTGTGCTGTCGAGGCTTATCCTATCATCGGCATTGACCAGCAGACCACTGAGCGTGTGGCGATAGTGGACTGTCTTGATGCTGATGCTAAGTCCGGTTTTGAGTTTTCTCTGGGAATACATGGCAAGTGGGGTGTGGAGTTTTACGCCGGAGGCTGGCCGCTGACTATCGAAGCTGACCGGATACTGCCGCGTGGCGAGTGGTGCCACATAGCTCTGACTGTCAGCTCGGCCGATCGTAAGGCACGTCTTTATCTCAATGGCGAGCAGGTAGGTGAGAGCCGTTGTAATGGTGCTGTTACTATAGGTGGTAACGATATACTGATGGGTTATGACCGGCAGGAGAAAAAGAGCGGTTCTTTCAGACTATCGTCATTCTCGGGTATGCTTGATGACCTCACTATCTTTGACGAAACTAAGGATGAAAGCTGGATTACCGCACAGAAGGCCGAAAACAAGGCCGATTTTGTGGTTCCTGCCTCGCGTTTTGCCGATGACCTGCTGCGTCCGCGTTTTCACGGTATGCCTTCTGCCGGCTGGACCAACGAGCCTCACGGTATGACGTATAGTGACGGACGTTATCACGTATTCTTCCAGAAAAATCCGCAGGGGCCGTATATGGCACGTCTGCACTGGGGTCATATCAGCTCTGCCAATCTCTTTGACTGGCAGGAAGAACCTATAGCTGTTGCTCCGGGTGAGGACTACGACATAAAAGGCTGTTGGTCGGGTAATGTCTTTACTGACGATGTGGTCAGCGGTGGCAAACCTGCTATCATATATACAGCCGTGGATTATGCACGCGCCACAATCGCTATGGCCACTCCTGAAGACGAGAGCCTGCTTGACTGGAATAAAAGTGCTCTCAATCCGATAATCAACGGACGTCCTTCCGGTCTGAGCGATGACTTCCGTGATCCTTATTTCTTCCGTAACGGTGATAATGCTTATATAATAGTAGGCAGTTCGCGCAATGGTGTGGGTACCACGACACTACACCGCTACAATGCCTCCTCAGGTTCGTGGAGTAATGACGGTGACTTATTCTTTACCGGCAGTGATGCAGCTACTTGTGGCATATTCTGGGAAATGCCTACCGTGACACGTATCGGTGACTGCTGGCTCTTCACCGCTACTCCGCTCAATACCTCCAAAGGTGTCCGTACTCTTTACTGGACAGGTGATATAGACGCTCAGGGACATTTTGTACCCGATTCCGATTCATCGGCTCCGCGTATGGTGGAAATGATAAGCGAGGACGGTTACGGTCTCTTGTCACCGACTATATATCAGCATGACGGTAAGACTATCGTACTTGGTATCGTACCCGACAAGCTACCAGGTGAAACCAACCATCGTCTCGGTTGGGCACATACTTATTCGCTTCCCCGCGAATGGAGTCTCGATTCACAAGGCAATCTTATACAGCGTCCATACGAAGGTCTGAAACAGATGCGTTCGGCTTCTGCCCGTCAGTCGGTAGGGGAGATATCTTTCAACGGACGCCATTCTTTTGACGCTGTTTCCGGTCGTGCTGTTGAGGTTCGCGCCACATTTGAGACCGGTTCGGCTCCGTTTGGTATAAGTCTGTTCGGTAATGCGCATGGTGAGGGTGTAATCTCCTTCAATCCGTCCACACGTACGCTGACAGCCGATTTTTCGACTCTTAACCGTATCAGTAACGACAGTCATCTCTATAATGGCGTGTACACCGCTATTCTGCCGGAAAATGTACTTGACGGTGGCGAAGTCACACTTGATGTTTATGCTGACCACTCGGTGGTTGATATTTTTGTCAATGACCGTTGGGCAACTTCAATACGAGTGTTCCCTAACGATACCGATTCAGACAGTGTGGCTCTCTGGTCGGCCGGCGATGTCAAAGTAAAATCAGCCGAAGCATGGCGTCTGGAGTCAGACGGTGGTGCCGGTATCGGTTCAGTGGCCGCCGCACCGATTGCTGACAGCCGTGTGATAGGTCTTGACGGTACCGTATGGGGTCTAAGTTCGGAGGTTAATACCAATACCCTGCCCAAAGGTGTATACATTATTGACGGCAAACCCCGTATCATAAAGTAATGCCGGATAGAATAATCAACAGATAAAAAATTCAAGGCGCCTGTCCTCACGGATCGGCGCCTTGTTTGTTTTTTCATAATACTTTCAACTAACCTAACATCATGAATCGAAAACCGCTAAATCGCGGTCGTCTCAAACGATTTTCTGTCTTTATAACATTCTTATCTTATAAATAGTTTTGAATAGATATAATTTTAATACTCAATTTTTCTTTATGGCTGACTTACATATTCATAAAATTCTTATACAAGTAATCCAATGGGACGACATTTAGCTATAAGTTGTATTTTTATCAACTTATAGCTAAATGTCGTCCCATTGGGAATTTAAATTATATTGTTATTTGCCTGCTATGAAAATAAGATAAGTTACCGGTTATTATCTTTTTTGCTATTAATAGTCGGCCGGAGGCTTAAAGTAAGAATAACTGTTCAGCTGTCACAGACTGTTGTATAGCTTCGGAGTATTTATTGCGTATTATGCCATTAGAGGTAATCAGTACCGGTGAAATAAACTTACGTGCGGATACATGCTGCTGAAGAACAGCGACTTTTGTATTAATATTATTAAGAGCGGCCGCTGTCATGATATATCCGTTGGGTGCATATTTCATTTCGCATAAATTTATCACATTATCAGAACGATCGATAAGAAAGTCTATCTGTACGCCGGGATTTGTTTCATTAGCCTTGATATGCCAAGAGAATATATTTGCCATTATTCCGGAGATACCTAATGCAGCTTTTATCTGGCGTGAGTGAAGAAGACATACACGTTCAAATGCCAGTCCGCACCATGTGTTATAAGTCGGAGTCCGCATTAGTTTTATCCAATATTCATCATCCGTGTTATAGGCTTTTTGTATAAATTGATAGTAAAATAGGGTATAACAGTCTATAAGCTGATAAATGGCATCACGTAGTATTTTATTTGTGTGGCAATATTTTCGGATGAAACCACATTCTATCAGGTCTTCAATGATTCTGCTCAGTTGACCGTTGTTATCCAGCTTACTCTTTTTTATTATTTCTTCTCTTGTGAGACCGGATTTTTTACCTGCTAAAGCCTCTAGGACTTTTAAGTATTTTTCCGGTCTGTTGAAAACAGAAGCGTATATAAAGTTAAATTCATCTCGTAGAGCACCGTTTTCTTTCAAAAATAAGTCATTGATATTTTGTGTCATGCTTTTTGTAGCATCGAGCTTGGTCCAGTAATATGGTACACCACCCATTACCATATAACCTTCCAATATCATATTGCGGTTTTGAGGCAATCTATGGACTTTACAAAATTCCTCACATTCTGCCAGAGAGAACTGCTGTAGCTTCAATCTATAAGTCACACGGTTATAAAGGCCACCTTTATTGCGGAATATTTTATTGATTATCCATGAGGTAGCGCTGCCACATATAATGAGCAATATGTCTTTCCGTGCAGAAGCCCAACCATTCCAGAAATGCTCAAAAGCAGCTACAAACTTAGAGTTTGGTGAGTCCATCCAGGGTAATTCATCAAGGAATATGATTTTTCGCTTTTGTTTAGATGCTGTTATGATCTCTTCAAGAAGACGGAATGCCTTAAACCATGTTTTGGGTGATTGATTCTGAACGGCCAGACCCTGCTGAATCATATCTTTATAAAATTCCTCTAACTGTTCCTGATTTGATATGTCCGAAACTCCGGTGTATTGGAAAGTAAACTGATCTCTGAAAGTTTCCCTTATCAGAAAGGTTTTCCCGATACGCCTGCGACCATACACGGCAACAAATTCTGAATATTCAGAATTGTAGGCTCTTTTTAACTGCTCGATTTCTTCCTTGCGTCCGACTAACATGTTCATAAATTTTTTGCAAAAATAATAAAATGAGGCGACATTTAGCTATAAGTGGTATTTTTACATACTTATAGCTAAATGTCGCCTCATTTTAAATATAGATTATGCTGCTGTCGTAGACACCGGGCGCTATCTTTATCTCAATAGTTTTTTTGCGTTTAATGGCCTAATAAAATGTGGTTACAAATTATATGCAAGTTTTGATTGTTATTTCATAAATTATTTGTAGCTTTGCTCATGACATCAAAACATTGTAATTAGTAAGCAAAATAATTGAATGAAATGGAATTACGAAGAATAAATAGGATAAAAGTTGCGTTAGTTGAGAGCGGCAAAACAGGCAAATGGCTTGCCGAACAGATCGGTAAAAATGAAGCTACTGTTTCCCGCTGGTGTTCCAACAAAATGCAGCCTTCGCTTGAGACACTTGTCAGGATTTCAGAATTACTTGACATTGATGTTAAAGATTTAATTGTAAGCAATAAGCAAAGTCGTAGAAAAGAAAGAAATATCTGACAGAAGGCGTATTGGCATATCAAAAAACTGATTGTTGAGACCACAGGACGGTAAGATAAATTAAGTATGGCGATGGATTAATAGCCGAAATATCACGCCGTTTAACAAAGGAGTTTGGACGTGGATTCAAACGTTCAAACCTAAGAGATATGCGTAAATTCTATCAGACTTTTCCAATTTACCGGATGGTGTGTCCGGTAAATTGTCATGGTCTCATTATTTGACTATTGATTTAAAATTAAGCAGATTTATAGTTATAAAAACTTTAGATGTAGTTATTTAGTGAATATTTGACGTTTTGTTTGGAGTATTCGTGAAAACATCTTAATTTTGTGTCAAATCGCTCGGTTCTATTATTTTTAAGAGCTACTTAACATCATGAAACTAACTCAGAATGTAATAGAGCGCCTAAATCTCAAAGAAATGCAATATCGGCTGGAAAAATATATTGTTGCAGGAGGATGGAAGACTTTGTGCTCTGTCGTTATGGTGATTTTGACAGTATTGTTGTTGTCCGCCTGCGGTGGATCGAATAAGAAGAAGTACAGGATAGGAGTGTCACAGTGCAGCGGTGATTACTGGCGCGTAAAGACTAATGAAGACCTCGAACGCGAACTGCTTCTGCATGATGACGTGGAACTTGAGATACGTTCGGCTGAAAATGATAATAAGCGTCAGACGGATGATATCAAATACTTTATGGATAACGGTTTTGACCTCATAATAATCTCTCCAAATGAAGCGGCAGCTATAACACCGATAGTTAGTGAAGCATATAAGAAGGGGATTCCCGTTGTTACCTTCGATCGCAGTATAGAGGGTGATTCATACACGGCACACATGGAGGTTGACAACTATGAACTTGGAAAGTCAGTGGCACATTATGCCCTTTCCGACATACGCCGGCCTATAAGAGCTATAGAAATTCAAGGCCCGGCAAGTGCTTCGCCCGCACAGCGCCGTCATCAGGGTTTCACTGACGGTCTCGGCGAAGATACTTCTGCCCGTATTCTGGCAAGTGAATACGGCAACTGGCACGACTGGTTGGCCGAACAGCTTGCCGACTCGCTGCTTACGCTTTATCCGGACATAAATCTGATATATGCTCATACCGACCACATGGCTATAGGAGCAGCCCGAGCTGTTGAGAAGCATGGTCGTCACGATGTAGCGGTAATGGGTATAGACGGATTTCCACATGTCGGTATTCAGGCTGTGAAAGATGGACGTTTGCGGGCTACATTCCTTTATCTTACGGAGGGAGAGCGTTTGTTGCGGTTAGCTCTTGCCATACTGGAAGGGGAGCCTTATGAACGTATCAACCGTGTGGCGCCGTTGTCGCCAATAGACAGTACCAACGCCGACATACTGCTTTCACAGGCGGCTATGCTTGATAATGAAACGAGTAAAATCAATTTTCTGCGTGGAGAACTTGACGAATACTTCAACCGTTATTCGGCTCAGAGATTGCTGCTGTATGCAGCCGCAGTAATCGGAGCGCTTCTGGCAAGTCTGTTGTTTTTGTTGCTAAAAACGATTCATACTAACCGGCAGCATCAGGAACTGCTTATGCAAAAGAATGAACTTCTTGAGGAGGAAAAGGAGAAACAGAAGATACTTTACGACCGACTAAGTGAGGCCACTCAGTCGAAGCTCGTGTTTTTTACCAATATCTCACATGACCTGCGTACACCGCTGACACTTATAGCCGGGCCGGTTGAACAGGTCGGTGAGGCCGCCTATCTGACTCCCAGGCATAAATCGCTGATGAAGCTGGCGCAAAAGAATGTCACGATACTACGGCGACTGATAGATCAGATTCTTGATTTCCGTAAATACGAAAACGGAAAGACTGACCTGAATCTGTCGGAGGTCAATTTATCACGCTTACTTAAGGAATGGACCGATAGCTTTTCCGAAGTGGCCCGTAAACATGATATAAACCTCGTGGCAGAAGTTCCTTCAGAGTCAGGTAGCTCGGTAGCATTAGATGTCGAGAAAATGGAGCGTGTGTTTTTCAATCTTATGAGCAACGCTTTCAAGCATACTCCCGACAACGGAAGGATAACCGTAAGCTACAAAGAGGCAGGCGACACAGTATCATTTTCGGTCAGAGATAATGGTGTCGGAATATCGGAAGAAGATTGTGGAAAGATATTTGACCGTTTCTTTCAGGCTGACAAGATAGGATACAAAGGTTCAGGTATCGGTCTTGCTCTTACCAAAGCCTTTATAGAGTTACATGGAGGAGCGATAACCGTAGAGAGTGAGAAAGGGAAGGGTAGTGTGTTCATAGTAACTCTTCCGATACGTCATTGCGAAAACAGCATAATACCTTCGGAATCGCATATAACCGCTTCGGCTATCGAGACGGAACTGGCTACCGTCGAGAATGAAGCGGCAGAATTTGATACTGAAAAGCCGTTACTTTTAGTTATTGACGATAACAGGGATATACGTACCCTTATCGGTGATTTGCTTGGTGATACCTACAATGTAATTTATGCTCCCGATGGTCAGCAAGGTGTCAAGATGGCGGTGAAGTATGTACCCGATTTGATTATCTGTGATGTGATGATGCCTGTGATGAACGGTATGGAGTGTGTGCGACGTCTGAAAGAGGAAATATCCACTTCGCACATACCTGTGCTGATGCTCACCGCCTGCTCACTTGACGAACAGCGGGCGGAGGGCTATAACAGCGGTGCGGACGGTTATCTGTCGAAACCCTTCAGCGGTACGGTACTTGAAGCACGTTGCCGGAATCTGTTGCTGAACCGTAAGAGAATAAAAGAACTTTATGAAAGTGCGCATATTCTCGGTCCGCAGATTATCAGAAAAAGTGAAACCTCACCGCAACCGGCTGCGGCAGCACGCGGTGATAAAGATGTGGAGAATGATTTCTATTCACGATTTATGGAGATTGTCACCGGTTGCCTTAATGACCCTGAACTGAGTGTGGTGTATGTGGCCGAACGTATAGGTCTGAGTCAGTCACAGCTCACACGTAAGATAAAGGCTCTGACCAATTACACACCGGTCGAGATAATACGTACATTGCGTCTGCGACGAGCTAAATCCCAGCTCTGTGCTACGGACAAAACCATAAGCGAAATAGCCTTTGAGGTAGGGTTCACTTCTCTTGCATATTTCTCGAAATGCTACAAGGAGGAATTCGGTGAGTCACCTTCTGAAACGAGGGGCAGACGATGACATAAGGCCGGCTACAGAACGTATAATATCATGCAATATATGTTACACCAGTGTAACATATATTGCATGATTCATTTTTATATAATTGTATTGTAGATAATTATAAATACTGTATAAATAGTGGTATCTTAGGGCTGAGAATTGTTGCAAGGCGTGTAAGGAGGCAATTAGTAAAAAATCCGCAAAGGTTTTAACAATACGGGAGTGTCGGAAAAAATGTTAGTTTAGACAACATGTGTGATATATAGCAGGGTATAGGTGTGCCTAACTTTGCGGCATAAAACTTACTCAACTATAACTAACAATAACATGAAAAAATCAATCCTCAGCGCACTGTTGCTCCTGATAGCGGCAATCACGGCGCATGCACAGGACCTGACTGTGTATGGAACGGTAGTTTCACGTTCAGACGATGAGCCTCTGATAGGTGCCACCGTACAATGTGAATCAACCAAGCAAGGTACAGCCACCGACATTGATGGCAATTTCACCCTTACGGTGCCTTACGGCGCTATGCTGAAAGTAACCTATGTAGGTTATCAGCCGGTAGAGGTGAATGCAGAACCGAACATGACCATATATATGGACGAGGATACCGGTCTGCTTGATGAGCTTGTGGTGGTAGGTTATCAGACAGTACGTAAAGCCGACGTGACAGGCGCCGTGTCTGTAGTGTCAACCAAATCACTCGAAACATCTTCGGACAGCGACCCGATGCGTGCGTTGCAGGGTAAGATACCCGGTATGACAGTTACCGCAAACGGTTCACCTGCCGGCACCGGTACAGTACGTATACGTGGTATCGGTTCGTTCAATGCTGACCAGAACCCTCTGTTTGTTATTGACGGTGTTCCCACAACTGCTACTCTGAACTCTCTTAACATGAATGACATTGAGAGTATGCAGGTACTCAAGGACGCTGCTTCAGCTTCAATCTATGGTTCGCGTGCTGCTAACGGTGTGATTATCATCACTACCAAGAAAGGTAAAGGCGCTGATAGAGTTAAAGTGAGCTTCTCGGCCAACCTGACAACGCAGTTCTATTCGTCACAGTCGAAGATGAAACTGCTTAACACAGCAGGTTATGCCACTGCTATGGCTCAGGCCGCCCTTAATGATGGTCTCGACCCTGTAGCCTATGCTTCGAGCTATGGTCTGAATCTTAATGCTGAATCAGGTTATCCTATCACAGTGTATGATATAGCTACCGGTAACTATAATAATTATACGGTTAACGGTGCATACGATGGTTTTATCAATGCCAAACGCACAATGCTTATGTCAGACACCGACTGGCTTGACGAAATATCCCGCACAGGTTTCTCGCAGAATTATGATGCTTCAGTATCTACAGCTTCTGACAAGGGAACAGCTTTCTTCTCACTCGGCTATCGTAAGAACGAAGGTATTCTCAAATATACCAGCTTCGAGAATATAGCAGCCCGTATGAACTCTTCATACAATATCTCGCCTGTGCTGTCGGTTGGTGAGAACTTCACACTCACTTACACTGATCAGGTAGACTGTCAGCCGCTTGAGAATGCTCTCAAGATGCCTTCGTCTGTACCTGTATACGAGATTGACGGCACTACTTATGCCGGTCCTGTAGGCAGTATGGCCGACCGCCAGAACCCTCTGCGCGAACTTGCTTTCAACCGTGACAATGCCCTGAAGATATGGCGTCTCTTCGGTAACGCTTATGTGGACATCACACCTGTAAAGGGTCTGCTGCTCCGCTCGAATTTCGGTCTTGATTACGATGCTGCTTTTATTCACTCGTACAATTACACATTCCACAGCGATATTGTTAATAACGATACCAATTCGACTACACTGTCGCAGGCCAATGACTCTAAGTGGACTTGGAGTAATACCGCCAACTATAACTTCTCTCTGAACGATCAGCATGAGTTCACAGTACTCGCCGGTATGGAAATGTTCCACCAGAGCCGTATCGACTTTTCCGCCTATAACGAAAACTACGATATCGAGACTCCCGACTACATGTATCCTGATGCTTCGTCAGGTGTTGAAAGAGCTACCGGTAATAAATCAGCTTACTCTCTGGTATCGTTCTTCGGTAAGATAGACTACAACTGGCGCAACCTTCTGCTCGCATCGTTCACCATACGTCGTGACGGTTCTTCTCGCTTCGGCAGCAACAACCGCTATGGTACATTCCCCGCTGCCACACTTGGCTACCGTATCTCGGAACACTTCAATAAACGTTGGCTTGACGAACTCAAGCTTCGTCTGTCATGGGGTAAGACCGGTAACCAGGCTATCTCGAATACTGCACGCTATGCTCTCTATATAGCTGACTACGGTAATGACCGTGTGACTTCGACTGCATACGACCTCCTGCTGCAGCAAAGCGGTATCTTCCCCTCAGGTTACTATGCCAGCCAGACTGCAAACCCTAATCTGAAATGGGAAAGCACAATACAGTATAACGCCGGTGTTGACTACGGTTTCTTACGCAATCGTCTGACCGGTACAGTTGACTTCTATATCAAGAATGTTGAGGATATGCTTATCAATCCCGCCTATCTCGGCGCTATGGGCGAAGGTGGTGCATCATGGCTTAATGGTCCTTCATTGCGCAACTGGGGTATGGAATTCCTCGTTGGCTGGCGTGATGAACTGGCCTGCGGTCTCAACTACCGAGCATCTCTCAACTTCGACTTCTTCCGCAATAAGGTAACTTATCTGCCTTCTACCACAACAGGTTCTTATCCTCACACTACAACCGAGGACCTTGTACAAGCAGGCAAACCTTACGGTTCGATAGTAGGTTATGTATTTGACGGTCTGTTCCAAACTCAGGAAGAGGTACTCGCTTATGGTCAGGACAACGCCCGTGTCGGCGGTATGAAGTATGCTGACCTCGATGGTGACGGTAAAATCACTTCGGCTGACCAAACATGGATTTTCAATCCGGTACCCGACCTTTCGTTCGGTCTGAATGTTGAACTGAGCTATAAGAATTTCGACTTCCAGATGTTCTGGCAGGGTGTACTCGGACAAGACGTCTATAACAACCAGAAGTTCCAGAATGACTTCTGGAGTGTGACTGACGCCGGTAGCAACAAGGGTGTGCGTGTACTTGATGCATGGCTTCCCAACGTGAATACCTCTTCTACAATACCTATGCTGACCACTAACAACAAAGGTGACGAAGGCCGTACATCTTCTTACTTCGTAGAGAACGGTTCGTATGGTAAGCTTCGCACACTTCAGGTAGGTTATACACTTCCTTCTAAGGTAATGGATAAACTGCGTATGAGCAAAGCTCGTGTATATGTATCGGCACAAAACCTGCTTACTATCAAGAGTAAGAGTCTGACCTGCACAGACCCTGAAAATCCCGGTTGGGCTTATCCTATCGCAACTTCACTGTCATTCGGTCTCCAGCTTGATTTCTAATCCATAATAACTTTGACGAATCATGAAATTATATAAATTATTTGCTCTTTCATGCGTTGCACTTGGCGGCATGACATCGTGCAACGACTTCATCGATGTTCCTCCTACAGGAGTTGTCGACGGTGACTTGGCGTATTCGCAGCCCGACAAGATGGTGAATGCCGCTTATGCTTCACTCGGCGACTGTTGGTACAGCTATCCTTTCAATCTGTGGCCCTACGGCGACCTCGGTTCTGATGACTGCCTCAAAGGTGGCGGCGGTACTACTGATACAGGGTATCACCCTATGGAGATATGGTCAACTCTGACCTCGACTCCCGGAGAGCTTGACGAACTCTGGTATCGTCTCTACTGTAATATTTCGCGTTGTAACCGAGCTCTTGTCGCTCTCGAAGAATATGGTGTCGATAAACTCGGTGAGGATACTGCCAAGCAGCGTACTGCCGAAGTTCACTTCCTCAGAGGTCACAGCTACTTCAAGCTGCTGACTATGTTCCGCCAGATTCCTTGGATTGATGAAGAGGTATTCAATAACAACCTTCAGGAAAAGACTTCAAATACTGAGTTTACTTATGAACAACTGTTCGAAAAGGTAATAAACGAGTTTGAACTTGCATACGAAGGTCTGCCTATGGAGCCTACCGACGGCGGCGGCCGTACCAATAAGGTAGCGGCAGCTTCATATCTGGCTAAGTGCTATCTGACTCTTGCATGGGGTGACGGCTATGAGGCTACAGATGGTGTCGATTTCATCAATAAGACTTATATGCAGAAAGTGGTTGACTATACTGATGTTGTGGTTAACTCCCAGTATGGTTACCTTGAGGATTTCGGTGACATCTTCCTGCCCGAGTACAAGAATAGCAAGGAGTCCGTATTCGCTGTGCAGACTTCACAATACACTGAAGACAATACACGTTACGGTCGTGCCAACTGGTCAAACATGCTTAATGGTTGCTGGGGTATGTGGTCATGCGGCTGGGACTTTCACAAACCTTCTCAGAATCTTGTGAACGCCTACAAGACCCGTAACGGTCTGCCGATGTTTGACGACTATGACAATGAGAACAGCTATCCTGTAAGCTCTGAAGTTAACGACCAGAAATGGGATCCGAGATTGTTCCACACTGTAGGTATGCCTTCGTTCCCCTACAAGTATGAGGCCGCTTATCCGATGACTGTTGAGAACTCGCGTACTCCCAATACATACGGTTATTTCACATCACTTAAAGATGTGCCGCAGCGTAGCGGTGGCGAGACTTTTGATGGCTCATGGCAAGCGTTTGCAATGAACGACTATGTGTTCCGTTATACTGATGTTATGCTTATGCGCGCCGAGGCTCTTATTGAGCTTGACCGTACTTCCGATGCTATGGTTATAATCAACGATATACGTCGCCGTGCGGCCAACTCGATTGAGAAACATATCAGCTATGCCAAGGACTTCTGTGAGATTTCTCTTTACTCTGCCTCTGATTTCGATACCAAAGAGAAAGCCCGTGTACGTCTGCGTTGGGAACGCCGTCTTGAGATGGCTATGGAGAGCAGCCGCTATTTCGACCTTCGCCGTTGGGGTATAGCTTCTCAGGTACTCAATGCTTACTTCGAGAAGGAGAAGAATTCTACCTACGTTACACCTGATGGCAGCGTTACGAAGTATGGTCAGTACTACGAAGATGCTCATTACACTGCCGGTAAGAACGAGTTCTATCCCGTGCCTTACAACCAGTTGTATTATATCCCCGATCTCTACAAGCAGAACAAGGGCTATAATTGATAAGGTTTTTAAATACTGAGGTTTTAAAATATAATAACCTATAAATCATGATGAAATATAGTTATATAGCTCTGTTGGCCGCAGGTATACTGCTTACAGGCTGTCAGAACGATGATATAAAAATCAGCGAGCCTATATTGGCACCTATCTCTGATACCGAGCTTCTTGGACAGCAGGAAGGCGACGACTATGTGTGGAAATGGACACCACGCGACGGTCAGAGTGTTCAGGTTACCATACTTAAAGACGGTCAGATTCTTTCGAACGAAAGTTCATCTACCGGTTCGTATGTACACCGTAACGTAGAGACACAGATCCCTTACACATATATATTCAAACTGACTGACGGTACCAATCTCTCACAAGGTGTTATCAAAAGATACACTCGTCCTGGTGCATACGCTGTGGCCGATTTATCGCTGAAACAGGTGGAGAATGCCGATGCTTCTTATAATATGTATGCTGAGTGGACTCCGTCGTCTGACGCTACCGAGGTGATATTTATGGCTGAGGCAGGAAGCAGAAAAATTTCTCAGACTCTTCCCGGCAGTGCTGCTAACTTCACTGTTGAAAATGTACGTGACGGTGAGGAGTGGAATGTGACAGTGACCGCATCTAACAGTGAAGGTAAGTCACTGCCTGTATCATCGTTACTGAAAATAGGTAAGACTGCTGTAGGCTTCCTGAGTGAGTACAGTACTCCTGAAGAACTTATAGCTAAAGGTGACGACGACGAGGCTTCTGCTTGGCTCTGGCTGAAGAGTGAGTATCCTAACGCTCAGTATGTCTACTTCGGTGATATAACTTCAGCTGAAAATCTTGAGTCCTATCGTGTGCTGTTCTGGCTACGTGACCTTGAAGAAGGTGATGAGAACGATGTGTTCAATATGACTGAGACTATTAATGCTGCCACACCGTTTGTGCGTGACTGGTATATTGCAGGCGGTAACCTCCTGCTCTGGAGCCATGCTACAGCTTATATCGGTACTTTAGGACGTGTGCCTACTGATATGCTGCGTGACAATGACCGCTCTATAGGTATAGGTCACGGTGGCATTAACGGTGACACTTGGATGATGGCCGTAGAGCTTAATCCCGGTGGAACATTCAAGAAGGACGCTTCAACCCATGCGATTTTCAAAGGTCTTGATGTGACTGTCACTGACCGTACGAAACTTATCGCTTTCAAGGGGCCGGGCTGGACGGAAGATCACAACTGTCTTTACTTCAATATCCCGTCAGTACTCACCGGATTGGGTAATCAGGATGAAGAGTGTTATAATGTCCTCACCAATACCTATGGTATTATACCGCTCGGTACTTGGGATTCACAGATTGACTATGTTTCTCAGCTGAATGTATGGGAAGCTCGTCAGGGCAATACCGAGTATAAGGGTACGGTACTCTGTATCGGTAATGGCGGCTGTGAATTCTCAATGAAGAATGAAGACGGTACTCCCGATATTTCGGCTACTCCCAAAAATAATCAGTATCAGAACAATGTGCTAACATTAGCTAAGAACTCTATTGAATATCTGAAGACCCGTTAACTCTGTTTTTCGGTCTGAGATAATACAGAAGGCGGACGGAACACTGTTCCGTCCGCCTTCTGTATTATCTCAGACCGAAAAACATTTTCAGTATATTGTATATTAATGAGATTCGGATTGATTTTGCTTTTATGAGTATTGATTTTCTTACAGACCACCGAGAGTAGTCATATTGTCTATGCTCTGGTCTGTAGCCTGACGAGTCATTTCAATCTGCTGACGTATCTCCTCGCTGTTGACATCCATACCGAGAGCTTTGGCCTGCTGGCGTATGACAGCCTCACCCATATTGTTGGAGGCTTCCTTGAGAGCTGCCTTATCCTCGGCAGTGAGTTTTAGGTCGGCGTTGGCCTGAGTTATAGAGTCAAGACGTTCGCCGGCTTTTGCTATCTCAGCCTGATCTTCGGGAGTGACGTTATCGACATCCATTTTAGCGAATTTCTCCGCCATATTGTTCATAATCTCACAGACCTGTGCCACAGGCGAACTGGTGTTGCTACAGCTTACTAACAGCGCCGCGGCCATACAGAGAGAAACAAGTATTTTCTTCATTTATGTTAATATATTGGTGTATGATAAGTATTTATTTGTCGGTCAGACATTATCGAATATTTCGACCATACAAATTTATAGATAAATACCCGATTCCACAAATTTGTTGTTAAGTTATATGTATTCTGTAGCCTTAAAAGGCAAAACAATATCGGGTAGATGCTGTTACTCTTAAAAGAACAGCGATGTGAGTTTGTATAATTCCACTTAGTAACCGCGTAACTATAAGTAGCTGAACATGTCAGAGAAAGCCAAATTCACCTCCCGTATGGGGGTCATAGCGGCTACGGTCGGGTCGGCCGTGGGGCTGGGTACAATATGGAGATTTCCGGCCGAGGCGCAAAGCAACGGCGGCGGTGCCTTTCTGCTTGTATATGTAATCTGTGTGCTGGCGATAGGTGTACCGGTTATGCTTGCTGAATTTGCATTGGGTCGCGGAGGGCAAAGCGATGCTGTCGGAGTATTCAGGCGGTTGGTGCCGGGCAGTCATTGGCAATATGCCGGTTGGATGGCTATTTTGGCATCATATCTCATACTTATGTTTTATATGGTGGTGGCGGGGTGGACACTTCAGTATCTGTGGCAGTCTGTTACCGGAGAGCTGTTTTCCGGGCTTGATACAGGCAATCTTGTCGGCGCTGAAAATTATTTTCATGAAAAAATGAATATGTATATCAGTAGCGACAGCCGTCCGCTGATTGATACATTTATCATGATAGTGCTGAATATGGGAGTACTTATATTAGGAGTACAGAAAGGTATAGAAAAACTGTCGAATATACTTATGCCGCTTCTGTTCGTGCTGTTACTGATACTGGCCTCAGTAGCGCTCACCTTTCCTAAGGCTTCGGAAGGATTGGCTTATTTCTTCACTCCCGATTTTTTCAAAATTACCGGCGGAGTAGTACTGAATGCTCTTGGCCAAGCGTTTTTCTCATTGAGTCTTGGAATGGGCATACTTATCACCTACGGAGCATATTATCCTAATACGGTAAATCTTGCACGGACATCGACCATAGTTTCATCGCTGGTTGTGGTAGTAGCGCTGCTGATGGGTGTTATTATTTTTCCGGCGGTGATGAGTTTCGGAGTGGACGCCACGCAGGTGCGCGGTACGACACTTGTATTCGTTACTCTGCCCGAAGTGTTTATGCAGTTGCCCGGTTCACGTCTGTGGGCTATAATCTTTTTCACCCTACTTATGGTAGCGGCTCTTACTTCCACTATATCCATAGCCGAAGTAACCATATCATATATTGAAGACCGTTGGCGTCGGTCACGCATTGCAGCCTGCATGATAGTGATGTTGCCTATGTTCGTGTTCGGTGGTTTATGTTCACTGTCATTCGGCAGTCTTGCCGATTTCAAGATATTGGGCATGAATCTGTTTGACTTTCTTGATAATCTCACTACCAACATACTGCTGCCGCTGGTAGCGATAATGATATGCGTATTTATGGGTTGGTATGCTCCGAAGGGTCTGTTTCGCGGACAGATTACCAATGACGGTACAGTATCGCAACGTATTTATCCCGCCATACTGTTTGTGGTGCGCTTTATCGCTCCGGTATCGGTGCTGTTCATACTTCTTAGTACTTTTATAAAGTTCTGAGTCGATTGGATAGCCGGGAATTTGAAAAGTCAGCCAAATTGAAGTAACTTTGCAGATGCCCTCGGTTATGTATACTGACACGACAGGGCAATCTAATGAAATATCCTGAATGATATGAATTGTAAACTTGTAGGAAGTTTCGTACAGCACCTTGAAGTGACCCTCGAACAAGGTGAGGAATTTTTTGCCGAGAAGGGTTCACTGATATATATAGAAGAAGGTATTTCAAAAGACAGTACCTTCACATCGGGCAGTTTAGGCGGTTTGATAAGAGCCAAACTGTCAGGCGAATCGCTGTTTATACTGCGTATGCGCAATACGACCCGCGACCCGCGTAAGCTCTGCATCGGCAGTACCTACGGCCTGCATCCGGTGCGTCTTGAGAGTGATTCGCTTATATGCCATCGCGGTGTGTATGTGGCTTCAAGCCGTAAGGTAAATGTTTCTACCAAACTCTCTATCTCCGGCTTTACCGGCGGTATGGGCTTTCTTCTCCAGAAGATAGAAGGCACAGCCACAGTATTTCTTGAAACAAAAGGTACACCGATAACCGTGACCTTACCGCCTGGACGCACAGTAGAGATAGACGAAGACCATATCATAGCCCTGCAGGGTATTCCTGAGAGTCGTATGTCTGCCTCGTGGAGTCTCGGCAATGTGCTCGGCGGCGAGGGCTTCAGTATGTTGCGTGTCACAGGGCCGGGTCAGGTGTTCCTGTCGCCGGGCAAGTTTCAGCCTGTACTTGCACAGTAACCGACAAACCAACAACTAAATATATGTCACAACCTAAACACTACGAGGGTCTGTCTCCGGCCCAAGTGGAGGAGAGCCGGCGCAAGCATGGTGTCAATGTGCTCACACCTCCTGAAAAGGAACCTCTATGGAAGCGCTTCCTTGAGAAATTCGGTGACCCGCTGATTATTATTCTCCTCATAGCCGGTGTGCTGTCTATAGGTATAAGCTGCTATGAGTACTGGGGTCTTGACTCAGGCCCGGGTGTTTTCTTCGAGCCTATCGGTATTTTTATTGCCATACTGTTAGCTACGGGGCTCGCTTTCATATTTGAGCTTAAAGCGGATAAAGAATTCTCACTGCTCAATCAGGTCAATGACGACGAGCCGGTACAGGTGATACGTCAGGGTGGTGCTACTACAGTGCCGCGCAAGGACGTTGTGGTAGGTGATATTGTAGTGCTTAACACCGGTGAGGAAGTCCCCGCCGACGGCGAACTGCTGGAGGCTACCTCACTAAATATCGATGAATCAACTCTGACCGGCGAACCGGTGGCTCACAAGACCACAGACCCGGAACAGTTTGATAAAGATGCCACATTCGCGTCTAATACGGCCATGAAGGGCACCAAAGTCATGGAGGGTCACGGTGTGATGCGTGTCACTGCCGTAGGTGACGCTACCGAAAACGGTAAGGTGTTCGAGGCTGCACAGATTGACGATTCTGTAAAGACTCCCCTTAATGAACAGCTTGACGGTCTTGGCAATCTTATCACTAAGATAAGCTATGCCGTTGCTGCGCTAATAGTAGTCGGCCGACTGGTAATGTACTTTATCGGCACACCGTTCAACTGGTTGGACTTCCTTGCTTATTTCCTTCAGACGTGTATGATAGCCGTTACGCTTGTGGTGGTTGCCGTACCCGAAGGTCTGCCGATGGCAGTTACTCTTGCACTTGCTTACTCTATGCGTCGTATGCTGCGCACCAATAACCTTGTGCGTAAGATGCACGCCTGTGAGACTATGGGTGCTACGACAGTGATATGTACCGATAAGACAGGTACACTGACCCAGAACCAGATGCGTATATATCGCGCTGATTTTTACGGTAATCCTCCTGTAGGAGTGCTCGAAGAAGGCATTGCTGTCAACTCTACGGCACGACTTGACCTCACAGGTGATAAGCCGCAGGTATTGGGTAATCCTACCGAGGGTGCTCTGCTGCTGTGGTTGCGCGAGAAAGGCGTGGATTACGAGCAACTGCGTGAGAAGGTTACAATCGTAGAGGAACTTCCGTTCTCGACCGAGCGTAAATATATGGCTACCGTAGTACGTTCGGCTGCTACCGGTAAGACAATACTTTATGTGAAGGGCGCACCTGAGATTATTTTCGGTATGTGTCATGATACGGTCGGCATTACTAAGGCTGAGGTTGACGCACAGCTGCTCGAATATCAGAATATGGCTATGCGTACACTTGGATTTGCCTATCAGGAAGTGAGCCCCAAAGATGCCACTATCGAAGGCGGTAAGGTGGTTGCACGCGGACTGATATTCCTCGGTATAGCTGCTATTGCCGACCCTGTACGTGCCGATGTCCCCGATGCCGTGCGTGAGGTGCTTAACGCCGGCGTAGGTATCAAGATAGTAACCGGTGATACTCCCGGTACCGCTAAGGAGATAGGCCGCCAGATAGGTCTTTGGAATGACAGTACCGATGGAGACCGTAACATCATAACCGGTCCGGAATTTGCCGCACTCAGTGATGATGAGGTGCTTAAGCGTGTGGGCGACCTGAAGATTATAGCTCGTGCACGTCCTCTTGATAAGAAGCGTCTTGTCGAAGCTTTGCAGGCTAACAATGAGGTAGTGGCTGTGACAGGTGACGGCACAAATGATGCCCCGGCGCTCAAGGCTGCTCATGTGGGTCTGTCAATGGGTGACGGTACTTCGGTAGCTAAGGAGGCTTCGGATATAACGATTGTAGACAATTCGTTTGCTTCAATAGGCCGTGCCGTGATGTGGGGACGTTCGCTGTTCCAGAATATACAGCGCTTCATACTCTTCCAGATGACCGTGAATGTAGCTGCATGTCTTATAGTCCTTGCCGGAGCCTTTATGGGTATGCAGTCGCCGCTGACAGTGACACAGATGCTCTGGGTGAATCTTATCATGGATACCTTTGCAGCTATGGCTCTTGCCTCGCTGCCACCGTCGGAGTCTGTTATGAAAGATAAGCCGCGTTCACGTGAGGCATTTATTATCAATCGGCCTATGTGGCAGTCAATAGTAGGTGTAGGCGGTATTTTCTTCCTGCTCTTGCTGGGTCTGGTGTGGTACTTCGAACATACCGATATCACATGTCTGCTTGATATGTTCCGTGTGCCGGTAGGCGATAATACAGGACTCAGCGCCTATGAACTGTCCCTGTTCTTCACTATCTTCGTATTCCTGCAGTTCTGGAATATGTTTAATGCCCGTGCTTTTGAAACAGGCCGTTCGGCTTTCCACTTCAAGGATTGCGGAGGATTCCTGCTTATAGCTCTGGTGATAGTCTTGGGTCAGCTTCTGATAGTGAGCATCGGTGGTGAGTTCTTCAATGTGACACCGCTTAAGTTTATTGATTGGGTGCTGATTATCGGCGGTACCTCATTGGTGCTGTGGATTGGCGAACTTGTACGCCTGTTCAGCCGTAAATAAAAATACAGATAGATATAACAGTAAAGGTAGCTCTCTGAGGGCTACCTTTTTAATCCATAAATTACCTTATCATGAATACACGTATCATTGAGTGTGTCCCCAATTTCAGTGAGGGACGCTACCGTGAAAAAATTAAAGCCATTACCGATGCCATCTGCTCGGTCAAGGGTATCAGTCTGCTTGACGTTGACCCGGGAGAGGCTACAAACCGTACTGTTGTGACATTTGTAGGCGCTCCCGAGGCAGTGGTTGAAGCTGCATTTTTAGGTATAAAGAAAGCTGCGGAGGTAATCGACATGCGTGGTCATCATGGAGCACACCCCCGTATGGGTGCTACAGATGTATGTCCGCTGATTCCTGTAGCCGGTGTCACACTTGAGGAGTGTGCCGAACTCGCCCGTCAGTTGGCAAAGCGTGTGGCTGACGAACTTGGTATCCCGACTTACTGTTACGAAGCAGCCGCTTTCACTCCTGAACGTAAAAATCTTGCTGTGTGCCGTGCCGGTGAATATGAGGCACTGCCCGAGAAGATGGGTGACGAGCAGAAAGGCCCTGATTTCGGCAACCGTCCTTTCGACGAGAATGTAGCACGTACCGGTGCCACTACTATCGGTGCCCGCGACTTCCTGATAGCTGTCAATTATAATCTCAATACTACTTCCACACGTCGTGCCAATGCTATCGCTTTTGATGTGCGTGAGAAGGGACGTCCCATGCGTGAGGGTGGAAAGGTGACAGGTAAACCTATTAAGGATGCCGATGGAAACACTATAATGATACCGGGTACACTGAAGGGCACTAAGGCTATAGGTTGGTATATAGATGAATACGGTATCGCACAGGTATCAATGAACATAACCGACATCGCAGCTACACCGTTGCATCTGGCTTTTGATGAGGTATGCCGTGCCGCTGATGCACGTGGAGTACGTGTGACCGGTACAGAGATAGTAGGTCTTGTACCAAAGCGTACTCTTATTGATGCCGGCAAGTACTTCCTTCGCAAACAGCAGCGTTCTACCGGTATTCCCGAACGTGAGATAATACGCATAGCTATAAAGTCGATGGGTTTGGACCAGTTAGGCGAATTTGACCCTCAGCAGAAGGTAATAGAATATCTTATTGAGGATAAGAATGCCAAGCGTCTGGTAGACCTGACTGCTCGCGGCTTTGCCGAAGAGACAGCTTCCGAGTCTCCTGCACCCGGTGGAGGCTCTATTTCGGCCTATATGGGTGCGCTCGGTGCGGCTCTGGCTACTATGGTGGCTAACCTGTCGGCTCATAAGGCTGCTTATGATGACTGTTGGGAGGAGTTCTCGGCTGCTGCTGAGCGTGGACAGGAACTTATGGAACGCCTGCTGCATCTTGTTGATGAGGATACCGAGGCTTTCAACCGTATTATGGCTGTATTTGCCATGCCTAAGAAGAGCGAGGCCGAAAAGGCTGCTCGTGCACAGGCTATGGAAGAAGCTACGCTGTATGCTACAGAGGTGCCTCTGCACACGATGGAGACAGCTGCCGAGGCTTTCGGTGTTATACGTGAGATGGCCGAGCGTGGTAATCCGAACTCAGTGACTGATGCCGGTGTCGGTGCCCTTGCCGCACGTGCTGCTGTACGCGGAGCCTTCCTCAACGTTCGTATCAATGCTGCCGGACTCAAGGATCGCACACGTGCCGAAGCTCTTATCGAGCGTGGCGCAGCTATCGAAGCTGATGCTGCTATACAGGAGGGCGAAATCCTTGCCATCGTCAATGCCAAGATCTGACCAGCCACCATAGGCAGCCTTGGCTGCCTAAAATATTGTAAGCCGAGCTAAAGCTCGCGTACAGAACCGGAAAGCACATTACTTCACCCTTTCGTCAGCTACATTTGCTATGGCTGCTTAGGTATGCTTGGCCGCCTCCCGGTTCTGTGTGTGAGCTTTAGCTCGTACACCATTCGTTACACTTTTGTTTCACCTTTTTATCCATTCAAATATGACTGAGGTCTCTAATTTCAACAGGCGTTGCCATAACCACGACTACCGCAGTCGCTGTATCTATATGATCACTATGCTTAAAGCGAACGGGGTGCCTCGTTTCAGTACTATTACCCATGATAAGCGATGTAAAAAGATTTCGCCTATAGTGAAGCTGAGTGATGTCGGTACACTTATTCAGAATAATCTGGCTAAACTTGTGACTGATTACTCCGAGATTAAAGTGCTTGCACGCATCATTATGCCTGACCATATACATTTTGAGCTTTTTGTACAACAGCCCTTGCCGCTTCATCTTGGCAGTATTCTGGCCGGGTTCAAATCGAACTGTTCAGTAGCTTTTCACCGTATGACCGGTACAGATACTAATGCTCCGGTACAATCATTGTTTACTCCGGGTTTTAATGACAAAATCGCTTTTCGAGCAGGTGCTAAAGAAGCCTTTTATAACTATATAAGTGATAATCCACGGCGTTACCTGATTAAGAAGCATTATCCGGAATATTTCTATCATAAATTGACGATAAATATAGAAGAGCGCTGCTGTGGGTTATACGGTAATATGTTCTTGCTTGATCATCCTCTAAAAGCGGCGGTGAAAATCAGCCGCAGGAAGGAACGTACTCCTGAGCTCGCTAAGAAGATAAGTCTTTGGGAAGAGGTCCTGCGTTCTCAAGGTGTACTTGTATCGCCATTTATCAATCCGGAAGAAAAGAAGTATTATGAGCGTGCTATTTCTTCTGATACCGGAATTATACTTATCGTCAATTATACTTTATCTGATCGGAGTAAGCCTTATAAGAAGCTGTTTGATCTTTGTGCCGAGGGGAAATTATTGATAATCTCGACAGAGCAATATTTACGCGAACAGAGAATCACTTATTCCGAGGCCCAATACCTTAATCGCATTGCGGCCATAATAGCCCAATTAGCACCACAGCAGGCACGACTGCGGCTTAGGACAAGCTAAATATGCGAGCTAAAGCTCGCACACGAAAGCGGGAGGCACGGGGTTACAGTAATGGTTACTGTAGGTGAGTGGGAGGGTGGCGGGCTAAAGCTCGCTTATTCTGGGAGAGAATGTAGGTGAGGATAGAGGTCGGATTTGGGTGAAACAATTTTTTTAGTTAATTTTGGTGCTAAGTTAGAATTCGAGTTTAATTCTGTTAAAGCAAAGTCAATGGAAGAATTAATTTATGACTTATTGAAGCGGTTTGTGGGAGCAAGCACAGCGGAAAGTGCGACACCGTGGGTATTAGTGTGCGTTATCGGTATGGCGGCATGGCTGATTTATGTAGTGTGTGTGCGATTGCTGATTCCGTTAGCTAATATATTGATACTCAAAACCGATACCAAGTGGGACGATGACCTGCTCAACAACAGAGTGCTTAAGGCGGTGGCACAGTTGGCACCGGCTATATGGGTGGCATCTACATTACCTGATGCTTTTCTAAAGCATATTACAGTGTTTGAGTGGACCGGTCGTCTGACCAAGCTGTATATACTTTGGGCTGCTGTACATCTGCTGATTGTGTTTTTAAGTAGTTTTCAGGACGCTCTCGATAAGCGCCAGATGTTGAAACGGCATAATTTGGAGATTGTGCGTCAGACACTGGTACTGTTTGTGGTGGCTATGGGTATAATAGTCGGTATTGGAATAATAATCAACCGCAGTCCGGTAGCTATACTTACCGCTTTGGGTGCCTCGGCTGCTGTACTGATGTTGGTATTCCGCGACACGCTACTCAATTTTACAGCAGGTATACAGCTTACAGTCAATAAAATGGTGAGCCGTGGTGACTGGATAGTGTGTCAGAAAGCGGGTGCCAACGGTGAAGTAGTCGAAATAAAACTTACCACTGTCAAGATACGTAACTGGGACAATTCGATAGTTACGGTACCTCCTTATACACTTTTCACCGAGTCATTTCAGAACTTTCAGGCTATGCGCCTCAGTGGTGGCCGAAGGGTATCGCGTTCAGTTCTTATAGATGTTAATTCGGTACGTTTTCTGAATAAGATGGAAATAGAGAAATTGCGTACCAAAGGGCTGTTGGAAGGAATTGAAGAACAGGCCGTAGAAAATGTGGTAAATCTCACATTGTTCCGGCATTATATAGAACATTTCCTGTCTCAGTATCCCGAAATCATCAATCATAATGATGAAATGCTGTATATGGTGCGTCAGCTTCAGCCCACCCCGCAGGGAATACCTGTAGAGCTGTATTTCTTTACCTCACGTACTTCATGGAAACCCTACGAGCATCTGCAAGCCGATGTGTTCGACCATATTTATGCCGTAGTAGGTCAATTCGGTCTCCGTATATATCAGGCACCTTCGGGACGTGATATTCTTGCACTCTCCAACTGATACGGATATAAGGTTTGAAAGCGCTGTATCTTTAAACGGATTATTAAGTAGCTCTTAAAAATTAATGAACATATAAAAACAAGTTTTATAGTTCAAGATTCAAAGACTGTAACTATAAATAGATATCGTTTAATTTTTAAGAGATACTTAATACATAATACACATTATACATGACTGTAAAACATTTTATTATCGGTGCCGGTGCTGCGGTGGCCGTATCACTGGCGGCATGTGGACCGCAACGTCAGCAGAAGGAGACTGAAGGTGAAGTCGTGTCACTGGAGTTTGCACCGTCAGATTACAGGACCGATACGCTGAGAATGCCCTCGGGCGAAGCTGTGGCTTACAGAGCCTACGAAGGAATATATTATGTCGGCAATGTCGAGGATTCGGTTTATCAGAATCTTAACATTTATGTTCCGGTAGACACGAAAGGACGTAAAGACAGTGAGATTCCTATCTTGCTTCGTCAGTACGTAGGTGGTTACCGGGCATCTGCCGCCAAAACACCGTCTGCTACCGACGCTACAGGACGTGCCTTGCAGGAAGGGTATGTGGTGTGTATTCCCGGTGTGAGAGGTTCCAACTCTGTAGTGATACGCGACGGTAAAAAGGTATATACCGGTGTGGCACCGAACGGTCTGCTCGATTTGAAGGCTGTAGTACGCTATCTGCGTTATAATGATGCCCGTATTCCCGGTAACTCGGAGCGTATATTTATTGACGGTACAAGTGCGGGAGGTGCTATGTCCGCTCTTATAGGCACAACGGCCAACCGTGAGGATTACCGTTCTTATCTTGAGGCTATGAAAGCTGCCGATGCAAAGGATAATGTGTATGGTGCTATATGCTATTGTCCTATCACCGACCTAAATCATGCCGATATGGAATATGAGTGGCTTTACGGCTGTACCAATCGCGGTGTGCGTAAACTCGATTCGGTACAGTGCCGTATCTCTGACGAACTGGCAGCTTTGGCACCGGATTATATAAATTCACTCAAACTACGTGATGATAAAGGTGAACTGATAACAGCCGACAATTACCGTGAATATCTGAAAGGTTTTATCGCTGCTTCCGCACACAAGGCTCTTGAAGAGGGTGCGGATATTCCGGAATCAACAGGTATTGTAAGACTATCGGAAAATCCTTTTGGTGATGATGGACGTGCTGCGCCATCGTTTGGTCCCGGCGGAGCTGCTCCGGAGGGTAAAGGCGGTCAACGGCCTGTTTTCAATATGACAACTGATTTTGTTGAGAGTGTGGATCTTGACAAGTATCTGAGTTATGTGGCTACGGTGCAACCTCTCAAGACACCGCCGGCATTTGACCAGATGGGAGTTATTATTCCTACTCCCTCGCCGGAGAATGAAGTGTTTGCCGATGCTGCCGGCGTTCCGGCAAACTTCACCGACTTTTCACTTGAACACAGACTACATAATCCTTCCGATACTCTTTCTGCCGAGCAGGCAAAGCGCGTTTACCTGATGAATCCCATGAATTTCATTGGGGAAAGTGTAACCGCTGATGTCGCTCCCAAGTGGTATATACGTCACGGCGCGAAAGACCGCGACACATCATTCCTCGTACCGATAAATCTGGCCACCAAGCTGAAAAACGCCGGCTATGATGTCAACTTTTTCCTGCCGTGGAATCGTCCTCATTCCGGAGACTATAATCTTGATGACCTGTTTGCATGGATTGAACAGTCCATGACAAGCACCCGATAGTCTCTGTCGGTATGTCCGACAGGCACAGTCACAATACGGACACAAATCACAGTGTTGACACAATTAATTGTGTCAACACTGTGATTTTATTACTTAGTGGAGTTTGTTGGCACGGCTTAGACTCAGGAGACCTGCGGTAAGGGCCATACCTAAGGCTATGTAGAGGCATACAGTGACGGAGGTAAGGGGAGCGGCTACGGCAAACACGAGGGTGACGACAGTAGCACCGAGTGTCTGGCCGACAAGACGTGCTGTACTCTGCATACCCCCGGCGCCGCCGGTGCGATGAGGTGGTGTGGCTATGACCATGACCACATTGTTCGGAGTCTGGAACATTCCGAAACCTATACCGCATATAGCCATACGCCATACTATGTTCAGTTCTGTTGTGCCTGTCGCGGGCAGCGTGGCAAGCAGGATAATACCGGTCGCATAGACAGCCATACCGGCAGCCGCTATAGCACCGGGATTGTGGCGTTCGACAAAACGTGCGGCTATGGGTGAGGTAATCATTGTTGCTAATGACCAAGGTGTCATAAGAAGACCCGTAGTGATTTCAGAAAAACCGAATCTGTTCAGGAATAAAAATGGCAGTGAAATCATAGCTATGTTCTGCGCGATAAATGAGCATACAGAAGTGGCTATACTCAGGGCATATAATCTGATTCTGAACAAGTCGACAGGCAACATCGGTGATTCACGGTTAAGCTGACGGCGTACATAGAATATGCCTACCGTGACGCCTGCCACAAGCAGACAGATGTTGGTGGTTATATCTCCTTTACGGGCGAAGTTGCCGAGAGAGTAGAATATGAGGCCGAAAACGATGATATTTTCGATAGCGCTTATCCAATCGAATCCGGTTTTCCGTTCCTTTGGCGGATTATGCGGCAGTAGTCTTTTCCCTATTATAAATGCCACAATGCCGAAAGGAATGTTGATAAGAAACAGCCAGTGCCATGATGCTATCGAAAGTATGCAGCCGGCAATGGTCGGCCCGGCCGCTGTAGCGATAGCTATGACCATAGCATTAAGTGCGAGTCCGCGTCCGAGAATCTCACGTGGATATATCAGACGGGTCAGAGCTATGTTGACACTCATGACACAGGCGGCACCGATACCCTGAAGCGCACGGGCGGCGATTATCATGGTGAAAGTCTGTGATGCCGCACATAATCCTGAAGCCACTGTGAAAATTATTACTCCCGTAAGAAAATTACGCCGGTAACTGTACAAATCACCTACCGATGATAAGGGTAATAGCAACACAGTAATTACAAGCTGGTATATTGTCACAATCCATACAGTCATGGAATTTGAAATGCCGAAGTCGTCAGCTAATACCGGCAGTGACACATTGACCAGTGTGACATCAAGTACGGTCATCACCAGTACGATGAGTATGGCAATGACAGCGATATATTTTCTTATGGAGAATTTTACTTCATTCATGAGGATGAGAGTTGATTATTCGCGGTAATAGACACGTTTTACACGGGGTGAGACAGATGTCAGTATTTCGTAGGGAATTGTATCGAGAGTATCGGCAAGCCGCTGAATCGGTGTATCGTTACCGAATATCTCTACATAGTCTCCAACTTTACAATCTATACCGGTGACATCAATCATGCAGGCGTCCATACAGATGTTACCGATAGTGGGAGCATCGTGTCCGTTGACACGTACCGATATGGCACCACGTCCGAAATGACGGTTCATACCGTCGGCATAACCTATCGGAATTGTGGCTATCATGCTCGGCCGTGTTATCAGACCGCGGCGCCCGTACCCTATAGTGGTACCGGCTTCCCAATGCCTGAGTGCTATTATGACTGTGCGCAGAGTAGAGACCACCGCAAGGGGTTGTTCCATTTCAGGAGGTAGTGTATTGACTCCGTAAAGTCCGATGCCGAGGCGCACCATGTCGTAATGATATTGTGGAAAACGCAAAATACCGGCCGAATTGAGTATGTGACGCCTGAAACTATAGGGGAGGACGGTGAGCATCTGTTCGGTCAGGCGGTTGAAAGTATCGAGCTGCATCAACGTATAATCGTCCATAGAGGGCTCGTCGGCAGTGGCAAGATGTGAGAAAACCGAACTCACTTTTACTTCTCGACAAGATTTAAGAGTGTCGAGCAATACAGGCAGTTCACTCTCAATAAAGCCCATGCGGTGCATACCGGTATCAAGTTTGATGTGTACCGGATAGTCAGTCAGATTGTTCTTACGGGCTTCGCGTATGACGTCTTGAAGCATCTCAAGTGAGTAAATCTCCGGTTCAAGACGATAGGCGAACATAGCCTTATAGTTTACCACTTTGGGATTCATCACCATTATCGGCATGGTTATACCGTTGTTGCGCAGGTCTATGCCCTCATCGAGTACCGCTACAGCCAGATATGAAGCGCCGGCGTCCTGAAGTGTCTTGGCAATCTCACGGCTACCGGCTCCGTAGCCCGATGCCTTGACCATACATATCACTCCGGTACCCTGCGGTACTTGCCGCCGGAAATAATTGTAGTTTTTGGCTATGGCATCAAGATTGACTTCAAGCACTGTCTCGTGTGTACGTGCCTCAAGCATCTGTGCTATACGGTCAAATTCAAAATCCGGTGAACCTTTGAGAAGTATAATCTCTCTGTCGAAATCTGACGGACTCAGATATTGCATAAGGTTGTCGGTAGAGTCAAAGAACAGAGAGTCCTGAGCAAAAAGATTTCTGTGACGGCATAATCCGGGGCCTACACCTATGAAACGTTCCACACCTGCACGAGCCACAAGGTCTGCCATAGCGTTGTAGAGCGCAGTATCCGAGGCTTCATGACGCGGGTCACTCAATATGAGAGTCGGACGCTGTGAAGGCATGGCACGGCGCAGCACAAAATCGAGTGCCGGGGCAAGAGAGGAAAAATCACTTGTGTAGCTATCATAGACTACCGAACAACCGTTGACACCCTCCGAAACATTAAGACGTGTGTCAAGATGACGGAGCGTTTCAAATCTTTTGGCGGCGATTTCAGGCGAGATTCCACGTACAAGCATGAATGCAAGTGCGTTGCCCATATTTTCGATGTCGGCACTGTTGCGCAGTGGTACAAGCAAGGAATGTTGCTGACCGTTGAATGAGAACGATACTCTGACAGGTTTTCCGTCCGGCACAGCGGGAAGTTCGGGCCGGTCAATGAAAAGCCATGCTGTAGGATCAGAGAGTGACCAACCGCAACGCTGTCTGTCAGGCGGAAGTGTGCTTATAGCCTCGGCTACCAACGGAGAGTCAGCCGGAAAAATGACGAGCTTACAGTCAGGAGCCAAAGCAAGACTGACTTTCTCGATAGCTTTTTCAGCCGGTGAGTCAAATCCGGTTTCGTGTTCGCGGCCTATATTGGTAAGTATAAGAATTTCGGGATTTATAACATCACGCAGCATATCCATATCTCCTGCTGCCGAAACTCCTACTTCGATTATGGCCAGTTCACTGTCGGGACGTACACTCCATAATGACAGAGGTACACCTATCTGAGAATTGAAGCTGCGAGGACTGCGTGAAATGTCATTAAGCGGCTCCATAAGTTGAAAAATCCACTCTTTCAGAGTTGTCTTGCCGCGACTTCCGGTAATTGCCGTCACCAGACCGCCGAAACGCTTACGACAGCCCCTGCCTACCTGCTGCAATGCCCGTAGCGTATCGGGTACAATAAGAAAACACATATCAGGCTGAAGGGGAAGCATGTCCTCAGGGATATGATCAACTACGAAATTACGTACTCCCCGATTGTAGAGGTCTCTGATGAACCGGTGGCCGTCATCAGCTTTGGTACGTAAAGCAAAAAACAGTGTGTCTTCGGCCGAATTAAGTGTGCGTGAATCGTGAACTATCTGATTCACACGATGTCCGGCATGTCCGGCAGGTGTCACACCGAACCATGCGGCTATTTCTCCTATGGTAGATGACATAAGCTTCAGAATGAAATTATATGCAAAGTTAGACCACCCGGACGTGATTTGCAATTGGAAAGACAATAAAAAAACAGAGCCGTACTCTCTACGTCCCTGTTTCTTCCGGCAGGTCCCGATTACCAGCGTGGCCTGCCGATGGTCCTAATCCTAATTTTAACAATTTAGTTACAAGTGTTTTAATCCATAACTTTACTAATGCAACAATTAGTTACTCTAATGAAACGATTCCTAATTGGTAAGATGACGCTTCATGGGCAGTCATCATGCGCTATATCTGTACGTAGATTCCGTTCAGACTGTATAAAAAGTCTTAACCGGATTGAGCACGGAGAAATCCGTGATGTAAATTTAAATCTGCTGCCTGTGGGGTGCGGGAGGAATATAGAGGAGAAAGAGGAGTTAACGCAGACACAATGTGCAGATGAGGGTTGTCAGTGGAAAATGAGGTTTGTGAAGGTTCGTTAAATATTTAGTTTTACACCGGGTGCAAAATTAACTATTTTTTTTAATTTAAGGCTCTTTATAAAAGAGAAAACGATGAAAATAAATCTCATTGAAAGATTTACTCATCGTTAACAATTGTTAATATTAGCTTAAATGGTGTTTTTATAGTCAGAAATACTTATTGCAGTATCTCTGTATGTGTCTGTTTTACCGATATTAAGGGCGCACTCCGTCAAGGTCGCGCAGCCAACTGTGTGTACTTACATCAGCAGTACGGTCAAGGGCGCATGGTACGACTGACACTATTTTGTGTTCGAGTACATAAAGGTCTGTATCGGTTGCTTCGGGTTCAAGGTTGATAAGATGGCCGGTGAGCCAGTAGAATGGTGTGCCGTGTGGGTCGGTATAGTCAGCGTATTCGTCGCTCCAATGACTGCGGGCGCCTCTCACAAGCCTCATTTCCATCGGCACACAGTCGGCTGGAATATTAACGTTCAGACATATATTCTCGGGAAGTCCTTCAGCAAGAATACGGCGTACTATAAAATCAACGTAAGGCATAGCCGGTGTAAAATCGGCTGAAATACTGTGTGAGGTCAGTGAGAATCCTACCGACGGTATACCGCAGGCACATCCCTCAAAAGCCGCTCCCATTGTGCCTGAATACATGACGTTGACCGAAGCGTTCGAACCATGATTGATACCTGACACTAACAGGTCGGGACGTCGGTCACGGCATACTGTGTGCATAGCTATTTTTACGCAGTCTACCGGTGTGCCGTTGCAACAATACATTTCCGATTCGCCGAGGTCGGGAAGGCGTGTGAGACGCAGAGGTGAATTTACTGTCAGCGCCATCGACTGACCTGAGCGTGCGCTATCGGGACATACGCACACCACATGTCCGAAGCGTTGCAGATGTTCCACAAGACGTTTTACTCCCGGGGCCTGATAACCGTCATCGTTGCTCACCAGAATCAGCGGACGACATGAATCTGTCTTATCACTATTTTTATTCCGAGCCTTTTTCGGCTCCTTGTCATTTGCCATAATCATAATGTATTTATATGTTTTATATCAGTGCGTCATACGGCGCACGTAACGGTCCCAGACGGCCCAGCGGCGCGCACCCGGCAGAGAGGCCATGAAGTCAGACTTAGGGTGTTCGGTGTAGCGGCGGCGCATGGTGCGGAAGTCATTGTGTGCTTTAAGTACCGCACGCGCTCTTGCCCAGTCGGCTTTGGCAAGAAAGGCTCCGAAGGCAAGCGTATCAGCCAGACGTCTCCACAGCAGCATACGTCCTCTGCGGCCATCAGGGAGGTTCTTATGTAGCAACAATAGATTGTTGCGGAAGTTGAGATAGGTCTTACGTGCATCACCATAATTGAGCGATGCGCCTCCGAGATGAAACACTTCGCAGTCGGTGAGTGCATAGACGCCATACCCGGCAGCCTGCATACGGCAACAGAGGTCTATTTCCTCCATGTGGGCAAAGAAATCGGCATCGAGACCGCCCAGACTCCTGTATAGGGAAGTGCGTACCATAAGAGCGGCACCCGAAGCCCATGCCACTCTGGCCGGAGGACCGTCGTATTGGCCGTTGTCTTTTTCGACAGACTCAAAAAGGCGTCCTCGGCAGTAAGGGTACCCAAGACGGTCGAGCAGTCCGCCGGCGGCTCCGGCATATTCGAAATATTCAGGTTGTCGGAGAGATTTTATTTTCGGCTGACAGGCACCGGCCTGTGGTTCGGAACGCATGAAAGATAACAGCGGTTGCCACCAGCCTTCCGTAACTTCGACATCGGAATTGAGCAGCACGGTAAACTCAGTGTCAGTCTGAGCTATGGCTCGGTTATAGCCTTCGGCGAATCCGTAATTTTTCCCTAACTCAATGACACGTATTTCAGGGAAGTGTTCGTGTATCCAGCTTACGGAAGAGTCTGTCGAGCCGTTATCAGCTACGATGAGTTCCACTTCGGCTCCATTAGTATAACGTACAGCGGCAGGCAGAAAGCGTTCGAGCAGGCTGAGACCGTTCCAGTTCAGTATTATAACCGATAGTTCTTTCATAATGACGATTTCAGAGACAGATGGCCTCTATAGTATCTGGTTCGTTAGCGGATATACGTTCAAGCCTTGCCATACCGACTGTATTGACCAGTTCCGGATGCAGTGGGGCCGAAACACGCAGATAGTTGTCGGTAAGTCCGTGCATAGTCACACCGTCGGCACTTCCTTCCCACAATACCGGGCGTGTCAGACCTGTCTGAAAGGTCATAAAATCATGCAGCTTTCTGTCTGACAAATCGGTAAGAGCCTTGACACGCAGATGCTTGTCATGCTGACTGACAGGGTTGGCCAGATGAAGAGCCGATGTGCCCGGACGCTCGGAGTAGGGGAATACATGAAAGCGTGTCGCCGGAAGTGAGGTAGCAAAGTCAAAGCTATGCTTCCACTCTTCGGGAGTCTCACCACGAGCACCCGCTATTATATCGACACCTATAAATGCGTCAGGAATGCGGTTGCGTATGTATTCAAGTCTGTGGCGGAACAGAGTCGTATCATATCGCCGGTTCATGAGACGCAGTACAGTGTCGGAGCCTGATTGTAGCGGAATGTGAAAATGTGGCATGAAAGCACGTGCCTCATTGGCTATCCAGTCTATAATATCGTCAGTGAGCAGATTCGGCTCAATTGACGAAATACGGTAGCGCTCGATACTTTCGACAGCATCAAGACGTTTCAGAAGTTCAAAAAAACTCTCGCCGGAATCACGGCCGAATTCCCCTATGTTCACACCTGTTATAACAATCTCTCGGCCACCTTGTGCGGCGGCCTGACGGGCGAGCGCTATAAGTTCGTCAGTATTTCCCGAGCGGGAACGGCCACGTGCGTAAGGTATTGTACAGTAAGTACAGAAATAATCGCAACCGTCTTGTACTTTAAGAAAATATCGGGTGCGGTCACCGCGTTCGCATGAATGTCTGAAGGTTTTTATATCATGTGTCGGCGTCACGGCGACTGCCTTTTGACGATTGGTGCGCCAGCGGTCTATATAGTCTGCCATAAGCAGTTTCTGGTCGGAACCGAGTACTATATCCACTCCCGGCAATGATGCCGCTTCATCGGGTTTGAGCTGGGCATAACAGCCTGTCACTACGATAGTAGCGTCGGGATAGCGTGTTGCAAGACGGCGTACCAATTGCCGTCCTTTTTTGTCGGCCATTTCAGTTACCGAGCAGGTATTGACCACACATATATCAGGTGTCTCACCGGTGGCGGCACGCACGATGCCGCGTTCGGCAAGGAGTTTGCCTATGGTTGATGATTCGGCGAAGTTGAGTTTGCACCCGAGGGTGAAGTATGCCGCTTTCAGAATATCGGAATTATCAGTCATAGCGCAAAATTAATCAATAAAGACGGCGTATATGATTTAAAAAAGGTTAAAAAACCTTGACATGAAATAATGGTTTTATTATCTTTGCACTCTATAAGACTGAGGGGTAACTCATAACCGTGCCTGTATCGGCTGAATGAATGATGTCTGCCTCATGTCTGAACACAAACCAACTCCGTCTCGCTGCGCGTGCCGCTCCGGACGAAACCGCCTCATCAAGAGATGAAAGGAAGAAAAGAGGTAAAAATATCTTATTGGGCCGCCCATCTCACTACGATTGTGAGTGTGACACTGGTGCTGCTGATAATCGGTCTCATTGCCCTGACATCGATTGGCGCCGCTGTAGAGACCCAGAGACTTAAGGAAAAGATAGAGATAAGCGTGGTCATGGCCGACAGTGTTTCGGACGACCGCGCTGCAGTAGTTTGTGAACAAATCGCTGCCGAACCCTATGCTCTTGAGGCTCATCTCATCACAAAGCAGGAAGCGCTCGATGCGTGGACAGCCGAGACCGGCGAAGACCTTCAGGCACTGTTCGGCGTCAATCCCCTCAGTCCGGAGGTGGTGTTCCGTCTTCGTGCCGAACATACGGCATCCGATTCGATAGCGGCTATAGCGGCTCAACTCGAAACGTTGCCGCAGGTAGAGAGTGTGGCGGTTCCCGACTCGGAGATGGTATCTCGAATGAACCACAACATAGAGCGCGCCACATGGATTATGGCAGCGATAGCGTTGGTACTTATAGTGATTTCGTTCGTACTTATAAACAATACCGTACATCTTGCCGTGTACGCACGCCGCTTTACCATACATACCATGCAGCTTGTAGGTGCGACCAACGGCTTTATCCGTCGTCCTTATATCTTCTATAATCTTCTGTCGGGTATGCTGGCCGGTTGTATTGCCACCGGTCTGCTGGCTTTGGGTATGGTGCTGTCGGCTTCGACGGCTATCAATCTTGTCGCTCTGATAGGGTGGATACCTTTCGGTATCGTAGGGGGCGGTCTTGTCGGGCTGGGCGCCTTGCTATGCGGTATATCGGCAGGTATCGCCACATCGCGCTACTTGCATAAGGACTATGACCAGCTGTTCAGATAGCGCGGTCGAACGAATAACGTTCAACATAATAAATAAACATGTCATATACAACCCCAACCAATGAAACCGCACCGCTACAACATGTGAGCGAACGTGAGAAACCCTTTACCAAGACCAATTTCCTGCTTATGGCTTTGTGTCTGTTGCTTATAATTTTAGGCTTCGCCCTTATGAGCGGTAGCGGCAGCAGTGTGGAGGGCGGTTATAATCCCGACATCTTCAGCACACGCCGCATAGTGGTGGGTCCGACGATAGCTTTTGCCGGATTTCTGCTTATGGCCTTTGCAATAGTATGGCAGCCCAAGCACCTGCACAAAAATGAACCTAATAAAACAAAACTAACAGATAATAATAATGGAATGGATTGATGCCCTGATATTGGGCATAGTGCAGGGGCTGTCAGAGTATCTGCCCATAAGTTCAAGCGGACATCTTGAGATTTTCCGTCAGATGCTCGGCGTAGATCTTCCTTCGGACAAGGTACTTGAATTTGATATACTCCTTCATGCCGCCACAGTACTTTCAACCATAGTCGTTCTGTGGCCTATGTTCTCCGGTCTTTGCCGCAGCTTTTTCACTTTCAGACGTGATGATAACTTCTATTATGTGTGCAAGCTGTTGCTGTCTTGTATACCCATAGGTATTGTAGGTATATGTTTTAAGGATTATGTGGAGTCATTCTTCGGCAACGGCCTCAGTCTTGTAGGTGTCTGTCTTCTGATAACCGCCTGTCTGCTGGCATTCGCACACTATACCGGTATGCGTGAGGCACGTAACAGCTCAGGGACGGATATGGTGCCCGCTTCGCGAGGCCGGGATATAACATGGCTTGATGCTTTCATCATCGGCTGCGCTCAGTCGCTGGCTGTACTGCCCGGTCTGAGCCGTTCGGGTACCACGATAGCGACCGGTATCATTATCGGAGACAAACGTGATCAAGTGGCACAGTTCTCATTCCTGATGGTTATAATTCCTATATTGGGAGAGGCACTTCTCGACCTCAAGGATCTGTTGGCAAGTCCGGCAGCCGAACAGTCGGCGCCCATCGGCGCAGGCCCTATGGCTATAGGTTTCTTTGCTTCATTCATAGTCGGCTGTTGTGCCTGCAAATGGATGATTAATCTGGTGAAGAAAGGCAAACTTATATGGTTCTCAATCTACTGTGTAGCTGCCGGCCTGCTGTGTCTGTTGTGGCACTGATACAATACTTAAAAATTAATACGCTCCCTATATATTATAGGGCGTTATAAAACTCACTTAACAGTTTCAATAGCATTGGACTTTATAAGCGGAGAAATAATAGGCATCGACAAGCCGCTGGGCTGGACATCGTTCGATGCTGTAAAGCGGGTGCGAGGCGCCATACAGCGCCGTCTGCGTCTGCGACGATTCAAAGTAGGTCATGCCGGTACCCTTGACCCTCTGGCTACCGGTGTGCTGATAATATGCACTGGACGTGCCACACGTTCTATCGAGTCACTTCAGAATGACGACAAGGAGTATGTGGCCCGTGTGCGTCTTGGTGCTACGACACCGAGTTTTGACCTCGAAACCAAAATAGACTGTGAGCGACCGTGGGAACATATCACCCCCGCTGATGTCGAGCATGTGCTACCTTCGTTCAGAGGCCGTATCATGCAGGTACCTCCGGTCTTTTCAGCCGTTAAGGTTGACGGAAAACGTGCTTATAGTCTGGCTCGAAAGGGACGTGAGGTGGAACTGAAACCCAAAGCCCTCGAAATATCCGAACTGGAGCTTATGGCTTTTGAGCCGCCTTACGTTACGCTGCGTATAGTATGCAGTAAGGGTACCTATATACGCGCTCTTGCCCGTGATTTAGGCGAGGCATTAGGTTGTGGCGCCCATCTTGTAGAATTGCGGCGTACACGTGTCGGTAATATTAAGGTGGCCGACTGTCTGACAGTGGACCAGGCTGTAGAGCGTATACTGAACGGCCCTGTGACTTTCCCGGACGATTATCGTCTGCCCGAAGCTCCGGCCGATACACAATGAAACAAATAACCCTAAACCCGCACGTCCTGTACCGGTCACACTACGGGCCAAGGACAGGACGGCGACAATTCAGTCAAACAATCTGACCGAACCGATATGAAATTATCACAGTTCAAGTTTAAGCTTCCCGCCGACCTTATTGCACAATATCCGTCGGAAAACCGCGATGAATGTCGTCTTATGGTAGTCAACTCCCGCACAGGCGAGATAAGCCACCATATCTTCAAAGAGGTGATTAACTATTTTGAAGAGGGAGATGTGATGATCTTCAACGACACCAAAGTATTCCCGGCACGACTCTATGGTAACAAGGAGAAGACGGGAGCCTGCATCGAGGTGTTTCTGTTGCGTGAGCTGAACGTTGAGAACAAGTTCTGGGACGTGCTGGTAGAACCTGCACGCAAGATACGTATAGGCAACAAGCTGTATTTCGGCGCTGATGAGTCAATGGTAGCCGAGGTTATAGACAATACCACATCGCGTGGTCGTACACTGCGTTTTCTGTATGATGGCCCTCATGATGAGTTTAAAGCCGCTCTGTACGCTATGGGTGAGACCCCACTACCTGACTATATCACCCGTCCGGCCGAACCTGAGGATGCGGAGCGCTATCAGTGTATCTTTGCCAGCAAGGAGGGTGCCGTGATGGCTCCGGCGGCCGGTATGCACTTCAGCCGTGAATTGCTGAAGCGTCTTGAAATCAAAGGTGTCGAACGTGGCTTCCTGACGCTGCACAGCGGTCGTGGTAACTTCAAGGATATTGATGTCGAAGACCTTACCAAACACCGTATGGACAGCGAGGAGATGATAGTGGACAGTGACCTTGTGGATATGGTAAATGCCGCTAAGGACCGCAATTCGAGCGTATGTGCCGTAGGTACATCTGTCCTCAGAGCTGTGGCCAGCTCAGTGTGTATGAACGGTCATCTTATGACTTATTCCGGCTGGACCAACAAGTTTATCTTCCCTCCGTACGACTTTACGGTATGCAATTCGCTTATCTCCAACTTCCACATGCCTCTTAGCACAATGCTTATGATGGTTGCTGCCTTCGGTGGCTATAAGCTTATTATGGAGGCGTACGATGTGGCTGTGAAGGAACGTTACAACTTCGGCGCCTATGGTGACGCCATGCTAGTGCTGCGATGACTGATGCCTCATCACGTCGTGATACAGTGGGTCGAGCAATATCGGCGTTACGTTTCCCGCTTATCATAGGCGTGGTACTGATACACTGCAATCTTCTGCCCTCGCTCGGTGCTGATGCTACCGGGCGGGGGCATGATATATTAGGGTATAGTGTAATCAGCTTGTTAAGCGGTATTATGGCACGTTCATGTGTACCGTTATTTTTTATTCTTGCCGGTTATCTGTATTTCAGAGGTGTGGAACGTTTCACACCTTCTTTATGGTGGCGTAAAACCCGGCGGCGTTTCATGAGTCTTGTGGTGCCTTATCTGTTATGGAATCTGCTCGGGCTTTGTGGTTTTATTCTCAAACGACATTTGGGTGCTTCGGCTGGTTTCAGCCAATACGAGGACATAACTTTGTCGCCATTGACTGTTTTAGCCGGTTTCTGGGAGATGCCTGGGACTTCTTATCCCTATGACTTTGTACTGTGGTTTGTACGTGACCTTATTATTGTAGCTGTGTTCCTTTCGCCGGTCGTGTGGTATATGGCACGCGGAGGTAGCCGGGTATTTATTCTCACTACTCTTGCTATGGCTTTGTGGGGTAGTGGCGTAATGTATATTGACGGGTGGTATTACTTTTATGCCGGTGCCTTTGTCGCTGTGACTCGTATAGACATAACATGGCTCGGACGTTACGTGTGGCTGCTGTCGGGAATATGGTTGGCCTTAGCACTTACCGTATTATTTACTCCCGAGGCAGCATGGTGGAACAGAGAACTTGTTTTCTGTTGTCTGTGTTGTGGAGTTATGGCTATGACATCTGTCGCAATACATTATGTGGAGCGTGGAGGCAAAGCTGACGCGTGGCTTGAAAACAGTGCGTTTTTTGTCTATGCTTGTCACGGTCTTTACAGTTCGGCAGTGATGAGATTTTTACTCGGTCATATCTCTCCGGATAGTGATTGGGCGATACTGACAGTCTATTTTCTTGATTTGATACTGCTGATTGGTGTCAGTCTGCTTCTTAACTCATTTTGCAGGCGTTTTTTCCCGACTGTTGCCTCACTACTTACCGGCGGACGCTCGTAATAGGTATAAATAAAAAAGATTAGGTGTCTCTCGACAACTAATCCTCTAACCTTAAATCTAATACCATGAAAAACACGGTGCAAAATTAATACATAAAATTGTTCAGAAAAAATTTTTTGGCAAAAAAATTCACTGTATTAGTGCACTTTAACTCTTATTAAAGTTTTGTAAAAGAATGTATACCGCCTCTTGTGGCAGACAAATGTAAACTATAATTGTTAGCTAAGGTCAATGAGTATACTAATATTATACTACTTAGCCTGTTTGATTGCATATAAAGCGTCAAATGTCTAATTTGCAACTTTTTCGGTTTTTTCTTCCTCGGCGGTTATCAATTGAACAGGTCGGCAAGCACGTCGGGTGATTTAAGACCCGTCATTCCCGGCAGATGAAGAGCATAGTAATCGAGCAGGCGTCTCAGAATGAGTCGCCGTTGTGCGGCATTGAAGCGGAAGCGAGGATAGTTGGCGAAATTCATACGGCTTATGAGAGGCACATAGACAGCTTCTTCCGGAGTCAGGAAGTTGTTGTGCAGTGGCCGTGAGTCAGTGAGAACTCCTCCTTGCATATCAAACCAATAGTTGGCACCCTCCTTTTTGAGATCCGGCTGTATACCCATAAAAGGCAGGAGTGTGACAAGCAGAGCAAGATGAAAGTTACCTGTTCCGCGCTCAGAAGAATTGAATACACTTATGGCATTGGCAATATAGTCCCATAGATTCTCATCGGGTGGAGAGGCACGTAACAGATGATTGAGAAATTCGCTGATGAACATGACTATGGCAGCCTTGACAGGATTGAATCTCAGGGAATCGGCCACTAATAAAGGTTGAAATGATCCGAGTTGCTGCAGCTCACGTGTTGTCTTGAAATTAACTTCGGTTTCGATGATAGCTAAAGGCTGGAGTCTGGCTTGTATCAGTCTTGCCGAGCGACTTGAGCCGGCAGTCGACAGAAAAGCCACACGTCCGCGCTGACGTGTGAAAAGAGTCACCACATTATGACGATCGTTATGCCGCCGTATGTCTGTAACGATACCTTGAAGTTTTTCCAACATAACGGTCAGGAATATATTGATGCCTTATCGCTTTCAGTTATTATGGTGCGCAACAGCTGATGGCTGAAACGGCAGCGCATACAGTTTCGTTTGTCACAGTATTCACGCCGTAGCTGTAACAGAGCCTGTGAAGTGGCGGCTGACTTTACGGACAATCCTGCCGCCTGCCACCGTCGTATGATTGTATTCTGTTCAGGTGGCAGTGCTTCGAGCAGGTCAAGAGCAAGTTCAGCCATGTCAGGATTACCTATGTGCATACCATAAGCATAATAAAGCGGTGCTACGGCATTTATCATGAGCAGGCGTATCGAGGCTTGAGACAGTTTTGCCGGTGCGGATGACTCATCAGTATCAAAAGACTGATGAGTCGCCCAATAGCCTTCGAGCTTCCAACCGAATAATGGAGTCAGAAGTTCCGGATCACCCTTGCAGTCGAGTAGTGTGCGCAACATGGAGAATCCGCCTTCACATGCTCGTGCCAACATTGCAAGACGTCTGTGCGGCATATTCTGTGGCCTTGTGCGGGCATATTTCCACATATCACAACGCAACGGTTTCAGACCGTATTTGCGTGCTAAAAAATAATATTCGCGGCATAGCAGTTGATAACGGTCATCTAATATATGCTGAGATGTATCGAGCATTCCTGCCTGTCCGAAAAGCAGCGCTTCAAGTTGTAGAGGATTGTCGCTGTGACGTGCCATTATGCGTAGCGGCAACGAGAGAGCTGTTAGTTCAAAAGGGTCACCGTTCAATCCGAACCCCATAGCACGGGCCAGTATTACGAAACATGTCTGTTGCCAGTCATTACCGGTGAGAGCGAATATTCTCATTACGTTTGAGGCACGTGTCTGCAAACGTTCTATGGCGAGCGATTCAAGCCAGTCTATGACGGTAAGCTGGGGGAGGGTGCGTAGTCCGTGTTCACACCTCACTGCGTCAAGGTCGGTGTGCAGTCGAGAATAGGCTGAGTACAATTCGGGAGGCAGTATGACTTCTACCTGTGGTATTACCGAACCGTCGCGCCTGTTCACACGACAATCTGATGCTGCAACAACATGCAGTATGATAGAGTCATAAGCCGTGTCTTTGTCATGTCCGTGACGGAACCAGTCAGATGCCTTGACGTGAATTTCAACATTACCGGCCCACTCTTCGCCGTCTGCAATACGTATCTTTGAATTGAAAAAGTCAGGGCCTGCTCCGTTGTTGGGTAGTCCGGGGTCAATGACTTCTACACGTCGTCCGTCGGCCAGACGCAGACGTCGTCCGAACATACGGTATTTCCAGAGATGATGATACAGACGTTCCATAGGCGGTAAATGGATATGTGGTTATGTGACCGCGCAAAATTAATTAAAATAGCTTTACAGAGGATAAAAACTTTCTGAGAAAATTGAGAATAGAAATATTTGTATGTTAAAAGTAGTTAAAATAATAAGATTGCTTTTAGTGAATTGTTGATAGAATCAAAAAAATATCCTATCTTTGCAGAGTGTTTTTCATAGTATTAAATTAAGATTAAGGTTTCAGTCTGCTGCTTTGTGAAAAGCGACAGACTTTTTTCTTTTAGTGTTTTTCTCCTCATACCTGAAAATACCTTATAGAACAGTAAGTCCCGAAAGCATTGCTTTCGGGACTTACTGTTCTATAAGGTATTTTCAGGTATCTTAATCAGATGTTATCCTCCATTGGCATGAAGTGCTGATAGGGGTGATAGCAAGCGGGACATTTTACCGGTGGTTGTGTACCTTCGAATATGTAACCGCATACAAGACACTGCCACTTGATAGGAGTATCACGTTTCCATACGGTACCGGTTTCGATACGCTCGCGCATCTTGTTGAAACGGGCTTCGTGATGAGCCTCTACAGTGGCAATAGCACGGAAACGGGCAGCTATTTCGGGGAATCCCTCTTCGGCTGCTACCTTAGCTGCCTCAGTGTACTGTTCTACGCCCTCTTTCTGCTCTTCGGCAGCTGCGACAGCCAGATTCTCGGCGGTAGTGCCTATAACTCCGCTGTCTACACCGAGAGGTGTACTCTCTACAGCACCTTCAACAAGATATTTCAAGAATATCTTGGCGTGGTGAAGCTCGTTGGCAGCTGTTTCTGCGAACAGATTGGCATACTGGAAATATTGTTCCTTCTGAGCCTGCTGACCGTAGAAAGTGTAACGTGTATAGGCTGCCGATTCGCTCATGTAAGCGTTGGCCAGGTTAACTTCTGTACGTGTGCCTTTGATACTCTTCGGAGGTGTGGTGGTATCTGACATAGTTATTAATAATTTTAAAGGTTAAACGTAATTTCAGTCTTTCATAACATCTGTCGGTTGATGTTCAATCCGCATTTCCATTGTTAGAAAGACACATTACTTTAACGTTAGAGTACTGATAAAGGTTTTGCTGCACCTATGGATTTTTGAATTTTGCCTTTCGGAATTTATTGCTTATATTTGCCGTTAAGTAGCTCTTAAAAATTAATGAACATATAAAAACACAGTTATTTTTGAGATGATTCGGACACGGCGGAAAGTAGAATACTGGGGTATTCGACTGAGACACAAGCTTGAAGCGGCTATAAATAACAAGTTTTATCGTTTAAGATTCCACAACTTTACCTGAAAACATGTATCGTTTAATTTTTAAGAACTATTTATAAAATCCCATTAAGTACTAAAGAGGTATGATACAATCCGTAGATTTAAAAAATTTCGGTCCCGTTTCGCATATTAAAGTAAAAGATTGTGGTCCGATTAATCTTCTGATAGGGCCCAACAGGTCAGGTAAAACTCTTTTACTTAAACTTCTGTATTGTGTACAACGTACAGTTGAAATTACCGGAAGAGGTAAGAATCCGTCTTCTGACAAGGAAATTTTGGCTAATAAACTTTACTGGACGTTTCAGGTTGACAGGCTCGGACAGTTGGTTCATCGTCCCGATTGCGGTCCGTTTCAGTTTGAAATGACTGAGGCCAATGGTAATAGCTTTAGTTTCAGCTTTGGATCAGATACAGAAAAGAGAATTGTGCGTTTGGACAATTATTTGAAATCACGAACTTCAAACTCCATCTTCATACCTGCTAAAGAAGTGCTTTCACTGCTTGATGTAATAAAAAACAATCGTGAGGTACGTATGGAGTTTGGTTTTGATGAAACGTATTATGATTTAGTGACAGCGCTTACTCCACCGACACAAGGTAAAATTGCTCGGCCTTTTCTTGAGGCGAGAAGTCGGTTAGAGTCGGCTTTAGGTGGGCGAGTAGTATATTCTAAAGAGAAACAGCTCTGGCAATATGTACAGGGTAAAAATACATTTGATATAAATATTACCTCAGAAGGCACTAAGAAAATAGGTATATTTGATACTCTCATAGGAAATCATTTTCTGACACGCGATTCTATAGTATTTATTGATGAACCGGAGTCGGGGCTTCATCCCAGTGTGTTGATTGAACTTCTTGATATCGTAGGTGTGCTTAGCCGCTATGGTATGCAGTTCTTTATAGCAAGCCATTCCTATTTTGTTATTAAGAAACTGTATTTGTTGGCACAGTCTCATAATGTATCCATACCTGTGATTTCGTTTGATTTTGAGGGTGGTAATCAGGTAAGCGACCTGAAAGATGGTATGCCGGATAATCCTATTATCGATCAGTCAATTAAACTTTATGAAGAGGAACTTGAACTATGACGGTATTTCAGGAATCAGGTCTGTTGTTTGAGTTCGCAGATGGGAATTGCTTTCATATTGAAAAGGATCCGTTAGTCACAAATGGTTGCTCAAGTACATCTAATAATATGGCATGTGAATGTGTGAGTGTTATTGATAAGAGACATTGCTTCATAGAAGCTAAAATGTCAGCGCCAAGAGGCCCCGGTGGTAATGTGAAGGATTTGAGGTTAAACGGTAAATCTATACCGAGTACTTGGACTGCATTTGATAATTATACCACTTTCCTTCGTAATATTTCCAAGAAGTTCATTGACTCGTTTTCAATTCTCTTGTCCTTATCTCAAGGACGGCATGGTTCAGAACGTCTTAAGGCTATACAATTGCCGGATAAGCATCTTAATTTTGATCGTCTACGCTTTATTCTGATTATTAACTTTACAGTGTCACCGGGACATTATATTGATAAGCAGTCTATGAGTGTGTTGCAGGATGCACTTAAAAATGAAATGCGTCCTTTTCTGAAAATATGGAATATTCCGGATACTTCTGTTAAGGTTGTTTTGCCGGAAGATGCTTATCGTCTGCTTAAAGTGCCTGTGCGGCTGTCATCGTGATTTAATTATAAATAGTATTTACTAAAAATTATACCATGAGAATTGTAGTATTGGACGGTTACGGAATGAATCCTGGTGATATGTCATGGAAACCGCTTGAAGAGCTTGGTGAAGTGACGGTGTATGACCGAACACCTGCTTGCGAAGTGATGGAACGTGCTGCCGGAGCTGAAGTCTTATTGACTAATAAGACAGTACTGACAGGTGAAATGCTTCGAAGTCTTCCACAGCTGAAGTATGTGGGTGTGCTGGCTACGGGATATAATGTGGTAGATGTGGAGACTGCCCGTGAATTTGGAATAGTAGTTACGAATATACCTGCTTACAGTACGGATTCGGTTGCTCAGATGGTATTTGCACATCTGCTCGCTGCTGTGGTGAGGGTGGAACATTATACCGACGAAAATCGTGCAGGCCGTTGGTGTGAATCGGCTGATTTCTGTTATTGGGACACACCGCTTAACGAATTGGCCGGTAAAACTTTCGGTATTGTAGGATTAGGACATATCGGCAGTCGGGTTGCTCTTATAGCTCGTGCTTTCGGTATGAAAGTGAAAGCCTTTACCTCCAAACGTCCTGAAGACTTGCCGGAAGGTGTGGCTAAGGCTGATCTTGACGAACTCTTCGCTACCTCCGATGTGGTGTCGCTTCACTGTCCTCTCACCGAAGGTACACGTCACCTTGTAAATGCCGAACGTCTTGCCCGAATGAAGAAAACGGCCATACTTATCAATACCGGACGCGGACCTCTGATTGATGAAAACGCTCTTGCCGCTGCTTTGAATAGCAGTGAGATATACGCCGCCGGGTTAGATGTACTTTCCTCGGAGCCGCCTTCCCCGGATAATCCGTTGCTGACGGCTCGAAACTGTTTTATAACTCCTCATCTCGGCTGGGCTACTAAAGAAGCCCGCGAACGTCTGTTACAGATAGCCGTCGATAATCTCCGTGGCTTCCTGCAAGGTGATGTACGCAATAATGTAGCCGGATAACCGGGTAAAAACATACTTCCTGTGTCCGTCGACGGACACAGGAGGTATGTTTTTTTGGTATTTATTATCCTACAACAAATCCGCCTTTGACAAATTCTTTTATCTCTTTTTCGTATTTCTGAGCATTTTCATCGTCTTTCATGGCGCTCTCTACAGCACGCATACGTGCGTTAGCCGCAGCTTGCTCATTACGACAAAGAAAGTCTGAAACTCATAAAGGTCAGGTTTCTTTTCACGTATTACTGTAAAAGTTTCCTGCATCTCACCCTTTATTTCTTTTTCTATAAGACGCTCATAATGGGCATAGAACTTGTCTAACTCACCGGAGGTGTCAGTGCCTAAAATCTGTTCGACTCCCCCCTTGATTTTACCCCCTTCTTGCTGTGAATAGGTGATGTAGGCATCATTCATGGCTTTCTGACGCCCAATGTTTTTGTTTTTACATTAGATGCAAAACCTACAATCTCTCGTCCGCCATACACGGATCTCATTTTATCGTGATGGCGTATCACGACTTCTTCGAGATCGCTTGAACTGCCGTGAAGTTTCCAACCCTCTTTTTTCAGGTTTTTAGCTATTTTTCTGGATCTATCCAGTTGTTCTTTCCTCTCTTTTTCAGCCTTCTTATCGGCATAGGTCATCGGTATGACAAGGCAAAAAGCCAGCAAGAGTAAAATTAATTTCTTCATTCGGTTCTTGAATTAAGGTTATATTATTACTGTTTTGATTCTCTTAACCTTTCAGAGACAAAGATAAGAACTAAATTTCATATATGCAAAATTAGTGACAGCTGTCATTAAGTTCATTAGCTGACACCGATAGCTGATAATAGATACAATCTCCTTGAGTCTGTCTCCGGATCGGCTAAGGAATTGGGAGGGTGGGAAAAAAATGTTAACTTTGCATTGAGATAGTTGTTATTATAGTAATGCAACCCAAAGAAGAGTATTTGAAAATATGGCACGAAACACACGCAACGGGCGCCCTAATTTCGAGGCGGACCGGATTCAAGCCTGGCAAAATACCGGTGAAGAACCTATAGAACTCTATGATGCTTTGCTGACGATGCAGCCCGGTATCAAAAAGGCTGACGCCAAGCGTTGGCTGAAGTTCGGTTATCTTATGGTGGACGGTGTGGTAAATACCGGCGTACATACTCCGGTACTGCCGGGGCAATGGGTCGAATTTAATCATACGCGACCGTTCGTGGTGTTTAAACACCCCCGCATAGATATTGTGTATGAAGACGATGACATAATAGTCATAAATAAAGGCTACGGTCTGTTATCGGTAGGTACGAACTCCACCAAGAAAGAGGAAACGGCTTACGACATACTCAAAGACTATGTAAAGAAGGTGCATCCATCCAACAAGCTCTTTGTGGTACACAGACTCGACCGCCATACTTCCGGTCTGATGATGTTCGCCAAGACACAGGAGGCGCAGGAAGCCTTGCGTCACAACTGGAACAATATGGTGCTTGAGCGCCTTTATGTGGCTGTGCTCGAAGGTTATCTGGAGCAGGATCAGGGCTATGTCAAGAGCCGTCTGGCCGAGAACAGTCGTTTTGAAGTGTATACCACCGATGTCGAAGGTGAAGGTAAGCTGGCCGTCACTCATTATAAAGTGCTGAAACGTGGCGGAGGCTATACTCTGGCTGAGTTCTCGCTTGATACAGGCCGTAAGAATCAGATAAGGGTACACGCTAAAGATCTCGAACATCCCATAGCCGGTGACCGTAAGTATGGTGCCAAGACCAGCCCTATCAACCGTTTGTGTCTTCATGCCCGTACGCTGAGATTCGCTCATCCAATTACACGTAAGGATATGAATTTTGAACAGCCTGTACCGCCAAAATTCATTTCAGTAGTGCGTGGAGGCCATACCCCGCGTGTGCTGGCCGATAACAGCACCGGCGATACTGACGAATAAAGTCAATAATAACCCAACTATTCTTGTACTAAAGTTATATATTATGCCCTTAGACACAACCTCATATTATCCTGACGTTCCGTCGTCCGAGCCTGAAGCCGGACGAGCCGGTCAGCCGCGTGCCGAAGTCGAGAAAAACGACTCTCCGGCACCCGCGCCTGCTCCCCGGCCTGAACCTGCCGAGGGACCGAAATGGCTTACGCTTGCCTGTAACATACTGTCATGGGTATTGGTGCCGTTGCTGATGCCGGTGTACGGTGTCATGCTCATATTCGGTCTGTCAATACTCGATATTGCTCCGATGCATACGAGAGTGCTGTTCACGATAATAGTATTCATTTTCAACGTGGTCATACCTATGGGCATGGTAATGTTGCTCAAAAAGGCCGGTGTGGTCGAGGATATAGGACTTAACGGACGCAAAGAACGTCTGTTGCCTTACATCATCACTATACTTTGTCTCGGCGCTACGGCATGGTTTATGTCGCTTAAAGGCGCTCCGCTGTGGATGTCGATGTTCTTCATCGGCGGTGCCGTAGCCGGTATCATCAATTTTGCCGTTAATTTCTACTGGAAGATAAGTGCTCACTCGGCCGGTATCGCCGGTATAGTGGCAATGCTGATACGTATAATGCGCGACGGCTTTCCGGAGCCTTCCACATTCTCATGGCTGATAGCCGTCATACTGCTGTCGGGTCTTCTCGGTGCCGCACGTGTATGGCTCGGACGCCACACCGCAGGACAGGTGCTGGCAGGCTATGCCGTAGGTTTCTGCAGTGTGTTCTTCATCACCTTGATACATTGATTACCGCTTCTTACCTAAATGAGTCTTTATAATTATAAACGTCGCCGCAGCACCGTAGCCCATGCGGGGCATGTGAATATAGGCGGCGATAATCCTGTCGTAGTACAGTCGATGGCCAACACTTCGACTATGGATACAGCAGCCAGCGCCGCGCAGGCCATACGTATAAGCGAGGCCGGCGGCGAACTTGTGCGTTTCACCACTCAGGGTGTACGCGAAGCCGTGAATATGGCAGAGATACGCCGTGCGCTTGATGCCGCCGGTTGTAATGTGCCGCTTGTAGCCGATGTGCATTTTAATCCACGTGCGGCCTTTTCAGCCGCTGAGACGTGTCAGAAAGTACGTATCAATCCCGGTAACTTTGTCGATGCCGCACGTACATTCCGTAAACTTGAGTTTACCGATGAGGAATATGCCGCTGAGATAGAGCGTATACGCCGGCAGTTGAAACCGTTTCTCGCTCTTTGCCGCGAGCATGACACATGTGTCCGTTTAGGAGTTAATCACGGTTCGCTCAGTGATCGTATAATGAGTCGTTACGGTGACACTCCTGCCGGTATGGTGGAGTCGGTCATGGAATATCTGCGTATATGTCGCGAGGAGAATTTTGATAATATTGTAATATCAATCAAAGCCTCGAATGTGACGGTTATGGTCGAGACCGTACGCCTGCTTGTGGCCGAGATGGAACGTGAGAGTATGGCATTCCCGTTGCATCTTGGTGTCACTGAAGCCGGTGACGGTGAGGACGGCCGTGTCAAGAGCGCTGTCGGTATAGGTACTCTGCTTGCCGAAGGTATTGGTGATACCATACGTGTGTCGCTGAGTGAGGCTCCGGAGGCCGAGATTCCTGTTGCCCGGGCTTTGCGTGATTATATATCGTTGCGCAGCAATCACTGTGCCGTCAAGGAGCCGGAGACAGTAAGAGATGGAGCTGCACGCAATCACGCTATACTTTCGGGCCTGCTGTCACATCCATATCCGGTAGTGGCCGGTCTTGACTATGACCGTGCCGATACTGACGACTGGCACTATGCCGATGCCTCTGAGGAACCACATCTGTATGACGATATGCTGCCTGTGGTGCTGACTTCGTCTCATTTAAACAGAGTAGGGGAAATAGCCTCGTGGATAGACCGCTTTGTCGCTATGGATGGTCGTAATCCGATTGTGGTACGTCTTTCTTTTGACACTTCCGACCCTGAACTGCTGCAAGTGCAGGCCGGTGCCGATTTCGGTGCCTTGCTGCTCAACGGTTATGCTTCCGGTATAGATATAGTAGCGCCTGCTTTTGATGAGAATATGTTGCATCGTGTAGCATTAGGCATACTTCAGGCTGCCCGTCTGCGTATATCGCATACTGAATATATTGCCTGCCCGAGCTGCGGACGTACTCTTTTCGACCTTGTGGCCACTTTAGCCGAGGTTAAAGCTGCCACAGCTCACCTGACTGGTCTCAAGATAGGCGTTATGGGCTGTATTGTCAATGGTCCGGGAGAGATGGCTGACGCCGATTACGGTTATGTCGGTGCCGGGCCTGACCGTGTAAGTCTTTACAAAGGTAAAGAACTTGTGCTCAAGAACGTCACACGAGCCGAAGCACTTCCGGCCCTTATAGAGCTTATTAAGGCCAATGGCGACTGGCGGGAACCCGGCTCGGCTGAGGAGAACTGATTGGATATACATGATATAAAAAAACACGAACCGTAATCTGGTTCGTGTTTTTTTATATCATGTATATCATCATGCTTCATGACTTGACTGACCATTCGACACCGTTCTTAGTATCTTTAATGTCAAATCCGAGTGCCGTGAGTTTGTTGCGTATAAGGTCTGAGGTAGCCCAATCTTTAGCAGCTTTTGCATTCTTGCGTATATCCATCAGCAGGTCTACAGCACCTTCGTAGGCTTTTGCCGCATCGCTGCTTTCATTGTCAGCGTTCACACGTATGCCGAGCAGTTCAACAAGGAATACGTCAAACAGATGACGCAGACGGCTCAGATCATCGGCATTGAGACGTATGGCACCATCGGTAGCCTGATTGATAAGTTTGCAGGCTTCGAAAAGAGTGGCTATAACCATCGGAGTGTTGAGGTCATCGTCAAGTGCTTCATAGCACTGTGCGGCGAAGTCGGGAACTTCGACAGTCGACTTTTCAGCAGGCAGCAGACTCTGAAGTCGGCGGTAACCGTCAAGCATCTTCTGCAGGGCCTTTTCAGCGGCCTGCAGTGCCTCGTTCGAGAAATCGACAGTCGAACGGTATTGAGCCTGCAGAATGAAGAAACGAATCACCATCGGCGAATAAGGCTGCGTAAGCAGCGGATGTGAGCCGTCATAGAACTGTTCAAGTGTTATGAAATTGTTGTATGACTTGCCCATCTTCTTGCCGTTGATGGTAATCATGTTGTTATGCATCCAGTAGCGTACAGCTTCGTGACCTTGTGCGGCCACGCTCTGTGCTATCTCACACTCGTGGTGGGGGAACATGAGATCCATGCCTCCGCCGTGAATGTCAAAAGTCTCGCCCAGATACTTCTCGCCCATTGTCGAGCACTCAAGATGCCAGCCCGGGAAGCCCTCGCTCCACGGCGACGGCCAGTGCATAATGTGTTCGGGAGCTGCTTTTTTCCAGAGTGCGAAGTCGAGCGGATTGTGTTTTTCCTGCTGGCCGTCGAGGGTACGTGTGTTATTCTGTAGTTCCTCGATATTTCGGCCTGACAGTTTGCCGTAGTGATGATCCCGGTTATATTTCTCGACATCGAAATATACCGAACCTTCGCTTTCATAGGCGTAGCCGGCGGCGAGAATCTTTTTGATATACTCTATCTGTTCGATGATATGGCCCGAAGCGTGCGGCTCGATGCTTGGCGGCAGCACGTTGAGCGCGTCCATATCACGGTGGTAGCGGTTCAGATACATCTGTACCACTTCCATCGGCTCAAGCTGTTCGAGGCGTGCCTTTTTTGCGATTTTATCCTCACCCTCGTCTGCATCGTGTTCAAGGTGTCCGACATCGGTGATGTTACGTACATAGCGCACCTTATAACCGAGATGACGCAGGTAGCGGAACAGTATGTCGAACGTAATAGCCGGACGGGCATGGCCTAAATGTGCGTCGCCGTACACCGTCGGACCACACACGTACATACCCACAAGCCCCTCATGGAGGGGCTTGAAGGGCTGTTTAATACGTGCAAGTGAATTGTATAGGGTCAGATTGTTGTCCATCATACCCTTTTCACACTTGAGCGGGGCTTATCAGTTGTTGCTGGGCTGGTTGCCGCGAGGCTTGATTTCGCCGAACTGGTTCTCGTACTTCTGTACGTTGTCAGAAAGAGCGTAGAGAAGCTGCTTTGCGTTCTCGGGGCTCATTACGATACGGCCTACAACGGGAGCCTGGGGCATACCGGGAGCGGCGAAAATGAAGTCGATGAGGAACTCGTTGGGGCCGTGGCCGATCATAGCGAGGTTGCTGTACTTGCCGTCTGCCATGTCGGGACGGAGCTGAATCTGGAGCTGCTGCTTGTTCTGTTCGTTAGCTGCCATAATAGTTGTCAGTGTTTTAAAAGTTGTTGTATGTTGGGATTTATCTCTGTTGTGTAAACCGGCACATTCCTGCGGGAGTGTGTCAGTCTGCTTGTGCAGCACAAAGCGTGCCGAAAGCGAATGCGAAGTTAAGTAAAAAATACGAAACTGCCAATTATCGCGGCTATGTTAACATGTCGTTAACACCTTGACGTCTCTCAGGCGTCTGTCTGCCGTACGGATGTGTCGGCCTCTATGCGTCCGTCGGCCATGTGCACAACACGGTCTGCCACAGCCTCCATTGAGGGGTCGTGGGTGACTATGACGAATGTCTGCCGCAGTTCGTCGCGCAGACGACGGAAAGTATCTTGTATTTCCTGCCGGTTGTGAGAGTCAAGACTGCCTGTAGGTTCGTCGGCGAGCACCACACGCGGCTTGTTGATAAGGGCACGGGCTATGGCACAACGTTGCTTCTCACCGCCGGACAGCTGTGACGGACGGTGTTGCAGACGTCCGGCAAGCCCGAGCATGTCAAGTAACCGACGGGCTTCGGCTTCGGCCTCACGGCGTCCTATGCCGGCTATCATAGCCGGCATAGCCACATTTTCCACAGCTGTAAACTCCGGCAACAGCTGGTGAAACTGAAATACGAAACCGATATTACGGTTACGGAACTCCGACAGTTTTCTGTCCGGCAGGCTTGTCAGATCGGTGCCGTCGTAGCTTACCGTGCCGGAATCGGGACGGTCGAGCGAACCGGCTATCTGCAGCAGTGTTGTCTTGCCTGCACCGCTTGGGCCGACTATTGCCATTAGTTCTCCTTCGCCGACAGTCAGCGATATGTCATGCAGTACTGTCAGCGTGCCGTAGGTCTTGGTGATATTGCTTAGTGTTATCACTTTGTGTGGTGTTGGGTGTTTACCGAGCTGTACGCATTATTGCGTAGTTAGCCATGAAGATACCGAAGAGAGCCGGAATTGTGGCCAGTGTACCGTATGAAGTGCGTTTATTGGCAGTGCCTACCTCTATCAGTGATGCCGTGTGTGGTGTTTCAGAACTGCACACGGTTTTCAGCGGACGTCTGAGTCCGGCTTTGCGCAGGCGTTGCCGTACGGCACGTGCCAGACCGTCCTCGCGTGTCTCCCACAGGTCGGCATATCCCACCTTCGTGGGGTCGGTGCGTCCTCCTGCACCCATTGACGAGATTATGGGTATGTTGTGACGGAGGCAGTGTGTGATGAGTGCTACCTTTGGCGCTACGGTGTCTATGGCATCCAGTACGAAGTCAAAACCCTCGTCGAGCATTACCGCCACATTTTCAGGAGTAATAAAATCCTGCACCGCTTCGACATTGATGTTCGGATTGATGTCGCGGAAGCGCTCGGCCAGCAGCTCCGCTTTCGGCTGTCCCACTACTGACAGTGTGGCTATCAGCTGGCGGTTGACATTGGTTATGTCTACGTTGTCTGCATCTATGAGGCGCAGGTGTCCCACACCGGCACGGGCCAACATTTCGGCGGCATAGCCTCCTACACCGCCTACGCCAACCACCAGCATACGTGCCTGTGCCAGCCGTCCGACAGCTTCACTGCCGAGCAGCCGTACGGTCCGGTCATCCCATTGTGATACCTGATGGCTTCCGGTAGTGCCGGGCATGACTTCGCTGTCAGAGGTTATTACCGCCACGCTCTATCCAGCTTCCCTTGAATCCGGTTTCGGCAAGAGTTTTTTCTACCTGAGCGGCTGTCTCTGCATTTTCGGGCAGGCCGTGACCTTCAAGTATTTTATCTGTATTTTCGAGATCCATACTCCAGCTGGCATTGGGAAATTTCTCATTCATAGCCTTGAGTATGGCAGCGCTGCAACCTTGGCAGCGGGCATTAGTTTTGAATTGCATAGTTTTTGTCTTTTTTAGTTTTTGGTTTGAGTATCGGAGGTTTTGGCGAGGCGTAGTGAGTTAAGCACCACACAGACTGAAGACATCGCCATAGCGGCACTTGCAAACATCGGTGAGAGCAACCAGCCCCATACGGGGTAGAATACTCCGGCTGCTATGGGTATACCGATGAGGTTATAGATAAACGCCCAGAAGAGGTTTTCGCGTATTATCCTGAGGGTGTCGCGTGAGAGTTGCATAGCTTTCGGTATGTCGGTCAGGCGTCCGGCCACAAGTGTCACCTGTGCCACATCAATGGCAATGTCCGACCCGGTACCCATAGCTATAGCCACATCGGCCTCGGCCATAGCCTGCGAGTCGTTGATACCGTCGCCGGCCATAGCTACTATTTTACCTTTGCCTTTAAGTTTCTGTATTGCTTCCTGCTTGCCGGCCGGCAGTACGCCGGCTATGACCTCGTCAATACCTGCAAGCCGGGCGAAATACTCTGCCGTGTCGCGTCGGTCTCCGGTCAGCAGTACGACTTTCACACCACGTTTTTTCAGTTGGGCTACTGTCTCGGCGGCCTCGGGTTTTATAGTATCTGACACTTTGAAAGCTGCAAGTGTGTCAGTACCCGAACCCGCAAATACGATACCGGCACCCTCTGAACCCCATTGACCTGCTGCCGCCGACATAGCGGCCGGTATAGAGGCATGTTCATGTTCGGCAAGCGTGGCTGAACCTATCCAGTAACTGCGTCCGTCAACAGTGCCGGTGATGCCCATACCGGCTATGTATTCAAATATTACATCGGTAGTCGGCTTTGCACCGTGATTTTCGCACCATTCGGCTATCGCTTCCGCCAATGGATGAGCACTTTTACGCTCCAATACGGCTATAGCTCCCAATATCTCCGGCAGAGAATCCGGGCCGGCAGAAATATATGTATCACTGACAGCCGGGTGGCCTTCGGTGAGTGTGCCGGTTTTGTCGATTGCCAGTATTTTGACACGACCCAGATTCTGAAGTCCTTCGGCATCGCGCACCAGTATGCCGTTGCGCGCTCCGCGTCCCATGCCGACCATTATGGCGGTAGGTGTTGCGAGTCCGAGAGCACACGGACACGCTATTACGAGCACCGATACTGCTGTGATTATGGCTACGGGCAGATTGCCGTAACCTACAGTCAGCCACACACCGAAAGTAATAAGTGCTATAATTATGACAGCCGGTACGAATATCATAGCCACCTTATCCACGAGTTTCTGCACAGGGGCTTTCGAACCTTGCGCACGTCTTACGGCCTCGATGATATGTGCAAGCCGTGTGGCACCGCCCACCTGTGTTGCGCTTATGGTAATAGAACCGTTGTCAACAAGTGTGCCGGCGCTTACGGCAGTCCCCGGAGTTTTCTCTACGGCTATCGGTTCGCCAGTCAGCATACTCTCGTCTACGGCTGCATGTCCTTCAGTTACTGTGCCGTCTACCGGTACTCTTTCGCCGGGGCGTACGGATATGAGGTCGCCGGGTTTGATATCGGCTATCTTTACTGTATGTGTCTTGCCGTCAGGTTCCACAAGCAATGCCTCTGCCGGCTGGAGACCCATCAGGGCACGCAAGGCTGAACCTGTCGAATGGCGTGCTCTTAGTTCCATAAGTTTGCCGGTGAGTACAAAGGCTATAATCATGGCTGACGCTTCATAATACAGGTCGGCCGGCAGACCGTGAGCGTAGGCAACGTCAGGCCATACTGTATTGAACAGACTGTAAAGAAAGCTGACAAGTGTTGACACGGCCACGAGACTGTCCATAGTAGGACGCAGTTTATACAAGGCTCTGAAACCGTTTATATAGAATCTGTGGCCACATATACCCATGACGGCAAGTGCCAGACCGGCCATTACCCACTGGTCGCCCTCGAAGTGTATGTGTGCCATACAGATGACGGCTAACGGAATAGTGAGAATCCACGCCAGCCATACCATAAGACGCATGTAGCGGTAATGTCGGGCCTCTCGTCGGGCCTGTTCTTCGTCGGCTGCCGATTGCGAGCTTTCGACAATCATATCATATCCGGCTTTGCGTACAGCCTCGGCTATCACCTGCGGTGAAGTCACCGACGGGTTCCAGCTTACCGACAGCGATGAGGTGGCGAAATTGACCGAAGCCTCATTGACACCGGGAAGCTGCCTGACTGTCTGCTCGACTGTGCCGGCGCAAACGGCACACATCATGCCTGTTACAGGAAAGGTTTTCATTATCGTAATGGTTGTGGAGTGTGAGTATAAGTTTATGTCCTCCGTATTGTCACAGATGGCGTATTTTCCAAGCGGCAGGGTAGAGGTTGTTGGCACGATTGCCGATGTTCTTGGCCATACCGAGCGGGTGTCCTTTGAAAGCCGGGGCTACAAAGCCGCGTGGAGTGCCTTCGGGCAGGCGCAGGGCCTCATGACGGAGATAGGAGAGGGCTGTCTCTTCATCTATGTCAACAATTTCAAATGCCTTCGGGTTGAAAGTCGTCGACAGAGCCAGTTGTGAAGTCGGCGCCCACTCACGGCCTTTTAACTCGGCAGCTGTCACTCCGGCACTCAGAATTTTTATTCCTTCCAGGCGGCTCATAAGTTCATCGAGAGCTACGGGAAGCATTGACAGTGTTTTACCGTCGAATCGGGAACGGTATTCTTCCTGTCGCAACAGCCAGTCGGACGGAACGGAAGGTATCTGTGTCTTGTCTCTCCTGCCTGTCCCTTTGTCTCGGCCTGATCTTGTGGCGGGAATATCACTGCCGGTATCTTCAGGCTTACGCATAACGCAGACAAACAGTCCTTCACCGCGTGTAACATGGGGCATGAAACGCAGAGCCGGCACATCGGCACGGCATGACGACACTATTCCCCAATCCTGCGGTAGGGGGAGTGTTATCATTTCCAGCCCGTTTGCTTCGGCTATAGCTGCGGCATTATTCTCGTTCTCTGTAATATTGAAAGTACACGTTGAGTATATCAGAAAACCTCCCGAACGCAGACTGCTGACAGCGTGGCTTACTATATCGCGCTGCAACGCGGCGCACTGTCTTACGAGTCCTTCACTCCACTGACCGACGGCTACCGCTTCTTTGCGCATCATACCCTCTCCGGAACACGGTGCGTCAACCGCCACTATATCAAACAGAGAGCCACAGCGTCCGAAAGCTTCGGCCGGAGCATTAGTGACCGCCGCTCCGGGAAATCCCCATTTTGCTATGTTCTCACGCAATACGGCTGCTCGTGCCGGCACATATTCATTGGCTACTATGACATCATGGTCATCAAGCGCATTGATGATAGCGGTGGTCTTGCCGCCGGGGGCTGCGCATAGGTCGAGAACCCGCAGCGGTCTGTCTGCCTCTCTAAGCCGGGCGGTCAGCATAGTTGCTATGGTCTGATATATCATTGACGAAGCGTCCTGCACATAGAAGCACCCCGCGTGCATCAGCGGATTGAGTGTAAACACCGGTCGTTCGGGTAGGTACACACCGTCTGCGCACCATGCCACCGGTTCCGTACCCGTGTAAGGAGGCTCTGCAGGTGCCTTGCGTCTGTTATAGCGTATAGACACGGAAGGAGGTTGCTCCAAAGCGGCAAGTAGAGCATCACTATCAACATTATCAAGCTGTTGCATCGCCTGAGCGAAGCCTTCGGGTAAGGTCATGTCTCGGAAGGATAGAAAAAATTAAAATAAAAACAACTGCAAAAATAGTGTAAAATCACCATAAAACATTAAATTTGCAGAATATAATACAATAGTTCGGTAATTTTTGGAGAATATTAAGACGTATTTATCTGATAATCAATATCTTATATTAATTATTTATTGATATTTCAACTTATTGATATTAAGTGAAATATGTAAATTTTGCCGAACTGTTGATAATAAGGGGCTCTTAAAAATTAACGTTTTAATTACAGCTTCTCCCGGCGTGCGTACACTGCTTTCCTCTTCGGCGTGCGCTTTTTTGGCTTCCTTAAAAAACTAATCCCGGCGTCTCTCCTCGAACAGAGACATGGAAATTATAACAGCTTTATACCTTATCCCGGTCGGTATCAGCGATGCTCCGCTGTCCGATACCCTGCCGTCAGCTAACGTCGGCATAGTGCGCAATATACGCCACTACATAGTTGAGAATGTTCGTACGGCACGCCGTTTCCTTAAGAAGTGTGACCGTGACATAGACATAGACTCCCTCACTTTCTGTGAGCTTAACCGCCACACTGAACCACGCGATGTGTCAGCCTATCTCGAACCCTTGCGTAGGGGCGAACCCGTCGGCCTGATGAGCGAGGCCGGGTGTCCCGCCGTAGCTGACCCCGGAGCTATAGTCGTGGGTCTTGCACAGCGCGAGGGTCTTAAAGTCGTACCTCTTGTCGGCCCGTCAAGCATACTGATGTCACTTATGGCTTCCGGTTTTAACGGACAAGGCTTCGCTTTTCACGGCTATCTGCCCATTGAGGCTGCCGCACGCGCTAAAGCCATAAAGGATCTTGAAGCCGAATCGGCACGTAAGAATATGACTCAGATATTTATCGAAGCACCTTATCGCAACAACAAGATGTTGGCTACTCTAGTCTCCACTCTGCGCGGCGACACAATGCTGTGTGTCGCTTGTGACCTCACTGACCCCGAACATGAAAGTGTGGTTAGTCGTCCGACGTCACGTTGGCGTGGCGTAAAGACCGATTATGACAAACGGCCTGCCATTTTCCTTATCTACAGCGGTTCAACAGTAACACTATGACCACACGTAAGATAAGTTTCGACTTCCCCGAACTGCCGTTCGAAGAGTGGGAAAGCAGTGATACGCTGACTCCCGCACAGTCCCGTCCAAGTCCCGCCTCACATTACGCTAAAACGCTCCCGCTGCAATCCAGACCTCTGGAGCCACAGCAACGTCTTCTCTATTATCTGTCGCTCGGCTCAGGTTCGAGCGGCAACAGCTGTTATATCGGTACTTCGCAGGGAGGTGTTATAATAGACGCCGGTGTCAAAGACGAAGTTGTCGAAAAGACTCTGCGCGACAGCGGAATACCAATGTCAAAAGTACACGGCATACTTCTCACTCATGACCATTCCGACCATGTGCGCTACGCCTACTCACTGCTGCGCAATCACCGTCATCTGAAACTCTTCTGCACCAACCGCGTGCTTAACGGTCTGCTGCATCGTCACAATGTCTCGCGGCGTGTGCGCGACTATCATGTACCCATATTCAAAGAGATACCCTTCAAGATATTCGATTTCGAGATTACGGCTTTCGAGGTGCCACACGACGGTTCGGATAACATGGGCTTCTCCATTGAGTTTGATGACCGCCGCTTTGTGCTTGCCACCGACCTCGGTGCTGTCACGGCACGTGCCCGTCACTACATGAGCCGAGCCACCTACCTTGTCATCGAAGCCAACTATGACCTCGATATGTTGCGTCTCGGCCGCTATCCTGAATATCTCAAAGCCCGCATACAGACCGAAATCGGCCACATGGACAATACCCATACAGCCGCTTTTCTACGCGAGATAGTCAACCCCGGTCTAAAATACATATTCCTGTGCCACCTCTCACGTGACAACAATACCCCTGAAAAGGCTCTTGCCGCCGCTCACGCCGCCCTTCGCGATGCCGGCCTCCGTGTCGGCGGTGCCAACGAAACCCTTGAAGACCGCGCCGCTGATGTCCAGCTGATGGCCCTGCCGCGCTTCGAGCCTACTCGCCTCTTCGTCTTCCGACCCTGATAGCTCCTTTTCTGTCAGTCGCCGGCCACTACGATGCTGAGGAGGGGGCCTTCGAGACCGTTGGGGGCTATGCCGGCGCGTTGTTCGAAGCGTATTTCACCGCCGTCAAAGCGGTAGATGGTGAGTTCGGCCTCGTCGTCGTTGTCGAACTCATCGCTCTCTATGATGGCATCGGTGCCTAATTGCAGAGTTGAGGTTATGTAGGCTTGGAGGTCGTCGGGCAGGAGATCACCGAGATAGAGATTGCGTATCACGGCGTGCCGCTCCGTAGTCACATCTACTACCCACTGGCCGGGGCTGCCCTGTATGTCGGTATAGAGGGGTACGCCCTCGCCGTCAGTGAGAACTCCCCGGAAGTTATATTCGGCTGTATCAAGAGGCTGGCCGACTGTTATGGCGTCGGTCAGGCTGCGCACGGTCATGGCTATATCATTGTCGGCATGATAGGCGTCACCCTCTTCGTCGGCAGCCTCGGCGTCGACATGGCTCGCCGTAGCGTTGGTACACATACACAATATACCCGCGAGGCACCCGGCGATAGTCGCAAGTGCCAGCAGCCGCGAGGCTTGTGTGCATCTCTGCGCTATGTGCGCCAGAGCCGGCATCGCCCGTTTGTGACAGCTGTTCTGACACTGCGGGTCGGGGTTAGTAGTAGGTCGGTTCATAACAAGTCCATGGCATAGGTCAGATTACATCTGCAAAATTAGCCAAAATTTCTTATACTGTTCCTTTTTCCACCCTTAAATCACATTTACAGTTAAGGCTTCCGCTCTCAATAGTATGAGAACGAAAGCCTTAACTGTTAAGTGAAAATTATAATGCGTTTAGGCGGTGACGCGCTCAAGCCATTTCAGCATGGCGAACATAGCGCCCATCGAGATGAGACAGACACTCATGAATACAACCCATGCTACCCAGATAGGAGCGGCGTTGTAGATGAGGGGGCCGATCCAGAGCATAAGGTTGCCGACGGCAGTGGCACCCAGCCAGAGACCCTGACAGAGACCCTGCATGTGGCTCGGGGCTACTTTCGACACGAAAGAGAGGCCGAGAGGCGAGATGAAGAGCTCGGCTACGGTCATGAAGAAGTAGTAGAGTATCAGTACCCAAGGGCCTGAGAGCATGGCTGTGCGGGCAGCTTCGGGAAGTGCGCGGAATTCCGTACCCGAGGGATAACCCATATACAGAGAGTAGAGTGTCATGAAGAGATAGGCTATTGAAGCCAGACCCATACCGATGGCTATCTTCTTGGGAGTTGAGATTTCGCGTCCTTTGCGGGAGAGCGAGGTGAAGAACATCATCACGAAGGGAGTCAGCACAATCACAAAGAAGGGGTTGACAGCTTGCCAGATTTCGGGGGCTATCGACTTAGTGATGACGAAGTCACGTGCGAACAGTGACATTGAAGTACCGTTCTGGTGGAATGAGAACCAGAAGAATACGGCAATACCGAGCACTGCAAACAGAGCGCCCATACGCTGCTTGATTTCTTTGGCCATAGCTGCTTTCTCTTCGGCTGAGATCTTGACGTCTTCAGCTTTTGCCTTCTTAGCGGGCGAGGGCAGACCTTTCTTGGTGGCAAGGAAGATGCAGAGCGAGATAAGCATAGCCGCTACCGAGGCGATGAACGAGTAGTGGATACCGGTGTTGAACACGTCAAGATACTGCGTGCAGAAATGCGACACGGCTTCGCGTGTGGCTGCGGCCTGACCGCCTACCTGACTCAGCAGTGCGTAGAAGTTCTCCATATTCTCCTCAGTCATTGTGTCGGTGACACTCAGGAACTGGTGGCAGAGAGCGGGGAAGCTGGCGTTGTAGCTCATACCGTTGGCGTCGAGCCACCAGCTGCGCAGCATAGGAGCCACGAAAGGTGCTATGACACCGCCGACGTTGATGAATACGTAGAAGATCTGGAAGCCGGCGTCACGCTGTGAGGCGTACTTCGGGTTGTCGTACAGCTGCCCCACGATAGCCTGCAGGTTGCCTTTGAAAAGGCCGTTGCCGAAGGCTATGAGGAAAAGCGCGGCACAGGTCATCACCAGCAGCCATGTGGTGTTGCCTTCGGTGGCGAGCACCGGAATGGCGAGCACGATGTAGCCGAGCGTCATGATGAGCAGACCCGAGATGATGGTACCTTTGTAGTTTTGGGTACGGTCGGCGATTGTACCGCCTACGAGAGCCAGTATGTAGATACCGGCGTAGAAGAAAGAGTAAATCAGTGCGCTCGTCTCTTCGGAGAGGCCGAACTTCGAGCAGAGGAACAGCACAAGCACAGCGTTCATGATGTAGTATCCGAAACGCTCGCCCATGTTGCTTAACGCTGCCGGGATTAATCCCTTGGGGTGGTTTTTGAACATGGTGTTGGTATTGGTTAGAGTAATTTGGATTGGCGGGGGAAGACAAAAGCTTCGCTTTTGAACTGGACAGCTTCGCGCTAACAAGGGCCTGTAAGGCTTTGGGACGCTTGGCAAGCTGGGAGAGCCTCGGTAGAGGGGAAGCCTTGGGAGAGGGAAGCTTTGGGGAGGGGTGGCTTCGGGAGGCTGGGGGCGGCGTGGGGGAGGGGCGTCAGCGGACGGCTTCGTCGAGGAGGCGGTAGGCGCGGGCGTAGTTCTTTATCTGCTTCACCATAGCGACGAGGCCGTTACTACGGGTGGGGGAAAGGTGCTCGCGCAGGCCGATGCGGCCGATGAAGTAGAGATCGGCGTCGGCTACTTCTTCGGGTGTGTGGTTGGAGAGTACGCGTAGCAGGAGGGCTACGATACCTTTGACGATCATGGCGTCTGAATCGGCCTGCAGTTCCATGCGGCCTTCGGTGTCGCGCTCGGAAGTAATCCATACGCGGCTCTGGCATCCTTCGATGAGGTTGGCAGGTGTTTTGAGCGAGTCGGGAAACTCCGGCAGTGTGTTGCCGAGGTCGATGATGTAGGCATAACGGTCCATCCAGTCGGTCAGACCTTCGAACTCTTCGATTATTTCGTCTTGTGTTTCGTTGATAGTCATAGGTTTGATTGTTTTAGTGCGAAGGGTGTCAACCGTCTCGGACGGCAGACACTCCATATATTAGAGGCAAAGGTAACAAAACAACTCAATATCTCAAAGAAAAAAGGCAGACTTATGCGGCTTGAAGCTCACATTCAGTATATGGAGAGGTGGCTTAGTCGGCAGTGAGGGCAACGCAGGTGACAAGGCGCTGTTCAGTGGCGTCACGGCGGTAGGAAGGCATGGTCATGCCGCCGTCGGTGATAGTGTGGCGTGTGCAAAGGTTTGAGGCGATGATATTACCGGGAAGGAGGCCGAGGCTCAGCAGACGGGTACGGTTGACGGCTTCAAGGTCGAGGTGGGGCCGTGTGGGGTCGGGAGCACGGTGAGTGAGCGGGTCAGTCGGAGGAGCCGGGTGTAGACAGTGGGCGAAACCTATGCGGTCGAACTCAGCGGCGAGTTCGAGCGATACCTCATAGCAACGCCAGCATATCGACGGCCCGAATACAGCCGTTATATGCGTGGTGTCGGCACCGCGCACACACAGCTGTTCGATAGTACGGTCGACAATACCATACAGCGAACCGCGCCAACCGGCATGTATGGCCGCTACGGCGCCGATATCGGGCGCGTGGAGCACGATAGGCACACAGTCGGCAGTCCGCACACCTATTAGCAGTGAAGTATCCAGAGAGATAAGGGCGTCTGTATCAGGGTACTCCCACAATCCCGGCGTTGCCACGCGCACGTTGATAGAATGGGTCTGCGACGGCGTGATGACCGACACCGGCAGAGTGTCGGCGCCGTTGTGACCTGCCACGACAAAAGCTGTCATGCCGGGTGCTTCATATAGCGGGATGAAGAGTCTCAATGGGTTAAGCAGTTGAAAGGTTTTAGGGCTACACTCTCCGCTCTATTGCGGCGTGTTTTCGCACAGACGCTGCGGCCGAGGTAAAGCGGTCGCAAAGTTAGTTATTTCAGACGGGATAGAACGGTTTTTTGACGGAAAATTTGGAATAGCGGAAATAACTCACTAACTTTGCAGTGAAATATAACGGCGGCTTGCGTGAGGCAGCCGCCTTTCGATTACAAGGATCTTTTTCAGGTTTGTCACCGCCGCATTACGGCAACTGACGGTGATATGACCGGCAAAGGATTCCTTATTTTTTATCGTTTGTTCAGACTAAAAACACAATAACACATACAACAATGGCAACATATCTGACCCAAGAGGGCTACAATAAGAAAATGGAAGAGTTAGCGGCGCTTGAAGCACAGCGCCCCGCTATCAAGCAGGCTATCGCCGAGGCACGTGACAAGGGTGACCTGTCGGAGAATGCCGAGTATGACGCTGCCAAAGAGGCACAGGGTATGCTTGAAATGAAGATAGCCAAGCTGAAAGAGCTGGTTGCTTCAGCACGTATCATCGATGACAGCAAACTCAACACCGAGGAGGTGCAGATCCTCAATAAGGTTACTATCCGCAACGTAGCCAACGGTATGACTATGACATATACCATCGTCACCGAAAACGAAGCTAATCTGCGTGAATTTAAGATTGCATCCAACACTCCCATCGCACAAGGTCTGCTCGGCCATAAGGTAGGCGACGTGGTACAGGTGAAAGCTCCGGCAGGCATCATCAATTTCGAGATAGTCAAGATTGAAATCTGATAATTTCAGCTACCATGACTATATTCTCAAAAATCATAGCCGGCGAGATACCTTCGTACAAGGTGGCTGAGAACGATGAGTTCTACGCTTTTCTTGACATCAATCCGGTAAACTGGGGCCATACGCTTGTGGTACCCAAACAGGAGGTGGATTATATATTCGACATCGACGACGACCGTCTGGGCCGTATGATGGTGTTCGCCAAGCGTGTGGCCAAAGCCCTGCGCAAGGTGATGCCTTGCCGCAAGGTCGGAGTGACGGTGCTCGGTCTGGAGGTACCTCATGCCCACATTCACCTTGTGCCGCTGCAGAAAGAGGGCGATATGGACTTCCGTCATAAGATTGACAATCCCGATCCTACCCGTATGAAAGAGATAGCCGACGCAGTGGCCCGAGAGTTCGAATAGTTTAAAATCTGAACCGACGTGGAAATACAGAACTTCATCAAGATATACGAACGCAGCTTCATCGAGAACTGGGATCTCCCGGCACTCTCCGAGTACACTACCCGTGAGACCCTGACCTACGGTGACCTTGCACGTGACATTGCTTTCATACACATGTACTATGAATCGCTCGGTCTGAAACCGGGTGACAAAGTAGCTCTGTGCGGACGCGATTCAATCCGCTGGGTTGAGGTGTATATGGCTACCGTAACTTACGGAGCTGTGATAGTACCGATACTCTCTGACTTCAATCCGGTCGATATCACTCACATTGTGAATCATTCGGAGGCACAGTTGTTCTATGTTTCCGAGTCCGTATGGGAGCATATCGAGCCGGAGGCGCTTCTTGAAGTCAAAGCGGTAAATTCGCTTGACCGTAAGTGTGTACTTTACGACAGCCGCCACGAGCAGCTTCAGAGTGACATACCCAATCTTCGCCGCCGCTTCAACCGCCGTTACAAAGGAGGTTATACATCGCTCAATGTGCATTATGCCGACTGCAGTAACGAGGAATTGGCCGAAATCAATTATACTTCGGGCACTACCGGCTTCTCGAAGGGCGTTATGCTTACAGGCGAGAATCTTGCCGGCAACGTATGTTTCGGTATGGAGCAGGTGCTTCACTTCCGGGGTTCGCGTGCATTGGCTTTCCTGCCGTTGGCTCATGCCTACGGATGCGCTTTTGATATGCTTACACCGCTTGCCGTCGGCTCGCACATCACACTGTTGTGCAAGACACCTTCGCCGCGTGTGCTACTCAAGGCTCTGGCCGAGGTACGTCCGCATTTAGTTATATGCGTACCGCTCATTTTGGAGAAGATTTACAAGAATCAGATTCTTCCGCTCATCAGCAAGGGCAGTATGCGTTGGACTCTTGCCGTGCCTCTGCTCGACACAATCATCTATTCCAAGATACGTAAGAAACTCATCGACGCCTTCGGAGGCGAGTTTGAGGAGGTGATTGTAGGCGGCGCACCGCTCAACCACGAAGTGGAGGAATTTCTTAACAAGATTAAATTCCCCTTTACTGTCGGTTACGGTATGACCGAGTGTGGACCGCTGATTTCCTACACACCCTGGCGTGAGTTTCAGGTCGGTTCATCAGGTCGCACACTGCCTACTATGGAGTCGATGGTGCTTTCGTCCGACCCGGAGAATGTACCCGGTGAGATATGTGTGCGCGGAGTCAATGTCATGAAGGGTTACTATAAGAATCCGGAGGCTACCGAACTCGTTCTCGACAAAGATGGCTGGCTGAAAACCGGCGATATGGGCACCCGTTCGGCTGATGGTACACTCTTCCTGCGCGGTCGCTCAAAGACGATGATTCTCACCGCTTCCGGCCAAAACATCTACCCCGAAGAGATAGAGGCCAAGCTAAACAATATGCCTTTCGTAGCCGAAAGTCTTGTGATAGAGCATGACGGCCGCCTGATGGCTCTCGTCTATCCCGACTATGATGCTACCGATCGCTTCGGTATCGCACTCGCTGACCTTGAGACGACGATGGAGACCACCCGCAAAGACCTCAACAAGCTTCTTGCTCCATACGAGCAGATCTCGCGTATCAAACTTATGCCAAACGAGTTTGAGAAGACACCCAAACGCAGTATCAAACGCTTCCTTTACACTCACTAGTCAGAGTCCAACATAAAAAGAAAGGCTAATGTCTCGCGGACATTAGCCTTTCTTTTTATGTTGGACTCTGACTAAGAGTTCTTAATAATCTTTAAATGAAGTTCCCAAAATACCGAAATGGAATGAACAGGAGGAAATACGGTCATTCCATGACTGAGAAGAGTTTAGACATGGGACATTCTTGAGATTGGAATGCCATACATGTGGATGGCTCGGAGTTGCTATAAGAGAAATACGATGTGACTTACGATAAATATCGCCAAAATTATAGCTTCCGTCTTCCCAAAGAGTAAGCACCGCACAGACATCTTTATCAGTAGCTTCGTAAGCAAGAGCTACAGAACTAATTTTATTTTCCAATCCTGCATCACCTGTATATGGAAGATCAAACACAGTATATTTACTTGTCACGCTCTTTGCAAAATAGGTATCTTTGAAATTGGTATCATCAAAAAGACCAAAATAACCTACCGCATCTGAGTCCATAAAGCGGTACCCATTGTGAAGATTTTCCGAATGATTGGGGCAACCGGAACGTGTCAGTTCAGGAGTATTTACCATCGAAGCACGTGTTGTCAGAGCATTAAGAATAGGGTTACTTTTCATGTCTTCATTATCAAGTAATCAATAATGCCATCTTCGAGAATCACACATTCGATATCCTCACGGTTTTGGAGCATTTTCATCATCTCACTGAACTCAGTATCTTCAAATACCAAATTTTCCATACTGTCCAGATGTGCTTGTGTGGAGTAGATGTTTTCTTTGTATCGTGCCTTTATTTCAAAAGGAGTATCATCTATTACCGGTTTTTGAGTAACTATAAGAGTTGTTCTCCATGTTAGATATACTTCAGGGTATTCTGTGATTTCAAATCTTGCACATCTTTCTTTTCCGGTATCATTTGGTTTTACATGGACATTTACCCAATATTCTTCACCATTTATAACTAATTCGAATGAAATCCAATCATAGGAGAGAGTATTTTCATCTTTTTTAAAGTCACACCCTTTCCATGCACCGGCATTATCACCTTTGATACCATAACCGTCTATAGCATCATAGTCCCAAAGGGTTATATCCATATATGTTTTATCCCAATGATAGTCATGACGCATTTTTTTTGTATAAAAAGTAAGTTCGTGAGCATCTGCTGAGACGATACTATCCGGATGATAATGGTATATAAACCCATCAAACCAATAGTTGGTTACATCGTAGCTGCCTGTAGGAGTATCCGGTTCGTCAGTAGGTTGGTTGTTACTACAGGCTACCAATAATGTAGACATTAGGAGCGATAGAATGAATCCGACTCCTATTATAGATCTTTTAAGGAATTTAAAATAGTTCATAATGTAAGTAAGTCGTAAAAATTAATTTATACTAAGCCGCATGGGCAAAATTGATATTGAGTTCAGATCCAAGAGCAGCCAAAGCACGATTGGTTGCATAAAGCAGGGAGTCTGTGGAAAAAT
>JAAVDM010000031.1 GCA_014801815.1 Bacteroides sp. | reverse complement strand
GGGGCTTTAGAGGAGTTGATACTTGAATTTCCCTATACCGAGAATCTTGATGAACTCTTCAAACCCTTGGATATTACAGACACCCGGATGTCGGAATTGACAAGGGAGAAAGCCCGCAACTGAGACAGAAAACGTCATGCCAGTTGGCTGAGGATTTATGCCATCAGGCTGGAACCAAATGTATATGTTGTTACGGGTGGTGCAATCAAATTGAGCCCAACCATGCAGGAGCGTGGGCATACCGCGCTTGAACTTGACAAACTCAACCGCTGTAAGGCTTTCCTGAAGGCAAATGGCGTTTTTGATCAGGATAGTTTTGTTGAACTTACTAATGAAGATTGATATGACAAGCAAGGTAATAAAAATTTTAGAGGCTAATGAGAGTGAAAGCCCATCGCGTTTTGTAGAAGAAGCCGTATGGCGCAAAGAAAATGCAAGCTGGCTTCGTTGGTCGCGCCAACTTGCTGTAACCCTTATTGGCTATATGCAGGATAATGGACTGAAAAGAGCGGATCTCGCTGCCCGGCTCGGAGTAAGCCCCCAATATGTGAGCAAGCTTCTCTCCGGTACAGAAAACCTGAGTTTCAAGAGTATTGCAAATATTGAGGCTAAGTTAGGCATCAGCTGCCTTGTCATGGTAAACGTATGAAAAGGGCTAAGACTTCGCTCAGGGAACCTCTGAGTGACATAAATTCAACCCCAATGGTACAGGCTCATATAAATGGGTGAATCATGAAGACTGCACCATCCAATGGAGACCCGGTGTACTTCTGCTGGACGTTCACGACAGAGAATTTCGCTGTCATATATATTGATAAGTCGGAGCAATTCTGGCTGATTGATAAATTTACCCAACTGAAGCTTTGGGTATACACCGCTTTCCAAGACCCCGTTCTCTATCCAAATACAGATAAGAGATTCTGGAAATTTATTACACATTGACTTTCCATATCAACATGTATATAAGTTTGAATAACTATAAAGTGAAATTATGAGAAGAAAGATCATAATCTTGGTAAGCATCATTCTTATTGTAGCACAGATTGTAAATGCAAAGAAGACTGTATCTGAGGATTTATTCGCCACATCAAAATGCCTCGACCTGATAGCATCCCTTCAGTATTTTGATAAATTGAATGATGCTCCTCAATTTAAAAAACTTGTTGCCGACTCTGTTTTTATGAGCAACCTTTGTAAGGTAAATGAAAATGTGTCAGCTTCCAAACTTTGTAATCTGTACATAACTTTCCATGGTGGTAAGAACGACACGGATTCGTGTCAGATTTTTTTTATGCATTTGTCGAAGAAAGTACCTGAATCAGCACAGGATTCTGAATGGATAAAAAATATCATAGAGCTACAACCGGAACTTTCATACTGCTTGGCAGCCATAAACGAGGCCTATTATTCAGAGTATTGGGACTCTGAGATAAAACCGTTTTTACAAGGATATATTGATTCATATCCTGTGTCTTCTGAAACACTTGACTTAATACATTCTCACCTGAAAGATTTTGCCGGATCGGAGGAATTGTCAGAAAACCATTCAAATATATTTGTCATGAATATTAACAATGCCTTCAACTTATCAGACGAATCTTTTTGTTGTACTCCTCTTTTATTAGATAAAGAGATGGAGAAACGTTTTCGACTCAATTTTATTAATGTCTACATTCATGAAAATCTACATAGGCTGTCAATCTCGGAGGGACTAATGAATAAACTTGAAGAATTGAAAGAAGAAGATTTTTATAGAGAGAATGAAAGAACTGCCGCCCGTCACAGAGAAGGGCTTAACGAAGCTTTTGTAGTTGCAGCCGAGGTCTATATTTCGCATAAAATGGGCATAAGGGATGATGATAAAGTGTATCAAGAATTTGCGGAATATGTTGACGGTAGTCTCGTATTGGCTCCTATCATATATGTAAATTTCGGAAGAAGAAATAAAAATGAATCAATGAATGATTTCATTTTGCGTTTATTTAACGAAGGTACAATAAAAACAGGATCCGTTAAATCGGAATATGAAAAGGCCATGGCGCAAATTAAACTACATGCTTCTAAATCTGAGTAAGAGAATGAGAGTACCAAGAACCATATTAATTGCATTGATACTGTCAGTATTTCTGTCCGGTTACGCAGAGAGTAATGAATCACGCATGTGGCAGGTATCATTAACCGGAGGATTATACATCAACAACGAACAGGCTTGGCAACTGGAACCATCAGTGTCTTGGCATTTACATAAGTATATTGGAATTGGTATGGGAATAGAATTTACGAGCCAATACAATCAACCGAGTAGAACGACAGTTATTGACGGACACGAAGCCGAACTTGTCAATAATGAACGCAACGTAGTTTGGATTATATTCAAACCTTATGTGACATTCAAATCACCGGCAGTTTGGAAAAGCGCCGATGAATATATGCGGTTATGGTTTCAGGCAGACCCGGGTATCAGTCTCGCTTGTCCATTCCGTAACTCACTGACATATGAGATGAAGGAGTTTCAAGGCGCCGTCTCCAATACTGTTGATTACAGAAGGTTCTCAAATAAAGATTTGCAGTGGTTTTATTGGAACGCGAGGGCATCTGTCAACTTTGCCATAGACCGTTTCATAATCGGTGCCGGATATAGTATCTCAAATCTTGATTACTACTCTGGAAGAAGAAACGTCACATTAGCAAACGGACAAAAATTTTATGTCCCTAAGAAGGAATTGAGTCAAAGTATATTTCTCTCGTTAGGATACACTTTCTAATTATTTGCTAAAATTATTCAGTTTTTTTATACTGAGTGCGAAGTTCTTGGCAGTGATGCCAGAAGCTTCGCTTCTTCACATAGAAATTTTTGTTCCTGACATTTTTGTGTCAAGATCATCATAAGGGGATTTGTGTCCGACCTCCCATTCACGTTTCTGTACGTGCCCGATGCCGACATTGAAACGGGAGAGATTGACAGAAAGGATATGGGATATAGCCGTGGTAATCTCCGGAGTATAGTCCTTCTGACGGATAGGGAGAGTACATACCCCTGTCTTTTGCGTGGCCTGCTGATTTATCCTGCCGACGATATCCTGCGCGTTCATGTTGGTCAGATGTTCAATGGCAAGCTGCATGAGGAAACCGAGTCTGTCATCGGGATCAAGTCTGCGGTAACGGTCGCTGTCTTCCTGCTCCATCGGAATACCTAGGGGTGTGTAACTGTCATTGAAGGTTATGCTGAATGCGAAGATGCCGTTGCGCTGCCTGTATGCCCTGACGTCCCTTATGCTTTCCTCCGGTCTGAAATCCGGATCCCAGTTGAGATACATAACAAGTATCTCCTTTCGGAACATTGTTGAGGCTAATGTAAGAATCCTGTTCTCCCGTTCCTCCGGATCGGAATTGACACACCATGCGTACTGAGCCGCTGAAATGGATCTTTGATAAGTACTGCCGTCCTTTGTGTGGATTCGCACATAGTCGTCAAGTCCCTCCCTGCCTATCTCAGCAGTGAACAGGTCTCGGTAGACATCGAGCGGGCTTGCCTTGCGCTCCTGTTTCGGTGAGAAGTCAATAAGCTCAGACAGCTTCATGACATTGCTTCCGTCAAGGGCTATTTTTCCAGAATGGTCTACCAGCCCGTATCCCCTGACCTATCCGTTCCTGTCCTTCTGGAAGAGCACGTCAATCCCAAACCGGGTCTTCAGTATGTAGATAAGCTGCCGGATCTTCTCCTGATTTTCGGTACTCAGCGGCTTGCCCTCGCTGTCGAGAATATTCTTGATGTCGGTGTTGACCTTTTCAGATACAGGCTTTCTTTTACGTCCCTTTGGCTTCGCCGGCTCAGGCTTGGGGATTTTTCCCTGCGCTATCTCATCTCTGTATTTCTTGATAATGGCCTTCAACTGCGTTGCCCTATTCTTACGTTTTCTGCTTTTCTCAGTCCTGTAGCTGAGAATGTCACTATCGGCGATACTCCCTGCATTCGCGCCCCCCCTTAAAAAGACGGTAGCCGTCAGCGGTTTTCTCCAGCTTGTAGCCGTGCGCCCTGACGATGTTGGCGAACTGCCCCTCCGTCTCGTAGTCATAGCTGAACATATGGTCGATATCCTTGCTGATGTCTGAGCCAAGAATCCGGTTGACATAGTCATTCAGTATGATGTAGTCCTGATGGTCGGGTATCGCCTTGCCGTTTGGCTTTATCCTCGTTGTGACAATATGGACGTGGTTGTTCCCTGTGTCGTGGTGGGAATAGACGAAATACGGCTGTCTGCCGTAGCCGATACGCTTCATCAGCTCATGGGCGAAGTCCGTGAGTTCCTTCACCGACATGGTTCGTCCCTTTATTGACGCTGACAAGTGCAGTTGAAAACGTGTGGTGCGTGAGTTACCGTATGTCTGCGAGCGGTCTTTAAGGTAGCGGTCGATCTCCGCCCTCGCGTCGAGACCGAAACAATGCAATGCCTCCACCTTGCAGCGCAGTTCGTCGCTGACATTCTCCATCGCCATGAGCGTTGCTATACCTTTTGCAATCTTATCCTCGTTATACCCAACAGCCAGGAATCTACCGCCTGAAACTGGCTTATGCTTGATGACGATCATTTTGTCAGAATATCATGAATGTAGTGGTACATTTCCTGAACGGTCTTCAGTTTCTTGCAGAACTGACGGAAGTGAGAAAGGTCACTGGCTGTAAAGGCGTACGGCGACAGCTTCATCTTCTCGTTGATACTCCTGGTAAGCTGATTGACATTTACGCCTGTCCTGTTCTCTTATTTCTCTATTGCCCATAGCTGCCTGATAGGAGGCCATAGGGTTATCGGTGTGTTTGCGTTTGGCACGCAATAGTTCTTTACGTTTCGTCTTTTCATACACTTCGGCACATAGACAGGAGTAATCTCGTCCGTATCCGTTTCTATGCCGGTAGCCTCGAAAATAAACTCCTTGTCTTTATCCTCATCATATAAAATCAGTCCCGGAAGACCACAGAGTTTCCACGGGCCAGCACTTATGGGGAGTTCGGGGACGAACCATACTTCCCATTTGATTACAAATTTAGTAAAATTTCCCGGCTAAAAAGTAATTTTATCAATCTCTTCTCAGAAAGCGGTATTGGGCTATTGGAGTAGGGAAAGCATAGATATAATTTAACGGTGGTATGACCTTTTCGAGGGAGTGTATGTTATAATAATAGCGGCCTGAATACAACGGCCCTCTCATTCAAATCTACTCTCTAAATAGTATCCTTAAAATCTTTAGAATATGGAAATGTTCTGTTATCAATGTCAGGAAACAGCCAAAGGTTCAGGTTGTACACTTCGTGGTGTGTGTGGTAAACTGCCCGAAACATCTGCACGTATGGACTTGTTACTTTATGCCACACGTGGTGTAGCTATACTGAATGATCTGCTACGCGGTGCAGGTGCTCCTCAGCGTGATGCCGATCATCAGGTTATAGATGCTCTGTTCACCACAATCACCAACGCTAACTTTGATAACAACTCTCTTGACGGATTCATACGTCGTGCCTTCCAGATGAAGCGTGAACTTATAGCCAAGTGTAAGGAGCTGGGTATCGAGGTACCTGACGTTCCGGAGATCACTCTTGAAGCTGAACCTGAAGATTACGAACGTCTTGAGTCTGTAACAGGTGTTCTTGCCGAGACTGATCCGGACAAGCGCGGTCTGAAACAGCTTGCTATCTATGGAGCCAAAGGCGCTTCGGCCTACGCCCGCCATGCAGCCAATCTCAAATACGAGGATGATGACGTATATGCCTGTATAGAGAAAGTACTTAAGGAGGTAAGTCGTCCGGATATTACGGTCGACGAGCTTGTAAAACTCGTGCTTTATATGGGTGATGGTGGTGTGAAGGCTATGGCACTGCTTGATTCCGCAAACACAGGTACATACGGTAATCCCGAGATAACCAAAGTCGATATAGGTGTACGTAACAATCCGGGTATTCTTATCTCAGGTCATGACCTGCGTGACCTTGAAGAACTGCTCGAACAGACAGCCGGAACCGGTGTCGATGTCTATACACACTCCGAGATGCTGCCGGGACAGTATTATCCTTATTTCAAGAAATATCCTCACTTTGCAGGCAACTACGGCAATGCATGGTGGAAGCAGATTGACGAGTTCGAGACCTTTAACGGTTGCTTTGTGTTTACTTCCAACTGTATAGTGCCTCCGCGCAAGAATACTACTTACACTGACCGTGTGTATACACTCGGTGTTGTGGATATGCCGGGTACACACCATATTGAGGCCGATGCCGAAGGCCGCCATGACTTTTCTGAGGTAATAGCGAGAGCTAAGACTTGTCCGCCTCCTACCGAGATAGAGAAAGGTGAAATCGTAGGTGGTTTCGCACATCATCAGGTGATTGAATTAGCTCCGAAGGTTATCGAACTTATCAAGAGCGGTAAAATACGTAAGTTTGTTGTTATGGCAGGCTGCGACGGCCGTTTCCCCTCGCGCAGCTATTACACTGAGTTTGCCGAGGCTCTGCCGAAAGACTGCGTGATACTGACAGCGGGTTGTGCCAAGTACCGTTACAATAAACTGCCGCTCGGTGACATTGAGGGTGTGCCCCGTGTGCTTGATGCCGGACAGTGCAACGACTCTTATTCACTCGTGCGCATAGCTATGGCACTGCAGGAAGCTTTTGGTCTTAAGTCAATCAATGAACTGCCCATAGTCTTCAACATAGCATGGTATGAGCAGAAGGCCGTCATAGTGCTTCTTGCCCTCCTTTATCTTGGTGTACAGAACATACATACAGGTCCCACTCTGCCCGCTTTCTTCACTCCGGACATACTGAAGGTACTTCAGGAGAAATTCAACATCGGTACTATTTCGACAGTTGAAGATGATATCAAACAGCTTATAGGCTGATACATATAGTCAGAAATTAAGAAGCCGTCCGAATCTTCAATTATAGATTCGGACGGCTTCTTAATTTCTGTCTCAATCCAATAATAACAGTAGACTATAGATCTGTTTTAAGAAATTCCCGAAGATGAACAGGTGAAATTTCTTTATATCGTTAGAGTATTATACCTCAATATACTATCTCGCCGAGTGGAAGAAATCGGTAAAATTACTTAGACATAAAAAAGAGGAAAATTGAAAGAAAATTAGTAATTTTGCACTGCAATTCACAAAGAGTTGCCTATATATGACACTCATTATCAACTTTATCACCGGTTTAGAAGTATCTGTGAGAAACTGGGGATACCTTGAAAATTGGAAGAGTACCGCTTCCATATTATGACTTGCAGGCCGGTTGCCTGCGAGCGGCCTACAGTCTGAATACGGCCGCCCGACCAATACTGTCAACATCTTTTAAATCACATCATTTTTTACATCATGAACAATCTTCGATTGCTCACAGGGCTGTTTGTATCTGCCTTGTTGAGCGGCGGAGTGTGTGCATACGGTCAGTCGGTCATTACGTTGGAAGAGGTATTTGAGTCGGCTGAGGCTAATAGTGCGCAACTCCGTCCATACTTTACGGCCGGCGAAGAGGCACGCAGAGAGATAGATGTGGCAAAGAGCGCACGTATGCCTGACATCAATGCTACGCTGTCGCTGAGCTATATAGGCGACGGATTTACTGTGAAACGTAATTTCTCCGACTATCAGAAGGCTCCTATACCGCATTTCGGCAACGGACTGTCCGTGTCGGTGAATCAGCCTGTCTATACCGGCGGTGCGATAACGGCGGGTATCGAACTGGCTGAACTCAAATCAACGGCTACACAATTTGCCACTGATATGCAGCGCGATAACATACGCTTTCAGCTCACAGGATTTTATCTTGATTTGTATAAGTGTGTCAATCAGCGTAAGGTGGTGGATAATAATCTTGCACAGGCACGCAAGGTACTCGCTGAGATGAATGCCCGCTATGAACAGGGTACTGTGCTGCGTAACGACATAACACGTTACGAACTTCTTGTGTCGAATCTTGAACTTCAGATAATAAAGCTGAATAATACGCTTGATATTCTCAACCGTAACATTGTACTTACTGCCGGACTACCCGAGGGAACGGTAGTAGTGCCTGATACCACAATTCTTGACCGTTCGCTACCTGTACAGTCCGAAAGTTTGTGGGCTGATGAGGCGCGTGAGAACGCGCCTGCCATGAGTCTGGCTCGCTCGGAGGTAGAGATAAGCCGTACGGCTCAGAAACTTGCCGAGAGTGAGCGGCTACCGAAAATAGGTCTGCAGGCCGGCTGGAATATCGACGGGCCGATTCTTGTTGAGGTACCTCCTATTAACCGCAACCTGAGTTACTGGTATGTCGGGGTAGGGGTGAGCTACAATATATCGTCACTCTATAAGTCGGATAAGGCTATAGCACGTAGTCGTGTGGCCACACGTAGGGCTGTGGAACAGCTTGATGCTACCCGTGAAAGTATTGACCTTGGCATACATGCAGATTATGTGCGCTATCTTGAAGCATACGAGGAGCTGAAGACACAGCAGAAAAGTGTTGAACTGGCTCGCCGCAACTACAACACCGTCCTGACCCGTTACACGGAAGATATGGCGTTAATAACCGATATGCTTGATGCCGCCAATTCACAGCTTGATGCCGAACAGCGTCTTGTAAACGCCCGGATAGATATAATCTACTACTATTACAAACTCTTATTCACATCAGGAAAGATATGAACCACCGCAGTAAAAAAATAATATCATATATCGTCACCCTTGCGGTAGTGGTAGCCGCCGCTTTCTGGATAGGGGGCAAATTCATACATGGACGTAATATCGAATTTACCGATAATGCCCAGATACGTCAGCAGATTGTACCCGTCAACAGTCGTGTGCAGGGTTACATAAAGGAAATTCGCTTTGATGAATATATGCCTGTACGTAAGGGAGACACTCTCGTTATCATAGATGATGCCGATATGCGTCTCCGTGTGGCACAGGCCGCTGCCGATTACCGTAATGCTATGGCCGGACGTAACGTAGCGGACAGAAGTGTGGGTGTGGCTTCGGCTAATGTCGCTGTCACAGAGGCTTCGATAGCCGAGGCCAAAGTTCTGATGGATATGGCGGCCACTGACCTTGAACGATACAGCAAGTTGCTGCAGAAAGATGCAGTCACCCGTCAGCAGTACGACGCTGCAAAGACCGATTATGAGGCTAAGAAAGCCCGTTATGAGATGCTGGCCCGTCAGCGTTCGGCCACAAGCTCGGTTGTGGAGGAAACACGTCAGCGTATTTCTCAGAACGATGCAGGTATAGAATTAGCCCGTGCGTTACTTGAGACTGCCGAACTCAATCTGTCATACTGTGTGATAACCGCACCCTGTGACGGTTATACTTCGCGTAAGGAAATACAGGTGGGACAGCTTGTGCAGCCCGGTCAGACTCTGCTTGATATGGTTGATGACAGCGACGTATGGGTAACGGCCAATTACAAAGAGACTCAGCTGAAGCATATACATATCGGCAGTGAGGTTGAGGTTAAGGTGGACGCCATACCTGATGTTACTTTCCGGGGTGTGGTGAAGGCTATATCCAAAGCTACAGGTGCTTCACTTTCGGTGTTACCGCAGGATAATTCGGCGGGTAATTTTGTCAAGGTGCGTCAGCGTATACCGGTGCGTATAGAACTGTCGGAAGATAACGTGCCGGCAGATATGGCTCTGCTGCGTGCGGGTATGAATGTGGAATGTGAGGTGAAATACTGATATGGCCGAACATCATCATCTGCCGCAAGGCCCTTTTGATATACCCGATGTGCCCGATTTTATACCGCGTAGACTGAAACCGTGGCTGTTTATCTTCTTTGTACTGATAGTACAGTTTTCGGGAGGTGTTTATCTCGCGGCTGCTTCGGACATGGTAGGCACTACTGGACTGATGCAGCAGGATATACTCATGGCAGGCTATGCCTCGCTGATAGGACTGGCGATAAACTTCGCTGTCATGTTCCGCATCAAATTCCGTTTTTCGACACGTACTCAACTGCTTGTGTGTGGTGGCGTGCTGATAGCGGCTAACTATATCTGTGCCGTTACCGACAGTGTGCCGGTGCTTGTGCTCACATGTTTTGTGGCCGGATGGTTCAGAATGCAGGCTACTTTCGCCTGTAACTCCACCATACAGCTCTGGCTCACTCCGGTACGTGATATGTCGATATTTTTCTGCTATGTGTATGTTGTGGTTGACAGTGCCATACAACTGAGTGGTATAGCCACTATATACACGGCCTTTTATATGCAATGGGAATATATGCACTGGATAATGATAGGTCTGTTGGCACTGATGATGTTGCTTGTAGTCCTGCTTGTACGTCCTGTGAGAGGGCCGATGTATATACCGTTGCTTGGTATCGACTGGTTAGGTAGTATGCTTTGGGCCGGCTTTATGATGTGTTTTACATTTATCTGTGTATACGGTAATTATTTTGATTGGTGGGAGGCATCCGAAATAAGGGTGGCGGCCGTGTTCGGTCTGCTGTGCCTCGGCATTAATTTGTGGCGTGCTACGTTCCTACATCATCCCTACATATCTTTCCGTGCGCTTACCAACCGTAATGTTATACGTGCTACGGGCGTATATCTGATTTTCTTTACGCTGTTGGCTACCGAACATGTGTTTGAGCATAGTTATGCCGCGCAGGTACTCGGTTTTGACGAAACTAATCTTATTGACCTCAATTGGTATGTCTTCGCCGGTATAGTGGCAGGCTGTATTTTTACTTATGTTACATTTGCTTTGCGCAAATGGAGTTACAAGGCCATGACGGCGATAGGTTTCGCGTTGGCTACAATCTATTTAGCTTATTTCTATTTCTTTATAGATTATGGTGTGGAGAAGGAGATGCTTTTCATTCCGCTCTTTTGTCGTGGAGCAGCTTCGGTCATCATTTCGATAGTCTATCTGACATCTATAGTGCAGGGTGGTCTGCCGTTTATGCAGTTTCCGCAGGCGCTTACTGTAAACGGCTTTACAGGTGCCGTTATGGGTGCGGTTTTCGGCCCGGCTGTGATAGGAGAACTGCTTACTCGTACAGTTGCCCGCAATGCTTCGTTGCTCGGGGCTGCTTTTACCGACACAGTGCCTTCACTTGCTTATGCTCCGCTTGGAGAAATTTTCGGTATGGTGCAGCTGCAGGCCCTTGTGGTCTCGATGAAAGAAATATACGGCTGGCTTCTCATCATTGCTCTTATCTCACTGACTGTAATTCTTGTTAGTTACAGTCCGGTACGTCCTTGGGCTATATTCCCGAAATGGCGGACCATACGGCGCGCAATACGCCGCTTTGTGCGTCGTCCTGATCCGGTCGCCTGAAGCGAAGTATAGTATATTTTCTGAACACAGTGTGCCGTAACTGTCAATATGGTTACGGCACACTGTGTTCAGAAAATATACTGCTAACTTTCGGCATATTATTGAATAGTCTATCTTTATACATAAAATGATATAGATACCTCAGAGCCATCTGATTTTACGTAGCCACAGACATGTTATCACAGATAAAGCAAATCCTATACCGACGATAAAGCCAAAAGCCCAATGATTGTCCATTGATATGCCTACATCTACATTCATGCCATAGAAACTGGCAATCAACGTAGGTATCATCAAAATCATGGATATACTCGTCATACGTTTCATTATGGCATTTACATTATTAGATATGACTGAAGCATAAGTGTCAAGGGTGCGGTCAAGCATCTGGGTAGCTATTGTCACGGTCGAATCGGCCTGACGGAGTTCGATGCTTACATCTTCAAATAGTTCTCTGTCGAGCTGTTCTCCATATAATCTGTTTATTCTCTCAAGAAGTATGTTGTTTCCACTGATTGATGTGGCAAAAATTACAAATGATTTTTGTAGAGCCATGAGTTTCAGCAGCTCTTCATTCCGGATACTTTTCTGTAAATCATTCTCAGCATCGGCAACCATATTTTTTACATCTTTGAGGTATCTGAGATACCAATAGGCCGAACTGTTCAACAGACGTAAGATAAAGTCGGGCGCAGACGGAACGTATGTGTTGCGTTTTTGCGAATGATCGATGAAATCCGATATAAGTTGATTAGCATAATAACATACGGTGATAATGTATTCTCCGTTCACAATCACGCCCATCGGAATAGTAAGAAATGGTGCATCGTTATCGGTATTCTCTATCGGAATACGCAAAATTGTGCATATCCATCCTTCATTTCTTTCTACTCGCGGCCGTTCGTCAATGTCGGAGATATCATTGAGAAAGTCTTCGGGAAGACCGAATTGTGCTTTTAAAATATCCAATTCCTCAGAAGTTGGCTCTTCGACGTTTACCCAACATCCCGGTGTCCATCCACCTATCTCCGAGAAACCTCTCTCACATTTCAGGTATGTTATCATGTTCTATTGCTTCTTCAGTTTAATAATGCAAACAAAATTAGTGATTTGATTCGGCCTTTACAACTAATCGCAGATATTACTCGGTATTATCGTCGGTCTCGATAGATACTTGAGGTTCGCTGTCTTGTTTGTCTAAAAATCGAGCATCTTTAGCAGAATAATTTCCTTGCCTTTCCATTCGGTTTTTTCTTCTTGCGAGTTGGTGATGACAAGAAGGTTATCGCAGTGGAGTTCTTCTGCAGCTTCAATGAGAGCATTGAGTTCACGTTTACGGGTTTTCTCGGAGGTAATATCGTAGCATACTTGAACCAGTTGTTCTACTTTAGTTCCCTTTCGGGTAACGAAATCAATTTCTTTATCATTGCGTGTACGATAGTAGAATAATGTTTGTCCGGGGACGTATCCACGGCGCAGTAGGTCAACAAACACTTGATTCTCCAATAGCCTGCCGAGATTTTCACTGAGGTTGAATACTGTGCTTTGTATGAACCCGTTGTCGACTACATATACTTTACTCGGCGCTTTCTTCATCAATTTCAGTTTATTATTAAAACGAGGAAGATAGAAGAATAAATACGGCTCAGCCAAATAGTCACAGAATTTTTTTGTTGTCGTTACACTTGACAGACCTAATTCCGAAGCAAGGTCATTGACCGAAATCGGATTGCAGAAGTTAGAGAGCAGATAGGTAGCAAGATTATATAAATCTGTCGTATTCCTGACTCTGTGGCGTTTAGCAACATCTTTCAGTAATATAGAATCGAATAGTGTGGATAGATAACTTTTAGTTATGTTTCGAGACTGTATCGTTTCCTGATACCCACCGTTACGCATATAGTCATCAGCAATCATAATTGCCTGTGCCGACTGCTCTTCAAGTTGAGGATTTACGTTTTTCCAGCGCATTGTTTCTTCAAGACTAAAAGGTAACATCTCAATCTGGAGATAGCGTCCTGTCAATACAGTTGCCATTTCACTATTTAACATTTTGGCATTACTTCCGGTAATAATCAAATTTTTACCTCGGCGATACAATTTATTTATCCATAAATCCCAATCGGGTAAATTTTGTATTTCATCAAACAGTAAATAATTATAGCCCGGATATACATCGTCGAGTATCTGCATAACCAAATTTTCATCCCAATGTTCAAGTAGCAGGTTATCGTCAAAATTGAGATATGCGAAATTCGTTCCCTGCAACATAAGCAATGCGAACACGGACTTGCCGACACGACGAGGCCTGGTAATCAATTTGATTAACGGATTTGCGAGTAATTCATCAAAATTAAATTTTGTATCTCGCCGTTGATAAGGACGAGCCATCAACTCATCACGTTCAGCCCTTTGATTGAGTATTATATTTTTCATTTCGTATCGTTTAAATTACAAAGATATGTGTTTTTTATCCAATAAATTCACTGTACTGGATAAAATAGTATGTTTTTTATCCAGTACACAGATGAAAATTGATTAAAGTTTCTCATCCGAGTCTCTCGACCGGCTTGTGTGAAATTGAAGTTGTTCGTCCGGGAATATAGCAAGTTCGATGGATAATGATTACGGAACGAGTAATGAAAAATCTCCCGTTTTTTTGTATCGATGATTTACCTTTTTATTTAGAGAGGTATATAGTACTGCCGATAAGGCAGGAGGTGCTATTAAAAAGAATGGGACTCGCCATTATAAACTTGCTGAGTTTATGCTGACTGGAGAAGCTATTACTTTGGCAATGCGCACTAATGTAAAACGTTTGTAGTAAAATAGATAATATTGATGATAAGTAGCTCTTAAAAATAAATTAATGTATTAATTTCTGTAGATCGACGGCATAACATATCAATACATTGATTTATTTTTAAGAGGCACTTATAGATTAGAAATTATAAATTTAATGAGGCTGTGTCGTAATTAAGGTTTACGGGGCAGCCTCCTTTTTTAACTTTGAGGTTTGGATAATTTTCAGACGACCGATTTTTGAGGAGTTTCTCAGAATATCCGATTCTCAGACCGTAAAAATCTTAATATAGGCATAAACAGGCCAAAAATGGGTGTATTTCCGCCGTTTTTGGTCAGTTTCGCTATCTTTGCGCACATTTTCTTAATGTTGAAGGCAATGGCAAAGAAGGCAAAGTCCATTGTGACCTTGTCTTTTCCGAAGTGGCGGAAGC
>JAAVDM010000030.1 GCA_014801815.1 Bacteroides sp. | reverse complement strand
TTGGTAGGATTATATTAAGTGTGGGAACTATAATATAGTATATTCTTTGCGGAATACGCTGTATTTTAATTATTTTACTGTATTATTAACATCTCAAAATTAGTTTAAACAACTTCAATAAATAATATAATAAAATTGATGCTGAATTTTGATTAAAACATAGATAAAAATATCTATAATTCTTTCGGTAAGGCAAAGGAATTTTTGTAACTTTGCATTCAAAGGGAAGTTTTAAAATCCCATTATTTTTGAATAAATAATTCTATGTATCCTTCTGTACTTCCCTCATTATTTGAGGATTGTGAAAACATTGCAGTAACTGAGCCTATACGCTCGCCACTTAATTATATAGGTGGTAAGTTTAAGCTTCTGCCTCAGTTACTTACACTGTTTCCTCCCAAAATAAATACATTCGTTGATTTGTTTTGCGGAGGCTGCAACGTCGGTGTCAACATTGATGCTCGCCATATTATCTTTAATGATAATCTTGTCTATCTTATAGACTTATACAAAGTAATGCAGCAACAGAACACTACAGAGATTATCAATCATATTGAGAAAAGAATTGCTGAATTCGATCTCTCCCTAACCAATGCAGAAGGATACAACCGTCTAAGGGATCTGTACAATACAGATCGTATAGCTCTTGATTTATTTGTTTTGATAGCCTACTCCTTTAACCATCAAATACGTTTTAATAGATCTCACAAGTTTAATAATCCCTTTGGTCGTCAACGTAGTTCTTTTAATCATAAAATGAGGAAAAATCTAGAACTATTTATTAAACGTCTTCATTCTATCTCTTGTGAGTTTACTTCAGAAAATTTTGACGAAATTGATTTAAGTACATTATGTAAAGGAGACTTCATATATTGTGACCCTCCTTACCTCATTACCACAGGTACTTACAATGACGGCAAACGAGGTTTTACTGGTTGGAGCGAAGCTGAAGAATCCTGTTTACTTTCATTATTAGACTCACTTGATACGCGCGGTATAAAATTTGCTTTATCAAACGTATTGACCCATAAAGGTCAGTATAATACAACTCTCCAAAAATGGATTAATTCTAAAGGTTACATAGTTAAACATCTTACGATGAATTACGCTAATTCAAACTATCAAACCATAGACCGTAATATCAACAGCTCTGATGAAATCCTTGTACTTAACTACACACCCCAATGCGATATATAGGCAACAAAGAAAATCTGCTTGAAAGAATAGCATCAAAGTTTAATAAATTTGGTATACACGGAAACAGTTTTTTTGATTTCTTTGCAGGTACAACTAATGTTGGACGATTCTTCAAAGAAAGAAATTATACAGTCTCTTCGTGCGATTTACTTTATCTCTCTTATTGCCTACAGAAAGCTTATATAGAAAATAATGACGAACCTCAATTCAAAAAAGTTCTTCCCTATATTAGACCTATAAATACAGTACTGTGTGCTACTCCATTAGAGAAAATAGTAGCATATCTAAACGAGATAAAAGACGTCTTTGGCTTTATATCACAAAACTATACTCCTTTAGGCACAAAACATCTCACTCAACCGAGAATGTATTTCAGCGAAGAAAACGGATTAAGAATTGACGCTATCAGGCAAAAAATTGAAGAATGGAAAAACCTTCAATTAATTAATGAAACTGAATATTATATTCTTTTGGCCTGTCTAATAGAATCTGTGTCATTTTATGCAAATGTTGCCGGAGTCTATGGTGCATTTTATAAAAAATGGGATCCACGTGCTATAAAACGTTTTATGTTACGGCCGATTAAAATTTATAATAATAATCTGCCTAACGAAGTATTTTATACTGATAGTCTTAATCTCGTAGAAAAAAGTTATTTTACTACTCCAGCCGGAAAACATATTCCCTTAGCAAAATACAGTGACCGAGACGCGTATAAAGGTGGGGATAAGAGTAAGATAATCTCTATTCCTGATCTTGTACTTCTTGATATAAGAAATTCTGAAATTATTACTATTGAAGGGAAAAAATATAAGAATCGTCAAGCTGGTATTAAAGAACTTGCAGGATACGAAGCCTTTGATAACTTATATCTTGAAAAATACTATCCAGCTCACCGTATCTTACGTACTGTAGTACTTTACGGTAGTAAGCAAGATCGTATTATAGAAGTAGAAATTGGATTTTTACTCAATGAGAAAGGTAAAATGGTACTTGGTATATATGCTCCTAAACTTTTTACTCGTGCAATTCATAATCTTTTGGATTACTGGAATTAAATTAGTATGTAAGGAAATATTATAGCCTACTTAATCTTTAACCATCGTATGTAAGAAGACATTAACCACGAAGTGATTTAACTAGTTTAAATCGTTAAGTAGCTCTTAAAATTAATACTAAGATAGCAAATATCCCTCGATGGCCTTTTCTGTAACCTCGATGCCAGACTCAATGACAAGGAGTTCCCCTAGGCTCTCGATTCCCGTAGTATTTCCAATATCTGTCCGAACCGACGTAACGGGGCATCTCAACCGATACAGACTCTTTGACAAGAAGATGTGTATGGAACGTTGGAAGACAGAGCGAACCAACGCCTGGATGGTTTCAAGGCACTACTTAACCGTTTTGACACCACAGTCTCCAGTTGGAAAGGCTGGAACTTCATTGCCTCTATCGTTATTTTCATTAAAAAAATTTCACAATTCAAATTAATTCAGACAAGTTCAAATCAAAAAAGTTTAAATAAGTTCCATATTTAAAAAACAAATATAAAATACTACAACGAGTGAAAAATAAAAAATTTGCATAATTGTGAAACTATGCTTAACTTCGCACTATAAATCGCCGGGGACACTAAAACCTGCAGCGTAAGGCCGGTGTTATGATTTTAGCAGTCAGGGCCGATGTCCGGCACCGGTTCACACATCGAGATATTCTCAGGGCAGTTCTGCCCGTCTCGCCTATAACCCTGACACAAATAAATATATACCATTCGTTTTTCCACTTTCGCCTCTGTTATGGTTGGTGACACCCATACATGCGCATCTCCTTCACAGAAACCGACCCAAAGCCTTGCCGCAGAAAAACGGCAGCTGTCAGTCAGGACCTAAAAACCCACAATCACCGAATATGTTTCACATTGATGATTTAGAAGCCATGGACGAAGTTGCACTTAGGCAACTCGCTGACTCTATGGGAATGAAAAAATCAGCTTCCGCCTCGGCTTCCGAGCTTACAGAATACATTCTCGACAACCAGGCCATTGGCCTCGCCAAGGAGGAAGTCAGCAAGCAGCCGGCAAAAAAGGCTGCAAAAGAGAAGAAACCACGCGCAAAAAAAACGACTAAGAAAGCTGCTGCCGAAGCCGCCGCTGACTCTATGACGGAACCGGTTGCAGAGCCGGCTGTAAATACACCCGAAGCAACAGCCGACGGAAATGAGGCACCCGCTCCTAAAAAACGCACGCGTAAAACAAAAGCAAAACGTACTGAAACTCCGGACACAACTACCGAAGACACTCCGGATACAGACACAGACCACAGCAACCCTGACTCTAACGAGCAGGTTCAGTCTGAACAAGCTACCGTAGCCTTACCCGTACAGACTGAGACACAGAAAGAAGGACTGGCAGATGATGTAATTATCGGTCCTGCGGAAGTCGATGTTCCTCTCCCCCCGTTTCTACCTATAACCATAGCAGATGATATCCTTGTGGAGAAAGAGGAACATGAACTTATGCCCCCTGCACCACAGGTTGTCGAAGAGACACAACCGGCTGCTGTCGAAACAGCACCCAAAGTGGAAGCCCCGCAGCGTCCTGTACAGAAACCTATTGTAAAAAGTCCGAAACCTTCACTCGACTCCTTTTTCTCAAAAGCTAAAGGTAAGACATTCACACCGCGTTCGCAGCGCGAGATAGAGGAAGCCGCTATAGCAGCTGCACAGGCACCCGTTGAGCTGCATGAACCCGTCGTCGAGGCAGTAATACCTCCGGCACCGCTTCCTCCGCAACGTCCGCAACCGCAACCACAGATACCCCAGATGCCGCAGCAGCGTGTATTGAGCAAAAAACAGCTCCGCGCACAGCAGCGTCTCGAACAGCAACAACAGAAGAAACTACAGCGTCAGCAGCAGCGCCAGCAACAGATACAACAACCTGTGTTCGATTTTGCCGGTCTGCTAAGTGCATACGGAGTGCTTGAAATCATGCCCGAAGGTTTCGGATTTCTGCGCTCGTCAGATTATAATTATCTCACCAGTCCGGACGACATTTACGTATCACAGCAACAGATTAAACAATACGCACTCAAAACAGGCGATGTCGTCGAAGCCTCAATAATTCCTCCAAAAGAAGGCGAAAAATATTTCCCGATGGTCGATGTGTTATCGGTCAACGGACTTGAACCCTCGGTGGCACGTGACCGTGAGCCTTTCGAACATCTTGTACCTCTGTTTCCCGACGAAAAATTTATCATAACAAAGGGCAATCATGCCAATATCTCAACACGCGTAGTCGATATGTTTGCCCCTATAGGCAAAGGTCAGCGTGCACTCATCGTAGCCCCACCAAAAACAGGTAAGACTATCCTGCTTAAAGACATAGCCAATGCAATAGCAGACAATCACCCGGAAACATACATTATAATGCTGCTCATTGACGAACGTCCTGAGGAGGTGACCGACATGGCCCGTAGCGTCAACGCCGAGGTGATAGCCTCAACGTTCGACGAACCGGCTGAACGTCACGTCAAGATAGCCGGAATAGTGCTCGAAAAGGCCAAGCGTCTTGTAGAATGCGGTCATGATGTGGTAATCATGCTCGACTCCATAACACGTCTGGCACGTGCCTATAACACCGTTTCACCGGCTTCGGGCAAGATACTGTCAGGTGGTGTCGATGCCAACGCGCTGCAACGCCCCAAACGCTTCTTCGGTGCAGCACGTAACATTGAGAACGGTGGCTCGCTCACTATTATCGCCACAGCTCTGACCGAGACTTCATCTAAAATGGACGAGGTTATTTTCGAGGAGTTCAAGGGCACAGGTAACATGGAGCTGCAGCTTGACCGCAAACTTTCCAACAAGCGTGTGTTCCCTGCTGTTGACATTACAGCATCCTCCACACGCCGCGATGACCTGCTGTTGAGTGACGAAACTCTGAACCGTATGTGGATATTGCGTAATTACCTGTCGGATATGACTCCGGTAGAGGCAATGGAATTTATCAAGAAACGTATGGAAATGACACGCACCAACGAGGAGCTGCTTGTCACTATGGATAAATAAATCATCGACTGTCATGTCTAAAAGCGAACAGAAAACCAACGCTGCCCGGTTGCTCGACCGTGCCGGCATAAGCTACGAACTTGTACCTTACGAGGTAGACGAACAGCATCTCGAAGCCTCACATGTGGCCGAACAACTTGGCGAACCCATAGAACGCGTGTACAAAACACTGGTATTGCGCGGTGACAAAACCGGGCCTATCGTGTGCGTGGTTGCCGGTAATCGTGAAGTTGACCTAAAAAAAGCCGCTAAAGCATCGGGTAACAAGAAAGTGGAAATGTTGCCGCTGAAAGAACTGCAGCCGCTGACCGGCTACATACGCGGAGGATGTACAGCCTTAGGCATGAAAAAGAAGTTTCCCACATATATATGTGAAGATGCTCTTGAGTTTGATTTCATCTATGTAAGTGCCGGGCGTCGCGGACTGCAGTTAAAGCTGTCACCTACCGACTTGCTGAATGTAGCCGAGGCGGAGGCGGCCGATATATCGGCATGAACACTTTCGGCCGTAATCTCCGTCTCACCACTTTCGGCGAAAGTCACGGGCCGGCCGTAGGCGGTGTGCTTGACGGTCTGCCGGCTGGCCTGCGTATAGACTTCGAAGAAGTGGCACGACAGGTGGCGCGGCGGCGTCCGGGGCAATCAGCCATTACCACAGCCCGTACAGAAACCGACACACCCGAGTGGTTGTCGGGCATAAGTCCCGAAGGTATCACATTAGGCACTCCTATAGCTTTTATGACCCGTAACCGCGACCAGCGTAGCAAAGACTATGACGCATGGGCCGATACGTGGCGTCCTAATCATGCCGACTTTACCTATGAAGCCCGCTACGGCATACGCGACTACCGAGGCGGAGGCCGAGCCAGTGCCCGTGAGACATTTGTCCGCGTTGTGGCGGCTGCCATTGTGCGTCAATGGCTCGCTCTTCGGGGAATAAACGTTGAAGCCGTTCTTTGCGGGGCGGGTGAAGTAACTGTACCCGGAATATTTGATACGCTCATGTATCACCCGGAATTACCCTCCCACCTTGACATAAATGCCTCGCAGATCGAAGCCATGCATACAGCCATAGCTAATGCTAAAGCCGACGGCGACAGTATAGGCGGTGCCGTAGCAACTCTTATCACCGGTGTTCCGGCAGGTGTAGGCTCACCGGTCTATGCCAAACTACATGCACGTCTGGCCGAAGCAATGATGAGTATCAATGCGGCCAAAGGTTTTGAATATGGCTTAGGCATGGCGGCCGCGACAGCCTCAGGTACAGCTACTGCCGACATTTTCACTACCGACTCCGATGACAACGTAGTGACCCGTACAAACTACTCCGGCGGCATACAGGGTGGTATCTCAAACGGTATGCCTATATACTTCCGTGTGGCTTTCAAGCCTACCCCTACCGTAATGAAACCACTCCCTACACTCACTAACGCTCACCGAGCTGTCACTCTCCCGGCCTCCGGACGTCACGACCCTTGTGTCGCCCTCCGTGCCGTTCCCGTTGTCGAAGCCATGGCTATCCTCACCATTGCGGATGCCCTCCTCTCCGACAACTCCGATAGATAATAAATACTCAAGTTTACACAAATAAATATCAAGGATTTAAAATCCTTGAGTAAATACTAAAGCCTGCTCCACGATTATAATAATCTCGGAGCAGGCTTTAGTATTTACGATTATTCGTTCTTAAGGAGCTCTTAAAAGATTAAACGATATATGGTTTGAGTTACAGTTTTTGAATCTTGAACAATAAAACTTGCTATTTTTGGCCGCTCCGGACTTGTCACTCAGTCGGATACTGAAGTATTCTCCTTCGCTCCGCGTCCGAATCGCCTCAAAAATAACTACGTTTTATATGTTCATTAATTTTTAAGAGCTACTTATTATTTGAAATAAGAGGTTGCAGTGTCACTATCTTAGCAAACTCTTCTACCTTAATTTCAGGAAGAATTATACCCGGTATTTCCTGAGTAGCTGTAAAAGAAGCAACGGCTCCTGTAGCAACTAACATTAGTGTATCACACAAGGGATATATTATGGATAAATCAGCAGAAAGATTTCCATTCAGTTCTTTTACCGACTCTGAAAAGCCCTCGGCAGTCATAGCCAACAAGAAACCAAATCTCAGCACATTGACTTTATCAATCTCAGCATTGATATCCAACTGAAATCCTACAATATCATCATTCTGACTGTAACGTAGGCGCGGAGAGAATGTTAATCTCAAAGCTAACGAACTGTTTTTCTTTAAAACTTCAGGATTAAATTCTTTTGGTCCCTGACTATATGATTCAATTTTTATATTCATAAGTTCAAACAATTTCTAAAGGTTTCCTTTCAACTAATCTTTTAAGAAAGACTTCAAGCCAGACCTCATCATAGTAGAAATCCGGATCAAAGTAATTCATTTTTTTCATTCTTTCGTCCGGTAAATCCTCTAAAAGAGAACTATGTTTTATCTGACCATTTTCCAATTTGACAAAACCATAATCTTGTCTTTCAAAAAAAGTCGATATACCTATATTCCCATCAATATATTCATTAATATCTTGTGGAGAAACTTCGGTGGCGGCACATTCAATTGGAGAACAATCAGGAGGAGAAACTCTGACAAAAATATATAATTTACGTGACTCGATGTCAATATATAAAGAGGAATATGGAACCCCATAGTCTTGTAGATCCCCAACTAAACGGATATTTTTATTGTCCATCTTCATCTTCCTCGTAGTTAAAAATTATCGGCTTGCTGCCGGGCTTAATTGTTTCCTCAATCATAACATCTGCGTAAAGTAACAGATTAGCATGATGATTATTAAACTCAGAAATTAATCCAATTTGGCGTTCAATATCAAGTTCGACAACAATATTCTCTCTTTCTCTTTTCCAACGTTTAATTTCATCTGCCGGTTTACCCTTCTCTACAAGCTTACGGTGAGTTTGGAGCGCACTTTCAATAGCAGCTTCAGGCGAATCGTTAACAGACAAAGCCATAGTTTCTACAAATTTCTTTTTCTGACTTTCAGACAACATTTTAACCTCTTCATAAGTCATAATTGGAGGAAGCCTGCTTGGACGATCAGGATTAATTCTCATTCACTGAGGCGTTAAGTCTATGTCTGTTCCCGGCACTGTACAATAAGTACGAAAAGTAGGAGAATCCAATTCTCTGAAATTCCTTTTGCTGTAATCATCAAAAGGTTCAAGATACTCGGAATAACGCAACTTTCGTTCAGATATACTTAGATTATCGGAATTTGAAGTATTTTCTTCGGCCATATTGCAAAATTAACAAATTTATTATATTTTAGCAAATTATTCCATTTTTCCAAACTATAATAATTAACATTGAATCCTTACTACACAGATTCAGCTGAATACCTCAGGCGCTATTTCGGCGAGGTTAAAGTGCAGAAGATTTCGGTCAATGCCGGATTCAGCTGTCCTAACCGTGATGGTACTATCGGACACGGAGGATGCAGCTATTGTGACAACTCGACTTTTACACCCGGCTATTGTTCAGCACAGTACAGTGTGAGGCAACAGCTTGAGGAAGGAAAGGTATTTTTCGGACGCAAATATCCGGATATGCGTTATCTGGCTTACTTTCAGTCATATACCAATACCTACGGACGAGAAAGCAATACGCTGCGGACACTTTACGACGAAGCACTCGGAGTCGAGGGGGTTGTCGGACTCGTGATAGGAACGCGACCGGACACACTGCCTCAACAGGTTATCGAACTATTGGCCGATATAAACCGACACAGACCGGTATTTGTTGAAATAGGTGCGGAAACTTCCTGCGATGATACATTGCGCCTTGTGAACCGGGGTCATACGTGGGCAGCTACCTGTGACGCTGTCAGAAGGGCTGCCGAAGCGGGACTGCATGTCGGGCTACACTTTATAATGGGTCTGCCGGGTGAAACACCTGAGCGCTCACTGCAAAGTGTGGCTGATGCATGTGTACTGCCGGTCGAAAGTCTGAAACTGCATCAGTTACAGATTATCGAAGGTACACCCTTGCATCGGCAGTGGCTTAAAGGAGATATAAAGCTACATACCTACAGTCTGGAAGAATACCTTGAACTGTGTGTGCGTGCAGTCAACACGGTGCCTTACGGCATAGCTATAGAACGCTTCGTGGCACAGGCACCACCCGGTAAAGTGGTAAGCCCACGATGGGGTGTGAAAAACTACCAGTTCACCCAACGACTGCATAAACTGTTGGAAAAAAATTTCCGACATACTTAGATACACAGCAGGAAGCATTTTAATATTCTTACTTCTCAAATATATTTTTTTTGAATATGATGAAAACCTCACTTGTCATAGCAGCACTTCTGGCTCTGGCACCGACAATAGCGTCGGCAGATATTACCGTTAAACTGCCGGCAGGTGCACCGGCAGAACTCAATGTGTCGCACGCGCTGATAGAACGAATGATAAATGCACGTAGCGAAGCTGACCTCAACGTACAATCGGCCACAGTACCTGTCAGCAGCGGAACCGCCATAATAGCCATAGACCCGGCAGGCCCAAGCCGTTACAGCATAGACATAGCCGACGGTGTGGCAGCCGATCTCTATGCCGCACCGGGGGAAGACCTCACAGTTGACATCACTTCTCTACAGCCTTTAAGTTACACAGTCAGCGGCACTCCCCTTATGGAAGGTATGACAGTACTTGAGAGTAAGGCCGGCCCTATCGAACTTGAAGCCTCACAGCTGATGCGCAGTGAACAGCCCGATATGCAGCGTCTCAACGAATTGCAGCAGCAGTACAACGGTATAATGATGGATTTCGTAAAAGCCAATACCGATTCGCCGGCAGCTGTTTTCGCCATGCTGAATCTTAGCGGCGAGGACATGATAGAAGCTGACACCATGCTGGGTGAAAACGCACGTGCCTCAATACTTTATCCCATAGCATCGGCACAGCTCGCCGCAGTACGTCAGGCTGTAGAGAAACAGCACCGTCAGGAAGCATTGGCTTCAGGCAAGGTTGACGCACCGGCTTTCACACTACTCAACCCGGACGGAAAGAAAGTATCTCTGTCTGATTTCCGAGGCAAATGGGTGATACTTGATTTCTGGGGTTCGTGGTGTGTATGGTGTATACGCGGATTCCCGCACCTCAAAGAAACCTATGAGCAGCTGAAACCCGACCTTGAAGTAATAGGCATCGACTGCGGTGATACTAAAGAAGTATGGAAAGAGGCTGTGAAGCGTTTTGAACTTCCCTGGGTCAATGTTTACAAACCTGAAGCCGACACGCTCACCGAACAATATTCGGTACAGGGCTTCCCGACCAAAGTCATAATCAATCCGGAAGGTAAGATAGTAAACATAACTACGGGCGAAGACCCGTCATTCTACGAGCGTCTGCATGAACTTATGAAGCGCTAAGCTAACGGAAGAGCGGTACGGCCGTGTGTCACCCTGCTACAATAAAGCAGAGGTGACACACGGCTGTACCGCTTTTTTACATCTAATTTTTGTGTAATTGTTTTCTTATTTTGTAACTTTGCAATCTACATCGCCCCAAATCCGGAACCGTAGCGGAGGGGGCAGTAAAACCTGACTCATGATTCAAGATTCAAATTCTACCGACCATATAGACCATGAAGCCACGGTAAAGACTGTAGACCCGGCACGGCACATGGTGGTGGTGACACTTACAGACAAAGGTAACTGTGACGGCTGTGCGGCAGCCTCAATATGTCACCCCGGTGCAAGACGTGACGGAGTGGCTATATACAGTCGTGATGCGGAACGTTACCGACCGGGACAGCGTGTAACGGTGCGTGGCACGGAACAAATGCACCGACGCGCTATAATGCTGGCGACAGTATTGCCATGTATATGTCTGGTAGCCGTTATGTTCATAGTCTATCTGCTGACGTTCAGCCAGGGGGCGGCAGCGTTGGCAGGTCTCGGAGCCATGACTCTTTTTTTTGTCATACTCTATCTGGCTCGTAACCGGGTGGCACATGAATTTACATTCACAATAGTAGGCCACACCGGACAAGATTAATAAAAACCGACACACAAACAATAACCAACCTTCACATCATAGTAAAACTTTAAGTATTGATGCCACCGATTCTAACATCACTCATCGTGCTTGGCGTCATCGGCCTTGTGGCCGGTGTGCTGCTATATGTGGCAGCCAAGAAATTTCATGTGTACGAAGATCCTCGTATCGGCGAAGTAGAGGAACTGCTGCCCGGCGCCAACTGCGGCGGCTGCGGCCTGACGGGCTGTCATGCGTTCGCCGTACAGGCGGCAACAGCCGACACTCTCGAAGGTCTCAACTGTACCGGTGTAGATGAAGCCGGTATGGGACGTATAGCCGAGATAGTGGGACTCAAAGCCGCTCCGGCACGCAAGCGTAAGGCTGTCATCAAGTGCAGTCTGTCATGCGATGTGCGTGACCCGCGCAATGTCTATGACGGCATACGCTCATGTGCAGTCGAGGCGTCGCTCTATCAGGGCGAGTCAGATTGTGTCTACGGCTGTCTGGGCTGTGGAGACTGCGTGCGGGCATGTCCGTTCGATGCCATGTCGATAAAACCCGGCGACTCTCTGCCGACAGTAGACCTGAGCAAATGCGTGGGCTGCGGTAAATGCGTGGCTGCATGTCCGCGTCATCTGGTAGAACTCTACGATTACGACCCTGCGCGTCCTATGGTATGGGTAGCCTGCTCCAATCGCGATCGTGGCCCCATCGCCATGAAGGAATGTACCGTAGCCTGTATCGGCTGCGGCATCTGTAAGAAGAAGTGTACGCACGACGCTATCACCATCACATCGTTCCTTGCCCACATAGATTCTTCCAAGTGTGTAGGCTGCGGCGAATGTATCGAACCGTGTCCACGTCACTCGATAGCTACTAACCAACGTAAGCGTACAGCCACCGTCCAGGCTGACTGAACCGTCCGGAAAAACATCCGGAGTCAGTCACATCTCCACTTATCCAAGAAGTTTATCCATGAAGACATTCCATAAGGGTGGAATACACCCGAATCCCGACAAACTTACCGCCGATATGCACACAATGCCGGTAGCGGCTCCGGCTGTATGCCGCCTGATGCTGTCACAGGCAATCGGCGCACCGGCCAAACCGGTGGTAAAACCCGGCGAGAGCGTTACGGCCGGCCAGATGGTGGCTGAGGCCGGCGGCTTCGTAAGTGCCCCGGTACACACGCCGGTGAGCGGCACTGTCAAGAAGATAGAGCCTGTGCGTAATCCTCAGGGTCTATGGCAGGACGCCATAATAATCGAGACAGCTCCGGGAGAAAACCCTGAAGAGCAGCGTCAGTCACGTACTATTGACGAAGTGTCGCCCAAAGAGATTATCGACATCGTAGGACGCGCCGGAATCGTAGGTCTCGGTGGCGCCACATTCCCTACCCGTGTCAAACTGAGTGTGCCATCCGGAAAGAAAGCCGAGGTCATAGTCATCAACGGTGCCGAGTGTGAACCCTATCTTACCTGCGATGATCGTCTCATGCAGGAAAACCCCAAGGCGATAGTCGACGGCACACGCCTCATCATGAAAGCCACAGATTGCCAACGTGCCGTAATCGGTATTGAGGAGAACAAAACGCTTGCAATCGAAGCCATGCGTAAAGCCGTGCGTGACATTCCTTCAATCACAGTAGAAGTACTCGTCAAGAAGTACCCGCAAGGTAGCGAAAAACAGCTTATCGAAGCGACTACGGGGCGTGTTGTACCGGCCGGCGGTCTGCCGATAGACGCCGGAGCAATAGTCGACAACGTAGCTACGGCAGCCGCAGTGGCCGACGCCGTATTACGTGGTCTGCCCCTGACTGCACGTATAGTCACCGTGACCGGACCGGCCGTCAGCAAACCCGGTAACTTCCTTGTGCCCCTCGGAACTCCTGTAAGCACACTGATAGAACTTGCCGGCGGTCTGCCTGAAGATACCGGCAAGGTTATAGGCGGTGGCCCGATGATGGGTCGCGCTATGTGCGACCTCGAAGCGCCAACCACCAAAGGACTCAGCGGTGTGCTGATATTGCCGCGCGGTATGAGTATGCGTGCCGAAGCCGGTCCCTGCATACGCTGTGCGCGCTGTGTATCGGTGTGTCCTATGGGACTCGAACCCTACCTGCTCATGACACTGGGAGAACTCGGCCGTTGGGAAGAGGCCAAAGCGCGTGGAGCTGCTAATTGTCTGGAATGCGGCTGCTGTTCGTACACCTGTCCCGCCTCGCGTCCTCTGCTTGACTATATACGCCTTGACAAAATGGAAATACGCAAATTATAACCCTTATGGACAACAAATTAATAGTCTCGCTCTCGCCCCACATACACACAGCCGACACCACATCACGTACTATGTGGCATGTAGTGATAGCCTTGATTCCGGCTTTCATAATGGCAGTAGTGACCTTCGGACTGCCGGCGCTATGGGTCACACTCATAAGTCTTGGCACATGTCTGCTGACCGAATGGGTCATAAACCGTTTTATGCTGCACCGGCCCTTCACGCTGTCTAACGGTTCGGCTTTCATCACAGGTCTGCTGTTAGCCTTCAACCTGCCCAGTATACTGCCATGGTGGATGGTAATAATAGGCGGCGTGGTGGCTATCGGTATCGGAAAAATGAGTTTCGGCGGTCTGGGCTGCAACATCTGGAATCCCGCACTGGTAGGACGTGTATTCCTGCTGCTGTCGTTCCCTGCCGCCATGACCACATGGCCGACCGACGTACCATCGGCCTTCAGCGCTGCAGACGCTTCAGCTGATGCATGGTCAGGCGCCACGATGCTGCATCAGCTTAAATGGGCCGGTCACACGGTAGATGTGTCCGAAGTAAACTTCCTCGACATGACAATAGGCCACATGAACGGTTCGCTTGGCGAAGTAGGCGGTATAGCCATTCTCATAGGTCTGGCCTACCTGCTTATAATGCGTGTGGTTACATGGCACATACCGGTTTCCATGTTGGCTTCGGCCGCTCTGTTTTCGTGGATATTTGGCGGTAATCCGCTGCTCGACATCTTCGCCGGCGGTATGTTACTCGGCGCTGCTTTCATGGCCACTGACTACGTGACCTCACCCATGACTCATAAAGGTCAGCTCATATATGGTGCCATGATAGGACTTATAACCATGATAATACGTCGCTTCGGCGCCTACCCCGAGGGTGTCTCGTTTGCCATTCTGCTGATGAACAGTTTCACTCCCCTTATCAATATCTACTGTCGTCCGTCTGTGTTCGGAGCACGCGAACGCAAGGCTATGGAAAGGAGGGCCGCACAATGAAAAAACTGGCGTCTACACTCCCCAACATGCTCCTCTCATTAGGAGCTATTACGGTAGCGGCCGGAGCATTGCTCGGTTGGGTATATACAGTTACTAAAGAACCTATAGCTCATCAGGCTATGCAACAGCAGGTGGAAGCCATCAGTGCCGTAGCACCGCCTTTTGACAATAACCCCGAAGCCGACCGCTGGGAAACAACGGTAGACGGTATACCCGTCACCGTATATCCGGCCATAATGAACGGCCATCTTGACGGTGCCGCTGTCAAGGCCGCCTCATTCAACGGTTTCGCAGGCGAGATAGTGGTTATGTGCGGATTTGATGCAGACGGCACTGTACGTGAGTATCAGGTGCTGTCGCAGGCAGAAACACCGGGACTCGGCAGCAAGATGCAGGAATGGTTCCGTGACCCGGCGGGAGCACGTAGCGTAATTGGTAAGAATCCTGCCACGACTTCTTTCTATGTAAGTAAAGACACGGGTGGCGAAATAGATGCTATCACCGCCGCCACAATATCTTCACGAGCCTTCCTTGAGACACTGCGCACGGCTTTCGAGTCATATCGGCAGTACGCTTCCACACACGGCCTTGATATGGCCACAGCCTCAGGCTCTGACGCCAATAGCGGTGCCTCAAGCCAAAATAAGAAAACTCAGGAAGTAAAGGAAGAAAAAGTATCTGATGCCAACAGCGGCGCTTCGCAGCAAAACGGTGGCAGAGAAGGCAAGAAACACAAAGGGAGAGAGAATAAAATCCACCGTCATGACAACAGATAACCTAAATTCTGCATCAAATGGAAAAATACTGGAAAATATTCTATAACGGCATCATACCGGGTAATCCGGTGTTTGTGCTCCTTCTGGGCATGTGTGCCACTCTCGGCACAACCTCGTCAGCCATGAACGGCCTGATGATGGGCGTAGCGACGGCTGCTGTGCTTGTGTGCTCCAATCTGGTGATATCACTTATCAAGAGTCTTGTGCCCGACAAGGTGAGAATACCGGCCTTTATCGTTGTAATAGCCACATTCGTGACTGTGCTGCAGTTAGTGGTCAATGCATGGCTGCCGGCTCTGAACGCCTCGTTAGGTATCTTCATACCTCTTATCGTGGTGAACTGTATTCTGCTTGGCCGTGCTGAAGCCTTCGCAAGTAAAAACGGAGTCATGGCCTCTCTCATCGACGGTCTTGGCACAGGCATAGGGTTTACTTTCGCCCTCGTCCTGTTAGGTGCTTCACGCGAACTGTTAGGCACAGGACGCCTCTTCGGAGCTCTGATATATCCGGAAGATTACGGTATGCTGGTATTCGTACTCGCACCCGGAGCCTTTATTGCCTTAGGCTACCTGATAGCTATAGTCAACAAGATACGCAAGGTATCATGAGTAAAAGGTAACAGTTAAAACCTTGTAAAATCAATATCATCATGCTGGCATATCTGTCCATAATAGTCACGGCGATTTTTATCAATAATATCGTCTTTGCTCAGTTCTTAGGTATATGCCCCTTCTTAGGCGTATCAAAGAAAATATCATCTGCTCTCGGTATGGGTGCGGCAGTGACATTTGTCATTACTCTGGCTACAGTAGTGGCATGGTTGCTCCAAACCTACGTACTGAATCCGCTTAACCTGCAGTTTCTGCAAACCATAGTCTTTATTCTGGTTATCGCCTTCCTCGTACAGCTGCTTGAGATAGTGATGAAGAAGATTACACCGGCTCTGTATCAGGCACTCGGTGTGTTTCTGCCGCTTATCACTACAAACTGTGCCGTGTTAGGTGTGGCAATTCTGGTGATACAGAAGAATTTCAATCTTCTTGAATCGGTAGTCTACGGTCTGTCAACATCAATAGGTTTCACTCTTGCTCTGTGGGTATTCGCCGGAATACGTGAACAGCTCGACCTCACCATAGCCATGCCGCGCGGTATGCGCGGAGTGCCAATCGCTCTCATCTGCGCCGGCGTGCTCGCTATGGCCTTCATGGGCTTTTCAGGTATCAAAATAGGCTGAATTATGATATCCTCCACCACCCCACGTCGGCGGTACGGATATTACACACAAAAAAAGCTGTAAAAATATGTTAAGTTTACAGTCTTAATAAAGTATTTTATAACTTCTAAATATATCGTTAGCTGTGATTTACTCCTTATAAAATTAAAATAAAGAGCAAATCACAAATGTTAACAAATGTTATTAACAACTTATAGATTAAACTATTATCGATTCTATGAGTCGAAACTCTGTTAAATGATTAGACAAGAGGATAAGTTATATTTAGAGGATTATTGACTATAAGCGCCACCTGCCGTTGAGGCAGTTGCTTCCCCTGAAAAATTTTATTAGGTTAGTAAAATAAATTGATAGGTTAGTTAAGGAAAAATGCGGAGCTGTCGTGACGACATTTCCGCATTTATTATTTTTGTCAGATAGTGAGTAACCCTTAAGTAGCTCTTAAAATTTAACCTGACTGACCAAAGAATAGAAATAAACAAAGAAAGGTCCCGTGCCCAACCCGGGCATGAGACCTTGTCTTCTTCCTAACCAATGAATTATAATGTTGAGAGAATAAATGTCTGAGTTACGAATTGGCAGTCTTGGGATAGATAGCCTTCGGATTTACAGGCAGCTTAATCTTAGGATCTGTATCACGCATTACTTTCTTCGAGAGTTTGGCAGTCTGCACCTTGTCCATACGTGATTTCATCTTAGCCTTGGCGGCCTCACGGTTCTGCTCGAACACCTTGTACTGCTCGGGAGTAAGAATCTGCTTAATCTGGGCGTCATACTGAGCCATAGCAGCCTGACGTTCGGCTTTTGCCTTAGCCTTGTCCTCATCTGTGCGACCGGCTTTGCCGGCAGCCTTGGCAGCAGCTTTCGCAGCCTCCTTACGGGCCTTCATATCGCTGCGCAGAGCGTCAATCTTAGTCTGCTGCTCGGGAGTCAGGGTAATGCCTGCAAACATATCCGGTTTTTTACCGTGACCTTTTCGGCCATCGTGGTCATGATGACCTCTTTTATCCTTACCGTCATCCTTACGGTCACACTGCTTCTTCTCTTTGCAGCACTGCTCGGTTTTGGTGTCGTCAGCGGCACGCATCATGGCAGCGTTAGCGGTTGAAGTTGCGAATATAGTTGCAGCTATGAAAGCCATTCCAAAAATCATCTTTTTCATGTCTATGTACATTTATCTGTTACGTTATTAAAAAATCAATATGCAAGCGCAATAGCAATCATCAAATTTTACTGACATGCTTTATTCATGTTATCTTAGCAGTTGTCAGCGCCTTTGCACCTGATACGACATATTGACTCTTACAACAAACAAAAGTTTAAGACCGTTTTCCGATATAACATCGCTTAACATTATCCCTATTCAGCCACAAAGCTAATTTAAGTCACACATAATACTGAAAATAAATAACTTATACTGAATATTCTAAGATATTAAACCGTTTTAGTTTAACATAATATTAACATGTCATTTTATCTACCTTATTTGTCCGGTACGTCGGAAAAAACTAAATTTGTGACCCAAATCAACTATCAGATACAATGACTCCGATTCTCTATCTGCTGTTAAGTGCCGCCGGACTCACGGCACCGGCATTTGATGACAATTTCACCGACCGGACTCTGCGCATAGACTACCAGCTGTGCGGTGATAAATCTGACCGACAGATATTTCTGGCCGGCATGAAAACCGATTCTATATGGGCAGGACGACGACACAGACTTAACGAACTGCCCCTTGAAGGACGCGGACAGCTCACAATGACTTCAGCCGAGACAGGCGACACACTCTATCGTACATCATTCTGCTCACTGTTTACCGAATGGCTTGACACTGATGAAGCCACCTCAACACCACGCGCTTTTGAACACACCGTACTCGTACCTATGCCGAAAGCCCCGGTCAATATCACTGTGACTCTCACCGACCCGCATCGCCGACCCGCAGCAACCATCACTCACCCTGCTGATCCGGCCGATATACTCATCGAACGCCGTAACATCACCCCACTCCCCCACCGCTATTTGCATCGCGGCGGTGATTCTGATAAGGCCATAGATGTGGCTATCCTTGCCGAAGGTTATTCGCACGACCAACTCGAACTATTCTATGCCGATGCCCTTACAGCCGTAGAGTCCATACTGAGCCATCAGCCTTTTGCCGACCGTAAAGAAGACTTCAATTTCGTAGCCGTAGCCTCCACATCAGATGTGGAAGACGTGAGTAAGCCTAAATACGGTCAATGGATAGATTCGGCTTTCGGCTCGCACTTCAGCACATTCTACTCAGACCGATATCTGACAAGCCGAAATGTTTTCAAAATTAACGACACATTGCGTGGTATACCATACGAGCATATCATCATCTTAGCCAACACACCCGAATACGGAGGCGGAGGTATTTATAATTCATATACCCTTACTACCTCACGTCACGATGCATTTCGTCCGGTAGTGACACACGAGTTCGGCCACAGTTTCGGAGGTCTGGCCGATGAATACTTCTATGAAAACGAAGCATACACAAACGAATACCCTGTTAACACAGAGCCATGGGAACAGAACGTAACCACACTTACAGACTTCAAAGGAAAGTGGGAGAATCTTATCGAGGCTGATACACCCGTACCAACCGTCATATCGGAAGGAGCCGACAACCCTACCGGTCTCTACGAAGGAGGCGCATACGTAGCCAAAGGCATATACCGCTCCTCTCCGGATTGCCGTATGAAGACCAATACAGCCACTCATTTCTGCCCTGCCTGTCAGTTGGCTCTGACACGGCTCATAGACTTTTACACACGCTGAGAAAAGAAAAGTAAGAACACGGTCTCCTGTCATACGACAGAAGACCGTGCAGAGTTAATCAACATGTCCAATAAAAAACTTCCGGGAGCTGTCACAGCTGCCGGAAGCACCAGTCATAAATTCATTTTGCTTAGGGAGGGTGAAAGATGGGTCTCGAACCCACGACCTACGGAACCACAATCCGTCGCTCTAACCAACTGAGCTACATTCACCATATTGCCTTAACCGGAGTCTCACTTCTGAAGAGTCTTGCTGTCCTTAAAAGCGATGCAAAATTACGAACTATTTTGATAGCTACCAAATTTTTGAACTACTTTTTTTAAAATATTTTTTATTTATTATATAAAACACTAATTAACAGAATTTTAATTTTATCCATATAACTACCCTCCAACCACCCTGTTACATAGCAGGTCATCAGGAATACATTAAACCATTACGATTACCTTTAGTCACTCACATCAGAAACTCTTCCTCAAAACACGTTTCTCTCCAACTTTTTTCCATTTCTACAGGTAATTCTCAAACTCCCGATACTAAACAGATGCGACTATTCACCCCCTCTCTTTTTCTTCTCAGCGCACTCGGCCTTTCGTCAGCCTATGCAGCCACAGTCAAAGGACGTGTGGTTGACAGCGATCGTCAGCCGCTACCGGGCGCCACACTGCTGCTACAGCTGTTGCCGGACAGCATACGTGCAGCTCACACTGTAACCGATATAGACGGACTTTTCAATATGTCCGACCTCAGGACAGGCAACTACCTGCTCACCGCTTCAATGACAGGGCTTGAACCAGCTACCCGACGCTTCGAACTTAACGACACAGCCGTTGTAGACCTCGGTGATATGGTACTGTATGAAAACAGTGTGACACTGCAGGAAGCTGTTGTCACCGGTGTACGCGCCGCAGTAGTAGCCAAGCAGGACACACTCGAATACAATGCCGGGTCATTCCACACCAACCCAAACGCCAATGTGGAGGACTTGCTCAAAAAACTGCCCGGTGTGGAAGTCGGCAGTGACGGCACAATCACTTCGGGAGGTAAGACAATATCAAAAATACTTGTCGATGGTAAGGAATTTTTTGCCGACGATCCGCAGTTAGCTACAAAAAATCTACCCTCCAATATAGTGTCGAAGGTGCAGGTCATAGACCGTAAGAGTGACGCGGCGCGCCTCACAGGTATTGATGACGGAGATGACGAAACAGTCATAAATCTCACAGTCAAGAAAGACATGAACAATGGCTGGTTCGGCAATCTCTTCGCCGGTTACGGTACCGACGGACGCTACGAGGCTAATGTCAACCTCAACTACTTCCGCAACGGCAATCAGGTGTCACTCATAGGAGGCGGAAACAATATTAACCAGTTAGGTTACGGCGACCGGGGACGCGGACGTTTCCGCGACTTCGGAGGCAACGGTGGTATAACCTCATCGCAGCGTATAGGTATCAACTTCAACGTGGGGCGTGACGAAATCCTGCGCGTAGGCGGCAACATCTTCTATTCCCATTCAGACCGAGACTCACGCCAACGCTCAGAAACACAGTATCTGCTGGCCGACTCTACAAGCTATGCAAGTGCCGGCTCACGCACCCGCGACAAAGGCCATAACGTACGTGCCGACTTACGCCTGCAATGGAACATCGACGAAGCCAACACCATAGACTTCCGTCCGCGCTTCGCATGGAACCGCCGCGATGCAAGTCTCAATGATTCGTCACAGTTGCGTGCAGGCGACGCAGACCTTACACGTGTCAACAATACTGTCAACGCCCGTACCAATCGCGGTGACAGTTATGATGTGAGCGGCGAATTTATATTCAACCATAAGGTACTGAGTCATCCGGGACGTTCGTTCAGCGCACGTTTCAGTTATTCGCTTACCGACACACGTCAGGACGCCGTCTCATGGAGTGATATTATATACTACCTCAACCGTGACGACAGCGAGACACTGTTACGTTATCTTGACAATCATACATGGAACAATCAGTACGAAGGACGCCTGACATGGACCGAACCAATAGGGCGACCCAATAACTACCTCACTTTCTCCTACCGTCTGCAATACCGCAACAACGATGCTGACAAACTCACCTACAATCTTCCTATTGGTGACTACGCACCCCCGGCCATAATGCCGCCGCTTGACGGGGTACCAGTCAATGCTCTGCTGTCGGAAGACCTTTCCAACCGTTTCCGCAATGACTTTATGACTCAGGAACTGCAGATAGGCTACAAACGCTCCACAAAGACACTCAACCTTGATGCAGGTCTCACATTCTCACCCTCAACCTCGAAGAGCGAAGACCTTATCAACGATGCACGTAACATACCGCGCCGAAATGTCTGGAATGTAGCGCCCTTCGCACGTCTGCGTTGGAAGATGGCTGACCGCCGCAGTTTCAGCGCCAACTACCGCGCACGCACTTCGCAGCCCTCCATGACTCAGTTGCAGCCGGTACCCGATGTCACCGACCCGCTCAACATAATCGTGGGTAATCCGTCGCTGAAACCGACATTCACCCAGAGTATTATGGCTCACTTCAACGACTTCGATATGGATACGCAGCGTTCGATAGTGGCTATGGCCAATGTGTCGGGAGCCTTCAATACAATAGTATCACAGACCATCTCCGATCCCACTACCGGCGGACGTACCACCACTTATACCAACACCAACGGACAGTGGAACATGATGGCTATGGGTATGATTAACCAGCCTTTCCGTAACCGCTCATGGCGCTATAATGCCCGTCTGCATGTCAACTATGCCAACACACCCAACTATATCAACGGCGATTTCAACCGCAGCGGTAATTTGGGACTGAGACCATCGGCAGGCATCACGTTCTCAAGCAACGTATTCCAGATGACATTTAATCCTACCTACAATCTGGGACTTGTGACCAACACCCTGCCGCTGCAGCCTAACAGAATCACACATGCCTACGGTTTTGACACCGATGTCTCGCTCTATCTACCTTTCGGGCTAGAAGTTGCAACCGATCTCAGTTTTTCGACAAACAGCGGTTATTCGGCCGGCTACAACTCGACACAGTGGCTCTGGAACGCAACTATCTCCTACTCTCTGCTCCGTGATAAGTCACTTACTCTGTCAGCCCGTGCCTACGACCTGCTCGGACAGAAAAAGAACATAACGCGCAGTGTCAACTCGGCCTCGATTGTGGACAGCGAGTACAACGACCTCACACGTTACGTGATGTTTGGAATCACATGGAAGTTCAATACCCTTTCAAAAAAAGTAGCTCGGCAGCCTGACGATATGCCCCCCGGAGAAATGCCTCCCGGAGGTCCGGAACGCGAAGGACGTGAAGGACGCGAACGTAGAGGACACTTCGGTCCCCCTCCCGGCGGTGAAGGTCATCGTAATCACTGACGGTCATAACATCAGCACATTACGACCCATCATAAAACCAATATCACCTTCTCGACGTTAAGACTGAAGACAGACACCGCCTTCCACAATACAGATGTCTGTCTTCAGTCTTAACATTTTTCCACACGACTCCATGCGTAAACTACCCTTTCTGCTCATAGTCCTGTTAGCTGCATTCGCGGCTATGGCTGTTGACAATGACAATCCCGCCACGTGGCGGTTTCCCGAAAAGTACACCGGGCCGAAAACACCAACCACTGACACAACATGGCATAGCGACATACTTGACGGCTACGAGGCACGCTACGTCAATCAGGGTGAAGCCTTCGACGGCCCGTGTCGTTGCACGATAGTACGTAAGCTGTGCGGACACGGCTCGCGCAAGGCTTTTCTGTACGTACACGGCTTTAACGACTACTTTTTCCAAAGCGAGATGGGTCAGTTGTTTGTTGACTCAGGCTACAACTTCTATGCCGTTGACCTGCGTCGCTACGGACGCAGCTGGGAACCCTGGCAGTGGCCTTTCAATGTCCGCGACCAGAAAGAATATTTCGAAGATATAGATGCAGCCTTAGCTCAGATACGCCGTGACGGCAACACCGACATAACTCTCGGCGGCCACTCCACAGGAGGTCTTACAGTAGCGCTTTTCGGAGCCATACGCGGTAAGGACATCACTGTAGACCGTATAGTCACTGACAGTCCGTTTTTGGCATGGAATTTCAGTCCGTTCATGCGTAAAGTAGCCATACCGGTTGTGGGCTTCTTCGGTTCGGTGCTGAAAAACACCAAAATAAAACAAGGCCACTGTGACGGTTACGCTTACAGTCTACTCAAAGAATATCACGGTGAATGGGAATATAATACCGATTGGAAAATGGTCTACTCACCACCTGTGACTATGAGCTGGATACGTGCTATAAGCCGTGCGCAGGGCGATGTACTGCGTCATAAGAAAGACATCTCCGTACCCATACTGGTGATGCACTCAAGCCGTAAGATTGACGGTTGCAACTGGACTCCTGTCTTTCAGACAGGCGATGCGGTACTCGACCCCGAACAGATACAGCAGCGCGGCGTACAGCTCGGCCACGAGCGTCAGGTGTGTGCAATCGACAGCGGTCTGCATGACCTTATACTGAGCCGCCTTGAAGTACGCACGGCAGCCTACGATACAATTTTCTCTTTTATACGCCGCCACCCTTGAGTCAGATTGTAAATCTGCAACATATTGCAAAAAAAATGTGTCAGATGTTGGCAGTGTAAGTAATTATATGTATTTTTGCATACAATTATAACTGCCAACGCCTATATACGAACACAGACAAAAGTATGGATACTAAAGAACGTGACATCCTCTCTCCCGCCGAACGCAGAGAACTGCTCAATCTGGCAGCTGGTATGCGCCGCTATGCCGAGGGTATGCCCGACAACGGGCGTCTGGCTCAGTTGCGCTCGCTGCTGTGTGGCAGCAAGGGAGCCGCACATGATGCCAAAGGACTGCCGAAAGCTCTGATGGCTATGCGTACGGCTATGACGTTCGCAGAAATGGTGGACTGTGACACGGACATCATACTGGCTCTGCTCCTCACGCCGGCTGTCAACGACGGCCTGTGCAGTCTTGAAGAGGTAAGTCACCAATGGGGTGACGATGTGGCCTCGCTGCTTGCCGGTGTCAGTGCCGTAGAACGTTTCTCAGGTAAGAATAACGCTGTCAATCAGGATAATTTTAGAGGTTTGATGCTCTCTCTAGCCGATGATATACGTGTCATCATTATGATGATAGTACGTTCGCTGGTGCTGATGCGCTCAATAAATCACCACCCTGACGAGGAATGGGTACGCGATGTAGCCTTTGAAGCCAACTGTCTCTATGCTCAGCTTGCCCACCGTCTGGGTCTGTACAAGATAAAAGGTGAACTTGAAGACCTCTCGCTGAAATATACCAACCGTGAGATTTATACTCAGATAGCCCATAAACTCAACGAAACAAAACGTGCCCGAGATGCCTACATTAAGCAGTTTATAGCTCCGGTCAAAACAAAGCTGGAAGCTGCCGGTCTTAAATTTGACATCAAGGGACGCACCAAATCCATATCCTCGATATGGAACAAGATGAAGAAACAGAAGGTGGACATACAGCATATCTATGACCTTTTCGCCATACGTGTGATAATCGACACGCCGCGTGAGAAAGAGAAAAGTGACTGCTGGCTCGCCTACTCTATACTGGCTGACATGTACACGGCCAACCCGGCCCGAATGAAAGACTGGATATCGCTGCCCAAAAGCAACGGCTATGAAAGTCTGCACGCCACTGTAATGGGGCCTGACTCGAAATGGGTCGAAGTGCAATTCCGTTCGCGGCGTATGGATCTTGTGGCCGAAAAGGGCCTTGCGGCTCACTGGCGTTACAAAGGTGTAAAGAGCGACTCTACCGACCAGTGGATGAACAATATCCGCGACATACTCGAAACAGCTGACGCCGGTCCGATGCAGCTTATGAAAGATATGAAAATGGACGTCTGGGGACGCGAGGTGTTCGCTTTCACACCTAAAGGTGACCTCTTCAGGCTTCCTGCCGGCGCAACTGTTCTCGATTTTGCCTTTCATATACATACCAATGTCGGTGCCCGCTGCACAGGCGGTGTAGTCAACGGCGCTCACCGCAAGATAAGCTACAAGATAGCCAACGGTGACACCGTAGAGATAATCACATCAGCTTCGCAGCAGCCGCGTCAGGAATGGCTCGGAATAGTGACCAGTTCTAAGGCTCGCAACAAAATAAAACAGAGCCTTAATGAGCAGCTTCAGCATCAGGCGGAACTTGGCAAAGAGATGCTGAGTCGGCGCGCTAAAAACCGTAAGATAGAGCTTGACGAAGCCCTGCTTATGAAACTTATCAAACGCCAGGGTTATAAATTTGCCAATGAGTTCTATGCCGATATGGCAGCCGAGAAGATTGACCCGGCGCGTTTCCTGACCACTTATATCGACTCCCTTGACCGCGACACTGAAACCGAACGTGTATCGGCCGAAGAATTCGAGCTGGTACGCAACGACGAGGACACACACAGCAAGAGCGAAGTACTGACAATCGGCGGCAAGACCATCAGCGGTCTGCAGTACAAATTCGCCCGCTGCTGCAATCCCATATATGGTGATGATGTATTCGGGTTCATCAGCAGTGAGGGTACTCTGAAGGTACACCGCCGAGACTGTCCCAACGCTTCCAACATACGCGAGCGCTATCCTTACCGTCTGATACGTGTGGACTGGAGCGGCCACACCGGTGACAGTCTGCCTGCAACTCTCCGTATAGTCGGTATCGACGACATAGGTATCGTGACCAATATCACATCGCTGATTTCAAAAGAATCTGGTGCTAACCTCCGTAACATATCGGTAGACAGCCATGACGGAATGTTTCAGGGTGTGCTTGTGGTTACAGTCACCGACCAGCGTCAGCTCAACGCCATAGTCAAGAAAATCAAGACTGTCAAAGGCGTAAAGTCGGTGGAACGTATCTAAGAGAATATCTAAAATCAATCAATCCCATTCACGCCAATGTCAAGACACAGACATCTGCCGCTTATAGCCACAGCCGCATTCTGCACAGCTTTAGCCGTCGGCTGTTCGGGTGGACAGACTAAAAAAGATGTCCCTTCCGAACACAGAAACTGGATACTGTCGTTAGGAGATTCCATTAAGAATACCGAGACCGAAATAACGGCCGTCCAGACACGCATCGACTCACTGCACAGTGCTGTGGGTAACATGCTGCAGGGCTTCAGACATATCAGTAATCCGCGTGAGGTCGAGGGTTACACTCTGGCCAACTCTCTTGCCGGACAATTACCGCTTACCTCAACCGGACTGGCGGCACGTATCACCGAAGGGGAGGGTTTCGAACTGCTCTCGGCTCTTAGCGGCAACACTTACTGCCGTCTGCGTGCCGTGACTCCCGAAGGGTCGACTTCCACCGCAGTCGTGCCACATGATCAGGCGCTCAACTACCGTCATTCAGGCTATAATACCGTAGCTTTCAGCGGTACCGCCGCCGACTCGGTGGGACGCCTCATAGCCTTAGCCCCCGAAGGCAAAGTGAAGATAGAGTTTATCCAGCCTTCGGGTCGTGTGGCCTCGACTGTGACTCTGCCTGCCGCCCGTCAGAAAGCAATAGCTGAAACATGGCGCCTCTATAACGCACAGTCTACTGCCGAACGACTCGAAATGCAGGTGAAATTACTGAACCGCAAAATATCTCTCTTCCGTATGCGTCTTGAAGATAGCGATACCCAAACAAAGTAAAAAGACCAATCGTAACTTAACGAATCAGATATATTATGAACCTCCAACCCAATGACCAGGCCACCCTTAACGAGAAAGGTATATCGGCCGAAAAACTCCAGGAAGAACTCCGCATGCTTACCGAAGGTTTCCCCTTCCTTAAAATATATGCTCCCGCTACCGTAGGACACGGTATTTCAGCTCTCTCGCCCGAGATGCAGCAACAGAGCATCGACATCTGGGACAAGTATCTGGCTCAGGGCCACACTATCGTAAAGATGGTGCCTGCCAGCGGCGCTGCCTCTCGTATGTTTAAAGATGTCTTCGCTTTCATCAACGGCAAGAAGAACAAGCCTGACAATGATTTCATAAAGAAATTCTTCGATCATATCGAAGAGTTTGCGTTCTTCCCCCGTCTCAACTTCACGGCTCTGCAGCTTCATGGTCTGAGCATTGACTCGCTCATCAAGGACAAACGTTTCAAAGATGTAGCCGAGACACTGATTACAGCTGAAGGTCTCAACTACGGTCAGCTGCCCAAGGCTCTGCTGCAGTTCCATAAGGTACAGGGTGACGCCCGCACTGCCATTGAGGAACATCTGGCTGAAGGCGCTCAGTATGCAGCCGGTAAAGACGGTAACGTACATGTACACTTTACCGTCAGCGAAGACCACATACCTTTGGTACAGGCCAAGATTGAGGAGGCAAAAGGTGTGCTGGAACACAAATACGGTGTCAACTATGACGTGACAATGAGCGTACAGAAACCTTCGACCGACACAGTGGCTGCCAACATGGACGGCACTCCCTATCGTGAGAACGGTAAACTCTTCTTCCGTCCCGGCGGTCACGGTGCGCTTATCGAAAACCTCAATGACCTCAATGCCGACGTTGTATTTATCAAGAACATCGACAACGTAGTGCCCGATTCACTGCGCCGTCCCACAATACATTTCAAGAAGGTAATCGGAGGTATTTTGGTAAGTACCAAAATCAAAATTGACGAGTACTGCCACCGTCTGCAGAAAGGTACACCTACCGAGAAGGAACTCAACGAAATGCTTAACTTCGTACGTCGCGTGCTCTGCATCACCAATGACCACTGCGACCAGATGACTCCCGACGAGAAGGCTTCTTATATCTTCGCCAAACTTAACCGTCCTCTGCGTGTGTGCGGTATGGTGAAGAATCAGGGCGAACCCGGCGGTGGCCCGTTCCTTACCTACAATCCCGACGGTACGGTAAGTCCTCAGATACTTGAATCAACTCAGATTGACCCCGCCAACCCCGAGGCTATGAAGATGCTCAAGGAGGCCACTCACTTCAACCCAGTAGACCTCGTATGCACCACACGCGACTACAAGGGCAACAAATTCAATCTGCCTGATTATGTCGATAAAGCTACCGGCTTCATCTCTATCAAGAGCCGCGAAGGTGTCGAAATCAAAGCTCTTGAGCTACCCGGTCTCTGGAACGGTGCAATGAGCGACTGGAACACCATCCTCGTCGAGGTACCCATAGAGACCTTCAACCCCGTCAAGACAGTCAACGACCTGCTGCGTCCCGCACATCAGGGCTAATAGTCATATAGTAAGAATTTGAGGCAGTGGGAAGTATTAGCATGGCTCATGCTAATACTTCCCACTGCCTCTTTTCTTTAATTCCAACCAAATCGTACCAAAAGCTCCTGTGCGAAAGACTGACCCTGCTCAGCCGCTTTAGTAAGCCATTTTTTCGCTTCAGCCTCAGATTCCGGAACGCCTTCACCATTATAATACATACACCCTATGACATATTGAGAATCCGCCTGACCCAATTCTGCCGCTTTACGAAACCATTTAGCTGCCTCTATATACGATTTAATCACATCAAGACCATTGTAGTATATCATACCGAGATGGTATTGAGCTTGGGTATTATTCTTTTCAGCTGCTTTCAAAAACCATTTCATCGCCTCCTCGTACGACTGCGGCACTCCGGCCCCATTAAAGTACAATACTCCTATATTATTCTCAGCATCCCCACAATCTTGAGCTGCCGCTTTAAGCCACCAATCCCTTGCCTCGGTGTATGACTGTTCCACACCATTTCCGCTTGCATACAACATACCTATATTATTCTGAGCAATCGGGTCCCCTTGTTCAGCAGCTTTACGGTACCACCGCGCAGCTTCCTCATACGACTGCTCCACACCATTTCCTAACTCGTACAGCATACCGAGATGATTCTGAGCTTTCGCATGACCCTGTTCGGCAGCCTTCCGATACCACTTGGCAGCTTCGGTGTATGACCGAGGTACACCTAAACCGTCATAATACATAATACCAATATTATACTGTGCCCTCTTATTGTCAGCGATAGTAAAAAGAAGACTACAAACTTTCTCATACTCACCTGCTTCAAAAGCATCACTTACTCTCATCAATACAAGGTCTACATCCGGTCCTTCGGTAGTATCAACCTCCACCACAGGCAAGAAAGCATCAGTCAACGAACCAGTATTTATCACCATCTTCTCCTGATACCCGAAAGCCGTTATCAAGTTCAACGCTATACCGACCATAAACAGTAAAAATATACTTCTCCTCTTCATACATATATCAAAAATTTCGTAATCGAATTAATTGCGTACAAAATAAAACTTCTATTGGATTTAATTATACACAGCGGAATCAACTGTCGGCGCGAATTTACGAACTTTTTCGATTCAAAGTTTAAATCGAAGATAAAAATTTAATTTTTATTGGTATCTTCGATTGATTTTAGCCTGAATCTTATCCAATCCAGCCTGCTCAAAGTTACGGAGTCCGTACCTTTAGAATAAGCCCTTCCTCACCATTGTGAAGTTTAGAGACGGTTAGTTCTTTAAATAAAGACCTACACACAATTATCCAAATGATACGCATCAGTCACTACAAAATATAAAAGACTTTTATGGACTACATCAAACTATCTTTCTATGAAAGAACTGACGAGATAGATAAATTACCAACGGATGATAATAAATCTTATGTCTTTTGATGATATAAAAACCTAAAATGTCGTAATCTCAGTATTTTCATTAATTTTGCATCATGGGAATGAATAACGAAACAAAGCTTGTAATATACAAGACTCCAAATGGAGAAACTCAGTTGGATGTGACTGTACATGGCGAAACAATCTGGCTCACACAGCGTCAGATTGCAGAGCTATTCGGCACAAAAGTACCGGCCATCTCAAAACATTTGAAGAATATATTTGAGTCCGGAGAATTGGAACGAGATACGACTATTTCCAAAATGGAAACAGTCGTGAATCGTGGTTTTCGTGGTTCGTCGGTAGAAGTCGTTGATCATTATAATCTAGACGCAATACTTTCAGTCGGCTATCGTGTTAATTCAAAGAATGCCACAGCATTTCGTATATGGGCTAATAAAATCTTGAAACAGTATCTTCTGCAAGGCTACGCTATTAATGAGCGTGTAGCGGCACAGAAATATGACGAACTGAGTCAATTAGTAAAGGTTTTGGGACGTACCATTCAGAATCAGGAAAAGCTGACCGAGGATAGCCGCTCATTGCTCGATGTCGTGGTAGATTATACATACGCTCTCGACACTCTGGATCGTTACGACTATCAGGAGTTGAAGATAGAGGACACCACCGGCAAAGAAGTTTTCCATGCAACTTACGAAAATGCGATGCAAGTAATACGCGAATTACACGATAAATTTGGCGGAAGTACCCTCTTCGGTAATGAAAAAGATGATTCCTTCAAAAGCTCGATAGGTCAGATCTATCAGACATTTGGAGGCGTTGATCTCTACCCTTCAGTTGAAGAGAAAGCAGCAATGCTTCTTTACCTTGTCACGAAAAATCACTCTTTCAGTGACGGCAACAAACGCATTGCCGCTACCCTCTTCCTATGGTTTCTCAACGGCAACGACATTCTCTACAATGAGGACGGCTCCAAGCGCATCGCTGACAATACCATTGTCGCCCTCACCCTGATGATAGCCGAAAGCCGCACAGAAGAAAAAGATACAATGGTAAAAGTCATTGTCAACCTCATCAATAAGAATAATTGATTAAATTTTCCATAAAATTTGGAAGTAATGTCACAATTAGATATTTAGCTAATCAACAGCATATTACATAAAATATTCAATGTTAACTAAAAGAGGTTGTATATTACGACACAACCTCATTTAATTAATTCAGAATGGACAGACTATTATAACCTACAAGGAGATCGAGTTTATGGAGTAAAAATAGGCGGCCTCAAAAATAGGTGTTAATACAGATAAACTAAAGTTTACAAGAAATATGAGAATATTAGAAGCCTATGTACCATTTCCCTATTCGTATCTATTCTTTTATGCACAAAGCTATCTTAACGATGCTTTAAGAGTAAAAGACCTTTTTGGGCCTCGATATAACCTTGTCCAGCAGCTTTTCGCCACCATTTCTCAGCTTCGGAATAGGATTGCGGAACACCCCAGCCTTTAAAATACAGACCACCGAGATTGTGCTGAGATGCAGCATAACCCTGTTCAGCAGCTTTTCGCCACCATTTCTCAGCTTCGGAATAGGATTGCGGAACATGGTCCCCCTCAAAATACATGACACCTATATCGTGCTGAGCAAGAACAGAACCTCCTTCCGCTGCTTTAAGATAATATTTCGTAGCTTCGGAATATGATTGCGGAACACCAAAACCATATAAATACAATTTACCGAGATCATACTGAGCATCAGCATTACCCTGTCCAGCAGCCTTTCGCCACCATTTCTCAGCTTCGGAATAGGATTGCGGAACACCGCGTCCTTGAAAATACATAACACCTATCTGATATTGTGCCTCTTTGTTAGTAGATATACTCAGATATAGATGATAAGCCTTTTCATATTCATGAGCTTTACGAGCTTTGTTAGCTCTTTCAAGAACATCTAATTCGGAGACACTTGTATCATTTAAATCTGATACAAGAGACGATGAAACGGAAGAAAATAAATTTAAAATTATTGTACTTCCATCGTGATACTTATGTGCTAACAAAGGGTGCCAACACATTCCAACCATACATAATAAAAATATACTCTTCATATCTGATTCTATTAGATTATACAGCAATTAGACAATCAAAGAATCACCTGTAGGTGATTTATCGTGGTAATTAACCCATAACATTCTCTCTGTAAAAAAGAATTAATTTCAGTTCTCTTAATAAGAGAGTTGGATAAATCATAAATACCTGTTTTGTAGATACTTATAAGAATATAATACATACTTTTATAAAACAATTTCTAAAATAAGTCATTCCAATAATCTTCTAATCAATTTTTTTAGTTATCAAAAGCTCTATATATCAATCTTTTTTTATACATTTGCAGATATAATATTATCTCTTATTAAGAGAGTTGGATAAATCGACATTATTGAAAAAGCAAATAATCTCTTTACGGTAAAATATACGAGTTTTCTAAAACAATGGTTTGGTAAATTCTAACAGTGCTAAGTCATAGTCTTAAACTATGTCGAAGGAATTAAAACATATATTGGAATTGGTAGAAATGATAGGGTCTTACACTTTACAAGTGTACAAAGACGTTCTGTACCTATCAGAAAGTTTGCAAAGTTAAGAGGAAAGTCACCCAGACAAGTCACCATTTGCTATTAACTATCTCGAATACTACAATAGCCGTGAACCTATAACCAGTTGGATACTCCGTCATATCTTTGCTTACACTTATGAAGGTCGTCATCCATTCTTTGAATCATTTGCAAGAACATTTCTGCAAGAAAAAATAGGTTTTAAATTGGACTGGATTGACAATCCCATCATTGATAGAAATCACGAATACAAGAATATAGACATATTGATTAGGGATAAAAAATATGTTATAATCATCGAGAATAAGCTAAAGGGAGCAGATTTTCAATTAAATCAATTGGCTCGCTATATAGCCAGAATGCGGATTGAAGGTTATTCTGATGAACAAATCTTTATTGTTATATTACCGAAAGACAATATTTCTCACAAATACATTAAGGATTCTGTATGGAGACTCCCTGTTGACTGGCAATCTACTAATCAATGCCGTAAATGTAGAAGAAATTCTTATACCTGTAGATGTGATTCTGAAGATTATCAGCAGGAAGATTTTTGTAAACGTTGCGAATTATTGAGAGAACTTTTTGAGTCACGGACAATTTTCATTCACAATGAATTATCTAAATGGCTTTACAACTGCATAGTAAATAATGCCCTATCTATTCCTGAAGATGAACTCCGCAAACAGTATGTTTTGACATCAGCAACATTACAGTTTGTGGATTTTTTAAACTTTTTATATCAAACTCGTGAAAAAGACAAGTACAACATGGATATACAAAAACTTTTAAGTAAACTACTAAAACTGAAAGAACATGATATTGTAGAACAATTATCATTAATTGAAGACAAAAAGAAAGATACTGATGAGCTTAGTTCACAGTTAAATAAACTTTATTGGGAAAAAATTAAAGAATATATTAATGAGATACGTAACAAATACCATGTTCATCTTACCCATGAAGATAATAAAGACTATTACTTTTATTGTGAACTCGACTTTAATGGAACGGTTATTAATGTTATTTTAGATTACGATAGTGACGCTAAGAGTAACTACTGCCAAATTGAGACAAAAGGAAGGCGAAAGATTCCAGAAATTATCAAAAATGACTTTTATATATCTGAGGAATTAAATGATAAGTATAATAGTAACACCTTTATCTGGAGGTACGACTCTTACAAAGAATCCTTATTAAGATTTGATAGGATATTAGGAAGATTACTTGATCTTAAGATTAAGAGGTCATCGGGAGATTAGTAGAGCAATTCTTTTCATAATCGACACTGAAAAGGCGTATGAGGTTCTTATCACTTAGGGTACCACCAAATTAAGATCGTTTTTATAAGTATCTTCTTTTAGCAGTGATAGGAAAGAAGAAGAATTACCATTATATAGCGGAGCGATTTTATAATATGCAAAAAGAGAACACCGTTTTGAGGGGGTGTTCTCTTGGAATACTTTGTTAGCAGCAACCAACGTCCAATTGAATTATCACATTTTTTGCTGTTCTATGTATTTTCTTTAATTGGGCAAACACTTGAGGATATTGATATTAATCTTCCTCATACTCCTCTTCTACTTCATATTTATGGATAAGGATGACATTATCCACCTCTGAATGATTGCCTAAAGGATATTCGACTAACATACTCGATAAAGCCTGATAATCTGCCGGGAAATAATCCAGATTCCAAAAACATTCCAATATCTCATCCTCTTCATCACTCAGACATTCGATGGCATATAAACCACCTTCTTCAATCTTAAACTTGACTGCTTTTATAACACGGGAGAAATCTGCATCATAGTCAAATACTGCACACTCTCTTGCGTATGCGACTTTCTGTTTCTCATAATCCCCGTCTGTACTGTAGATAATTATGCCATCGGGGATAATATCAAAAACATTTTTTCGATACGTTTTTTGACTTTATAATCAAGTACCTTGTCGATTTCCTCATCTAACAAGATTAATTTTTCATCTGTTGTCTCTCGTTTAGATTATTTGAAATCCTAAAGGATTCAATACTGTAAAATTACTGAAAATATCCCATAAATATTAATACTTTATCTTATCGGGGTCGGAAGCCCACTTCTCGAAGGCGCGGATTGTGGCGCTGTTGGCGACACGTATGCCGGGGACGTAGCGTTCGTGGGGGTTGCGATCCATTTCGTCGTAGATGAATTTGTCGGAGAAGTCGATAGCGGCGGCGTCTTCTTTGGTGTTGCCGTAGTATATCTTCTTGACGCCGGCCCAATATAGGGCGCTAAGGCACATCGGGCACGGTTCGCAACTGCTGTACACAACGCAGTCGCGCAATTGAAAATTCTGTAACTTACGACAGGCGGCTCGTATGGCGGAAATCTCGGCGTGGGCTGTGGGGTCATTGTCACGGGTGACGGAATTTACGCCGGTAGCCACAATTTCGCCGTCACGTACTATTACAGCTCCGAACGGACCGCCGCCTTTATCAATATTCTCAACTGACAGGCGCGCTGCAAGGTCCATAAATTCAGGATTATATTCCTTATCTATATTCTCTATGTTTTCCATATTAAGTATTATTTTATGTGTTGCTGACAGTATCGTCTATTATTAAAACGCTTTCGGAACATTTATTTCCTCTGTGAAAGGTTAACTTTCTTGGACGCCGACAAGCGAATATCAAGCGAGATTTCGTAACTTCGCACTCATGATTCGATTTCGTTTAGTCTTGACCTGTGCTTTGTGGCTGTGTGGAGTGCTGTGGGCCGCAGCACAGACACCGGGAAACCGTGCCGGCAGTACAACACCTTCCGGAGTACCTGCAGGTACCAACGGCCAGCCCCAATATAAGCCCGGCAATTCATGGACTCTCACCACACCTCTCGGCCTGCATGTCGATAACACTATCGACACACTGACCTATAACTATCAGCAACGTAACCTTCCCGCTATGGGCAGTGATGCGTGGGCTACCACCGGCAACTTGGGTGCCGAAGGTATAAACATGCTCTTCTTCGGACGCACACCGCAGGAGACATTCTTTTTTGACGATGCTCTCGCCCGCTGGCTACCGTCACTGCGTACTCAGCGACTCTTCAACGTCTACCAGCCCAACACGGTGGTACAGTATAACTTCGGAGGCGGACGCCAAAATAAGACCGACCGTCTGCAGGCTGACTTCGCGGGTAATGTCAACAGACGTATCGGAGTAGGCGCTTCGATGGACTATCTGTACTCAAAAGGCTGTTATGAGAATCAGGCTACAAAAGACTTCTCGGTCGGTCTGAATGCCTATTATTTAGGCGACCGTTATGAGTTTCAGGGTATATTCCAGCAGTTCAATTTCCTTAATAAGGAGAATGGCGGTATTACCGATGACCTTTATATCACCGACCCGGCAGAACTTCAGGGAGGTGTCGATAAAATCGAGGCAAAGAGTATACCCACACGTCTGTCGACAGCACATAACCGTGTGAACGGCGCTAACTTTCTGATGACTCACGCATGGAAAGTCGGCTTCTGGGAAGATGAGCAGGTTAATGATACGCTTACACGCCAGCGCTATGTGCCGGTGACACGCTTTATCTACTCGCTCGACTATCGCAAGCGTCACCATTTCTTCATCAATACCAACTCGACACAAGCACACGATTTCTGGGAGAATTTCTATCTTGACCCGTCACGCACTGATGAGGATCAGCGTTACTGGTCGCTCACCAACTCAGTCGGGTTTGAGATGATAGAGGGTTTCAAGAAGTGGATGCAATTCGGTCTGTCGGCTTATGCCTCATGGGTGACAAGACATTTCCGCCAGAGCACGGATTTCGAGTTGCCCGAACTTACCGACGAACAAATAGAGCAGCTCACACCACTACCGGCCGGATTTAACGTGGCCCCCAAAACCACGCTCAACAGTATCGTAGTCGGCGGACGTCTATCGCGCACACGTGGTTCAATAATACGATATAATGCTGACGCACGGTTCGGAATAACAGGCGATATGGCCGGCGACATTGACCTGAATGGTGAAATATCGACACGTTTCCGTCTTTTCGGAGATACCGTTGAGATAGCTGCCGACGCCGCTCTACGCAATCTTAAACCCTCCTATCTGCTGCGGCACTATATATCCAATCATTTCGCATGGGACAATGATTTCGGTAAGGAACGCACTGTAGAAATCGGCGGTCATCTCACAATACCCTGGACACGCACCATACTGTCGGCACGTGTGGCCAATCTGCAGAACCGAGTCTACTTCGACGCCAATTCTCTTCCTGCACAATATGGCGGGAGCATACAAGTATTCTCCGCCTCACTGTCACAGAAATTCAAGGCCGGTATATGGCATTGGGACAATTCAATTACATATCAGGCTACAGCCAATGCCGATGTACTGCCGCTGCCGGCACTGACGGTATACAGCAATATGTATATCGACTTCCGCGCTTTCAGAGTACTGCGACTGCTGATAGGTCTCGACTGCGACTACTACACTTCTTATTACGGTCTGGAGTATCAGCCGGCTACAATGACGTTCCACGTACAGAATCCATCGGAAGCCCGTATCAAAGTCGGCAACTATCCCCTCTGTAACGCCTACGTGACAGCACGACTCTACAAGGTACGTTTTTACGTCATGTACAGTCACGTAAATCAGGGCATGTTCTCTAAGGATTATTTCTCTTTGCCGCACTACCCTATCAATCCGGGACGCCTTCAGTTAGGTCTTAGTGTGGACTTTCCGGATTGAGTGTTATAAGAATTATAAGTCTTAGCATTATAAGTCTTATAAGTTTTATAAATTTTATAGGATTTATAAATTCTTATAGGATTTATAAGACTTATAATTCTTATAAATCACTGATTTTCGAGCCGGCTATCTCTTTTCCGTGCCGGCTATCTCTTTTAAAAGCCTCGGTTCTGTCGCCGTGCTCTCGACATTGCTTCCTTTATACCACCTGACTCAATGAATTCGGCCTCGATTTTTTTGAGTACTTTGGCGAGCATGGCGTCAAGTTGTCTGATTTGAGTTATCATTATATTGGCTACAGTCTCGTCGCTGCGTTCACGGCACTTTTCAGTAAATACCTGCGGGTCATCATTATTGAAGCAATACTCACGGGTTATACGTGTACGCTCATCGTCTTTCGGCCATATTGTCAGCTGATGCTGACGCAGATAATCGTTGTAATCTTCTAATAGTTCTCTTATAGACCCACGTGCTATCCCAAGCAACTTGATGCAAATCTCGGCCGAAACGGTAGCATCACTTATCCCCTCAACTATATTCTGTTTGCAAGAACGGGCGGCCTGACGCATCTGATCAACGGTACGAGTTCCAGCAGGCAAAGCTCTGTTTATGAATAATTCTGTAACGTCGCAGATTATAACGGACTTTTTATAGACGTTCCAATCGGTGTAATCTCCTGCAATTTTGAGAAACTCACTCATGTTATTCATGTTTTTTATGGTTATTACTTGTAGTAAGTTGTTATAAATCTTATAAGGTTTATAGGAATTATAAGATTTATAAATCATATAAGTTTTATAAGATTTATATCTTTTCTTTATAAGATTTATATCTCTCGTACGATTTATAAATCTTATAATTCCTATACCTCAATTCCTATTGTCTCAGTCTATTGTCTCAGTCTATCATCAGTCCTTGAGCACACCGAGCTTCTTGCCGACCTTGATGAAGGCGGCGATAGCACGGTCGAGCTGTTCGCGGTTGTGGCCGGCTGACAGCTGTACGCGGATACGGGCCTGTCCTTTCGGCACTACGGGATAGTAGAAACCGGTGACATAGATACCCTCTTTCTGCATTTCGGCGGCAAACTCCTGCGACAGCTTGGCATCATAGAGCATCACAGCGCATATAGCACTCTGAGTAGGCTTGATGTCGAAACCGGCCTCCAGCATCTTGTCGCGGAAGTAGTTTACATTCTCCATGAGTTTATCGTGCAGGTCATTGTTCTCGCCGAGCATCTTAAACATCTCGATAGAAGCACCTACTATCGAGGGAGCGACAGAGTTGGAGAACAGATAAGGACGCGAACGCTGACGCAGCATATCGATTACCTCCTTCGGGCCGGTGGTAAAGCCACCCATAGCACCGCCGAAAGCCTTGCCGAGAGTACCGGTGAAAATGTCAATCTTACCGTAGCAGTCAAACTGCTCTGCGACACCGTGACCTGTCGGACCAACAACACCGGCAGAATGGCTTTCGTCTACCATAACGAGAGCGCCGTACTTTTCAGCCAGTTCACATATCTTATCCATAGGAGCAACGTTGCCATCCATAGAGAATACACCGTCAGTAGCTATAATCTTATAACGGCAACCGGCCTCATCAGCCTCTTTGAGACAACGCTCCAGATCGGCCATGTCAGCATTGGCATAACGGTAACGCTTAGCCTTGCAGAGACGTACACCGTCGATGATAGAAGCATGGTTGAGCGAATCGGAGATGATAGCATCCTGTTCGGTAAACAGAGGTTCGAACAGACCGCCGTTGGCATCAAAGCAAGCGGCATAGAGTATAGTGTCCTCAGTCTTGAAATAGTCACTGATAGCTTTCTCAAGCTCTTTGTGCATATCCTGAGTACCGCAGATGAAACGTACCGATGACATACCGTAGCCGCGCTCGTCCATAGCCTTCTTTGCAGCCTCTATGAGACGCTTGTTGTCGGCAAGACCGAGATAGTTGTTAGCACAGAAGTTAAGCACTTCGCCTTCGGTATTCTCTACGTTGATGTCTGCCTTCTGGGGAGTGGTGATAACACGTTCGTTCTTATACAGGCCGGCATCCTTGATGTCCTGCAGCTCTTTGGTGAGATGTTCTTTGAATTTCGTATACATAATATTAGATTTATAGGCGAACCGCACGGCACAAAGTGTGCCGCTCACGGCCGTCAGATGTTTTATTGCCCAAAGTTAATGTTTTTCTATCATACCTCAGCAAGTGTAAACGAAAAAAAATTGCTACAAAAAAACACTCACGATATATGGTATTATCAGAGTGAAGCATTAAATTTGCAAAAAAATAAGTATACCCATAGTCAAAACCTGACTCTATCATGAAAAATATTCTAATTATAGGCGCTACCGGCCAGATTGGATCCGAGCTTACAATGCGCCTGCGTCGTGAATACCCCGGGGGTAATGTCGTAGCCGGCTACATACCCGGAGCCGAACCTAAGGGTGAGCTGCTTGAGAGCGGGCCGTCGGAAATCGTCGACATAACCAACCCTCAGCAGATAGCTGATGCTGTGTCCAAATATAACGTCGACACAATCTACAACCTCGCCGCCCTGCTGAGCGCAGTAGCTGAGTCACGTCCCCAGCTTGCATGGAAGATAGGTGTCGGAGGTCTTTACAATACTCTCGAAGTAGCCCGTGAGAAAGGCTGTGCCGTCTTCACTCCCAGCTCTATCGGTTCGTTCGGCAAATCTACTCCTCACGTAAAGACTCCGCAAGATACCATACAGCGTCCCGACACCATCTACGGTGTGACTAAAGTGACAGGTGAGATGCTCAGCGACTACTACGCACGTCGCTTCGGTGTCGACACCCGTTCGGTACGTTTCCCCGGTCTTATATCATACGTAGCTCCTCCGGGAGGCGGCACTACCGACTATGCCGTTGACATCTACTATTCGGCAGTCAAGGGACAGGACTTCAAATGCCCTCTGAAGCCCGGCACATTCATGGACATGATGTATATGCCCGATGCTCTGCGTGCCGCTATAGAAATCATGGAAGCCGACCCCACACGTCTCGTACACCGCAACTCTTTCAACATTGCTTCGATGAGCTTCGACCCGGAAATCATCTACAACAAGATAAAAGAGTATGTACCCGACTTCAAGATGACTTACGAGCTTGACCCGCTGCGTCAGGCTATAGCCGACTCATGGCCCGACAGCCTCGATGACTCCTGCGCACGTGCCGAATGGGACTGGAAGCCCGAGTATGACCTCGATGCCATGACACGCGACATGCTCGTCAACCTACGCAAGAAGTTCGCCATAGCCGAGCCTGCCCTCGTCTGAAACGTTGCAGAAAGACGCTACAGAGATAGCCATCTTAATTTCTATCAAGCTATATAAAAAACCGAAAACTATTTTTTAGTTTTCGGTTTTTTATATAATTTTGCCCACGAAAACCCACCCTTCACACATGCACAAAGACACTCTTCCCCCCGATACATACGCGGCTCTTGCCGAATCTATAATGGACATCATTTACACACAGGGTCCTAAAGCTGCCACAATGGATTATGTGGCAGCAAAATTACAGATGAGCAAGCGTACTCTGTACGAGATTTTCGGCAGCAAGGAAGACATGATAATAGATGTCGTAGCCTATGACATGCATAAACATCATGCTCTCTATCGTGAGATATTCAATTCATCGCCCGATGTGCTTGTGGCCCTGACAAGAATTTTCAGGAAACAACGTGACCTTATGGCGCGTACAAGTCCGCGTTTCTTCCGTGACATGGATAACATCTACCATAAAGTGCGTGACACTTATGATCATCTCCATAAGGAGCATGAAGAGGCTATGCTGACGGTATTCAACAAAGGTGTGGAACAAGGTATGTTCCGTCCCGGCGTCAATTACCGAGTACTGAACCGCCTGATGAAAGTACAGATGGAAAGCCTCAAACGTATGGAAGAGGTGTTCCCGCCGGATATAACTCTTGTTGAGGCATACGATACCATCTCAATGGGACTGTTGCACAGCATAGCTACCCCTGAGGGTATGGCTAAACTGAATCTCCTCGTACCTGACATGTGAGTCTGTACCGCCTGACGACATAAGGCACACATACAGTCTGAATGAAACGAAACAACATAAAACAATTTATCAGAACCATTTATTTTCATTAAACCACAATGTCATTCAAGCACTTACTAACGGTCGTGATTATGTTCGCAGGTCTCTGCGTACCCGTGAGAGCGGCCGGAGACAGCGCTGCCGCCACTGAGGGCCGCACGCTGCGTCTGTCGCTACGGGAGTGTCTCGACATAGCGCTGCAGGATAATCCTACGGTGCGTGTCGCAGACATGGAGGTCACCCGTACCGACTACTCCAAGCGCGAGACTCTTGCTGCTCTATTCCCGACCATCGACTTCACGGGAAGCTACCAGCGTTCTATCGAATTGCAGACTATCCGTATGAACATGGGAGGAGAAAGCCAGTCAATCAAGATGGGTTCGGACAACTCATGGAATTTCGGGTTCTCGGCCTCCATGCCTCTTGTCTCGGCCCAGCTGTGGAAATCTATTAAAATCTCAGACACTCAGATTCTCGCCAGCCTTGAATCGGCACGTTCATCACGGCTCAATCTGGCCAGTCAGGTGCGCCAGGCATATTACAGCCTTATGCTTGCACTTGCCTCGCAACGAGTCATCAAACAGAACTATGAAGTGGCTCTATTCAATGCCGAACTGTTCGAAAAGAAGTTTCAGGCCGGTACAGCCTCGGAATATGATGTGCTGCGCTCTTCGGTACAGGTAAAAAATGTTGAACCGGAACTGCTGCAGGCCGACATAGCCATACGCCAATGCAAACTGCAGCTGCTCGTACTGATGGGTATCGACAGCCGTGTAGATATCGAACCCACTGTGACACTCGATGACATGCGCGCCGACATGATAGTAAAGACTTCGGCTGTAGACCGCTCGCTTACCGACAACTCGTCACTGCGCTCCCTCGACCTTCAGGCTCGTATGGCCGCACAGAACGTAGCTCTGCGTAAACTTGCATGGGTGCCTACCCTTGCAGCTACCTTCAACATCAGCTGGATGTCACTGAGCAACGGCAACGCCCTGCGCAATCAGCAGTTTAACCCTTACAGTAATGTAGGTGTGGCGCTCCAGATACCGATTTTCGCCGGCGGCTCCCGCTATTATGCTCTGCGTCAGGCACAGGTACAGACCAAACAGTTAGCTCTGCAGCGTGAAAACCTAATCAACACACTCAATATGCAGGTAGAACTCGCGCTTGACAACATCGACCATCAGGCACGTCAGATAGACACCTCGGCCGAAGGTATGCGTCAGGCAGCCAAAGCCTACGACATAATGCAGAAAAGCTTTGAGATAGGTGCGGCAACATATCTTGACCTGCGCGACAGCGAGCTTGCCAACACCACAGCACAATTAGTATATTATCAGGCTATTCACACATATCTCATCTCGACAGCTGAACTTGATCTGCTTCTCGGCAAAGAATAACAACCGGGCGACGGATATAAATCAGACATTCCACACACTAACATAAAACCTACAAAGAATCATGAAAAGTTTCGTATATAGCGCTCTGGCAGCCTCAATGCTTACCGTGCTCACGGCCTGCTCGGGGGGCAAGTCAGACAAGGCTGATGAGGAAAACGCCGACCAGCGTCCCCTGGTCAGAGTCGAAGCCGTACACTCACGGCAAGTAGACCAGAATGGTGTCTACACAGCCACCGTAGAACCGGAAATCGTCAATAACATCTCGGCCAATATGTCGAACCGTATCAAGGAGATTTTCGTCGACGAAGGTATGCGGGTCTCAAAAGGGCAGCGTCTTGTAGTGCTCGATGATGTCAATATCACCTCCTATCAGCTGCAGGTAGACAATGCCAAAGCGGCTCTTGCCAATGTGCAGCGCGACTATGACCGAGCTCTCGAACTGTTCAATATCGGTGGTGGCACACGCCAGAGTCTTGACCAGATGGAACTGCAGCTCACAAACGCCCGCAACACTCTCGCCAACGCCGAACGCGCACTGCGTAATGTCACTGAAAACACAGTGCTCACCTCCCCTATCAACGGTATAGTAACTGCACGTAACTACGACCCGGGCGACATGACCGGCGCTCTGCCCGTGCTCACAGTGGCACGTGTGCAGCCTGTCAAGATTGTAATCAACGTCACCGAATCGGACTATTCAAAGATACACACCGGTATGCCGGCAACAGTCACATTCGACACCTACGGCAGCGAAGTGTTCGACGGACGTGTCAGCCTCGTATCGCCTACAGTTGATCCCGCCTCACGTACATTCGGAGTGGAAGTAACACTCCCCAACTCCGACAACCGAGTACTACCCGGTATGTTCGGCCGAGTACGCCTCAACCTCGGCACGGCCGAACACGTGGTGGTACCCGACCGTGCCGTCATCAAACAGCCCGGTTCAGGCAATCATTATGTTTATGTTTATAAAGACGGACAGGTCAACTATCGTCTTGTGGAACTCGGCCAGCGTCTCGGCGACTCTTACGAGATTCTTGACGGCCTCAACGACGGCGACCTTGCCGTAGTCACCGACCAGTCCCGCCTTGCCGACGGCATCGAAGTGCAGATACTCGACAAGTAACTCCGCCTTCTCCGCACGGACAAAAACATATTCTAACTTCCTTCGTCACGTAACACACACTTCAAATAATCATGAGTCTATACGGCGCGGCCGTCAAGCGTCCCATTATGACCACACTGTGCTTCATCACAGTCATCATACTCGGACTCTTCTCACTGGCCAAACTTCCAATTGACCTCTATCCCGACATTGACACCAATACTATTATGGTCATAACCATATACCCGGGAGCGTCGGCATCGGATATAGAGCAGAACGTAACAAAACCTCTTGAGAATACACTCAACTCAGTCGAACACCTCAAGCACATCACCTCGCAGAGCCGCGAGAATACATCAGTCGTAACCCTTGAGTTCGAATACGGCTATGACATAGATGTGCTCACGAACGATGTGCGAGACAAGCTCGACATGGTAGAGTCGAGCTTACCCGACGACTGTGAGAATCCTATTATCTTCAAGTTCTCTACCGACATGATACCTATCTGTCTGCTCTCCGTGTCAGCCAAGGAGAGTATGGCGGGTCTCTACAAGATACTCGACGACAATATAGCCAACCCGCTGGCACGTGTCGACGGTGTCGGTTCGGTATCAATCTCAGGTGCACCCAAGCGCGAGATTCACGTATATGTGGATCCTGCCCGTCTGGAAGCATACAACCTCTCGGTAGAAACCATTTCGGCAATCATACAGAGCGAAAACCGCAACGTACCGGGCGGTTCGTTCGATGTCGGTTCTAACACCTACGCTCTTCGTGTACAGGGTGAGTTTGACGACTCGTCACAGCTCGCAAACCTTCCTGTGGGTTCATACAACGGCCGAATAGTCTATCTGCATGACGTGGCACGTGTCGATGACTCTCTTGAAGAGCGCACACAGGAGACATACATCGGCGGTGAGGCCGGTGCCATGATAATCATACAGAAGCAGAGCGGTGCCAACTCGGTGGCTATCTCCGAGAAGGTTATGAAAATGCTTCCCCGTCTTCAGCGTAACCTTCCTTCGGACGTCAAGATAGGTGTCATCGTCGATACCTCAGACAACATCCGCAACACTATCGCTTCTCTTGAAGAGACGGTGCTCTACGCGCTGCTGTTCGTAATGATAGTGGTGTTCATCTTCCTCGGACGCTGGAGAGCAACCCTCATCATTATCATTACCATACCGGTATCGCTTATAGCATCGTTCATCTATCTGTTCGCTACAGGCAACTCGCTTAACATCGTTTCGCTCTCAGCACTCTCTATATCTATCGGTATGGTGGTCGACGATGCCATTGTGGTACTTGAGAACGTGACCACACACATAGAACGCGGTGCTGACCCGCGTCAGGCAGCCGTACACGGCACCAATGAGGTGGCAATATCGGTTATCGCATCGACACTGACCCTGATAGCCGTGTTCTTCCCACTTACGCTTGTAACAGGTATGACGGGTGTGCTCTTCCGTCAGTTGGGCTGGATGGTAACAATCATGATGATTATCTCTACCACCTGCGCACTCTCACTCACACCTATGCTCTGTAGCCAGTGGCTACGTCTTAGCACACACCACTCACGCCTCTACAACACTCTCTATGTACCCATAGAGAAGGCACTCGACCGCTTCGACAACGCCTACGCCTCGTTGCTGCGCCTTGTGGTTGGACATAAGACTGTGACTATAATTATATGTCTCGGCACATTCGTAGGCTCGCTGTTCCTGATGAAGTTTGTAGGTACGGAGTTCTTCCCGACAGCTGACAACGGCCGACTCGGTGTAGACCTTCAGCTCCCTATAGGCACACGTGTTGAAATAGCCAAGGAGACAATGTCACGCCTTGATGCTCAATGGCGTACCGAATACCCCGAAATCGAAGCTATCAGTTACACGGTAGGTCCGGCAAGCTCAGACAATACATACGCCTCACTCTCGGAGAGTGGTTCGCACATTATATCCATGAACATACGTCTCTCCGACCCCGGCAAACGCGTACGCGGTATCAAGGAGATAGCAGCTCAGATGCGTAAAGATATCGAGCTTGGTTATCCGGAGTTCCGTAAAGCTCAGGTCAACATCGGCGGCGGACGTAATCAGGGTATGGGTGGACAGAGCACCGTCGATTTCGAGATTTATGGTTATGATTTCAACACCACCGACTCAGTGGCACGCGACCTCAAGCAGATTCTTGCAGGTATCGAAGGTACAGCCGACATCACCATATCACGTTCCGACTATCAGCCGGAATATCAGGTTGATTTTGACCGTGAGAAACTGGCGCTGTACGGTCTTAACCTCCAGACGGCAGCCTACTATCTGCGTAACCGTATTAACGGCTCCACAGCATCACAGTTCCGCGAGGACGGCGAGGAATACGACATCAAGGTTATGTACGACCCCGAGGCCCGTACAAGTATCGAAGACCTTGAAAACATCGTAATTTACACTCCTGCCGGAAAGGGTGTGAAACTTAAAGAACTCGGTAAAGTGGTGCAACGCTTCACTCCGCCTACTATCGAGCGTAAAGACCGTGAGCGTCTTATCACCGTGTCGGCTGTAGTCGATGGTGTACCTCTGAGTCAGGTTGTGGCAGACGCACAGGCTGAAATCGACAACATGCACCTGCCTTCCGGTATCATCATAGGTCTGTCGGGTAGCTACGAAGACCAGCAGGACTCATTCGGCGACCTCATGATGCTCGGTATACTTATCATCATACTTGTGTACGTTGTGATGGCAGCCCAGTTCGAATCACTCACCTACCCGGCTATAATCATGACCTCACTGCTGTTCGCCTTCTCGGGTGTGTTCATCATACTCTGGCTGTCGGGTCACACGCTCAACGTAATGTCCATGATTGGTGCCATCATGCTTATCGGTATCGTAGTGAAGAACGGTATCGTGCTCATTGATTACATCACACTCAACCGTGAACGCGGCATGGGTATCCGCACAGCCGTTATCGACGGCGGCCGCTCACGTCTGCGTCCTGTAGTCATGACCACACTCACCACTATTCTCGGTATGGTACCTATGGCTATGGGTACAGGTCAGGGTGCCGAAATGTGGCGTCCGATGGGCACAGCGGTTATCGGCGGTCTGACATTCTCAACAATCCTAACGCTGCTGTTCGTACCCGTACTTTACTGCGTCTTCGCAGGTAACGGAGTACGCCGCACACGTCGCAAACTTCGTAAAGCAAAACAATCATGAAAGCTGTATTCATTGCATACGACCAGGCCCACCACGAGGCCGTAATCGAAGCTCTTGACAAGTCAAACTGTCGCGGATTCACCGCTTTCGGCAACGTACAGGGCCGAGGTTCCGTAAAAGGCGAACCTCACTACGGTTCTCACGCATGGCCTTCACTCGCTTCAGCCCTCATAACATTTGTGGCTGATGAGGCGGTAGACCCGCTGCTTACCCGCATACGCCATCTCGATGAAGCCAAACCACGCCTCGGTCTCCGCGCCTTTGTATGGGACGTTGAACGCACTATATGACCTGAGAGTTTTGTAAATATTTTCTACCTGAAAAAAGACGCGGCTATTTCATGGCCGCGTCTTTTTTATTAATTTCGCGGAAATAAGTAGCTCTTAAAAATTAATGAACATATAAAACGCAGTTTTTTGAGGAGATTAGGATGCGGAGCGAAGGAGAATACTCCGCTATTCGACTGAATGACAAGTCCGAAGCGGCCAAAAATAACAAGTTTTATTGTTCAGGATTCAATGACTTTACCTCAAAACATGTATCGTTTAATTTTTAAGAGCTACTTATCGGCCCCCTGCCATATTTCACCTAAAAATTAGAACCACCTACCTTATGAAAACCTTACTGACTACCGCCGCTGCAGGTCTGCTCCTGCTCATCGGCGTAGCCTGCCATCGTCAGCAGGCTCGTCTCGACATATCACTTTCTGACAAATTCGAAGGCAAAACTGTAGAACTTATCAGCTTTCTCGATTCGATACCACTCGCTACCGCTCTCGTAACCGGAGGAAGTGCCACATTCAGCGGTGACCCGATTGATTCTGACACACCGGTGCTGACACAGGTCGTTATTGACGGTCGTGTACGCGCCTACTATGTCATCGAGCCTGGTACAGCCCAGCTTACCGACTCGATGAGTGTGGCCTCGGGCACTCCGCTCAATGACCGCTTCATCTCGATGATGGCTTCTCTTGATTCAGTCGAGAACCTTGATGATATGGAGGCCTACGTCAGCTACACTCTTGACAGATACAATGAGGACACCGAAAGTCCACTCGGTCAATGGTTCGGCATAGAATGGATGAAATATGCCCAACCGGCCGCCATAGACAGTCTTGTGGCTTCAGCACCGGCTTCATTCATTAATTCACGTCGCGCCAGTCACTACCTCAACTTTGCAAAACTCCGTGCCGCCACAGCCCCCGGACAGCCTTACATTGATTTTGAAGGCAATGACGTGAACGGTAATAAACAGTCGTTCAGTTCACTCGTCAAACCGGGACGCTACACTCTTGTAGATTTCTGGGCAAGCTGGTGTCCTTACTGCATCAAGGAGATGCCGGCCTTGCGTCAGCTCTACGCCGACTGGCACAACAAAGGTCTCGATATCGTGGGTGTAGCCGTCCGTGACCGCCACGAAGACACTTATAATGCTGTAAACCGTTTTGAAGTGACGTGGCCAGTACTGTACGACACGGAACGTCGCCCCTACGACATCTATGGCTTCTCCGGTATACCACACCATATTCTTATCGGGCCTGACGGTAAAATAGTGTCACGTGACGAATCAGTTGCACAGATAGAAACTCGTCTCCACGACCTCATCGCCAAATAATTCATATCTTCCTCAGAAGCGTTTATCTATCGTTCACGGCTGCCTGTCCCTGCTCTTACGGTACATTTAAACGTGTGTTCCGGTTATGTATGCGAGTTTTAGTCCGTTTTATACCAGAACCATAGCCTATGGAAAAGTGTTAAAAAATAAAAGCCTTTTCCACTATGAACACACCAACTCCCGTAATCAAGCAGTCATACGGCTCACTAAACGACATAATAGGTACAGCCATACGTACTAACTGGAATCTCGACGCCTTCACCGACATGGGCGGCGCTACTCTACAGTACAAGGAAGTCGCAGAAAACATAGCCAAACTCCACATACTCTTCAAAGCCGCCAGGCTGCGCCATGACGGCACAGACAAAGTAGCTATTGTCGGACGCAACACCTCAAACTGGGCTGTGACTTTCATAGCCTGTCTAACATACGGTGCTGTTGCCGTACCCATACTGCATGAGTTCACACCCGAAACTCTGACCTATATCATCAACCACTGCGATGCCTCACTGCTCTTTGTAGACGAAGCCATCTGGCGACGTCTCGATGCCGAAAAGATGCCATCGCTCCAAGCGGTGCTATATATAGCAGAGTATGGTATGCCGTTCTGTCGCTATAAGGCGCTGCAGCAGGCCCGGGAACACCTCAACGAACGCTTCGGAGAACAATATCCCTCCGATTTCAAACCCGATTCATTCACATGGTATTCTGACAACGACCCCGAACAGATAGCTCTCATAAGCTACACCTCCGGCTCGACCGGTATGTCGAAAGGAGTCATACTGCCCTATCGTTCGATATGGAGCAACATACGCTTCACTATTGATGATCTTACCTTCCTGAAACCGGGTGACGGCATGGTCAACATGTTGCCGCTTGCACATCTGTACGGTATGATAATCGAGATGCTCCACCCCTTTGTCAAAGGCTGTCACTGTTACTTCATCAGCAAGGCACCCTCGCCGCGTGTGCTGATGAGTGCCTTCGCACAAGTGCGTCCGAAGTTAGTCATAACCGTTCCCCTCGTACTTGAAAAAATAGTCCGCACACAGATATTCCCACAACTGGAGAAACCGAAGATGCGCCTGTTGCTCGCACTGCCGCTCGTGCGTAAACCTGTGTTACGTAAGATTCATGACCGTCTTATTAATGTTTTCGGCGGTCAGTTGCGCGAAGTCATTATCGGTGGTGCGGCTATGGGAGCCGATGTTGAACAGTTCCTGAAAAGCATAGATTTCCCCTTCACCATAGGTTATGGTATGACTGAATGTGGGCCGCTGATTACCTACGACCCTCCGAAAACAGTCAAATTCCACTCTGTAGGCAAGGTGGTAGACCGTATGCAGGTACGCATTGACTCTTCCGATCCCGAGCGCAAACCCGGCAATCTGTGGGTACGCGGTGCCAATGTCATGAAAGGTTATTATAAAAATCCGGAGGCGACAGCCGAAGTCATGCCTGATCCCGAGAGCGGATGGATGAACACCGGTGACATGTGCCTGATGGACAAAAAAGGATTTATTACTATCTGTGGCCGTTCAAAAGCCATGATATTAGGCCCATCAGGTCAGAACATATATCCCGAGGAAATTGAAGTCCGTCTCAATGCCCTGCCATACGTCGCAGAGTCTTTGGTAATAGATGAGGACGGCAAACTCGTGGCTCTCATCGTACCGGATCAGGACGCTGCGGCAAAAGCCGGAATAGGGGTTGAGGCTCTCGCACATCAGATGAACGAGAATCTGAAGACCCTCAACCGCGACATACCCGCATATAGCCGTGTATCATCATTCAAGTTGCATTATGAGCCTTTTGAGAAGACGCCGAAGCAGAGTATAAAGCGCTTCTTATACACTAAGTAGACCTCAGAGCGGCATTGTGGTATGACTATTGGAAAAAATTTAGTAACTTCGCACATTAATAAAGAAACAAGTCATACACCACGATGATAGACAAAATCAATGCACTCAAAGCAGAACTGGCTTCGCTGTCGGCTTCGACACCCGAAGAGGTAGAACAGCTCCGCATCAGATACCTCAGCAAGAAAGGCGCCATACCGGCGCTTATGGCAGACTTCCGCAATGTTCCCGCCGACCGCAAACGCGAAATCGGACAGCTTATCAATGAGCTGAAGACACTGGCCACAGACACCATAAGTGCCTTGCGCGACAATATAGCCGCCGGCCCGGACACTTCACTGGCCGGTATTGACCTGACTCGCACAGCTACTCCTCTGCCTCTCGGCACACGTCACCCGCTGTCGCTGGTGCGTTCGGAAATACTGCGTATTTTCGGCTCTATGGGTTTCACCATAGCCGAAGGGCCGGAAATCGAAGACGATTGGCATGTGTTCTCATCGCTTAACTTTGCTCCTGATCATCCCGCACGTGATATGCAGGACACATTTTTTATCCGTCGGGGCAAAGACGATGTGCTGCTGCGCACACACACTTCGTCGGTACAGACACGTGTTATGGAGAGCCACCAGCCTCCTATCCGTATCGTGTGCCCGGGACGTGTGTATCGCAACGAGGCTATCTCGGCACGCGCTCACTGCTTTTTCCATCAGGTAGAGGGTCTGTATATCGACCGCAATGTGTCATTTGCCGACCTTAAACAGGTGCTTCTTTATTTCGCCCGTGAGATGTTCGGCCCCGAGACACGCATACGTCTGCGCCCGAGCTACTTCCCCTTCACCGAACCATCGGCCGAAATGGACATAAGCTGTATGATATGCGGTGGCAAGGGCTGTACGCTCTGTAAGGGTACCGGTTGGGTCGAGATTCTCGGCTGCGGTATGGTTGACCCCAATGTGTTGCGTGCCTGCGGCATCGACCCGGAAGTATACAGCGGTTATGCTTTTGGTATGGGTATAGAGCGCATAGCCAACCTGAAATATCGTGTGCGTGACCTGCGACTGTTCTCGGAGAATGACATGCGCTTCCTGCACGAGTTTGATGCCGCTCACTGACCGGGATTAATTTCATAACTTCCTGCCATGACTATTAAAGAGCGCTACGAAGGTGTCATAGGTTGGTTTCAGGCCAATATGCCCGAACCGCGTACCGAACTTCAGTACGAAACACCCTTTCATCTGCTGTTGGCTGTAATTCTTTCAGCCCAATGCACCGATAAAAGAGTCAATATCGTGACACCGGCTCTATTCAAGGCTTTTCCTGACGCGGCGACTCTGGCTGCCGCGTCAGAAGAAGACGTCTACGCACTGATTAAAAGCATCTCATATCCTAACAATAAGACACGCCATCTGATACGTGCCGCCCAAATGATTGTTAATGACTTCGGCGGTGAAGTGCCGTCGGATATTGATAATCTGATGAAGCTGCCCGGTGTTGGCCGTAAGACAGCTAACGTCATGCTGTCGGTGGTGTGGAACAAAGCAGCTATGGCCGTAGACACTCATGTCTTCCGTGTCAGCAATCGTCTCGGCCTTACGGACAACTCACGTACACCCCTGAGTACCGAGAAGACACTGACCCGCTATATTCCATCTCATCTCCTCGCTACGGCTCATCATTGGCTGATACTGCACGGCCGCTATGTGTGCACGGCCCGTCGTCCGCACTGCGACGAATGTGGCCTGCGCCCGTGGTGCCGAAATCCTATAATACCTTAAACCTATGCCCGAACTCTCACACCGCGGCACCGCTATGCCGGCGTCGCCCATCCGTAAGCTGGCTCCGCTGGCCGCCAAAGCCGCAGAGCGCGGCCTGTACGTCTACCGCCTCAACATCGGCCAGCCCGACCTTCCCACACCTCCGCAGGCTCTGGAGGCTCTTCATGCCATAGATCTGAAGGTACTCGAATACAGTGCTTCAGAGGGTATACCTCAACTACGTGCTAAAATGGCCGAGTACTATCACCGGCATAATATCAATGTCACTCCCGAGGACATAATCGTCACCACCGGAGGTTCGGAGGCTGTGATGTTCGCCTTCATGGCAACCCTCGATCCGGGTGACGAGGTCATTATTCCCGAACCGGCATACGCCAACTACAAGGCATTCGCTCTACAGGGAGGTGCAAAGATTGTCAGTGTTCCGTCGAGCATTGACAACGGTTTCCGTCTGCCTCATGTCGAGGAATTCGAACGTCTTATAACCCCGTGTACCAAAGGTATCTGTATCTGTAGTCCCAACAATCCTACCGGATATATCTATACAGCCGATGAGATGCTGAAACTGCGCGACCTTGTGAAGCGCTACAATCTTTTCCTTTATAGCGACGAAGTGTACCGTGAGTTCTGCTATTCAGACCATCGGCCTATGTCAGCACTCTCGCTTGAAGGCATTGATGACAACGTAATCGTAATCGATTCGGTATCGAAACGCTATAACGAATGTGGCATACGTATCGGTACACTCGTGACACGCAACCGTCAGCTTTACGCCAATATCATGAAATTTGCTCAGGCCCGTCTGTCACCCCCGCTTATCGGTCAGCTCGTGGCACTCGCCTCTATCGACGTACCACAGACCTACATTGATAATGCTATAGACGAGTATCGTCGTCGCCGCGACTTCCTTGTTAACGGCCTTAACGACATACCCGGTGTATTCTCGCCTATGCCAGAAGGAGCGTTCTATACTATGGCACGTCTGCCGGTAGAGAGTGCCGAGGATTTCTGCCGCTGGTGCCTCACCGACTTCTCCTACAACGGTACCACTGTATTCATGGCTCCCGGCGAAGGTTTCTACACCACTCCCGGTCTTGGCCGCGATGAAGTCCGTATAGCCTACGTACACCACATCGAAGAGCTCGCCGGCGCACTCGACTGTCTCCGCGCCGCCCTCGAAACCTACAACAACCGTAAGTAAAAACTAATTACCTAAGTAGCTCTATCGTTTAATTTTTAAGAGCTACTTATGATAGTGACAAAGCTCCGCTCTATAATATAGAGCGGAGCTTTGTCACTATCAACTGTCAGAAACTGAAGACACGGGCTGCAACCTGAAAATAGGCTCTGTTTTCTACCTGATTGAACATCACTGTGGCCGACAAAGGTATATTGTAACGGTCTGTGATTCTGACTGTGCGTGTCACAGTGGCTCTGACATCTATAATGCCCGAACGGGAAGAATAAAAGGTACTACGGTCTCCGTCTTTACGGGCCAGTGTGAAGGTACCGCCGACTGCGGCATCTACTGTCCAGCTCTGGCGGTCAAAACATCTCACCTCGGCAGCGATATATGTGGAATAACGTTGCTTCGAGTCCGAAGAATAGAGGCTGTATCGATCACGGCCAAAGATTATGGTAGACCATGTAAGAGAAAGAGGAAAAGCAGAGCCAAAATTATAAGAAGCTATGCAGTCAAGAAACCTTCCGGTAGTACGTGCCTTGTAATTGAAAAACTCCTTATTATTATAGTCCGCATCGGGAGAAAAGTTGTAGGTGTCCCAGAAAGCGAGTTTGAAACGCTGTACGGTAAATTCTGCAAAAAAATTCAGCTCCTTATATTTACCGGTCACGTTTGTTCCGTTCCACACACCGACTTTTACATACTCTTTCGGGTCATGCACTCCCACAGACGAACACATAACGAGACCGTCACTGACTTCTATTCCGCGCCAGAGATGATTGTTGGCAATACGGAAATCAAAATCAAGATAGTCACTCACCGGGTGACGGGGAGCAGCCGGAGTATCAACCGCACTGTCGTCTGCCTTCACAGTAACGGCAGAAGCCGTAATCATAAATATGGCGAAGCATATTTTCAGAAAGTCGCAGGCCATAGCGCGTGCTTGATTACTTCTGTTCGGCCTCCGTAGCCTCAAGGTCAACGATAACCTTCATAGCAGTAGCCCGGTTGGCGTCGATAAAACGATAGGCGTCATCATACTGCTCAAAGGGGAAACGGTTACTTATAAGCGGTTTCAGATTGACAATACCTTTGCTTACAAAGTCTACAGCTGTCTCATAATCCTCATGACGGTACATCATTGAGCCGATAAGGCTAAGTTCATGTTCACCAAGATAGAACATACTTAACGCAGGGTCTTTAGCGAACACAGCTACAATAACAATACTGCTGCCCTTCTCAATGGTCTCCATGAGTGAGCGGATACTTGACTCAACACCGGCCACCTCGAAGCCTACCTGATAACCCTCTTCACCGAATACCTCTCTGACAGCGTCTTTCAGTGTTGTTTCAGTCACATTAGCCACATATTCAATGCCGCACTCACGAGCTTTCTCCAGTCTGAAATCACTCACATCGGTTATAAGAATTTTTTTGGCTCCACGAGCTTTGCAGAACTGTGCAACCAGAATACCTATCGTACCGGCTCCGCTCACTACAACATTCTTACCGGCTACATCAGTACGAACTGAGGCATGTGCGCCCACAGCACAGGGTTCAATCATAGCACCTTCATCAAGAGACATGCTCTCAGGCAGAACTACAACGCGGTCAGCGGTAGTGACAAAATAATCCTGTGCCACACCATCAGCCTGAAACGCCTCGACTTTCAGATTCTCACAGACATTGTATTGTCCGCGACGGCACGGACCGCATTTACCACAGACAAGTTGCGGACGCGCTGTGACTCTGTCACCCTTACGGCAGTTTTTGACATCGGAACCTACCTCAACCACTACAGCTGAGAACTCGTGACCCTGCACAACAGGGTATTTGGTAGCGGGGTGAAGACCGTGATAAGAATGAATCTCACTGCCACAGATACCGATACGTTTTACATTAATCAGCACCTCATTCGGCTTAAGGTTCACAGCTTCGGGAGCTGCCACATCGGTCTTTATCACTATATGTTTGGGTTCGGTTAAGATTGCCTGTCTCATTTTATTTATCTGTTGTTATTTTACTTCAATTAATACTTCATCCGACTCGCTGGCACGGGTTTCTACAGGAGCACCTGTCCAGCCTTCTTCAATCTTGTGATCAAGGTCTTTGACAATTCTGTTATATATCTTCTTGTCAAGACGATAGAACAGCATCACTCCGGCTGTTATTACCCACAATATACCCGGTATAGTACTGAAAGCCATGTGAAACACTTTCTGTACACTTTCCGACTGTACTACATTAGCCACATAACCTGCCTCACCCATGGCGAGTGCCAGTAAAGCTGTGCCGAGAGCCATACCTATCTTATTGGCAAGGGATATGAAGGCATACTGGAAACCGTCATTACGAATACCTGTCTTCCACTCTCCGTACTCCACACAGTCAGGTATAATAGCGTATATCGCAGTATTGAAACCTGAAAAGAAAAACTGGGCTAAAGCGGCAAATGTATAGAACATAACCGGAGAAGTGTTGGGAGAGAAGAAGTAAAGCAATATCATGCTGACTCCTGTAAACAGGCTGAACACACTGGCAGCCCAACCTTTATTGCCGGTAAGTCTGAATACGAAAGGAAACAAAGCGGCACCGGCAATACTCGGCAGTATAATCACCATCGAGAAAAATGAAAACAGATTCTCGTTACCCTCAACATACTTGAAGTAGAAGATAAGGTCGGCGTTGCGTCCATACAATATGAAGCCAAACAGAAGCTGACCTATTACAGCCATAATGAACGGCTTATTCTTGGCTACGGCACGTAACTGCTGTCCGATAGGATAAGCCTTTCTCGACGGAGGAGTCACAGTTTCTTTAGTCTTGGCAAAACAGAACCAATGACATGCAGTAAATACAGCGCCGAAGATAATGGCTACCCAGAGGAAACCTCTGGCACTGCTCAGTGTGCCGTCACCGCAGAATTTCACAAGAGGTACAGTGACTATATTGATGACACCTATCGCAATCATGGCGGCTACCGAACGGCTTGTGTTGAGTCGGGCACGCTCATCAATATTCTGGGTCATGGCACCACAAAGCGTGCCATACGGCAGATTGACACATGTGTAGCCGAGAACAAGAAGTCCGTAAGTCAGACTCATATAAAGCACTTTCCAGCGATAGCCCATTTCCGGATGAGCCCAGAAGCAGAGTATCAGAACAATTGCTGTCAACGGAGCGCCGAACAGCAGCCAAGGACGGTAACGACCCCAACGTGACCTTGTACGGTCACTGAGATTGCCTATCAGAGGGTCATTGACAGCATCCCATATACGGGATACCAGTAACAGTGTAGCTACCGCACCCATACCGATACCGAAAACATCGGTATAAAAAATCATAAGGAACGAGACTACGAATGACCAGCTGAAGTTACAGCCTACGTCACCGAAACCATACGCGACCTTGCTGATTAAGGGAACTTTTCCATTTATAGCAGATTGTACAGAAGGATTCATGTCGGTTATTTTGATTTTAGGGTTATCCGTTTATGTCGGTTTGATTTTATACTGCAAAGATATATCGCTGAAACTGACATCAAAAGCTTTATGTAAATTATTTTTCCCGCAACCGTTCCCGCAACCGTTCCCAATTTTCGCAACCGTTCCCATAAAGTGCAATACCACTATTGCAGCCCTCGGATATAATTCCTAACTTTGTAAGTAGCTCTTAAAAATTAATGAACTATAATCTTCCGTCCTTATGAAATATGTGACTATAATTGATATTGCGCGTGAACTCGGCATTTCAAAATCAACAGTCTCCAGAGCTTTGGCCGGTGATGCGCGTAATGTAAAACCCGAAACCATGCGCAGGATTCAGGAAGCCGCCAACAGAATGGGATATCAACGTAATGAGCTTGCTGTAAACCTGCGGCGTCAGATGACAAAGAATATAGGTATCGTTATTCCGGAAGGGGTGACGCCGTTCTTCATGAATTTTATACAGCAGGCACAGAAAGAAATGAGAGATAAGGGCTTCCGTACCATTATAGCTGTATCGAACGAAGATCCGGAACAGGAGCTGGAAAATCTAACCATGCTTGAAAACTGCCGTATCGACGGTATAATGATATGTCCCTGCCACAAATCTAAAAATTTAGATGCTTATAAGCGTATGATACAGGAGGGTATTCCTATGGTCTTCTTTGATAGGAAAATAAATGATCTGAATGTATCGCAGGTGTGTATTGATGACGATTTGATGTCACATTTTATGGTCGAGGCCCTTATAAGACGCGGTAGGAAACATATCGTACATATTGCCGGGCCGAATTTTGTCAGTAATGCCGTAGATCGTTATCACGGTTACAGAGAAGCTCTTGAAAAGTTTAACATTCCCTATGACCCCAGATATGTGGTTGACGGAGGTCTGACAGCTGAAGAGGGTATACAGGCTATGGAACAGTTCCTATCATACGGACTCCCGTTTGATGCTATATTCGGATTTACCGAAACTTCTATTTTAGGTGCAAAAAGTGTGCTTCAGAAACTTCATTACAAAATTCCTGAAGACGTAGCTCTGTGCTGTATCTCAGGGACGACTCTCTGTACATTGGTCTATCCTACGATATCGGCAGTAGAACAACCCGTCACCCAAATGGCTTCGGAAGCATGTCGCATACTTCAGCGACAGATTGAAACCCATGATCTGACCTCTGAAAAAATCGTACTGCGTGGAAACATGAAATTACGTGAATCCACAGCATAAATTAGCAGCATTTATAACAACTCAATCGAAAACAAAAGAAACAGGGTGTATCAGAACAGTCTCGTTCTGATACACCCTGTTTCTTTAACTGAGTATATGATATATGTTACTTAACGGGAGTAAGATCCTCGGCCTCGACATCAACAATACGTGAGGGATCATCGGTAATCTGAAGAGCAGCCAGTTCGTCCTTATTGGCGACTACGAGCTTGCCGTATTCGCGCAGACCTGTACCGGCCGGAATCAGATGACCGCAGATTACATTCTCCTTCATACCCTCAAGGTAGTCGGTCTTACCGTTGATAGCAGCCTCGTTGAGTACCTTGGTAGTCTCCTGGAACGAAGCAGCCGACATAAAACTCGAAGTCTGAAGAGCCGCACGGGTGATACCCTGAAGTATCTGTTCCGAAGTGGCGGGCATGGCATCGCGTACCAGCATGGGACGAAGGTCCTTACGCTTAAGAGCCGAGTTCTCGTCGCGGAGCTTGCGCACCGTGATGATCTGACCGGCCAGATAAGTCTGGCTGTCACCGGCATCGGTGATAACCTTCTTATCCCAGATGCGGTCGTTCTCCTCCATAAACTCGCGCTTGTCAACAACCTGCTGCTCAAGGAAGCGGGTGTCGCCCGGATCGAGAATGTTGACTTTACGCATCATCTGGCGCACGATAACCTCGAAATGCTTATCGTTGATCTTAACGCCCTGCATACGGTAAACGTCCTGTACCTCGTTGACGATATACTCCTGAACGGCTGTGGGACCCATGATATTAAGGATATCAGCCGGAGTGATAGCACCGTCAGAAAGCGGAGTACCGGCACGCACGAAGTCGTTGTCCTGCACAAGCAGCTGACGTGACTGAGGCACAAGATATTTCTTCTCCTCGCCGAGACGTGAAGTAACGGTAATCTCACGGTTGTTACGTTTCACCTTACCAAGCTTAACCTCACCATCGATTTCGCTGACCACAGCGGGGTTCGACGGGTTACGGGCCTCGAAGAGCTCTGTAACACGGGGAAGACCACCGGTAATGTCACCGGCAGAACCGGCAGCACGGGGAATCTTCACGAATACCTGACCGGGAGTCAGTATGGCACCCTCGTCGATAAGGAGGTGGGCACCCACAGGCAGTGAATAAGTACGCAAAAGGTTGCCATCGTTATCATAGAGATGAGCTACCGGCACCATACCTTTGGCACGCTCACCACGAGGTTCGGTGATAATCTTCTCACGCAGACCTGTAGCCTCGTCACTCTCGACACGGTAGGTGATACCTTCCTCAACACCTTCAAGACGCACGCGACCGCCTTCTTCAGAAACGATAACGGCATTGAAGGGGTCCCATTCGCAAATCATGGTGTTGGCCTCCACTACATCGCCGTCATTATGATAAAGTTTCGAACCGTAAGGTATGTTGGCGGTAGTACGGAGAGCGCCGGTCTTGGGGTCGATGAGACGAACCTCACCCATACGGCCTACAACAATGTCATTTCCGTCGACATCCTTAACAGTACGGAGCTCCTCAAATTCAAGACGCGCATCGTAACGGGTGGTCACATCCTTGACGGCAGCAACGTTACCGGCCACACCACCGACGTGGAATGTACGCAGAGTCAGCTGTGTACCCGGCTCACCGATAGACTGGGCTGCGATAACACCGACAGCCTCACCCTTCTGTACCATGCGGTGGTTAGAGAGATTACGGCCATAGCACTTGGCGCAGACACCCTTCTTCGACTCGCAGGTGAGTACCGAACGAATCTCGACCTTCTCTATCTGACACTCGTCGATACGGTCGGCGATAGCCTCGGTGATTTCCTCACCCGAGCGGACGATGATTTCGTCAGGATCAGCGGGGTTGACAATATCATGTACCGACACACGGCCCACGATACGCTCGTTGAGCGTGGCGACAACCTCCTCGTTATTCTTTATCTCAGTACACTCCAGACCGCGCAGTGTGCCGCAATCCTCCTCAGTAATGATAACATCATGAGCAACGTCGACAAGACGGCGGGTCAGATAACCGGCGTCGGCAGTCTTAAGAGCCGTGTCGGCAAGACCCTTACGGGCACCGTGAGTAGAGATGAAGTATTCGAGCACTGACAGACCCTCCTTGAAGTTGGCAAGAATCGGGTTCTCGATGATCTGACCGCCTTCGGCACCGGCTTTCTGCGGTTTGGCCATAAGACCACGCATACCTGAAAGCTGACGAATCTGGTCTTTCGAACCACGAGCACCGGAGTCAAGCATCATATAGACAGAGTTGAAGCCCTGCTGGTCTTCCTCCATCTGCTTCATCAGAGTGTCGGCAAGACGCTTGTTGACATGTGTCCAGATGTCGATGACCTGATTGTAACGCTCGTTACCGGTGATAAAGCCCATCTGATAGTTATTCATCACCTCCTCGACAGCAGCATGGCCTTCAGCCACATACTGCTCTTTCTCCTTCGGAATGATGACGTCACCGAGGTTGAATGACAGACCGCCACGGAATGCCATACGGTAACCGAGGTTCTTGATATCATCAAGGAATTGTGCCGAACGAGTCACACCACACTTCTTGATGACACGACCGATGATGCCGCGCAGTGACTTCTTCGATATGATCTCATTGACATAACCGATTTCCTTAGGCACAAACTCGTTGAAGAGCACACGACCTACGGAGGTATCCTTTATAAGGCGGGTGACGGGATTGCCCTTTTCGTCGATGTCCTCCACCTTTATAGTGACGGGAGCCTGCAGAGTGACGCGACCCTCGTTATATGCTATTTCTGCCTCCTCGGGACCGTAGAACACCGAACCCGAACCCTTGGCACCGGGACGCAGCTTGGTGATGTAGTACAGACCGAGCACCATGTCCTGTGAAGGCACCGTGATAGGCGCACCGTTGGCGGGGTTAAGAATGTTGTGGGCACCGAGCATCAGCATCTGAGCCTCAAGTATGGCCTCGTTGCCGAGCGGAAGATGCACAGCCATCTGGTCACCGTCGAAGTCGGCATTGAAAGCCGTACATGCGAGGGGGTGAAGCTGAATGGCCTTACCCTCAATCATCTTGGGCTGGAAAGCCTGTATACCGAGACGGTGAAGTGTCGGGGCACGGTTGAGGAGGACCGGGTGACCTTTCATGACATACTCAAGAATGTCCCATACGACAGCCTCCTTACGGTCAACAATCTTCTTGGCACTCTTGACAGTCTTTACGATGCCGCGCTCTATGAGCTTACGAATAATGAAAGGCTTGTAAAGCTCGGCAGCCATGAGTTTGGGAATACCGCACTCGTGCATTTTAAGTTCCGGGCCTACAACGATAACCGAACGAGCCGAATAGTCGACACGCTTACCGAGGAGGTTCTGACGGAAACGACCCTGCTTACCCTTGAGGCTATCGCTGAGTGACTTGAGAGGACGGTTGACATCACTCTTGACAGCCGACGACTTACGTGAGTTGTCAAGCAGAGAATCGACTGCCTCCTGCAGGAGACGCTTCTCGTTGCGCAGAATTACCTCGGGCGCCTGAATCTCGATGAGACGTTTGAGGCGGTTGTTACGTATGATGACACGACGATAGAGGTCGTTAAGGTCGGAGGTAGCGAAGCGGCCGCCATCGAGGGGCACCAGCGGGCGAAGCTCGGGGGGAATAACAGGAACAGCCTTGAGAATCATCCACTCGGGACGGTTTGTGTCTTTCGAACCGAGGAATGAATTGACTACCTGAAGACGCTTGAGCGCCTCGGTCTTGCGTTGCTGCGAACCGTCAGTATTGGCACGGTGACGCAGTTCGGCAGCCAGACTCACAAGGTCTATCTGCTGAAGCAGATCGTAGAGAGCCTCGGCTCCCATCTTGGCGACAAATTTGTTGGGGTCGCCATCCTCAAGCTGATCGTTGCCCTCGGGCAGACGGTCGCGAATATCGAGATATTCTTCTTCTGAGAGAAGGTCGAGCTTCTGAAGCGGACGTGAACCGTTGGCAGTCGGAATCTGGACATTGCCGGGATTAATGACCACATAGCGCTCGTAGTATATGACCGAATCAAGCTTCTTCGAAGGCAGACCCAGCAGATAGCCTATCTTGTTGGGCAGCGAGCGGAAGTACCAGATGTGGGCCACGGGCACCACCAGTTCGATGTGGCCCATGCGCTCGCGACGCACCTTCTTCTCGGTGACCTCGACACCGCAGCGGTCGCACACGATACCCTTGTAGCGTATGCGCTTGTACTTGCCGCAGTGGCACTCATAGTCCTTGACGGGGCCGAAAATCTTCTCGCAGAAGAGGCCGTCACGCTCTGGCTTATAGGTGCGGTAGTTGATGGTCTCAGGCTTCAGCACCTCGCCGCTCGACTTCTCCTTTATCTCTTCGGGCGAAGCAAGGGCGATAGTGATCTTCGAGAAATTGCTCTTTATCTTATTGTCTCTTCTAAAAGCCATTATATTGTGTTGATTCTTGTACGTGTTAATCCAAAGTGATGCTCAGGCCCAGGCCGCGCAGCTCGTGCAGAAGCACGTTGAGCGACTCGGGTATGCCCGGGTTGGGCATGGGGTCACCTTTGACGATAGCTTCGTAGGCCTTGCTGCGGCCCACCACGTCGTCACTCTTGATGGTGAGTATCTCCTGAAGGATATGAGCGGCACCGAAAGCTTCGAGTGCCCAAACCTCCATCTCACCGAAACGCTGTCCGCCGAACTGCGCCTTACCGCCCAGAGGCTGCTGGGTGATGAGTGAGTACGGACCGATGGAACGGGCGTGCATCTTGTCCTCGACCATGTGACCGAGTTTAAGCATGTAGATGACACCTACGGTAGCCGGCTGGTCGAAACGGTCGCCAGTGCCGCCGTCATAGAGGTAGGTCTTACCATAGCGCGGCAGACCTGCTTTGTCAGTCCATGCATTGAGGTCATCGAGGCTGGCACCGTCGAAAATAGGAGTGGCGAACTTCTCACCAAGCTCACGGCCTGCCCAACCGAGAACGGTCTCGAATATCTGACCGAGGTTCATACGTGAAGGCACACCCAGCGGGTTCAGCACGATGTCGACCGGAGTACCGTCCTCAAGGAACGGCATATCCTCCTGACGTACCACACGTGATACAATACCCTTGTTACCGTGACGGCCTGCCATCTTGTCACCTACGCCTATCTTACGTTTCTTGGCTATGTAGACCTTGGCCATCTGCATGATACCCGAAGGCAGCTCGTCGCCGATAGTGATGTCGAACTTCTTGCGGCGGAGTTCGCTGTCTATCTCTTTCGACTTGCGCAGATAATTGGTGATGAGTTTAGCCACCATACCGTTGATACGTTCGTCGTTGGTCCAGCCGCTGAGGTTGACAGTCTCATAGTTGAGCGAACCGAATACAGTGTCGCTGAAGTGAGCGCCCTTAGGCACTATGTCAGCACCGATAAAGTCCTTGACACCCTCCGAAATCTTGTCCGAGAGCAGTGTGTTGAGCTTCTCAACCAGTATCTGCTTCAGTGCATCCTGTTTCTCCTCGTACTCCTCGTCGAGACGGGGCAGCTGTGCATTGGCACTCTTCTTGCCGTTTTTCTTCTTGGCGGCTTTCGAGAAGAGGTTGGTACCGATTACCACACCCTTGAGTGAAGGCGAAGCCTTGAGCGAAGCGTCCTTGACATCGCCGGCTTTATCACCGAAGATAGCGCGGAGCAGTTTCTCTTCGGGAGTAGGGTCACTCTCACCCTTAGGGGTAATCTTACCTATCATGATGTCGCCGGGCACTACGTGTGCGCCTACACGGATTATACCGCGCTCGTCAAGGTCCTTAGTGGCATCCTCGCTGACGTTGGGTATATCTGAGGTGAGTTCCTCCATACCGCGTTTGGTCTCACGCACATCAAGAGTGTACTCGTCGACGTGTATTGAAGTCAGAATATCCTCGCGCACCATACGCTCGTTAAGCACGATGGCGTCCTCATAGTTGTAACCCTTCCAGGGCATGAAAGCCACTTTAAGGTTGCGACCCAGTGCGAGCTCGCCCTTCTCGGTTGAGTAGCCTTCGGTGAGGATATCGCCTGCCTCGACACGCTGCCCTACCTCACAGATAGGACGAAGGTCGATAGTTGTGCCCTGATTGGTGCGACGGAATTTAGGCAGTTTGTAATCTTTAACGGCAGACTCGAACGAAACGAACTCGTCGTCTTCCGAACGGTCGTAGCGGATACGTATTACAGTAGCATCAACAAACTCTATGACGCCCGGACCCTCGGCCATAATCTGTGTACGCGAGTCGCGGATAAGCTGTCCCTCAATACCGGTGCCCACTATAGGAGCCTCACTGCGCAGCAGCGGCACTGCCTGACGCATCATGTTCGAACCCATAAGGGCACGGTTGGCGTCGTCATGCTCAAGGAAGGGTATGAGCGAAGCGGCTATCGAAGCTATCTGTATAGGTGCCACGTCCATAAGCTCAACCTGTTCGGGAGCTACAATCGGGAAGTCGGCGTCAAGACGGGCCTTCACCTTATTATTAATGAAAGTGCCGTCGTCGTTAAGCGGAGCATTACCCTGAGCTATCATCTTACCCTCTTCGATTTCGGCGGTCAGATATGTCACCTCATTATTATTGAGGTTTACCACACCGTCCTTAACCTCACGGTAGGGAGTCTCGATGAAGCCGAGATTATTGATTTTGGCGTATACGCAAAGCGATGAAATCAGACCGATGTTGGGGCCTTCAGGAGTCTCGATAGGACAGAGACGGCCATAGTGAGTGTAATGCACGTCACGCACCTCGAAACCGGCACGCTCACGCGACAGACCGCCGGGACCGAGGGCTGACATACGGCGCTTGTGAGTGATTTCGGCCAGAGGGTTGGTCTGGTCCATGAACTGCGACAGGGCGTTGGTGCCGAAGAAGGTGTTGATAACCGACGAGATTGTCTTTGCATTAATCAGGTCGATAGGTGTGAACACCTCGTTATCGCGCACATTCATACGCTCGCGGATAGTACGGGTCATACGTGCAAGACCCACGCCGAACTGGTTATAAAGCTGCTCGCCTACAGTACGGACACGGCGGTTCGAGAGGTGGTCGATATCGTCGACATCGCTCTTCGAGTTGATGAGCTTGATGAGATATTTGATAATCTCGATTATATCCTGCCGTGTGAGCACCTTGACGTCCATCGGAATGTCAAGGTCGAGCTTCTTGTTGATACGGTAGCGACCTACCTCACCGAGGTCATAGCGCTTCTCACTGAAGAAGAGGTTGGTGATGACCTCGCGTGCCGAAGCATCGTCCGGTGGCTCGGCGTTGCGCAGCTGTCTGTATATATGCTGAATAGCCTCTCGCTCTGAGTTAGAGGGGTCTTTCTGCAGAGTATTGAGTATGATAGTGGCGTCAGTAGTGTTAACATCTTCCTTAGCCACCATGATGGTCTTGACCCCGCTGTCGATTATAGCGTCGATCATATCTTCAGTGAGCTCGGTGTCACGTTCGATTACGACCTCGTTACGCTCAAGCGACGACACCTCACCGGTGTCCTCGTCGGTAAAGTCCTCGACCCAGCTCCGGATAATACGTGCGGCCAGTTTGCGGCCCACAGCATTGCGGAGGTTCTCGGGAGTAACCTTGATTTCTTCGGCCAAGTCAAAAATCTGAATAATGTCCTTATCGCTCTCAAGACCGATGGCACGAAGCAACGTAGTGACGGGGAGCTTCTTCTTACGGTCGATGTAAGCGTACATGACATTGTTGATGTCAGTGGCAAATTCGATCCAGCTACCGCGGAAAGGTATGATACGGGCCGAATAAAGCTTAGTACCGTTGGCGTGTGTGCTCTGGCCGAAGAATACACCGGGGCTACGATGCAGCTGTGACACCACGACACGCTCGGCACCGTTGATGACAAAGGTACCCTGAGCCGTCATGTAAGGGATAGGACCCAGATAAACGTCCTGTATGGTTGTGGCGAAGTCTTCGTGGTCGGGGTCGGTGCAGTAAAGTTTGAGCTTGGCCTTGAGAGGCACGCTGTATGTCAGACCACGCTCCAGACACTCCTCGATCGTGTAGCGGGGGGGATCGATGTAGTAGTCAAGAAACTCCAATACGAAATTGTTGCGTGTATCGGCAATGGGGAAGTTTTCCGCAAATACCTTGTATAAGCCCTGGTTCTTCCTCAACTCCGGGGGTGTGTCGAGCTGAAGGAAGTCCTGAAACGACTTCAGCTGAACCTCAAGGAAGTCAGGAAAAGGCAGCGGCTTTTTTATAGAAGCGAAATTAACGCGCGGTTTTTCGGTTAAATTTACTGACATTGGGGTCTGTGTTATTGATCAATATTGTGGAGAGAGAGGTCCGGAAGAGAGTCATGAATCAGCCTTTGACGCCTGAGCGGAAAGACAGAATAACAAATATAAAGCCGAAAATGGTTATATACCAAAAAAATTCCTTAACAAAAGCAAATGTCAAGGGAATCTATACGTTAAAAAAGGTTAAGAACGCATCTGTTCAGAGCGTTCTTAACCCTTTATGATGTGGTGAGATATCTTACTTCAGCTCAACCTCAGCACCTGCCTCCTCAAGCTGCTTCTTCAGACCCTCAGCCTCAGCTTTGGGAAGAGCCTCTTTAACGACATTGGGAGCACCGTCAACGAGAGCCTTAGCCTCCTTGAGGCCGAGACCTGTGAGCTCCTTAACGAGCTTAACAACAGCGAGCTTGCTAGCACCGGGAGCCTTGAGGACAACGTCAAAGTTAGTCTTCTCCTCCTCAACGGGAGCAGCGGCGGCGGGACCGGCGGCAACAGCCACAGCAGCAGCTGCGGGCTCGATGCCGTATTCTTCTTTAAGGATCTGCGCGAGTTCGTTTACTTCCTTCACGCTGAGGTTAACAAGCTGTTCTGCAAATGCTTTTAAATCTGCCATTTTCGTATCTGTTTTTTTGTTTTTTTGACTTTGTTTTACTTTTTGGAGAGAGTTTCAAGGATGCCGTGAAGCTTGTTGCCACCGCTCTGAAGAGCGCTGATAACGTTCTTGGCAGGCGACTGGAGAAGACCGATGATATCACCGATAAGCTCGTTCTTGCTCTTGATGTGAGCCAGTGTCTCAAGCGAAGCCTCGCCTACATAGACAGTCTCTTCTACAAAAGCGCCCTTGAGTTCGGGCAGTGTATCGTTCTTCTGACGGAAATCCTTGATCAGTTTGGCCGGAGCGTTGCCGGTGTTACTGAGAAGGAGGGTTGTTTCCTGATGGAGCAGGTCATAGAGACCGCTGTAGTCGATATCGCTGGCCTCGAATGCCTTCTTGAGAAGGGTGTTCTTGACACAGAGCATCTTGATGTCAGCCTTGAAGCAGGCGCGACGCAGCGCGCTTGTCTTGGCAGCGTTCAGACCCGAAGTCTTCACCAGGTACACGCAGCTGTAGTTACCCAGCGCGTCGCTGATATTAGCTATGATTATATCTTTATCTTCCTTTTTCATTGTTTTCCGTCTTTAAATTATTCTACCACAGATTTGGGGTCGACTTTAACGCCGGGACTCATGGTGCTCGAAAGATAAATGCTCTTGATGTATGTGCCTTTGGCAGTAGCGGGTTTGAGCTTGATAAGAGTATTGATAAACTCCTTGGCATTCTCACGCATAGCCTCGGGAGTGAAGCTCACTTTGCCGATAGAAGCGTGAACGATACCGGTCTTGTCAACCTTGAAGTCAATCTTACCCTGCTTAACCTCGCGCACGGCTTTGGCGACGTCCATGGTCACAGTACCGCTCTTGGGGTTAGGCATCAGGCCGCGGGGACCGAGGATACGGCCGAGGGGGCCGAGTTTACCCATAACCGAAGGCTGGGTGATGATGACGTCAACGTCAGTCCAGCCACCCTTGATTTTTGCCAGGTACTCGTCGAGACCGACATAATCGGCGCCGGCCTCTTTGGCGGCAGCCTCGGCGTCAGGACCACAGAGCACGAGAACGCGCACCTGCTTGCCGGTGCCGTGAGGCAGCGACACAACGCCACGCACCATCTGGTCGGCCTTACGGGGGTCAACACCCAGACGAACGTCGATGTCGAACGAAGAGTCGAACTTGGTAAAAGTAATCTCTTTTACCTTCTCGGCAGCTTCAGCAAGTGTATAGCTCTTTCCCGGCTCAATCTTCGACAACGCTAACTTTTGATTTTTTGTCAGTTTTCCCATTTTCGTTGAAGATTTTTAGTTAAGTTCGGGGAAAGCACCCTTTACGGTGATACCCATGCTTCTGGCTGTACCGGCAACCATACGCATTGCCGCGTCAATAGTAAAACAGTTCAAATCAGGCATCTTGTCTTCTGCGATAGCCTTCACCTGATCCCAGGTCAGCTCAGCCACCTTCTTACGGTTGGGCTGTGCCGAGCCACTCTTGATTTTGGCGGCCTCCTTGAGCTGTACAGCTACCGGAGGAGTCTTGACGATGAAGTCGAAGCTCTTGTCGGTGTAATAAGTGATTACTACCGGAAGAACCTTGCCAGCCTTATCCTGAGTACGGGCATTGAATTGCTTGCAAAATTCCATGATGTTGATACCCTTCGAACCCAGAGCGGGTCCTACCGGGGGCGAGGGATTGGCCGCACCGCCTTTAATCTGCAATTTGATCTGTCCAGCAATTTCTTTAGCCATTGTTATTCTTATATTTTAGGTTTGTGGTGAAGCCGCTTATGTACCGCTGTCCCGTATGCCGGCCGCGTAACATCGGACGGGGCGAAGGACAGACACGGTCACTCGCGTTCCACTTGCGAATTTTCCAACTCCAGATCGGTAGGACGGCCGAAGATTCTGACCTCTACCTTGAGCTTCTTTTTTTCGGTGTTGACCTCACGAATCGTCCCGCTAAATCCGCTGAACGGTCCGAACGTCACTTTTACGGCCTCCCCTACCCGATAATCAGACAGTGTCTCATCGACAGGCTGACGCAAATCATCGGCCGCACCCAGCATACGCATCACCTCGCTCTCATGTAGAGGCTCGGGCTTGCTTGTCTTGGCGCGTCCACGCAGAAAATCAATGACATTCGTAGTGTTTCGGAGTTCATACATCACTTCTCCGGTGAGTTCGCACTGTACGAACACATAACCCGAGTAGAGCGTACGCTCCTTAACCACTTTCTTGCCATTGCGGGTAGAAAAAACTTTCTCAGTCGGAATCAATACCTGCGAAACATAACGGCCAAGATTGGTGTTCTTGATAGCTGCATCAAGCACCTCTTTCACCTTAGCCTCTTTTCCCGAGATAGCACGCAGTACGTACCACTCTTTCTTATTTTCAGCCATTGAAGTCCTGAATTAAAAGTTTTTAGAAACTGAGGCCGTAGATCAACTCCATCAGAAGATTGAACACCTTATCAACAACCCATATAAACACAGCGATGATGATGGAAGCAATCAGCACCAGCACTGAACTGTTGATAAGCTGTTTCTGAGTCGGCCAAGAAACCTTATAGACAAGTTCGTCATAAGATTCCTTAATATCTTTCATTAATTTCATATTGTCACTATTGGCACGGGAAGAGAGGCTCGAACTCCCGACACCTGGTTTTGGAGACCAGTGCTCTACCGACTGAGCTATTCCCGTAGATAAGGGGCCTAAGGCGTGCCTGAGGCCCCTTACTGTCTTATTGTTAACGATTCGGATTGTCGCCGAGGGTCAGTGTCTGACCGGCTCAGACAATCAATTAATCGTCAAGTACCTTAGTGATCTGACCTGAACCTACTGTACGGCCACCCTCGCGGATAGCGAAACGCAGACCCTGATCGCAAGCTACCGGAGTAATGAGCTTAACGTCGATCTCAACGTTGTCACCGGGCATTACCATCTCAACACCCTCGGGCAGAGTGATCTCACCTGTCACGTCAAGAGTACGGATATAGAACTGGGGACGGTACTTGTTGTGGAACGGAGTGTGACGGCCACCTTCTTCTTTCTTCAGGATATAAACCTGAGCCTTGAAGTGATCGTGGGGGTGAACCTTACCCGGGTGGCAGAGAACCATACCACGACGGATTTCGTTCTTGTCAACACCACGGAGCAGCAGACCTACGTTGTCACCGGCTTCGCCCTGATCAAGGAGCTTGCGGAACATCTCGACACCTGTAACGGTAGTCTTGCGGTCAGCGCCAAGGCCAAGGATCTGAACCTCATCACCTACCTTAACAACGCCAGCCTCGATACGACCGGTAGCCACTGTACCACGACCTGTGATAGAGAACACGTCCTCAACAGGCATCAGGAAGGGTTTGTCGATGTCACGGGGAGGCAGGGGAATCCATGTATCCACAGCGTCCATAAGCTCCATAACCTTCTCCACCCACTGGGGCTCGCCGTTGAGAGCGCCGAGAGCAGAACCGCGAATGATAGGAGTCTCATCACCGTCATAGTCATACTGAGCCAGAAGATCGCGCATATCCATTTCAACAAGCTCAAGCATCTCCTCGTCGTCAACCATATCGCACTTGTTCATGAACACGACCAGACGGGGTACGTTTACCTGGCGTGCCAGAAGGATGTGCTCGCGAGTCTGGGGCATCGGACCGTCAGTAGCGGCAACTACGATGATAGCGCCGTCCATCTGAGCAGCACCGGTAACCATATTCTTCACATAGTCAGCGTGACCCGGGCAGTCAACGTGTGCATAGTGGCGATTCTGTGTCTGATACTCAACGTGAGCGGTGTTGATTGTGATACCACGCTCCTTCTCTTCGGGAGCGTTATCAATCGAATCGAACGAACGTACTTCAGAAAGGCCCTTTTCAGCAAGCACCTTAGTGATAGCCGCAGTAAGAGTGGTTTTACCATGGTCAACGTGGCCGATGGTACCGATGTTAACATGCGGTTTCGTTCTTTCGAATTTTTCTTTAGCCATAGTTTGCTATGTATTTTGATGTTATTGTTTTCCCTCTTGAAGTTCGAGGAGAGATTTAATTGTTTTAATCGGAGCCGATGGCGGGATTTGAACCCGCGACCTCTTCCTTACCAAGGAAGTGCTCTACCCCTGAGCTACATAGGCAAATATCTGGAGCGGAAAACGAGGTTCGAACTCGCGACCCATAGCTTGGAAGGCTATTGCTCTACCAACTGAGCTACTTCCGCCTGTCGGACGCACTCATGCGTTCCACATAATATTTATTGTGGGCGAAGATGGATTCGAACCACCGAAGGTATCAACCAGCAGATTTACAGTCTGCCCCATTTGGCCACTCTGGTATTCGCCCTTTACCAACTTTGTCCCGACTTTTCAGTCCGGTTTTGAGTTTTGAGCCTCTTGTCGGATTCGAACCAACGACCCCGAGATTACAAATCACGTGCTCTGGCCAACTGAGCTAAAGAGGCAGCTCCTTCCGATTTTCAGCCCCTCAGCGGGGTATCACCGAAATTCGAGTGCAAAGTTAGTACTTTTATTCACATCTACCAAATTTTTTTGAAGAAAAATTACGGCAGAAAGTCATTTTTTTCTTACTCCACGGTCACCGACTTGGCCAGATTACGCGGCATATCGACATTCTTACGCTTGTTAATAGCTATATAATAAGACAATAGCTGTAGCGGAATGCTGGTGATGATAGGAGTCAGACATTCGGGCACCTCAGGCACTTCAAGCACATGGTCGGCAAGCTCGCCTATCTCTTTGTCGCCTTCGGTGACGATAGCGATGATGCTACCCTCGCGTGACTTCACCTGCTGCACATTGTTCACTATCTTCTCATAAAGATGGTCGTTGGGAGCGATGATGACAGACGGCATCTCGGCGTCAATAAGCGCTATGGGGCCATGCTTCATCTCGGCGGCCGGATAGCCTTCGGCATGAATATAGCTGATTTCCTTGAGTTTCAGAGCGCCTTCGAGAGCTACCGGATAACTGTAGCCGCGTCCGAGATAAAGGAAATTGCGTGCATAGGTATAGATAAGCGACAGATGTTCTATCTTCGGCGCCAATCCCAGTACCTTAGTCACGAGGTCAGGCAGTTCAATGATGTGCTTGCCGAGGTCAGCCACCTGTTCGGCGGTGAGTGTACCGCGCAACTGCCCTATCGCGCCGGCCAGCATAGTAAGTACCATCACCTGACCGGTGAAAGCCTTGGTCGAGGCCACACCTATCTCGGGCCCTACATGTATATAAGTGCCCGAATGAGTCTCACGCGGTATTGACGAACCGACGACGTTGCTCACACCGTAGACAAATGCACCCTGACGGCGTGCAATCTCGACTGCGGCAAGCGTGTCGGCAGTCTCGCCGCTCTGAGATATGGCTATAACTATGTCACGGTCGTCAAGCACAGGATTGGAATAACGGAACTCACTGGCATACTCCACCTCAACAGGTATGCGTGTCATATCCTGAAGCAGGTACTTACCAAGCAGACCGGCGTGCCACGAAGTGCCGCACGCCACAATCACGATACGTTTGGCATTCAGAAATTTCTCCTTGTTGTCGAGAATACCGTTTATAACTATGCGTCGTCCGTCGTCCACCACGCGGCCGCGTATACAGTCACGAAGTGTGTTGGGCTGTTCGAATATCTCTTTGAGCATGAAGTGAGGATAACCGCCTTTCTCCAGCTGTGATATACTCATTTCAAGAGTACGGATGTCAATATCGCAGTTCTTGTTCTCAAGGTCGACAAGTTTGAGAGGTTGACCGCGCTTTATGACAGCGACCTCACCGTCTTTGAGATAGACCACATTCTTGGTGTACTCCACGATAGGAGTAGCGTCAGAGGCAAGGAAAGTCTCGTCAGCACCTATACCTATCACCAGCGGACTACTCTTACGGGCGGCTATGATTGTGTCGGGATTGTCACGCTCTATGACAGCGATAGCGTATGCACCGACAACCTGCTTTAGAGCCTCGCGAACAGCGTCGAGCAAGGAACAGTCGTTGTTGACCTTTATATATTCAATAAGCTGCACAAGAACTTCGGTGTCTGTTTCACTGTGGAAAGAACAGCCGTGCTGCTTAAGAGCGTCTTTGAGCAGTTTGTAGTTCTCAATGGTGCCGTTGTGCACCAGAGCGATACGGCCGTCCTGACTTAAATGCGGGTGGGCGTTGCAGTCGCTGGGTTCGCCATGAGTGGCCCAGCGTGTGTGGGCTATACCGGCCTTAGCTTCAAGGTTCTTATTACGGCAATGCTCTTCGAGATTGCTGACTTTACCTTTTGCCTTGTAGAGGTTCAGACACCCGTCGGAAGCCACGAGAGCAATACCGGCGCTGTCATATCCACGGTATTCGAGACGATGCAAGCCTTTGACGAGCACGTCATAGACATTGCCGTCACCTATATATCCTACTATTCCACACATAATGGGTTTTAAAGTCGTATTGTTGTGTAATGTGATTTCGTTTCTTTTACGTGATGTCAAGGGAGGCGGTTAAAAGATAACGGAATAAGCCACCCCCGTTTAAGAACGTATCCCGACGGTATTATAGTATACCGCCGGGATAAAAAGATTGGTTCAGGGTTACTCCAGCGTCCGCGGCAGCCCCGTTACTACTACAGGCAGGCGAGGGCTTATGTGTTTTTATGGCATAGATTCCAAGGTTGTGTTTCAGAGTGTTCCGCGTAATGTTTCGTTCACAATTCATAAGCAAATAGTTTCTCAAGCAGTTCTTCAGGTATTAGCATTTAAAGCAGAGGGCGGACGTCTCGACCGGATTAGAAGAAGCCTGTGTCGTTGCGTTCCGGGACGGAGAATCCGCATGCTTCGCCCTGTTCTACCTTCCGAGCTTATCGTGACTGCCGCGGTTGGTTATGCCGGAGTTAATGTATATGTAAGGTTGGATTTGATTCTCTTATCAACACTGCAAAGTTAAAGTAATGAAACGGAGTACGCAAATTTATCGGCCTTATTTTTTCTGCCGTTTTGTCAGTTTAAAAGGGTTTGTTTTTACCATATAATAGCAATAAGGGTATCTTTACCCTATTCAAACGACTCATTACTTACATTATGTCAGAATTTACCCACTTGCACGAACACTACCGTATGTTGTATAACATACGGTTGCAGCCGTCTGTGTGTGCCACAGACGACCGCAACCGTTATATTTCCGTCAGATTTCTCTATATCAATCCACCACTGCGCCTGTCGGAGTAGCTATAACTGCGCTGTCAGTGCCTGAATCGTCAACTACGATACCGGCAACATCGGGATTGGTTACGATAACGGCCCAGTCAGGAGAAAGGAACCATTCGTAAGCTGCGTAGTCGTTGATAAGAATCACATTCTTGTCGCCTACCTGCTCCTTAGTAGACTTGGTAATGACGTCAAAGAAAGAAGTAAGATATTCGTTGCTTTCCTGAAGGGCAAGTATTTCCTCGGTTGCCTTGATGGACTTGGGGTCATCAGTCGGGAGGTTGTCGATAGTGTTCTGCAGAGCCTGTGCCCTTTTGGCATAAGCACCGCAATACTCTATCATCACTGTGTAATCATCCTGAGTCAGTGTCTGACCCTGGGCTATCTTCTCGGCCACCTGAGCCGGAGTCTCATTTCGGCCGCACGAGGCTGCGAACAGCAGACCTACGGCGACAACCAGGAGAGTGAGTAATTTTTTCATGTCTGATTATCTGTTTTCTATTTTGGGTTTTAATTGTTTATAATTTCATCTTATCTTACGTATGCTGCGGAAGCATCAGAATTCCTCACCGAGCGGATTGATTGCAGGTTCTTTAAGCCGGTAGAGAAGATCATTCTTAAGTCCCGGGTCTTTTTCGAGTATGTCGCTCAATTCCCAATGGTGTCCTGCCTCCTCACGCAGCAACGGCGAAGTGGCGTCGACATGTGTCAGATTCCATGTGAGCAGCACAGTCTTTATTTTCAATGCCTTGAGTTTACGCACCAGCATCTCGTGGTCGGCATCGCCGGTTATAAGCACAACATAGTCAAACTTACGGAAAGTAGCCAGTTCGTAAGCCTCAAGAGCAAACCATACGTCCACACCTTTCTCCACTACCTCGACACGTCCGTCACGCTCCATCTCACGCAAATGCTTGTAGTGAAACACGACATCGTTCTCGATAAGCGTATCCTCAAATTTACGCTCGTTATAGAGCAGATGTTTATCGTAAGCCTCTTTTACCCTGAAGCGGCCTCTGAAATAATGGGCTTCCGTTATCTGACAGTCGCTGGGGTGTATGTGATCTTCGCGCGCCAGCCTACTGGTGATAAAGTCAAACAGTGAGCGCACCCTGATAATGGAATTCTCTATAGCTTTGAGGGCACGGTTCACCTTGGCGTAATATCCGCCGTCGATGAACACGCCTATCGAAATATATCCAAGCATGTGGTTAAGTCTTTATTTAGCCGGCACGCGGTCACCAGACCACGTCCCCGTGATTATCTTCTTTTATATTTATTAACCCTTACAAGTCTGATATAGTTCACTGCAAAAACAAAGAGAAAAGAGATAAATAGCTCTTAAAAATTAAACAATACATGGTTTCATGTCAAGTCTTTGAATCCTGAACCATAAAACTTGTTATTTTTGAGATGATTCGAACACAAAGCGCAGGAGACAAGCATAGGCTATCTTATGTAAGCCGTATAAATAAAAAAACCGCTGATAGTCTTTTGCAAAAGACTATCAGCGGTTTTAGCTATTGTATAACTGTAGTTCGTCAAGCCAGACGACGCAGAATGTCAGTAAGCAGACGCCAGTATTTCTCTACTGAGGGGATATTGGCTTTCTCTCCGGGTGAGTGAATATCTTTCAGGGTCGGACCGAATGAAATCATATCGAGAGGGCCGAGTTTCTCAAGGAACAGACCACACTCCAGACCGGCGTGCAGAGCCTCAACACGCGGACGCTCGCCAAAAAGCTGCTCAAATGACTCTTCAGCCACTTTAAGCACCTTGGAATCGGGGTTGGGTGCCCAACCTACGTAGGCATCATCATATTTTACCTCAGCACCTATAAGACTGAAAAGAGCCTTCACACGGTCGGCTGTCTCATCACGACGGCTGTCAACAGACGAACGGACATGTACCGTCACTGCAAGACGATACTCACCGGCCGGCTTGACTGAGGCAAGGTTGCAGCTTGTCTCCACCAAACCTTCAACGGCGTTGCTCATACCCTGTACTCCGTTAGGACAGGCAAACAGTGCGCATATCAGACGCTCTGAATCATGCTTCACCATAACCTCGGCAGGAGCTTCGGCAGCGCAGGCACCGAATGTAAAGTCGCTACCCTCAGCCAGAAGATACTCGGCGTGAATCATGTCGGAGAACTCGACTACATACTTCTCGAAGTCAGCCTTAGCAGCTTCCGGCACACCTACCGTAGCGTGAGCCTCACGCGGTATGGCATTGGCAAGACCACCGCCGTCTATTTCAGCTATGCGTACGTCCCAGCGAGCGGAAGCCTCGAATATGAAGCGGCTCAGCTGACGGTTGGCGTTGCCACGACCTAAATTTATCTCCATACCGGAGTGGCCACCCTTGAGATGGTCTATACGCACTTCATACCATGCGAAGCCTTCGGGGGCAGCCTCACGGCTGTAGGGCCATTCGGCAATAGCTACCTTTCCGCCGGCACAGCCTATTACAAGCTGACCGTGTTCCTCGCTGTCGAGGTTGAGCAGAATATCACCCGTAACGAAACCGGGTTGCAGGCCGTTTGCACCAATGAGTCCCTGTTCCTCGTCTACCGTGAACAGAGCCTGTATCGGGCCGTGTACAAGAGTGTCGTCAAGCAGCACAGCCATTGCAGAAGCACAGCCCATACCGTTGTCAGCACCCAGTGTGGTGCCGTCGGCATGTACCCAGTCGCCATCTACGATTGTGGTAATGGGGTCATTGAGGAAGTCATGCACCTTGTCACCGCGCTTCTCGGCCACCATGTCCTGATGTCCCTGAAGTATAATGGTGGGAGCATTTTCGTGACCCGGAGTTGCGGGCTTGGTCATAACGACGTTGCCTACGGCGTCGGTCTTGCAGGGTATATTGTGACGTTCGGCCCAGTCAACAAGAAATTTCAGCATCTTGTCGAGGTGATGTGTCGGACGCGGCACTTTGGTTATCTCGTCGAAGCACTCCCAGAGCAGCTTCGGCTGGAGGTCTCTTATAGTCATTGTGTGAGTTTGTAAATACGATGGTGTTATGATTAAAAGGTAAATTTGGCAGAGGGTCAGAGATCAAGTGGCTGCTTCACAAACTTCTTGTAGGCAGCAGCCATCTTAGTGTGGTAGCCACGGCGCGCATAGCTCGAACCGTTATACTTGCGTGCGAATCCGGCCCAGTTCTTCTTCCTCAGGTCAGCCAGCATACCGGTGTTGGTGATGAAAGCTGCGAACAGTTCAAGCTGTTCAAGTTCGGAATAAGACATGAGTCGCACAAACTCGTCGATATCTTTACAGCCGCACAGCTTGTAATTGAAGCCGCCTATCTGAAACATACCCCAGAACGTACCCATATTGGCCGCTCTGGCGTCAGTCTTGCGTGCGCTCACAAGCTGTGTCCACTGGCGCAGAGCATAACCGGTGAGTCCATCGGGTACAGGTGGACCCTTCTTCTCCTTCGACTGCGAACGGTATTTATTATACATCGTCTTATCAAAGTTGATGACAGGTACACCCGGTGCCCAGAAACCTTTCATCTCGGCTCCGGCCTCAATCTGCACCACAGCCTTTATGGCAGCCACTTCGACACCAAGTTCGTCGGCGACGAGCTTAAAGTCAGTGTCAGTCAGTTCGGAGTAACGTGTGGAAATGTCAGCTTTGGGTACCGAGTCGATACGGACATGGTCAAGCACTGCGACTATATCGCTTGTCTGCGGAGTGCGGGCGATCTCACCGGCGCAGGCCAGCAGTACCACCCCACCCAAGGCACTCAGCATCAGGGCGCATCCGCGCCTGAAGCCTCTCATGACTCGGCCGATTGGGCCACTTTCTCAAGCACGCGGCACAGATGACGCCAGAATTTCTCTACCGTCGGAATGAGTAATTTCTCATCCGGCGAGTGAACACCGGTCATTGTAGGACCGAAGCTCACCATATCAAGATGAGGATATTTTGAAAGGAACAGACCGCACTCAAGACCGGCATGTATGGCCTTTATAGCGGGCTTGACACCGAACAGTTCCTCGTAGGCTTCGGCACTGAGACGCATTATGGGTGACTTCATATTGGGAGCCCAGCCGGGATAACCGTCGCTGTGTGATACTTCGGCACCTGCAAGCTGGAAGTGAGCCTCCACCTGGCCGGCGATGTCGTTCTTGCGGCTCTCTACCGATGAACGCTGTGATGTTGTGACTTTAATTTTATTGTCCTCTATCATCTTGACAGCAGCGAGGTTGGTCGAAGTCTCAACCAGATTCTCAAGGTCACGGCTCATCGAAATCACACCGTGAGGTGCGCTGTAAAGGGCACGTATCAGAGCAAGCGATGTCTTAGAGTCAATGCAGAACTCAGGACGTTCAACCTCTTCGATAGTGAGATTCATACCGGGTTCAACACCCTCGTACTCATTACGGATAGCAGCAGCATACTTATTGAGATGACGTATTACCTCTTCACGGTGGTCACTGAGAATACCGAACACGGCGTAAGCCTCACGCGGTATGGCGTTACGCAGGTTGCCGCCGTCGAAAGTGCTGACTTCGATGTCCCAGCGTTGTGAGCATTCCCATATAAAACGGGCTATCACCTTGTTGGCGTTGGCACGGCCCAGATGTATATCGCCGCCGCTGTGACCGCCTAACAGGCCGGTGACGCTGACACGCAGATACTTGAAATTCTCAGGTGCGAAGCTGCGGTTGTATGTGAATATGGCTGTAGTGTCGATACCGCCGGCACAGCCTACGAAAATCTCACCGTCGTCCTCTGAGTCAAGATTGAGCAGCATAGTGCCGCTTATCATATCCTTGCCGAGGTTCTGGGCACCTTCGAGACCGATTTCCTCATTGACAGTGAAGAGAGCCTCTACGGGACCGTGCTCAAGGGTGTCGTCTATCATGACAGCCATAGCGGCTGCCATACCGATACCGTTATCGGCGCCGAGTGTGGTGCCACGAGCCTTTACCCAGTCACCGTCCACATAAGTTTCGATGGGATCTTTGAGGAAGTCATGCTTGACATCGTTGTTCTTCTCGGCCACCATATCCATGTGCGACTGCAGCACTACGGTGGGAGCATTCTCATGGCCCTTGGTAGCCGGTTTGCGCATCACCACGTTACCGGTTTTATCGGTTTTTGCCTCGATGCCGTGCTTCTTGGCGAAGTCCAGCAGGAAGGTGCGTATCTGCTCCTCATGTGTGGAGGGACGCGGCACCTTGGTTATCTCGTCAAAGCATTGCCAGATAAGTTCCGGCTTCAGGTCTTTTACTTCCATTGTTGTCAAGTATTTATGTGTTTTGTTTGGTATTATTTCTTCACCTTATTATAACGGGCGTTGAGGCCTTCTATTACCTCATCGGTGATGTCAAGTGCAGGGTCGATATAGAGAGTGGCAGCCTTCTGGAATATGGCGTCATAACCGTGAGAGCGGTTGTACTCTTTTATAAAAGCATAGACCGAATCGTTGACAGCCTGCTGAGCCTTCATGGCTGAGTTCTGGAAGTCATTCTGCAGCGAAGTCATCTCACGCTCGGCGGCACTCTGTGCGTTAGCGAAGCGCTGTTGGTCCTGCTTGTACGACTCCTCACTGAGATAGCCGTTGTTCTGCAGCTTGTTCTGAATCGAAGTTGCCTGCGACTGCAGCGAGTTCTGGTGCTTCTTGGCTTTTGACTCCATGTTGTTCTGCATACGCAGCATCTCTTCGTTGTAGTCCTTGGCCAGATTATACTTGCTCAGCACCGAGTCGACATCGACATAACGGTAGTTGGGCAGCTCATGCTTCTTGGTCTCGGTAACGGCTTTTTTGGGAGCCTCCGGCTTATTGGCCGGTTTCTCTTGGCTGTCGCATGCAGTAGCTGCGACGGCAAGCAGCGCCAGGGCTGCCATGTGGAAGGTTTTCTTCATTATATAGTTAGGCTAAAATATTCATCTCGTTTGTGAGGTGAGGCACGGTGTGAGGCCCTAACGGGTTTCATGCTGCCGGTCGCGCTGCGGGGAGACTTCGTGACGGCAGGCGTGTCCACGGCGCTCGCCATTGCGAGGGCGCGTGACACTACTTAGCGACAACAAAATTAATGATATTGCCACTAATAATGCAATAAGAAGCGTCAATTTCACTTTTTTTAAACTTTATACATTTCACCTATGCCGTAACGCTGCCGGAGCGCTGAAAAGGTATTGATGTGCAAAATTAATGAAAAAATTACTTATATACCGCAAATTAGCCATTATTTTTCCCTCTCACACCCCCGGTCGGCATACCTCAGCCTATCATCGGTCACTAAGCGACCGCCGGTATGATTGGCACGGTATATGCCTCACATTATGACAGCTCCGGCAAGTTGCGACAGGCGGTTTTATGACATTTTAGCCGTCGCCGGTCCGTAAGTAGCCTCTGCCATACGTTATATTTATATAGTGTCTGCTACAATAAAGTATGTGGTCAGACAATTTATGATTAACTTTGCAGTGGCCTGGGGCAAAGTCTGACGCCAGCCACTCCGATTGTAAAAACATATCGTATCCATGATAGAAGACAACATTATAAATAAGGAGGCCAACGAACGCACCGTGCTCGTGGGCCTTGTGACACAACGCCAGTCGGAAGCCAAGGTCAACGAATATCTTGACGAACTTGCCTTCCTTGCGACAACCGCCGGAGCCGAACCGGTCAAACGGTTCGTGCAGAAACTCGACTACCCCAACCCGCGTACCTATGTGGGCACCGGCAAACTGACAGAAATAGCACAGTATATAGAGGAGAATGAGATAGGTCTGGTGATATTCGATGATGATCTGTCGACCAAACAGGTGGCCAATATAGAAAAGGAACTGAAAGTAAAGATACTCGACCGTACAAGTCTTATCCTTGACATATTCGCAAAACGTGCCCAGACAGCTACCGCCCGCACACAGGTGGAACTGGCACAGTATCAGTATCTGCTGCCGCGTCTGACAAGAATGTGGACACACCTCGAACGCCAGCGAGGCGGTATCGGTATGCGTGGTCCCGGTGAGACACAGATAGAGACCGACCGCCGTATAATACTCGATAAGATAGCTCGCCTGAAGGAGGAACTGAAATCAATCGACAGACAGAAGAGCCAGCAACGCAAAAATCGCGGCAAACTCACACGTGTGGCTCTTGTAGGCTATACTAACGTAGGCAAGTCGACCATTATGAATCTACTCAGCAAGTCTGAGGTGTTTGCCGAAAACAAGCTGTTTGCCACCCTTGACACTACAGTGCGCAAGGTAATTATCGACAATCTTCCCTTCCTGCTTACCGACACTGTAGGTTTCATACGCAAGTTGCCGACACACCTTGTGGATTCGTTCAAGTCAACACTTGACGAGGTGCGCGAGGCTGACCTGCTTGTGCATGTAGTCGATGTGTCACACCCCCAGTTTGAAGAGCAGATAGAAGTGGTCAACAAGACTCTGCAGGAGGTATGCGGCGCCGCACAGAAGCCGATGATATTGGTGTTTAACAAAATCGACGCTTTCAGCTATACTCCTAAAGACCCCGATGACCTCACTCCGCCGACACGCGAGAATATATCGCTCGACGAATGGAAACAGACGTGGATGAACCGTCTGGGTGACGATGTGGTCTTTATCTCGGCAAAAGAGAAAACCAACATCGACCGCCTGAAACAACTGCTTTACGAGAAAGCGCGAGAGATTCACTCGGAACGCTTCCCCTACAATGACTTTCTTTATCAGAAATATGACCAAGACTATGAACCCGCAACCGATATCACCGACGACGCCGTCGACCTCACAGAACCCGACACTTCCGACTGAACGCCACACTGTGGCCGACACCGAAGGTCTGGCAGAGCGTCTTGAGCGGCAGGGGTGTTCGGCCACTGACTGGCAGACCGTTGAAATAACACCTGATACAGACCCCGCTCTGATACGCGATGTCGAATTTATAGGCACTGTACGCCTCGGACGTCTCGACCGCACGGTACGTGCCGATGCCGGCATACGCAATGCTCTGCTGCGCGACTGCATCATTGGCGACGATGTCTGTATCCGAAGTGTGCCCGGCGGTCTGACACGTTGTACTGTCGGCCGGGGTGCAACAGTCGAAAACGTAGCACGCATCGAATTTGAACCTGAGGCTCCCTGCGGCGTAGGCCAGATTGTCAGCGTACTTGACGAGACAGGCAGCCGTCCGGTGACTATATATCCCGGTCTGTCGGCTCAGACCGCCGCACTTATGGCTCGCAGTCCGCGCTGGGCCGAGAACACTCTCAGGCCGGGACTGACCGAATGGCTTGACGCACGTGCCGTGCCCCACGCTATAGGCGATGAGTCAGCTGTGCGTGATTGCGGACTGCTGCTCAACGTCAGCATCGGGCCTGACGTGACGGTAGAAGGAGCTTCGCGCCTTGTCAATGGCGCAATAATCAACAACGCAGCTCACGGCCGTGCTCTCGCTTACGTGGGAAACGGTGTAGACGCCGAAAATTTCATTGTCGAAGACGGACGTCTTGACGCCGGCACACTGGTGCGTAACTGCTACATAGGTCAGGGAGCCGTACTCGACAAGGGTATGACGGCCCACGATTCGCTCTTCTTCGCCAACTCTACGCTTGAGAACGGTGAAGCCTGCGCCCTATTTGCCGGCCCTTATACGGTGAGTATGCACAAAGCCACTCTGCTGATAGGTTGTGAGACGTCATTCATGAATGCAGGTTCGGCCACCAACCAGAGCAATCACATGTACAAACTGGGGCCCGTACACTGGGGCATACTTGAACGTGGTGTAAAGACATCGTCCAATTCATACCTCATGCTGGGTGCGCGTATCGGAGCTTTCTCGCTGCTGATGGGCGCACACAAGACACACCCCGATTCGACACAGTTTCCTTTCTCTTATCTCTTCGGAGATGAGCGCGGTGCCACAGTAGTGGTGCCGGCTCAGATGCTGCGAAGCTGCGGACTGATGCGTGATGAACTCAAATGGCCTACACGTGACCGACGAATGAAACGGCGTCTGCGTTTCAATGACCGCGTCATATTCTCGGTACTCAATCCCTACACGGTCGACCGTATGCTTGAAGCACTCGACATTATCGAGGATCTGCTCAAACTTGAGGCCGACGATGACCGTGTGGTACGTTACCGGGGCATGAAGTTCGCACGTGCAGCCCTCGAACGTGCCAGGCAGCTCTATACCCTTGCCCTGTTCAAGTATCTCGACAGCCGTCTCGGCTCGCCGGCTGTATGGCCCGAACCGACAGGCGAGAAGCCGGGCAAATGGGTCGACCTCAGCGGTCAGATAATACCACGCAGCGTACTTGAGTACGTCCTCACGCTCGATAACCCTACCGACGTCGAAGCCGAACTCGATAAGGCTTATGATACTTACGAGGCGGCGGAACTGAGCTGGATAGCCGATCGCTTCGGACAGTGGTGGCGCGACCGCACCGCTCTCATACCTGAATATGCCGCCGAGTTTGACCGTCAGGTTGATCAGGACCGCACCGACTATCTGGCAGATTTGGCCTCCGAACAGGCCATGCTGTCGCTCTGAGACACCATTCGACACCCTGCAAAGGGATAAAAAGCCTCCTCAGATCAAAAAAAACATTAAAAAATGTAACACTGTGGCTTAAAGTCCGAAAAAATAAGTAACTTTGCGGTGCCGTAGTGTCCGTGCGACACACGGAGAGAGATTTACAAACCCATATTTTCTAACCCTTTTTTAATGACTGACAAAGTTCAAAGCCCAATCGCTGACTTCGATTGGGACGCCTATGCAAATGGCGAAACCGCTGGCTCGAAGAGCCGTCAGGAGGCTACAGCAGCTTATGACGCCACTCTTAACACAGCAAAAGACAATGAAGTAGTGACTGGCGTAGTGAAAGCTATCACAAAACGCGAAGTTCGTGTCGACATCGGCATGAAGTCGGACGCCATCATTCCTGTCAGTGAATTCCGCTACAACTCTGACCTCAAGGTAGGTGACGAGGTAGAGGTATTCATCGAGACACTCGAGGACAAGAACGGCCAGCTGCGCCTCTCTCACAAGAAGGCCTGCCAGACCCGTTCGTGGGATCTTGTCAACAAGGCCCTCGAGAATGACGAGGTCATCAAGGGCTATGTCAAGAGCCGCACCAAGGGTGGTATGATTGTCGAGGTATTCGGCATCGAAGCCTTCCTTCCCGGTTCGCAGATTGACGTTCGCCCCATTCGCGACTATGATGTCTTCGTCGACAAGACTATGGAATTCAAGGTTGTTAAAATCAACCAGGAATATAAGAACGTCGTTGTTTCACACAAGGCTCTCATCGAGGCCGAGCTCGAACAGCAGAAGCGCGAAATCATCTCCAAGCTCGAAAAGGGCCAGGTACTCGAAGGCAAGGTCAAGAACATCACTCCTTACGGTGTGTTTGTCGACCTCGGCGGCGTAGACGGTCTGGTTCACATCACCGACCTGTCATGGGGCCGTGTATCGGATCCCCGTGAGGTTGTCGAGCTTGATCAGGACATCAAGGTGGTTATCCTTGACTTCGATGACGAAAAGAAGCGTATCGCTCTTGGTCTCAAGCAGCTCCAGCCCCACCCCTGGGACAATCTCAGCGAGGACATCAAGGTCGGCGACCATGTTCACGGCCGCGTAGTGGTTATGGCCGACTACGGTGCTTTCGTAGAGGTACAGCCCGGCGTAGAGGGTCTGATACACGTTTCGGAAATGTCTTGGAGCCAGCACCTGCGTTCAGCTCAGGACTTCCTCAAAGTTGGCGACGAGATCGAAGCCGTAATCCTCACTCTCGACCGCGACGAGCGCAAGATGAGCCTCGGTATCAAGCAGCTTAAGAAAGATCCTTGGGAGAATATCGAAGAGAAGTATGCTATCGGCTCGCGTCACACCGCTAAGGTACGCAACTTCACTAACTTCGGTGTCTTCGTTGAGATTGAGGAGGGCGTAGACGGCCTTATCCACATCTCTGACCTCTCATGGACCAAGAAGATCAAACACCCCTCTGAGTACACTCAGGTAGGTAACGACATCGATGTTGTCGTTCTCGAAATCGATAAGGACAACCGTCGTCTGTCTCTCGGTCACAAGCAGCTCGAAGACAATCCCTGGGACGTATTCGAAACTATCTTCACTGTCGGCTCTATCCACGAGGGTACTATCACCGAGGTTATGGATCGCGGTGCCGTTATCTCGCTTGAGTACGGTGTTGAAGGTTTCGCCACTCCCAAGCACCTTGTTAAGGAAGACGGCTCGCAGGCTAAACTCGACGAGAAGCTCAACTTCAAGGTTATCGAGTTCAACAAGGACAGCAAACGCATTATCCTCAGCCACTCGCGCATAGCCGAAGACGCCAGCAAGTCTGAGGCCCGCGCTGCTAAGGCTACCCGCCGCGCACCGCGTCGTGCCAACGAGGAAGAGGCCGTAGTGACTCCGCAGATCGAGAAGACAACTCTCGGCGACCTCGGCGCACTTCAGGCTCTCAAGGAGCAGATGCAGAAGAACGAACGCTAATCACGCACTTTCGTTCCGCCTCCATATCAAAAGGGAGAGAACAGGTACCCCACGACCTGTTCTCTCCCTTTCTCTTTAGTATAAAATTAGTTATATGAATAATGATAACCTATATCTACATCGATGGCTTCAAATCATTCCGTAACTTTAAGACAATCCCTTACAAAAGTTAACTTTTCAGATTAATACAGATTTTTTTGATATTCAGCTTCCGGAATAGTTGTTGACAGGTCAGTGAAATAGCTTCACGAAATGTGATTACTATGACAGACTTTGATTTTCTTGTTTTAAAGGTACTTTTATAATAACTTTGTAGTCATCCCTGACATAAATATTTCTTATAGATCATGTCCTTTATACGCTCCGCTCTGTCAGCTGTGACTCCATACAATATCAGACAAAATACCGTCTTTTCAGCCTTTACGTTAATACTCCTCGTCAGCTCGGTGATTTTCACAAGCTGTCAGCACGACACGGAGATGCGCAGATCGCTTACCACAGCTGAAAATATCATGGACGAGTACCCCGACTCGGCTCTGAAAATTATTGAAGCCATGACTCCGGCTGAAATGTCCGAAGCCGACAGAGCCTTGTATGCCATACTGCGTCTGCAGGCACTTGACAAACTCCATTGTCAGCTACCTCAGGATTCACTGATTACGGATGCTATCAGATTCTATAGCCACACTGATAATCCTCTCCGGCTCCTCATAGCTAATTACTACCGCGGACGTGAACTTTATATGAATGACAATCCGACAGAGGCAATACGTCATTTCTATAAAGCCAAAGAAATTGCCGAACAGCAGGGACTTCATTTCTGGGCAGGAATGTCATGCCGGGGTATCGCGGATATATATAATGAGTCATATAACACTGTTGAGGAATTGAATTTTGCCCGTCAGGAATACGACCATATCAAAAAAAGCGGACGTCAGCCTTATATCAATTATGCGGCCTTGGACCTTGCACGTGCATGTATAAGCAATAATATTTATGATGAGGCTATGAAACTTTGTCAGACAATGCTGGATTCAGCAGCTATAAACGAGGATGACATCCTGCGTTATTCTGCTCTACGTTATATAGCGCTGACCAATATCAGACAGGATTATTTTTCCCAAGCCCTGCCTTTATATCAGGAATTATGCCAGAGTGCTTTCGCTGAGCAGGATGATTCATTATGTCTAAGCTTATCTTTAACAGGTATCGGAAAACACATGGAAGCCAGTGCAGTACTGGATAATGTGGATATTAACAACAATCTGAAGGGTCATTATGTACGTCAGCAGATACTTAGCAACACAGGTAATTATCAACAGGCGTTTTATGAAAGTAAACTAATAGATATGCTCTCATATAATGCTCTAAATAAGCGTATACATAACGGACTTATTTCAGCTGTAAGCAATCATCTGGAAGCGGAAAAAGATTTAGCCGATACAAACGCTTCAGCTGCTATTGTGCGTTTACGCCTGACAATAGTTATAAGTATACTGATTCTTACAGTAGTAATCTTAGTCTCAATCCTACTATATCAACGCCAGCAGAAATACAAGGAACGGAATCTGCAGGCAGCTCACGAATTTGAAACTCTGTTACAGCATAACAGAGAAAAATCTTTACACACCTCAGCCGTTCTTAAAAAAGTTCTTGGCTCACATCAGAATGTAATTTCAGATCTCAATAATGTCCTTAATCAATACGGCTCTACTAACTCAATCTCTGAAAAACTACTTAATACAGTAACCAGAATTATAGACAACTTTTCCATAGACGGTGATAGTGTCAAACTATTAGAAACTCAGGTAAACGAAACATACGACAATGTAATAACAGACCTGTATACCGACCTGCCTAAAATGAAAGAGGCAGACTACCGTCTTTTTCTTTTCTCTCTGTTAGGTTTCTCAATTCCGGCCATAGCTGTATTCCTGAAGGAGAAAAAAATCACCGCTGTATATGACCGTAAACGCCGTCTGAAAGATAAGATAAAGACTCTCGACCCGATAAAAAGCAACCGCTATCTCGCTTTCCTGAATTAATATAGCAAAAATCTATTTGGTTTCCCTCTCTTTCCCCATTTTATTATCTTATTTCTAAATATCTAATAATTAGATACTTAGAAATACTATTTATAACATGCCAAATTTACCCTTTTTGGCTTTCTACATATATAGCTAATTTACAATAATTTACATCTTTAATAATTATCTAAAAACCAAACATTTTTTACTTAAAAAATTTGGTTTCAGAGATTCCTACTCCTAACTTTGCCAGCAAATAGAAAATGTGAATCTCATTATGAATTACCTTAGAATTATCTTTTTATTTCTCTATCTTCTTTTCTCAACTTCTTTATGGAGTCAGACAAGTAAAGATATCTCAACCCCATCTAATAAAACCACTTCACTTCACCCAAAACAGATGAATAACCGACCAAATGCGCCGGCAAGATATATAATAGAGTGTACTTACACCTCCGGTAGTTTATGGTTAGAGATTCCTCAACAGATAGGTAGTGTAGAGATCCGTATCAAAAATGAGGCCGAAATAATATGGTATGGAATAGCTACCATAGATGCTCCATACTGCGAAATTCCTATTTTAGAGGGTACTTATACTATTGCGTGTACAACTATGACAGGTACAGAATTTATAGGAACTCTTGATTTTTGATCAAAAAGAATCTCTCTTTATATCTCTCTTAAATATTAAGATTAAAGTCGACAATAATCTAAGCAGACCACACTGTCCAAAGGCGCTAAGCTCCGAAAGCGTAAACAGGAGTACAAACATAAATTCCAAACGTCATGAAGAGATACCTTTTAATGGCACTATTAACCACATGTATAGGGCTATCTACATCAGCAGAAGTAGTAATAAGGAAGTACTACAGCTCAAAAGCTCGTAACAGTAATGTAAATCCATGTAAGGGAGCATTAGTGGATGTGTGTGCCGAAATCACTACCCAGATATGGCTTGACAAAAGCAATATCTTAAGCTCTCAAACAATGGTCAGAAATACAACCTTAGATTCTGAAAATAAGATAATCAGAACTGAGGAACATGCTACTGACCTTACTCCGACAGTTGTATTGGATAATATAATTAAAACACTACCGGAGAATGCTGTAATTATCAGCATTGACTATAATGAAAAAGGTACCGGAAATTAACTTCCTATGTCTCATGGCTTTCATCATAAGTCTGACCAGTTGGGCTAAAAGTCCGTTTGAAAAGGCTTATGATGAAATCCTACAGATAAGACAGCTACTAGAAACCGAAACTGTATTAAAAGAGTATTTTAACTCTTATATAGCTTCCGACACAGTCTTTGCCATTATCTTCCCGCCGGCCAACTGTCCGAGATGTGAGGCCTTGATAACTCCGACTCTGCAGAAACTTAAGCAGTACAGGCCTGAAATACCTACTGTATTAGTGGCAGCGTACCCGGATTCTGTAGCAGCCTCACAGTACATGGGCCGTTACGGTCTTACCGCAGATGACATAATGTATGACACTTCTGAGCACTTCAGAAACTTTCTTTCATTCAGTATGGGAACTCTGCACATACCTTATCTTCTGAAACTCACTCCCGCTGACGGCAATCTGATCGTGGGCTTACCGGCCGACGTAGCTACAGATGAATTTCTGCTTGATTTCTGTGCATGGAAAGAGCCTATGGAAAAGAGAGAATACGGCCTATCCGGTTTTAAGGAGGGACATTTCCGCCCTGCCGCAAAAAAACTCACAGCCAACGAACAATTACGTATTGTCTGCCCGGATTCTGTATTACTGTCCGAAACTGTATATCGGCCGGAGTTCTATCATGACAAACTGTTTTTTAACGACAAACTGCGTGAAGCGACGGAATATTTCAGGGTAGTGCCTGATAAGCAGGATATTCTTGAATTCAGACACGAAATCAGAACCACTCCCTCACAAAACCGTACATTCATCGAGCTGCCTGACAGCACCCCGGGCCTTTCCGTAATGCTTGCAGAAGTACGGTATATTCCTCTATCACCTAAAATGATTGACAACCGCACTTTAGCAATCAGTTACTCTCTGCCAAAAGTATGGAGTCCTGCCCCATATTCATTCGGATACATGAACGTGCCCTGCCTGCTGATGATGAATCCCGACTCTGTGTGTGAGTCCCGCGTGATACCGCTTACAGGATACGGATACGATAAGTTCTACTATCCTCACTTCAGCCTGTTCAGATATGGTGATGACGTAGCAATCGGCTGCGAACGTAAGACATGGCCTTTGGAATTAGATAAAGAGGACTACTGTGATAAGCCGGAATTCAATCCCTTTACGGATGACTTCTATACATTCATACAGCCGATATCCGCTGTGTTTGACCGGGAAGGGCGCCTGAAATGTCACCTCGGACAGCTCCCGGAACTCGCACGGCACACTCTGACAGGTTATTACTTTTTAGACCCTGTGATTGATTCGTGGAACGGTACCGCTGTAATGTCAGACGGATTCTCCGGTGATATTACGCTTTTCAGCATCGATAATCCGAATGAGATTCGACATCTGACGGCTTTCAGCATACCCGACAATCTGCTGCCATCTCCCGACCCGGAGACTTTCTATTCATACGAATGTGCCGCTCCGTACGCAGAACTGTTCAACAGAAACATAACGGATATGAGACTTACCGACACAGATGTGTACCTGCTGATACGCTACGGCCAACATGGTATAGCAGACAGACTTACTGACGATTATAGCGTCATACGTATCGGACTCGATTGTGACTGTGCAGAGGAAAAGAGTTTCGCTATCCCAACGGAAGGAACTCATTTCTTCGGCCTCAGACGTACCGCTGACGGCTATGTGCAGCCGTATATGATCAGCAATCATGAAGGTGACTGGAAGGTAACTCTGTACGATTTCGATAACTGAATCATAAGAATACTGAAAATAAGAGATGTAAATTTCCGTAACAAGTGGTCATGAAAGAGATGGTCATTATTTCTTCAATCAGCTCTCGGTACCGTCACGCAAAGACCACCTGTTTTTTAACATCTTTCTTGACTTAAAGATAACTGTACACTATCTTTGCAGCACAACCGGCATAATTGCCAATTTAAATTTTACTATTATGTTAACGTTCATTATTATATTTGCCACTATAGGAATGTTGCTGTTTCCATTAGGCCGTCTGTACAGCTTATGGCAAAGCCGTAAACCCGGCAATAAGTTCGCAAACACGGAATATAGAAAGAATTTTCAGTCTACCTTACGTATAATCAGTCTGGTCATCTGTGGTATCGCTATACTGATACTTTTCATTATGGCACACACAAGTAGCTAAATACAGCAGGTAAAAAAGTTAAATTAGAGTCTTATGCTATTAAAAAAAGCAGTACTCTTTTCGGGTATGGCTTTTTTTTTATAATTTTACCGTGTGAAATATAAAACTCTTTGACAACAACCCTATCAGCCGCAAGTCTATGAGATGCCGAACCCGCCTACTCGCTTGTTTAACCGTCGCCATATTGATGCCGATAGTCACCGATTTGCGGGCAAATAACCCGCAGGGTGTACAACAGCCTACGTGGGAAGCACTCAAGACCGAACGCACCGATACACGACAGGTAGGCAAAGATGCCGAAACAGAAATCAAGACAGCCAACGGAGCTATAATAATCACTACCGCGCGTCAGGTCGAAATCAAAGTATTCAGTATCATAGGGCGTCAGGTATCGCAGGAGACCCTGCCTCCCGGCACACACCAGTTGCAGCTCCCCACTCATGGGGTATACATAGTCAAAGTAGACGATTTCACATGCAAAGTGGCCATATAAGCTTGTGCTGCCCGGCCACTCACACTCAGACTCCAAACACAGACATCTAACCATATATCTATCAAAACACATGAAAGAGACAGAAATCGATTGGGCAAATCTGACATTCAGCTACATGCCTACCGACTACAACGTGCGTTGCACCTACAAAGACGGAAAATGGGGTGAAATCGAAGTTTCAGACTCCGAGTACGTTCCCATGCACATAGCAGCTTCATGTCTGCACTACGGACAGGAATCGTTCGAAGGACTCAAGGCTTTCCGTGGCAAAGACGGCAAAGTGCGTGTATTCCGTATGGAAGAAAATGCCAAGCGCTTTATCCGTTCGGCAGAAGGCATCAAAATGCAGCCCATGCCCGTAGAACTCTTCTGCGAAATGGTACGTAAGGTGGTGAAACTTAACGAGCGCTTCATTCCCCCCTACGGCACAGGTGCTTCACTCTATATACGTCCCCTCGAAATCGGTATCTCGGCCCGCGTAGGCGTAAAGCCCGCTGACGAATACATGGTCATCATGCTTGTGACTCCCGTAGGCCCTTACTTCAAGTCAGGCTTCAAACCCACCAAAGTGTGCATGAGCCGTGAGTATGACCGTGTAGCCCCCAAAGGCACCGGTTCTATCAAGGTAGGCGGCAACTACGCTGCTTCGCTTGTGGCCGGCGAGAAAGCTCACGACCTCGGCTATTCAGTGATGCTCTACATCGACCCCAAGGAGAAGAAATATCTTGACGAGTGCGGTGCTGCCAACTTCTTCGGTATCCGCGACGGTAAGTACATCACTCCCTACTCTGAATCAATCCTGCCCTCTATAACCAACATGAGCCTCACACAGGTCGCTAAAGATCTCGGCATGGAGGTTGAGCGCCGCCACATACCCGTAGAGGAACTGGAGACATTCGAAGAGGTAGGCGCCTGTGGTACAGCTGCCGTAATCTCACCCATCGGTCAGATCGATGACCTCGACAACGGTCGTCAGTATGTATTCTCAGCCGACGGCAAACCGGGTCCCTGGAGCGAGAAACTCTACAACGCACTCCGTGCCATACAGTACGGTGAGGCCGAGGACACTCACGGCTGGTGCGAGATAATCGACTTCGATTAAACCATGTAATAAATGAGTAGCCGGTCTTTCCTATTGATGAAATTCATCAATAGGAAAGACCGGCTACTCATTTATTACTAAAATCCATAAAAATTCAGTGAAAAACTTCGATACTTAAATTATTTAGATTATATTTGCATTTATATTAATAGTTTGGTAATTTAATATTGATATTGATATTAATATAACTCATTTATTGCCAATATTATAAATAGATGAATATTTACATTTACAACTTAATATTCCATTGAATGAACAAACGCATGAATAGATAATTACCGTACAGTCCTAAATCGGTTTGACACAAAAGTCTCCAATTGGGAGTCATGGAATTATACTACATTCGCAGCATTGCTTCTTAAGAAGATTTCACAAAAACAAAAAATTTAAATCACTTCATAATGAAACGGACTATAACCAGTATTTTAGGTACAGGCATCTCACTTCTATTATTATCAGCATGTACATCAGACGGACCAGACCTAAGATCTGAAACTGAACCTCTGATACCTGACAGTAAGATGCAAGAATGGGTGGAGGGCTATAATACTGCTACTTTTAAAATGATGTCAGCACTTGCTGATGGACAAAAAGACAATTTCGTGTACTCACCTCTAAGTTTCTCCATGATGTTCGGACTTTGGACTAACGGAGCCACCGGAGAAACACAGCAGGAAATGCTTCAACTATATGGTGATAATATCAGTATTGATAATCTGAATACCTATCATCATAAGCTCATCGAAAATTTACCTTACATAGACAACACTATAACATTTAAAATAGCCAACTCTGTATGGGCCGCTCCTGATGTTGTCATGAAAGAGACTTTTGCCTCAGTGGCACGTACAGATTATATGGCTGAGACACCCGGTTGTGCAAAAGATATGCCCACACGTGTTAGGCAAATAAACGAATGGGTAAAGATCCATACTGACAACAAAATAGACGAACTATTAACACCCGATATGGCAGTTACAGATGTGACTGTCGTCAACGCTATCTATTTTGATGGTGTCTGGGAAGATAAATTTGATCCAGACCTAACAAAAAAAGCCACATTTACCTTAATGGATAAGACTACAAAAGAGGTAGATATGATGAAGCATAGCACTCCTTTAACATTATCTTATGCAGAAAATGAAACCGGAACGAAACTGATATGGACAAAATACGGAAAAGGAAAGTATGACTATTACGCTATTCTTCCACCAGAGAATGAAGACTTCATCGAATGGCGTAATAATTTCACATATCAGGATTTCCAAAATCTGCTGAAGCTTGCTCACAGTGGTTATGTAGAACTTGAAATGCCTCGTTTTGAAATATCTACCACAAACAATATAGAAAATGTCCTACGTGGATCAATGGGAGTAAATCGTATGTTTGATCCGTCGTATAATGAACTTGACAATTTCGTTGACGGCAAGAATATGTATAATAATAGTATTATCCAAAAGGTACGGTTTAAATGCGATGAAGAAGGTTCAGTAGCCGAAACAGCTACTACGATAACCGGTACTACTGTTGATGAACCAAATAATATCAAGCAGATGCACTTGAACAGACCGTTTATGTTTGTGGTGGCTAATTATCACACACAGATTACTTTGTTTACAGGTTATGTAATGAACCCATAAAAAGTTCCTTAGGCAAGCAGCTCTTAAAAATTAATGGACATAAAACGCCGTTATTTTTGAGGTGATTCGGACTCGAAGTGAAAGAGGATACTTCAGTATTCAACTGAGCGACAAGTTCGAATCACCTCAAAAATAACGGCGTTTTATAGTCCAAGACTCAGACAGTACAACCGGAAACACATATCGTTTAATTTTTAAGAGCTACTTAACAGTAATAATTGGAGATTAAAACATTTTCTGTTAATTTCGCAATCAGGTAAATAATATTAAAATCTGAAATACTTTAATGAACGTACTGCAACTGATTGACAGTTGGTATGCAGAGCAACCGAAACTGAAAACTCTGCTGCTCACACACTCGGAGTGTGTGGCCGGCAAGGCGCTGGCATGTGCACGCGACCGCGGCGTTGAGTGCGACCTCGACTTTGTGCGTGAGGCCGCTATGCTGCACGATATAGGTATTATAAATACTGACGCTCCGGGAATACTGTGTCATGGTACACTACCTTATATCTGTCACGGCATCGAAGGGCGGCGTATGCTCGAAAGTATCGGACTTCCACGACACGCGATGGTGTGCGAACGGCACACCGGTGCCGGACTGACAGTAGCCGACATTGAGACACAGAATCTGCCGTTGCCCCACAGGGATATGTGCCCTGTCACAGTCGAGGAGCAGCTTGTCTGCTATGCAGACAAATTCTACTCGAAGTCAGGCGATCCGACAGCCGAAAAATCACTTGACCGTGTGATACGTTCTATGGAACGCCACGGCAGCGACACTCTTGCCCGTTTTCTCGAAATGCACCGGCGTTTCGGCAAAATCTGAGATTAAGAAAAGTAATGACGCAACAGCTTTTTTCAGTGCTGTCGGTTTTTCGATTTTACGTTCGGGCGGACAAAATATAAGGCTGAAAGGTGGAGTTAAGATTTTTTAAATTGCCATATCGGAAGTTATTGTTAACTTTGCAGGCTGTCAGCCATTCCGCATTAACAGCTGGCCTACTTATAAGCAACGTATACACCTGACCTCTTGAGGCGACTACTGATATACATAGCGGCCCTTACGCTGATGGCCGCAGCCTATGCCGGACGCAACGGAGCGCCCTCTTACCGCCGGGCCTCTGCCGACGATACGCAAGGTGATGTGACAGAACCGGATTCTGTCACCACTTCTGTTGTGCCGTCAGCCGGCCCACTCGCTGTAGCCGACAGTCTGTGGGGCGAAAGCTATCTGGCCGCCGACAGTCTGCGTACGGACAGTACCTTATACGCCGACAATATCCTGTATGGAGACAGCACACTAAGCATGATTCCTAATGACCGGGTATCTCTTGCCGGCGGTGACAGCCTGCCGGGCACCGAGGGACGCTCACGACTTTCAAAAATAGTACGCGATAAAGTTGACCTCGACGGCGATGTGCAGTTTTCGGCCAAAGATTCGCTCATAATGTTAGGCAACAACAATGCCTATCTCTACGGTGACGGACGTGTGGAATATCAGGCTTTCAAACTTGCCTCGGCCGAAATCCGTATGGAACTCGACTCCTCTACCGTATATGCCACGGGGGTATATGACTCTCTTGGCAATCTGTCTGGAACACCTATATTTCAGGACGGCGGCACCGAGTATGAGTCGAAGCAGATGAAATACAACTTCCGCACCGAGCGCGGTTACATAACTGATGTCATTACAGAACAAGGCGAGGGTTATCTGACCGGCGGACGGACTAAAAAGATGGAGGACGGATCGTTTTTCATAGCCGACGGCAAATACACCACCTGCGATGACCACGAGCACCCTCACTTCTACTTTCAGGTGACACGCGGCAAAATGCGTCCCAAGAAGGATATTGTCACCGGACCTGTATATATGGTACTCGCTGACGTACCTCTGCCAATAGCGCTACCGTTCGGCTACTTTCCATTTACAAAAGACTATTCCTCGGGCATTATCTTCCCGACATTCGGTGATGACTATAATCGCGGTTTCTATCTGCGTGACGGAGGTTACTACTTTGCGATAAATGATTATGTTGACTTAGCTCTGCGCGGTGAGATATACACCAAAGGCTCGTGGGGACTTTCCGGTTACTCAAGCTACCGTAAGCGCTACAAATACTCCGGCAATTTCAATATATCCTACCTCACCACTATCACCGGTGACAGGGGTTCGAGCGACTACGTCAAGCAGAATAACTTTCAGGTGGTGTGGAGCCACACACAAGATGCCAAAGCCAATCCAAACATGAATCTGTCGGCCTCGGTCAATTTCTCGACCTCAGGCTATACCCGTAACGACCTCAACTCATACTATAACAACTCGTTTACGGAGAATACCAAGTCATCGACAGTCAACCTGACATATCGTTTCCCCGGTACGAAATGGAGTGCTTCGGCCACAGCCAATATCGCACAGCGTACACAGGACTCCACACTGGCTGTATCGTTCCCCAACCTGACTGTGACAATGAGTCAGACAGCTCCGTTCAAGCGTAAACATGCTGTGGGCGGCGAGCGCTGGTATGAGAAAATCAAGCTCTCATACTCAGGCCAGTTCCAGAACTCTCTTACAGCCAATCAGGACGTATTCTTCAAGAAAAGTCTGATACGTGACTGGCGTAACGGACTAAAACACTACGTGCCGGTATCGGCAACATTCTCGCTGCTGAAGTACATAAACGTGTCGCCTTTGATAACGATGAACGACCGTATGTACACCTCCAAGATACGCCGCGAGTGGGACACTCAAGCCTCACGTGAAGTGCTTGATACCATCTACGGCTTCTACAATATCTTTGATTTCAACGCCTCGCTGGCCTTTGACACCAAAGTATACGGCTTCTTCAAGCCTATGAAATTTCTCGGTGACAAAGTACAGATGATACGTCACGTACTGACGCCTACAGTAACATTCTCAGCGTCGCCCGACTTCTCGGAACCGTTCTGGGGTTATTTCGGCAACTATTCGTATGTCGACGGTAACGGCAATCCCGTGACGCGCCGCTATTCATACTTCAGCCACGGCCAGTTAGGCTCACCATCGGCAGGAAAGACCGGAATGGTATCGCTGCAGCTTGCTAACAATCTTGAAATGAAGGTCAAAAGCAATTCCGACTCCACAGGTGTGAAGAAAATATCCCTTATCGAAAACCTGTCGATAGGCCAGAGCTATAACTTTGCAGCCGACTCCCTACGATTTTCCAATATCAACACCTCGATACTGCTGCGACTCACCAAGAACTTCAACCTCAATCTCAACGCCACGTGGGATCCTTACTGCTACGCACTCACACCCTCGGGTTCGCCTGTGAAAGTAGACCGTCTGCGCATAGCTCACGGTAAAGGTCCGGCCAAACTGTCGTCGACCAGCACATCGTTCTCCTACACCTTCAACAATGACACTTTCCGACGTAAGAAGGATAACGACCGCAGCAACTCACGCAACATTACCGACAACGACGACGAGACACCCGATACCGAAGAGGAAGACGCATTCAACAACCGCGCACGTGCCGGCAGACGTCCCGAAGAGGATACACAGACTTCGGACGTAGACGGATACGCCTCATGGAGCTGTCCGTGGAGTCTGTCACTCAACTATTCAGTCAACTACGGCTACGGAGAGTTTGATTACGACCGCCTTGACTATCGCGGCAAGTTCACTCAGAATCTCTCCTTCAGCGGTAACATCCGCCCCACAAAAAACTGGAACTTCTCCTTCTCGGCCTCATATAATTTTGACCTGAAGAAGATAGCATACATGAACTGTTCTATGTCACGCGACATACACTGTTTCACCATGACCGCTTCGTTCGTACCTGTAGGCCCTTACAAGAGCTACAACTTCCACATCGCTGTCAAGTCGTCGCTGCTGCAGGACCTCAAGTGGGACAAGCGCTCATCAGCCCAGAACGGTATCAACTGGTACTGACACCCACTGTGCCGTCCCCTCCGGGGCAGCCTAAACGCACATTTGCGCGAGTGGGAATATTTTATTACTTTTGTGCAAAATTGGCTTATATGGCTAAACTACTCGATACGCTCACCGAGCTGAACGGCAAGATTGATGCCCTTGCACAGCGACAGCAGGAGATGCTGAACGAAATAGCGAGACTCCGCAGTCTTAACGACGACTTGTCGCAGGAGCTTGACGAGACACGGGCACGCCTTCATAAAGCGGAGCTTGACGTCGAGTTTCTGACCATGTCACACCGGTTGGCCGACACCCCGGATGCCGTAATCGAGACACGCCGCCATATAGCCCGTTTGATACGCTCCCTCGACTTGTGCATAGGTATGCTCAAGGAATAAACGCCCTCCGGGGCGGACGCCTGATGATGAAGAACGACTCCAAGACAGTCAGAATGATAATACACATAGCCGGCGAGGTACTGCCTCTGACCGTGCCTTTCGACCGACAGGACCTCGTACGCGATACAGAGGCCTGTGTGGCCGACCTTTATGATTTGTGGAGACAGAGGTTTCCGAAGAAGTCGGACCGTGAACTGTTGGCAATGGTCACATACCAGTTCGCCTCCTACTATCTTGAGCTGGCCGAATATACGCGCCGCGCACGTGCATCGGCCGAAGATGCCTGCACACGCCTCGATACCATGACTGACAAGATGCGCGATATGCTCTGAGCGCGCACCGGCTACCCTATCATTATGAATCATCACCAACGTCCGCCGCGATGCTCTGAAGACTTCGGCCGGCGACTCAACGTCTGCGGCAGAAGGCTCCTCAAGGTACCCTCGGCCCGAATTGTTGTATAATTAATATTGAACTTTCTTTCACTAATCATACTTTTAAATTTATTTATATCAGCTACACAATGGATAACATAGCCATCTGGATCATAGTCATGGTGGTGCTGACGCTATTAGGTGCCGGCGCCGGATACATCATGGCTCTCAGGACCAGCAGGCGCAACGCCTCATCGACCGCCAACACAATCATTGACGAAGCCCGTCGGGAGGCCGAGGTCATCAAGGAGAAGAAGATTCTTGAAGCCAAAGAGGAGGAGATGCGCCTGCTCGCCGAGGCCGAGCGCCAGATCAACCAGCGCAATCAGAAAATGCAGAGCATCGAGACCCGCAGCCGTCAGCGTGAGCTGCAGCTCAATCAGCAGCAGAGTGAACTGAGCCGACGCAAGAAAGAGCTCGACCAAAGAGCCGTAGCGCTCGACAACCGTGAGGCGTCGGCAGATGCGCGCCACGCCGAGGCCGACTCACTGGTGATACAGGCTCAGGAACAGCTTGAGAAGATTTCGGGTCTGTCGGCTGAAGAGGCACGCGACAAACTTGTAGAGAGCCTTAAAGACGAAGCCAAGACCGCAGCGGCCGGATATATCAATGATATTATGGACGATGCCAAACTCACAGCTTCAAAAGAGGCCAAACGTATCGTCATACAGTCGATACAGCGAGTGGCCACCGAAACGGCTGTCGAAAACTCAGTCACTGTATTCCATATCGACAATGATGAGATTAAAGGCCGTATCATAGGCCGTGAGGGACGTAATATCCGTGCTCTTGAGGCAGCCACCGGCATCGAAATCATAGTCGATGACACTCCGGAGGCTATCGTACTCTCAGGTTTTGATCCGGTAAGACGCGAGATAGCACGTCTCGCCCTGCATCAGCTCGTAGTCGATGGCCGTATACACCCGGCCCGTATCGAAGAGGTTGTGGCCAAAGTGCGCCGTCAGGTAGAGGAGGAAATCATCGAGACCGGTAAGCGCACTGCTATCGACCTCGGAATTCACGGTCTGCACCCTGAACTGATACGTATGGTAGGCAAGATGAAATATCGTTCGTCATACGGACAGAATCTGCTTCAGCACTCGCGTGAGACGGCAAATCTGTGTGCTGTCATGGCTTCCGAATTAGGTCTGAATCCTAAGAAGGCCCGCCGTGCCGGTCTGCTGCACGACATAGGTAAAGTGCCTGACGACGAACCCGAACTGCCGCACGCCATACTCGGCATGAAACTAGCTGAGAAGTTCAAGGAGAAACCCGAGATATGCAACGCCATCGGAGCTCACCATGACGAAGTGGAACAGACATCACTGCTCGCACCTATCGTACAGGTGTGCGATGCCATATCAGGTGCCCGTCCCGGTGCTCGACGTGAGATTGTCGAAGCCTATATCAAGCGCCTCAACGACCTTGAACAATTAGCCCTCTCCTACCCCGGAGTACTCAAGACGTATGCTATTCAGGCCGGCCGCGAACTACGTGTCATAGTCGGCGCAGACAAGATAAGCGATGAAGAAACAGAACGTCTGTCGGCCGAAATTGCCAAGAAAATACAGGACGAGATGACATATCCCGGCCAGGTCAAGATAACCGTCATACGCGAGACTCGCGCCGTGGCCTTCGCCAAGTAAGCCACAGCTATGGATAAGAATACAGACCATACACAGGAACAGCCTGACAGATGCGCCTCATGCGCACGGGGTTGCGCTGGCTCGGCCAACGGTACCGGGGATTGCTCTCGACGCGAGCCCCGGGGTAAACTCTATGCTACCGACTGGCTGGCCGATATAGCCGACAATCGGACCGACGATGTGGTCGAAGTCATGTTTAAAAACACCCGTGTAGGCTTCTACAGCAACCCTGACCGTATTCCGCTCGCTATCGGTGACCTTGTGGTGGTCGAGGCACAGCCAGGCCATGATGTCGGTACGGTGGAAATGGTCGGGCCGCTTGTGGCCATGCAGATGAACAAGGCCGGCGTCAAACCTGACACACAGCTGAAACGTGTCTACCGCAAAGCACGTCAGTCCGACATAGAGAAATTTGAGGAGGCACGGGCCCGCGAACACGACACCATGATTAAGTCGCGCCGTATAGCCGAAGAACTGAAACTCGACATGAAGATAGGCGACGTCGAGTTTCAGGGTGACGGGGGTAAAGCTATATTCTACTATATAGCCGATGAACGTGTCGACTTCCGCAAACTGATACGTATTCTCGCCGACACCTTCAAGATACGTATCGAGATGAAGCAGATAGGTGCGCGTCAGGAAGCCGGCCGCATCGGCGGTATTGGCCCGTGCGGACGTCCGCTGTGCTGTTCGACATGGATGTCCCACTTCGTGTCGGTAGGTACAGGCGCGGCACGCCTTCAGGATCTTTCGATGAACCCGCAGAAACTCGCCGGACAATGTGCAAAACTGAAATGCTGCCTCAATTTCGAGGTGGACGCTTATGCCGAATCGCATAAGAAGATGCCGCCGAAAGATGCAGTGCTTGAAACTAAAGACACACTCTATTACTACTTCAAGCCTGACATACTCTCACGCACGGTGACATATTCGACCGAACGTAATGTCCCTGCCAATCTCGTCACTATCGATGCCCGCCGCGCCTTTGAGATCATAGCGCTCAACCGTTCCGGAGTCAAGGTCGACTCTCTGGCCATAGAAGGTGATGATGGCAAACAGCAGCAGCCGGGCTTTATCGAGATAGTGGGACAGGATTCACTGACACGTTTCGACAAAGCCAAGAACCGCAAGAAAAAAGCTCGTACGGGAACACGCCAGAAAGAGAGCGAGCAACCGCCGCAGCAACCTCGGGCAGTCAAAGCCCAGCCTCAGCGCCCACAGCCGCAACAGCAGCAGCGGCAGCGTCCCGCCAAACCACAGCAGGGAGAGCCACAACAGCAGAACGGACCGCGTAAGCGACAGCAGCAACAACGCCGTGGACCCCAAAAACCTCCCTCAGATGAAAACCACTGATTCACACAGTCATCGTCCGGGTACAATAACGTACCCGGGCACTCCTGCCGCCATACGACTTACGGCATTGATTTCGGTGCTGCTGACGGCTACGGGCTGTATTCGTCTGTCTCCGGTAGAATGGTCGGAGTTCGCCTCAGTCGATCCTGCCGGCTGGTCACCGATGATGTCGGCAGAGTTTACTCCTGTCCCTCCCGACTCGGTCTATCCGTGGCCCGGACACTATGATGTGGTGGTGTGTCTGCGATATAAGGCCGATGCCCCCCAGAGTATGCTGACACTTACCATCACGGAAGAGTGCGATACCTCAAGTGTGCCCTACAGCCGTATGCACGAGATATACCTCTTCAACGAATCACGCAAACCTCTCGGACGCGGCAGTTACGCCGTCTATGAGGTTGCCGACACGCTGCACCGCGACTTTGTTCCACCACCGGGATATACCGTCACCTGTTCACTTCCAGAAGGTTCTCCTTCGCCGCAAGGCATCATAGATGTAGGCGTGCTGCTGCGCCGTTCGGGTGAGCAATCTATTATCCCGATACCTCATATAAAATTATAATACCTACAGGACACACAATATTACAGTTATGACCCACTTCATATCACACGATTTTGACTCGGAACTTCAGCTCAGAGTCGAACGCATACGCATAATGATGGCCGACAGGGGTATAGATGCCCTTCTTGTAGCCGGCAACACTAATCTTTACTATCTCAGCGGCCGCATATTCCGGGGTTATATCTACCTTCCGATCGAAGGCGATTTACACTTCTTTATTATCCGGCCTAATGATTTTGAGGCTGCCGATTATCTTACTTACGTGCGCAAGCCCGAACAGATAGCTGCATGGATTAAAGAGAGCAACCTCACACTGCCGAAGCGTGTCGGACTGGAATTCAACGACCTTTTCTACAGCGATGTGGAACGTCTGCGTAAGATTTTCCCGGATGCCGAGATTACCGATTCCTCAATGCTGCTGCGTCATGCACGTATGATTAAGACTCCCTATGAGATTGAGAAGATGCGTCAGGACGGTCTGCATCAGGCGGCCGCCTATCATCGCATCACACGCCTCTACCGTAAGGATATGACCGACGTGGAATTTCAGATTGAGATTGAACGGGCACTGCGTCTTGAGGGCTGTCTGGGTTTCTACCGTACCGCCGGCAGCCTGATGGAGATAAATATGGGTTCGGTCATCGCCGGTGCAAATGCCGACAATCCCACTCCTTATGATTTCGCTATGGGTGGAGCGGGCACTGACTCATCACTGCCAGTAGGCGCCAACGGCACCACGATACTGCCCGGCAGTACGGTAATGGTTGACATGAACGGCTCGTTCAACGGCTATCAGACCGATATGAGCCGTGTGTGGGCTCTCGGCGAACTTCCCGAACTCGCCCATAAAGCTCACGAATGTTCACGCCGTATACTGCGCGAACTTGAGCGTATAGGAGTGCCCGGTGAGAAATGCTCACGCCTATATGATGTGGCTGTAGAAATAGCAAAGGCCGATGGTCTCGAAACCTACTTCATGGGTCATAAACAGAAGGCTGCTTTCATAGGTCACGGTGTCGGTATCGAGCTTAACGAACAGCCTGTGCTCACTCCTCGCAGCAAAGACCTGCTGGAAGAGTCAATGACAATAGCTATCGAGCCTAAGTTTGTCATACCTTCGGTAGGCCCTGTCGGAGTTGAAAACACTTATGTAGTGCGTCCTTCCGGACTGGAGTGCATAACACCTTTCCCCGAAGAGATACAGGAACTCTGACAAGCCTTCCGAAGGCTAACCGGAAAATAATTAATGAACCTCTCTGAACAACTTACCAATCCTATATTCCGCCTTGTCGGCGAGATAGCCGACAGCATGGAACGCGAGGTGTATGTGGTCGGCGGTTTCGTACGCGATCTGCTGCTCGGCATACCCTCTGACGATATTGATTTCGTCACTGTCGGTTCCGGCATAGAACTCGCACGTCGTGTCTCGGAGGCTCTCGGTCATCACAGCCGGCTGACGGTGTTTGCCACCTACGGCACGGCTCAGGTGGTACACGATGGTTTCGAACTTGAATTTGTAGGTGCGCGCCGTGAATCATACCGGCGTGACAGCCGCAACCCTATAGTCGAAGACGGCACTTTAGCCGATGATCAGGCGCGCCGTGACTTTACAGTCAATGCAATGGCAATATGCCTGAATGCCGACCGCTTCGGAGAACTCGTAGACCCCTTCGACGGACAAGGTGATTTGCAGCGGCGTGTGATACGCACACCGCTCGACCCGGACATAACATTCAGCGACGACCCGTTGCGTATGCTGCGTGCCATACGTTTTGCCACCCGCCTCGGATTCCATATAGTTCCTGAGACATTCAAGGCAATAGCTCGCAACAGTGAGCGTATAACCATCATCACACGTGAGCGTATCAACGACGAACTGAGCAAGATAATGCGGACTGCGAAACCTTCTGTGGGCTGGCGTCTGCTCGATATGTCGGGACTGCTGGAGTTTATTCTTCCACAGCTGGTAGCGCTCAAAGGGGTGGAAAGTGTCGACGGACACGGCCATAAGGATAATTTCGCTCACACTCTGCAGGTGCTTGATCAGGTGGCGGCTCGCAGTGACAACGAATGGTTACGTTGGGCCGCTCTGCTGCACGACATAGCCAAACCCGTAACCAAACGTTATGATGCACACCTCGGCTGGACTTTCTACAATCATAATATGGTCGGAGAGAAAATGGTGGGACGCATATTCCGTCAGATGAAAATGCCGCTTAACGACAAGATGAAATATGTGGCCAAACTCGTCGGTATGCACATGCGTCCGCAGGGAGTTGCCGATAACGGTGTCACCGATAGCGGTGTGCGTCGTCTAATTACCGATGCAGGCCCCGAACTCGATGATCTGATGACACTGGCCGAAGCTGATATAACTTCAAAAAATCCCGATAAAGTGCGTCGGCAATTAGCCGGTTTTGCCGCTCTGCGTGAGCGCATGGAACAGATAAACGATGCCGATGCTCTTCGTAACTGGAAACACCCTATCAACGGTAATGAAATCATAGAACGTCTCGGTCTTGAACGTTCTGTGGAGACAGGCAAACGCATTCAGCTTCTCAAAGATGCTGTCAAGGAGGCTATACTCGAAGGACGCATACCATACGAACACGATGCCGCGTGGGACTACATGATGACCCTTCCTGAAGCTGCTCCGGACTATATGGCACCGGCAGCGGAACAGTCTGAGTAAGCGGAAGTAGCTGAAAAATAGAAACGGAGCAGTCTGAACAGACTGCTCCGTTTCTATTTTCAGTTTCCGGCCTACCACAGAGTATGGCAATAGGCCGATTCAAAAAAATAAAGCCCCACAGTCTCACGACTCCGGGGCTTCCAGGGGTTGATTTGGGATATTATTCAAGGGCTGGAAGCCCTTGAGGGGGATAGGGATGTTTGGGTATGGCCTTATCCGTGACGTTACGTTTATTAGTCCTGATTGAGGTTGACGCGCTTGAACTCAACTACAACCAGACCCTTCTGCTCACCGTTCAGATACTGAGCGATAGTGAGCTTGGCGTCACGGTGATATTCCTGTTCCATCAGGCAGTTCTCCTTGAAGAACTTCTCCAGACGGCCCTTTACAATGTTCTGAATCATCTGCTCGGGCAGATTGGCAGCTTTAGCCTCAGCGGTGGTCTTGATGATTTCACGAGCCTTTACTGCCTCATCTTCGGTAAGCCAGCCCTTAGTGATGTTCGAAGCGATGTGATCTTCCGAGTCAACGAGGTTGGGGTTAATACCGGCTTTCTTGAGAGCTACCTCTACGGCCTTCTTAACCTGCTCCTCTTTGGTCTTCTCGACAGCCACAGCTTTCTCGCTTTCGATAACCTGAGCAGCTACATGGTCACGGTCAACCGACACGGGATTCATAGCGGCTACCTGCATGGCTACCTCACGGCCTACGTGCTCGTCAACACCCTCGGCGCTGAGACCAACGATAGTGGCGAGTTTGTTGCCAAGATGCTCGTAAGCGGCTACTGAAGGAGCCTCTACATACTCATAAGCACCAAGCTCCATCTTCTCACCGGTCTTACCGATTTCGTCAGTGATTTTCTCAGCTACGGTACGACCGTCAAGCTGAAGGTTCTTAACCTCGTCAAGGCTCTTGGCGCCGGCCTCTACGGCAACGTCAAGGATAGCCTTTGTAAGAGTACGGAAAGACTCGTTCTTTGCAACGAAGTCAGTCTCGCACTTCAGAGCCACGATAGCTGCGAAGCCGGGCTTTGTAGCAGCCAGCACACAGCCTTCGGCTGCCTCACGGTCCTCACGCTTGGCGGCAACGGCCTGACCTTTCTTACGTATGATTTCGATAGCTGCCTGAATGTCACCGCCGGTTTCGGCAAGAGCGTTCTTGCAGTCCATCATGCCTGCACCGGTCATGGTGCGAAGCTTCTTGATATCTTCTATTGATACTGCCATCTTTATGATATGCTGTCAGTGTTAATGTTTTCAGGCTTCAGCCTCAGCTTCGGCAGCAAGAGCGGGAGCAGCGGCAGCCGAGTCATTACGGCGTACGCGACGACGCTTGCCGGCAGCGGGAGCATCACCATCCTCCTTATCCTCGGGAGTGTCGAGTTTCTCTACCTTACGCTCTTCCAGACCCTCAGCCATTGCGCTGCATACGGCGTCGAGAATAAGCTCAATGCTCTTTGAAGCGTCATCGTTGGCGGGAATAACGTAATCTACGTTTTCAGGGTTGGAGTTGGTGTCGACGATAGCGAACACAGGTATACCAAGACGGTTAGCCTCAGCAACGGCGATGTGCTCTTTCATAACGTCCACTACAAACAGAGCTGACGGCAGACGGCTCAGATCAGCGATGCTGCCGAGGTTCTTTTCGAGTTTGGCACGCTGACGTGTGATCTGCAGCTTCTCACGCTTCGACAGGTTGTCGAAAGTACCGTCCTTAGTCATTTTGTCGATGGTAGTCATCTTCTTCACTGCCTTGCGGATAGTGGGGAAGTTGGTGAGCATACCACCGGGCCAGCGCTCTATTACGAAAGGCATGCCTACGGAGGAAGCCTTATCGGCTACTGTCTCCTTAGCCTGCTTCTTAGTGGCTACGAAAAGCACCTTCTTACCGGTCTTGGCAAGCTGCTTAAGAGCCTGAGCAGCCTCGTCGATTTTAGCGGCTGTCTTGTAAAGGTCGATAATGTGGATACCGTTACGCTCCATGAAGATATACGGCTCCATGGCGGGGTTCCATTTACGTTTGAGGTGGCCGAAGTGACAGCCGGCCTCAAGAAGCTGTTCAAATGTGGGTGTTGCCATTTGTGTTTCTGTGGGTTTTGTTTACGTTCTTTTACATTCGCTGCCCTGCGCCGGTATTTACCGACAGCGGGGGACATGCAACCGCCAGGTAGGGAACGTGTCCATCCGGACGGTTTCGATACTAAACTGCGGTAGGTGCGACCGGTATATAAAACCGCTGTGACACCAAACCGTATATTAACGCTTCGAGAACTGGAAACGCTTACGGGCTTTGGGCTGACCGGGTTTCTTACGCTCTACAGAACGAGCGTCACGGGTCATGAAGCCTTCGGCACGCAGAGTCGACTTGTCCTCAGGATTGATCTTGACAAGAGCGCGGGCTATAGCCAGACGCAGAGCCTCGGCCTGTCCTTTATAGCCACCACCGTCAAGGTGAGCGTAAATATCATATTTCTCAGCTACGTCGAGCTTGTGGAGCGGCTGCTTCACAACATACTGCAGTATCGACGAGGGGAAATATACATCGAGGGGGCGCTTGTTGATTGTAACGGTACCGTTGCCCTCCGAAAGGTAAACTCTCGCTACGGCAGCCTTACGGCGGCCAAGTGCATTCACTTTTTCCATCGTCTTCTCTTATTTCAGTTTGTTGATATCAATTACTGTAGGATTCACCGAAGCGTGGGGATGCTCGGGTGTGTTATATACATAAAGATTACGCAGCTGGGCGGCACCAAGTTTAGTCTTGGGAAGCATACCCTTTACTATCTTTATATAGAGAGGATGACGGCCGGCCTTGATAGTCTTCTTGTAAGACTTTGCCATCAGCGAGGCGGGGTTGTATGCACGCTGTCCGCCGGGATAGCCGGTATAACGCAGATATTCGCGCTTATCCATTTTATCATGTGTCATTATTGCCTTGTCAGCGTTGATAATGATCACATTGTCGCCCATATCCAGATTCGGAGTAAAGTCGGGCTTATACTTGCCGCGAAGTATCTTGGCAACTTTTGAGCAGAGGCGGCCGAGTACCTGACCGGTCGCATCAATTACCACCCATTCCTTCTTAATAGTTTCGGGGGTGGCAGACAGCGTTTTATAGCTTAATGTATCCACTTGGATTTCTGTGCTTTAAAGGTGATTATGTTTCGTTCGCAGTCAGGAACATACCCGTAGCTAAGGCCAAATAGCACGGATGCCGGACGACCGCTAAGTACAACTGGATATAATCGGCTTGCAAAATTACAACTTTTATCCTTACTATGCAACCCTTTACACTTATTTTTTTGACTTTTTCACTTTAAATATCCCTACAGAACAGTCAGAGTACCATAATTACAACAATTCCCGTAGTGTCACCGGGTCTCAAAGACACGATGAAACTACGGGAACTGCTATGATACTCTATCTAATTAAGCAGTTCTTACTTTAACATTACCTTAGTAGCTACGCCGTCAGCGACCTTGATATAGAGACCACATTCGGGAGTACCGTTAACACGGCGGCCGTTGATATCGTAATATACAGCCTCAGAGGTCTGTACAGACTCAATTTTCTCTACGAAGCTACTGTTAGCAGAAGTAACTTTTACATTCTTAATTTCCCAAGTACCGGCTTTAACACCGTCACAAGTATAACGGAAACCAATCTGAACATTCTTACCGGCATACTGATCCATTGAAAGCTCTACAGGAGCAAAATTCCAGCTGTTGGACTGTTCCGGAAGTATACCCAGTGATTCCCAGTTGTCGCTACCTACTTCACGTACATATACGCCACAGTCAGCAGTATAATCATTAAAGTAGTTGGTAGCCTGCTCGAAAGCTAATGTCACAGAGGAAGTTGCAGCAGTAAGATCAAGTGCCGGAGATACCATGTAGCTATCTACCTCATAATTTTCATTATTGAGGAAAGAAGAGGCTTTAAGACCATATCTGTCAGAAATAGTCCATACATATTCAAGCTCTTCAGGCAACTTCAAATTCTCTACAACAAATCCACAGCTCTCATCCATACAGGAATTTTCATAGATTACCGTACCTGCAGGCTCTACCGGGCCGGGAACATCGCCGGTATTAGAGCTGATAGTGACCTCCGAAATACGTATCTGAGGATTATCGGAACCAACCTTATTGGTCGGCAGAGTCAGAGTAACTGACTCAACGGCCTCAGAATTAGTCCATGTTATGACTTTGTCGTCATAACTTACACCGCCTACAGAAGCTGTGATGACATTCTGGTCACTGACAGCCTTGATAGTTGTGCATGTCAGCTGAATTGTACCCATAGGTTCGCCGGCGGGAGCAGTGATAGTGACAGAATTGCCACGATACACACGCAGAGTGTAAGCTGAGGGGTCAGCAGCCTCGTAATAAGCATTGGCGCTTGCACCTTCAGACTGAGCAAGCTCAAACAGATAGTCACCCAGCTTGAGCGAAGTCACGTTGTCGTAGTGAGCATAAGCCTTCACACTGCCGTCATCATTCACGGTCTTATCTACCCAATCACCCTGAATATCGGTAGCCGAAGCCATACTCAGAGTCACTTCCGATGCCTGAGCGGCAAAAGCACCCAGCGACATCAGACCAACAGAAAGTAAAAAATTTCTCATAATAAGACTATTAATAATACTATTAAATAAAAAAGCACACAAAATTACAGAAATAAATCCAAAACCACAATTTTTTTGAGCAGGAGTAATAGGAGAAGTTGGAATGATCACTGATGCGTCTTATAAGTCTTATAAATCTTATAAGTCTTATAAAATTTATAAGATGACAGCAGCTTTAACAGAAGAAGGCGCCGACTGCCCGGAAGCTGCGCGTCATTATAAGTCTTATAAGATTTATATGATAGCGGCAGTTAAAACAGCAGAAGGTGCCAGCCTCCCGAAGACCACACGTCATTATAAGTTTTATATGCTTTATAAGACTTATAAGATTTATATGATAACAGCTGCTTAACAGAAGAAGCCGCCGACTGCCCGGAGGCGGCGCGTCATCATAAGGCTTATAAGATTTATATGACTTATAAGATTTATATGATAACAGCTACCAAAAAAAGAAGCCTCCGATTACTCGGAGGCTTCGTCATAAGGTGGCAATTACCTACTCTCCCGCTTTCGCAGTACCATCGGCGTGATAAGGTTTAACTTCTCTGTTCGGAATGGGAAG
>JAAVDM010000029.1 GCA_014801815.1 Bacteroides sp. | reverse complement strand
GCATCAAAACCGTTGTCGCTCCGGCGGTTGCCCCACCTGACGCTTTGGGAGTCAGGCGCCATGACCGAAGGTGTGGCCGACTGCTTACGCTGGCGGCGTATCTTCATGACGGGTTTCTCTATACAATGATTCAGATATCCTTCCGTCCTCCATTTGTGGAAGTACCGGTACACGGTCTGTCATTTGGGAAGATCGTGCGGCAGCATACGCCACTGGCAGCCGCTGACCACAACATACATGACTGCCTCGAATATAGAGCGCAGAGAATATTTACGGTGTCGGCAATCATTTTCAAAGAATACTTTGTTTATATAAGACCACTGACCCTCGCTCAGATGTGTCTGATAGAAGTTCTTCTTAAACATAACTCAATTTTTTCTTCTACAAACACTCTGAGTGAGGGTTTGTTATGCATCATAATGTTTAATTTAGTTTAAATCCAAACACACTCTTAGTCGTAACGTATTTGAAGACACAGCGTGAACACCGTGACATATTTATGTATTAGCGTTGGCATTTATGCGTGAGCGGGCAGTACGATATGCCCCGTCAGACATTCCGAGAATATCACGGATATTCTGAGAATCGTAACCCATGTGGGTAAGAATAACAATCATTGCAAGGGTAGGGGAAAGTGACTTATATCGCTCACGCATTACAGTGGCAAAGTCAGGATGTATCAGATAATAATATTCTACAAAAAGTACCATGTCGTTTTTAGTCCATTGAGTAGCCTTCCCTCCTTCCATTAATTCAGCGTGTTTCTTTCCGCCGACATTCATCACCTCGTCATGATGTGACTCTATCTCATGGATATGGGTTGACATCTCCTTCATCTCACGTTCTTTAGCAGCATGTTTCTGTTCAAGTGCCTTTAATTGGCGACTTTTTTCCTTTACTATTTTTTCCAATTCCCTTGCATCACTGTTGTGTCTTTCACATTGCCCGTGCAAAACGTCTATTTCTGACCTTAGTTCCTCCATGCGTACTTCCATGTCTTCCATCTGTGAACTGAGTAAAGAAGCTGACATGCTTAATCTTTTTGTGCGCTTTGACTTCCAGCGCAGACACCCCCATAAAATGCCTACAACAATAAGAAGTCCAATTGAAAAAAGCATATACCAGAAGGACGAACGACGATGACGTTCCTCAACAGCTTGCTTGACTGATGATGTATGTGCGGACATGGCCATTTCGCCAAGGCCACGGCTTGCAAGCGAATCCCTTATCACTTGAGCTCGGGTCATCATTGAGGCAGCAAGCTGGAAATTACCTGTTTCTTTCAGCCATTCGGCATAAGCTTGTGATATTCTTGCCTGCATATATGGATTTTCAGAACCAAGTGCTTTCCGCCACATCATTTCAGCTGAGTCCGGTTTCCCTTCTTTTTGATAGGTCACGGCCATTAGATAATATGTGTGTTCATGAGAACGGAGTCCGAGAGAACGTGTCAGATATTGACGCGCTCTGGTTATATCGTTATCATTTAAAAAGCTGACAGCAATATTATTCAGCATGTCAGGCAGGTCATAGTGTGACTGATGGTCAAGAATAGAGATCAGACGATTTATATAGTATTGGCTGCTGTCTGCCATTCCTTTGGCATGATAGCTTCCGCTAAGCTGAAGATAGGCAGCCCCTTCCCAACTGAGATTATTATGCCGCCGGGCAATATTGAGGGCCGACATGGCGTGTTCGATAGCCAGAGTATGATTGCCGGATATATTATTCAGATATGCAAGATAGAGATTAGCTTTGTGAGCAATGCTGTCATTAGCACATGCTTCCGATTCTCTCAATGACTGACGAAGTAGAATTATGGCCTCATCAATGTGTGTGTATTCGTCAAGTGACACGGCTTTCAGAAAATGTAGATGTGCGCGGTCACATTCATTCAGAGAACGTTCGTTGATTGAATCAAGAGCAGTCAGTGCCTCTGCATGATGACCGGAATCCACAAGCATAGCTATGTGTGTTAAATCAGATCTGTCGGCAGAGTGGCGGTCACATGAAAATATCATGAAAATAACCGCCATTAATAAAATCAGATTAGGGATTCGTTTCATGTAATATGAACAACTTAGCCGGTTAATTTGATAAGTAGCTCTTAGAAATTAATGAACCTATAAAACGCAGTTATTTTTGAGACAATTCGGACGCGGAGCGAAGGAGAATACTGAAGTATTCGACTGAGTAACAAGACCGAAGCGGCCAAAAGTAATAAGTTTTATAGTTCAAGATTCAGAGAGTGTAACCAAAAACACATATCGTTTAATTTTTAAGAGCTACTTACGTAGATAAAATATAAAAACAGACAGGAGCAGGCTAAATGCCTGTCTCCTGTCCGGTAGATAGGTAGTCAGGTTATATCAGAGATATATTCTGCGGCCGTCGGAAGTTATGTATATTCCGGAAGGAAGATCATTGAAATTCTTCGCATTACGGCGTATTAATATACCTGTAGAGTTAAAGATGTCAAATGTAGCTTTGTCCTCATTCGCATTTCCTATGCCTACACTTGCAAGAGAAGCAGTTACCGGAGCTGATTCCGTACCGTCCTCATAAACACCTGTAACCTGATATAAGTGTTTTTCATTTATTGGTTCCTGATCTGTATACACATTGCTCTCAGCTCCTACACTGTCTATCAGACTGCCATCACGATAAATATTGTAAGTAGCCAGCGGCTTATTGAGTACACTATATGTAATATCATCTATCATAAAGATAAAGGGTGTGCCCATCTCAGCATTATATGGAGAACAATGACGGATAGCAAAGTATTTCGTGCCTTCGGGAAGGTCTATTTCTACTTTCTGCCATTGACCGCCGGAAGCCAGACGTGAGTCACCTACGGGAGAGAAGTCCTCGATTTCCATACCGGTGTATGACACAAGCACCTGATAGGTCTCAACATGGTCAATGACGGAACCGTTACCGGAAAGTCCTTTGAAGTTATTCACCCAGAAACGTATAGTCTGTGCCTCACCTGTCTGTTCGGGAGAAATCACCCAGTTGTCGGCGTCTTTGATATCTCCTACATATTTTTCACCGTCCCAGTATGTATCGGCACTGTATATACCTGCAAGATACTGTTCGCCACTGTGGGGTACAAATGAAGCACCCACTTCCTCGGAAATCACCGTGAACAAGCTTTGTCCGTAGCCGGTATAATTGTAGGGATTGAATACAGTGTAAGCGAATTTCTGTGCCTGTGAACCGTAATATAGTACGTCGGTAAATCCACCTGTGGAACCGAGGTCAATATCTACCATTGTCCAGTCACCGACATTGTGTTCTACCCAGCCCCAGTCATCAAGATAATTCCAGGGTTCGTATGAATCAAAATTATCTGTACGTGGTGCGAGATGACTTACCTTCTTCCATTCAAGATATACTTTGCCGTCTTCCTGTGTAAGAATAAGATCAGTTGGAGCCGACAGATCAGGATCTTTTAATTCTATTGTGCAGGAAGCTGTATTGTCATCAGCCTCGGCATCATTATCAATAGTTACAATTGCCTGATATTCTATGATGTCAGCAGTTTCAATAGCAGCGATCTTTACAGGTATGGTCACATAAATACGCTCCATCATACCCAGCTCACACTCTACTGTGCGTCTGTCTATTTCCTCACCGTTTGCAGTCAGTGTAAGACCAAATGACTTCACAGCGGCACTTCCGTTGTTGTCAACTCTTACATTGAGTGAGATCTCACTTCCTCTTTCAGCCTGACGTACGGAAGATATTTCAGTTCTGAGATCAGTAGCGGGAAGTGAACCTACGAATATATTGTCAAAATATATCTGGTTAGAGGAGTTGCGCTCTTCGGATATATATTGAAGTCCGACGTTTATATAACGTTGAGAAGCAAATTGTCCGAGATCATAATTCATGACTTCCCAACCGGTAGAGAGTTCGCTGACTTTCCGTGAGTCAATGATGCAGTCATCACCATCTGCGGTAAGTACATAGACGTTGAGAGTGCCTTCTACCGGTGAGGTATTCATGATGGCGAAACTTAGTTTTGAGTCTTCATTACCCTCAAGAGCTATCTTACCGGAATAGAAACCTGCAATATCATCTGCGTTTATAGCAGAAAGAATCATACAGCCGGGACGGCTACCGAAACTCTCTATAGTACTTGTGTATATACCGGTAGTACCGAAACCGTTAGCCTTTACCTGAGTGAGCCAAAAATATGGAGTCTGACCGTTATCAAACGTTTCCTTAAAAGGAATCGTGTACGGCGCACCAAGAACTACGTTGTTAGTCTGATAATAATTCGGACTGGACCCTGCTGAGTTAGAAGCGTTGGTAACATAGCTTACAATAGACTGTTCACCAACGACAGTCGGGATATTTATGTCAACTTCTGTTGATCCGGTTGTTGAGGCTACCAGATCACCCACGATTGGGAACCCATATTCATCTCGAGCAATTTCATAGACTGAGAAGGTAACATCCTCCGGAAAAAATACTCCGTCGTGAGTTGCCGTGAATGGGTCGGCTGTAACAGTCATTTTATCCACACAGTCATGAAGCACCACATTCTGCGGAGTATACGGTGTGTCCAGACCTACGAAAAGGGTTGCGGAATTATTGATACCCTCGTCAACATTGTTATATGCCACTACATTAAACGTGTAAGTATCAGCATACTGCATATCTGCATCATAACTTACCGTCTCACCGGGCTGCACATCCTTAAGGTCAGCTATTTCAAAATAACCGTTACGTATTTTTACGCCTGAAAGTTCAGTCAACGGAGAGCCGTCGGCACACTTATCCGGTAGAGTGAATTTCAGTGTTCCAACCGGAGCACCCGTTGGATCAGGAGTGACGGTAAGATCGCTCACGCTGCCGGGTGCATTTCCAAGTGTTTCGCCCGTAAGACTTATTTCGTCAATGAAAACTCTTGACATGTAACCGGCCTCAAGCAGATGAAAACCTATGTAATACACATCATCGTGATCTACAGTAAACTTGGTGGTATTCTCTATCCACTCATCGTTCATCACTGAAAATTCAGTAAACAACTCATTACTGAGACCTTCGCCGGTGGGTTGTGTACCTATACATACCTCCATTTTATCATCATAGAAGGTAGAAAGGTTCGTTGTGTAGAAAGTTAGATTGTAGGTCTTTCCTGCTTTTAGATTGAAACCGGGCGTCACAAGCCAATCATCAACCTCATCACCATAAGCGTAATAGGAGTATGAGTACACTGCACAAGGCACATCAGAACGCCAGAACCAAGTTCCCTGTTCCTCGTTGGCATCACCGTTGGCATCAATCACTGTAAACCAGTCAAACTCTTCTTGAGTTGAGATTGAACAAGCCCAGTCAGGTGTAAAGATAGGTTTATTCTCCTTGGCCTGAGATTTATTCGGCCTACTCATCCGGAATGTTCCGGGAGTCGCCATCGGTGTGCCTAAGGGACGCATAGTTATCGGCGTTATCTGGTCTATACCGTTCTCAGCAAATAACGGTAGACAGAGTGTCGACAATGCAGATAGTAATAAAGGTCTGTTCATGCTGAAAGTATTTGGATAACGAATATTTTATGCTGCAAATATAATAGTACTATTACTGTGTTTCCAAATACCCAATCTCTGATGTTACAAAACTATTACAATATCAAAATTATGATTTATAGGTATTTATATATGATAATTGCCTCTTGTGAATCAAAGAATTGTAACACTCCATATCGTGTTTTTATGAATTGGCTGTCCCTTTAAGACAGCCAATTCATGTTTACCACATTTTCTTTTTCGATAAACCGGGTGTTAATATTTCCTACAACGGTACCGACTAATTCTTTGCTCTCGAAACCAAACCAAAACATAGAGCTGCTATGGCAGAGAGAGCCATCGTAATGAACGTGGGTAACATTATATCACCAAGTCCGACAAGAGGTGACACTATTCCTCCAAAGAGAAAGCCAACCGCTCCAAATAGAGCCGAGGCTGCTCCGACATGCTCGCGTCCGGCTTCCATTGCAAGGGTAGTGGATGAAGTGAGTAAGAATCCCAGACTTGCAAGAGTGAGTAGTACAAGAGATTCAAATATATAGAAGTTGCCTCCAAAAATGAATAGACATATCAGTTGTACTACTGTGAGTACTGAACAACCGATTGCTCCAAATAGCATGGCATCGGTCATTTTTTTGAATTTTAATGTCAGGACAGATCCAAGACCTATTCCTAAGGCATTGACACCGAAGATAAGCGAGAATGTAAGCTCTGAAAAGCCGAAGTGATTTTGAATCAGGAAAGAAGCAGATGAAATGTATGCAAACAACACTCCGTTGGCAAATCCATATATCAATACGTATATAACGTACGATTTTATCTTCAGCAATTTCGGGAATACTCCCATCAGGCTTGATACAGAACCCTTGTAGCGTTTCTCTTTTGGCAGAGATTCACTGAATTCAAAGCACATAAGCAGTAGAACAATGCCAATTCCGAATAATATCCAGAATATACCTTTCCATCCGACTGATTTGGCTACCAATCCGCCTATCACAGGCGCCGATACAGGGGCAATACCATTTACCGCACTGATAATCACTAAAGCCTTTGCAAGTTCACGTCCGTTGAAACAATCGGTGGAGATGGAACGGGACAACACTATACCTCCCGCAGCTCCAAATCCCTGAAGGAAACGACAGAAATTAAGCATCTGTATTGTTGGGGAGAAGATACTCCCCACTGTGGATATAGCAAACAGAATCAGAGCCGCAATAAGTGTGTATTTGCGTCCATACTTATCACTCAACAGTCCGAATAAGACTTGTCCGACAGCTAATCCCAACATACTCGTGGTTAATCCCATCTGCACCATCGAGGCTGTTGTGTTGAATAGTGTTGCCATAGCCGGCAGTGTGGGCAGACACATATCGGTCACAAGCGGACCGAATGCTGTGAGCAAACCCAGAAAAGCCAGTAAATAAATATAGTACTTTTTAGTCATTTTATTTATTTGATTCAGTTCCCCTGTGGGACGTGTTCTGATATAGATTTCTAAAATAATTCCTCCGACAAGCGGCATACCAAGAATATGTATCAGACATAAGTAACTCTTAAAAATTTTTCAGTTACAATCTTTGAATCTTGAACCATAAAACATAATTATTTTGGGGAGATTCGGACTTGTCATTCAGTCGAATACTGAAGTATTCTCCTTCCTTCCGCGTCCGAATCGCCTCAAAAATAACTACGTTTTATATGTTCATTAATTTTAAGAGCCACTTATTGAAAAAATATACTGATAATTTATGAGAGGAGTTTTCTGATATCCTCTTCAATCTTTGCAGGAGTAGTTGTCGGTGCGTATCTTTCAATCACATTGCCGTTACGATCGATAAGGAATTTTGTGAAATTCCATTTTATCGCTGATCCGAGCCAGCCTCCTTTCTGTTTTTTAAGCCATTCATATAAAGGAGAGGCATCTTTACCGTTGACATCGATTTTCTGAAACTGAGGGAATGTAGTGTTATATTTCAGAGTACAGAATTCTTGTATCTCTTCCTGAGTACCGGGTGCTTGATGTCCGAATTGATTACACGGAAAATCGAGAATCTCAAAACCTTTATCCTTGTATTCCTGATAGAGTTCTTCCAGACCTTTATATTGAGGTGTAAAGCCACAACCGGTAGCGGTATTGACTATTAATAATACTTTACTTTGTATTTGCCAAGATTCACATCATTGCCCTGTGTATCTTTGACTCAAATGTCGTAAAGTTTCATAGTTTTAATGTTTTTATACTAAAACACATCGGTTCAAGCATTAGTTTTGCCCGTTTGCAGCAGAAAATTATCTAAAACAAAACACCGGTTTGATCTTTTAATTAAGCAAAGTGAAGTTCTGATTCTTAACGTAGGATAGAGTTTGAGATGTTTCCGTCTCCGGTCAGTTCTCCGGATTTGTTCACACGTCTGCCGTAATTAAAAGTGTAGGTTACGCTGAGAGAAAGACGTCGGTGGAAGTCCGGGCCGAAGTGTGTTATAGAACTGTCATACCATTTGGAGGTCAGGGTATCTTTACTGACTTTCCATGAAGACTGAAACGGGTTGACTATGGATAATTGCAGATTCCAGCCACAGGCAGCCCACCCGGCACTGAAAGAATAAGCGGTCGGCATTTTTCTGAGATATGAGGTTTCTCCGTCTACGTAACTGCTGCCGGAATCCCAATAGGCGTTGAAGAATAAATTACGGAGATAATAGTCTACATTCAGACTGCATATAAACGGATAATACGACACACTGTTGCTACCTGTCGTTCTGTATAGAAGAAGTCTCGGAGCGACTGTCAGTGTCAGTCTGTTGTCGAATAATTTGCCGGTCAGATTTAGTCCTGTCTGTCCGTGATTATAGTCGCCGTCATTCTGATATTTTTTGAGCATCATTCCCTCAGGCCCTTCCGGTGAATATACCGCAATCTGTCGGTTGATTATTCTGAAGAAAGTTGCGTATGCAGACATCTGCCACTGATGTCCGGGTAAGAATACATAGCTGAGATTGGCGGAGATATGACGTGTGCATTTCAGTCCGTCATTTCCACTGACATACATCAGTTCCGACTGACGAATGATATTGGGATTTTTCATTGCAGCGTCCGGTGACATTGTGGCATATTGGAACCACAGACTTATGGAATTTCTCTGATTAGGTGCATACTGTATGTTTATGTGCGTAAATGGATAACGGTCATCTGATTTCCGACTGTTGATAGTGTTGGATTCAAAAGCGTAACCACCGTCGATAGTCCCGGCTACTTTCTTAAAATTTAGAGAAATTCCTAAATAAACTCCTGTAAAGTTCTGGCTGAACTTGTTTGTGGCATTGCTTGAACCGGTATAGACGATGCCGGTATGCCCTTTTCCGGAGATTATGTTGGCAAACAGCGATAGACTCTCTGTAACCGCTTTGTCAAGCTGTACATTACCTCGCAGGAACCATGTGTCTTCATCAGCATGGTTTGTTATGTCGGATAATGTCGTCGTGTAATTGTCTGTGGTGTGGTTGGTCAGTATCTCTGCCTGAAAATTACCGCTGAGTGTCCAGTCCTTGCCTAAAGAGACATAGAGTTCGCTGTTCCATGCTGTCGCATTGCTTTGGGCGGGTGCCTCGGCAGTGTATGTCTCGGCAGGATAAAGTCCGGAGAATGTCACGTGTCCGTGTGTGTAATTTACAGGTGTGTTTATCCTACGGTATGATATCAAGTTTCTGAATGAGAATTTCTGTTTGTGATTCCATGAAGCCCGTAAGCCGGCGAACAGACCACGTTCATGATATTTGCCTCCTTCGGTAACGCTTTCGCGTTGTACAGTACCTGTACTGAGTCTGTATGTTTCCATCTCGGCTGTACCTGTGTGAGTGTTATAATCGTAGCTGCCTGATACCATAAAGTCATATTCCATCTCCTTGCAGGCTAATTTTGAGTAAACTGATGCCTCGCCCGAATTAATAATGAATCGCTCTTTAGCTGAAAGTTTGGTGTAACCGCCGTGAGAATATTCATACGTTATGAAGTTAACGGCGTGCTGTGCACGTAGAAATCGCGGATCAGATGGAAAATCGAAATACTCCACTTTTCTGACGTCAGCAGGATTAAGACCGGCTACATCTTCATCGGAAGCGGGGTTATAGTTGATAAACAGGCTTACTCCCTGTGCATCTGCTGTTTTGACTGTACCGGCAATAGGGTTGATGCTCAGTTGCGGAATATTCATTCGAGTAAGCAATGATATACCGTCGGAAGCGGTGTCCTTCTGACGGCTGTCCGGGATATATACGGTTTTTTCAACTTCGGTACGCTGTGTGGCTGCTGTGATTGTTACGCCGTCAAGTTCTCTGACGGATACGGTGTCGGTATCCAGAGTCTGTCCCTGCACTATGCAGGGCAGTAAAAGCATTGAAAGAAGGTATTGTCTCATAGGCGCAAAATTACAGACCGCTGTCTTAATCAGTCCTTAGATTGCCTTATTTAGTCTTAATCTTTAAGGTGTGTCTGTAAGGGTGTGGAATAATAGTGGTAAATTTGTATTCATGAAACACTTCAGACTCATACTCACACTCATACGGATTGTGATTACTTTGCTTTTTACAGCAAATGTGATCTTTATGGTAAAGCTATATAATTCTATTAAAGAACGGTATATTGACGATGTAGAACAATGTCTGCGTCGTGCTGATCAGATAGAGATAACAGACCGTATAATCGACTCCGGCGGAGGAGATACAAATGATGTGGTCTGGCTTAATATAGGATTGCAGAAATCGGATACCGATTCTGATATGAATGCTGAGGAAATGGATGAGAACGGTTATTCACAAGGCTACCGCCGAATGGATAAACAGTTGATTTCGGTTATTACACGGCATCTTCATAATTACTATAGCGACCGTATCGGCCCTCCGCGTCTTGACAATATGGAAGAGGCTTTCATACGTGACCTGAATTTTTCGGATTATTATCCTAAGGAGGTTCACATAGTCGGGCCGGGAGATACCTTTGAGTATAATCCGGAACTCTGGCATATACGTTGCCGGATAGATGCCTCGACAGTCTATGATGCCTATATCTCTCCCCTGACCAATCATATACTGAGAGAGATGAGCGGTGTTATAGTGACTTCTGTTCTGATAGCGCTGGTTCTAACATTCGGTTTCTGGTATCTGCTGCATGTTATTAGCCATCTGCGCACAATAGAGGAAATGAAAGATGATTTCACCAACAATATGACTCACGAGCTGAAGACCCCCATCGCCATAGCTTATGCCGCTAATGATTCGCTTCTTCAATTTCCTGATCCGGCAGATGAAGAACGGACTAAGAAATACCTGACGGCCGCTCTCGAACAGTTGTCTAAACTTACCGGTCTGGTTGAGAATATCCTCGCTATGAGCATGGAGAGACGCAAGCACCTCACTATGGAAAAAGAGAGAATAAATCTCAGACCGTTTCTGACTTCAGTAGCCGAACAACAGAAACTCAGGGCTGACAAACCATGTGAAATTACGGTCGAATGTGCGGAAGATGTAGTAGTAAATGCTGATCCCGTACACTTTTCAAATGTTATATCTAATCTTATTGATAACAGTATAAAGTATTCCGGTGATTCTGTTTCGATTACAATAAGTGCGGAGGCTCACGGCGTTTCGGTGTCGGATAACGGTATAGGTATTCCGCAGAAGTCAATGCCATATATCTTTAACAGATTTTACCGTGTGCCGCATGGTAACAGAAGTGATGTGCGTGGGTATGGTATTGGTCTGTTCTATGTGAAATCTATTGTTGACAGACACGGCTGGCGTATAGATGTGGAGAGTAAGCCGGGAAAAGGAAGTAAATTTACTATAAGATTTACAAAATGATGAGTAACAGAATATTATTGGTAGAAGATGATGTCACGCTGTCTATGATAATATCGGAGACTCTACAGCGTGACGGTTTTGAGGTGATGACGGCCTGTGATGGTGAAGACGGGCTAAGGTGTTTCTCGCGTTATGGTGCCGACCTTATTGTGGCCGACGTGATGATGCCGCGTATGGACGGTTTTGAAATGGGTAGGAAAATCCGACAGACTGACCGTTATGTACCGTTACTTTTTCTTACTGCCAAGTCAGATATTGACGATATAGTGGAAGGTTTTGAACTCGGTGGAAATGACTATCTTAAAAAGCCGTTCAGAATGTTGGAGCTGATTGTTCGTATTAAGGCTCTGCTCAGACGTAATGTGCCTCAGGAGGAAAGCCTGTTTACGGTAGGCCGCTATACTCTGGATATGACCACACAGACTCTTGAATATGCCGGTCAGGAGAATACCGAGCTTTCTCTCATAGAGGCCCGGCTGCTGAAAGAGCTTGTGCTCAATAAGGGACGTACTGTCGACGCCTCCGCACTGATGCTTCTGATATGGCAGCGTGATGACCCTTATAGCCGTAATTCTCTTCACGGCTTTGTCCATAAGTTGCGTCATTATCTGCGTCATGACCCGGCATTGTCAATCCTTAATCAGCGTGGTATAGGCTACATGCTTACTGTCCGCAGCCGGTAGGTGGTGCAGAAGACAGCAGAGAACATTTTATTTCTCAGTGAGTATTAACTGAATTAGTCTTTTCCGAAAGAATACGTGCTATCTCTCGTTTAAGAATGTGATGAGCCGGCACAGCCATATCTCCATGATTGTAACCGTCGAGTTTATATATCTTTACGTCAGGATGTCCGGTGAGTTTCATCATTCGCCACATGTAGAGATTTTCTTCGTAACGGCCATATAGTTCCTGTTCGGCATCGCCGGTTATTATAATATATGGCGGACAGTCTTTTCTTACATGGAAAAGCGGTGCATTGGCATCGACATAGGGGGTAAGCTCCCCGATACCTCTACTTTTACGATCGGAGAAATGAGTGATGACCTGACCGCTGTAAGGAATAAGTGCCGCTATTGAGTCGGCGTCGATGCCATAACGGTCAAGCCATTTCTTTTCGAGTCCTATCATGCTGGTGAGAAAGCCTCCGGCCGAATGACCTGCCACAAAAATCTTAGTCGGGTCACCTCCGAAATCCTTAATATTTCTGAATGTCCATGCTACTGCTTCGGCTACATCATCAATACACTCTTCCACACCTACGTTGGGAATGAGCCTGTAGTTAGGCGCGACAACTACATATCCGTGATCCATAAGTTCACCGGGTACAAACTTGTTGCCGCCGGTCAGTCCACCGCCGTGAAACCAGATTATGACAGGCATATCCGTACCTTCGGCATGATGATGAATATCGAGTTTCAGGCGCTCTTGTGAATATTTGTCTGTCTTGGCCGTGTAAGGAATGTCGGTCCGAGTGGAATACATGCTCTGTGCCTCGGATAGAGTCACAAACATTAACAGAAAGAGAATTGTGGTGAATAGCTGTTTCATGGTTTTGTGATTCAGAATGTTAGAATATTATTAAATTATAGAAATCTTCTTGGAATAGGCTCCACAAAGGCGTGACTGTTCCAGAATTCCCATGCTTCCTTAATCTGAGCATACGAATATCTGACGCCTTTGGCCTGCTTACGCAGTATATTGCCGGGTTCATCGGGACAGTTGGCATTATCACGATTTGTGAAATAAGCTGTTGTCACTCTTATAACATCATTGTAGTCACGCCTCCATATCAGTGCCAGTTTTGTACAAGGTTCGGGCAACCGATTCTTTACAAAGCGTGACATATATGGCCGGTCGCCGCGTCTTGCTTCATAGAATTCTTCTTCTTCCGTGACTTCCACCAATTCATTGAATCCGATGATACGGTTAAATTCAACTATGTGCTGTCCCTTTTTCAGTTTACAATCTATCATTGTCAAGGCAGTTCTTATCAGACCAAATGGTACATCGTGGTCACAGTGCAGTACAGTAAAGCTCTTAAATTCCATTTTTGTAATTCTACTTGTTTATTCTTTTTAATTATCTTTCAGTTCCTCGAAAAGAAAGTCGGCACAGTAACTTTCGTGTGGTTCGGCGATGATGTCCTCAGCATTTAAATAGGATAAATCGGATAATCTATCTTTAAACACGGTTCTGGCGGTTATATTATTTAACTCGATTTTACGCCTCTTTGAGAGTTCGACAAAATCTAATTTTCTCCCTGGCAGTCGGTATAAACAATTCTGAGAGGAGTCCACGCTTTGATGCATCAGCGTTTATACGTCTTTTTGTATAAACTCTCTCAATAATAAAATCACTGTAAAGATTATCAAAAAACATATCATTCTCATTATGGCTTTTACCGTCTGAGTTACTTAACATTACATGACAACCATGCAGGGAAAGATATGTATAGAAATCTTTCAGGCGTATCTGTTCATTATCTCCAAAATCCTCCTTTACGTATGAATTAAAACTTGATGTTGAGTTCAACGGCCTATAAGGAGGATCAAAATAAAAGAAAGTATATCCGTTAATAAATGATTCGGTTTCTGAAAAATCTCCGTTAAGTATTTCTACTTTCTGTAATAAAGCACTGTCAGCTAAAATTAATGTATCGTCACAGATTGTAGGATTTGAATACCTGCCGAACGGGACATTGAATTTACCTTTGGAATTCTCCCGATAGAGTCCGTTAAAACACGTTCTGTTTAGAAAAATCATGTATGCCGCTTCCTCAATGTTGCTAAGAGAGTGTTGGTTAAAACGTGATCTTATATCAAGATAAAATTCTTTTTGTGCTTCATATTCGCCGATAGCTCTGAAAGTAGTCTGTAGTTCTCCAAGATAATCAATTAATAAAATTGGATTATCCCGTATAACAGTGTATGTCTTTATGAGATGGGGATTGATATCATTAATTACGGCTCTTTTAATATTGGGATATTTCTGAAGCATAAAAAATATCATAGCCCCACCGCCGACAAACGGTTCAATGTAAGTTATTTCATTCTCTTTCTGAAATGCCTCAGGTAGAAATGTATCAATGGTCGGTAGCAACTGAGTTTTGCCACCGGTCCATTTGAGGAAAGGCTTTGCCTTTGTTTTTATTATAGTTTGTACACCCATTTAAGTTACAAGCTGATAACTGAAAACTCTGCCAACAGTTGTATCAGTATTAATATTTCTTTAATAACTGTCCGGAGTTGTAATAATTAAAACCTGTCCGACGGTATTTCACACAAAGATTTGATCTTGTCTGACTTATGTGCGGATTTTGTTCTTGACAGTATGGCAAAGTTACTAAAAATTATGAATATCACCTTAGATATAGTGATTAATATCATAGAAACAACCCCGTATGTAAGTCAGAATATTGCATCTGTCTCTACCGGTTATTGAGTCATTAGGTATCTATTCAGTATCGTGTGTGGACTTAGTGAGTTACAACGAATTTCTTACCCATTGAAATGTAAAAACCGGGAGAAATTGAGTCATGGGTAGTCTTATATATAAGTTTACCGGAAAGGTCAAAGATTTGATGAGTAGTTTCAGAAGGTATGGTTTCTTGTGAGGGCACTCCGGCATTAAGTGCAGTTGAGGAAAGAAGAAATCGGAGAGGTCTGTCAATACGTTGTTGCCAGAACCATTCGTTGTGGCCTGCTCCTCGGGCATCGAAAACAGAGAAGTTGTTAAGTGACTCGTCGTAACCTTTGCTGCGGACAATTTCACGTGCCTTAGTTTCGTACTTTATATATCCGGCGTCCCAGCCTTCGGTACCACAGTCGAGATAAAGCCGATGATTATCGGTGGAAGTCAGATTATCGTGGAAATAGTCAAGAATTGCGTTGGCACATACTTCATCATCATTCATGGAATAATCCGGATTGAGATCAAGTGAGCCTATCCAGTGGGTAGACAGACAAGCTGCTCCGCCAAACACATCCGGATATTCCATCAGAAGATAGAGTGATGCAAGTGCACCCATGCTTGAACCGGCAGCAAATGTATGAGATTGATTGGGATTGGTATTATATAGTGTGTCAATCAGAGGTTTTAGTTCTCTGACGACAAAAGCGGCTTCTTCATCGCCAAGAAAATTGTTGTTACAGGTAGTGAATATTGAGGTCTGGTTGTAATCTTCGGAGGCGATATACTCAAGAGCCTTTTCGGGGAAATAATCAGAAGGCCGTAATCCCTCGGCTCCACGATTATTTATTCCTACTATTATCGGCATGGAAAAATCAGGTTCGGTATTCAGTTGTGAACATGCTTTATCTACTTCCCAGGCTACTCCTGCAAAGGTGAAAGCAGGGTCAAAGAGATTTTGACCGTCGTGAAAATATATTACCGGATATGCCGTTTCGGAAAACTCAGAATAGCCCTCAGGTAGCCAGATATCTACTGTCACATCACTGCCGAGATGAGATGATGTGACTGAAAGCCGTGATATTTTACCGTATTCCGACTCAGGTACATTCTGACTGAGTATCTCGTAAGCCGGTATTTCTCCATAGCATACAAAGCACCCTGCAGTAAACAACAAGGTAGTTAAATAATGCTGATAAACTGAAATCAATCTTTTCATATCAGACAAATAGGTTCATAAGGATTATTAATTGTAAAATTCTGAGCATCTCTATACATAAAATCCTAATCGGTCGGGGTATTCATAGTCAGGAATAGGTATCATTATATCATTCCCGAAAGTAGCTGTCTGCTGAGGTGTTTTAAACCGATTGAGGACAATATTTCTAAGAAGTTTTCCGCGTAGTGCCTTCAATTTTTCTGTATAAGGCGAACGTATAGTTACTCCGTGTTGCTCCTTAAAATCAACTTTCCATACTTCTGCAAACCGTTTCACCGTTTTCCAATCCACACATTTGGCAGCATCGGCCGGAAGAAGATTCAGAATCTGATTCTCACCGGTGGCTTGTAAATCACTGATTAACTGTGTTGTCACTCTTTCGCGCCAATAGATATAGAGAGAGGTATCGTCAGGAGAGACAGGCGAAGTATAATCCAGACGGTAAGGTTTTATTATATCTTCCGGCTTTAACCAACCATACAGCGAGGATATGATTCTTACTTTTGAAGTAGTCCACTCCTTATCTGATGAGGAAAGTGACCTATAGTCAAAGTTTCTGAACACTACACCGGTAAATGCCTCAATCGTTCGGAGTCCCATATTTTTATTAGGAAATTCGTAAGTCATCCGTCGGAGACTTACTGCCAGATCATTACTTATTTTTATGATAGATGATATATCGGAAAGTGTCATATCTTTCAGTCGCTCCATAATCTCGGCTGCTTCTTTTTCTCCTACAGGTTTATGGGTTTCATAGTACTCGGTGCTAACCCCAAACTCCTGCTTTTCCATTGTTTTTGATTCAGCTATCAATATTATCATGACTAATTCTTCTTTTTTGAATTATAAATATAAACGCTAAAGTATAGTTCCTGACGTAGAAGATACTGTTTTTTGAATTTTTAAGAGCTACTTATTACAGCTATCTTTTGCTTTGCCTCAATCTCGCAGCTATTTCTCTAACCTCAATTCTTATCTATCATCTATCAAGCGATAGTTTTCTGCCTTGGTTGTTAAAGTTGCAGTAACATTTCAAACTGTTTGCTCGCCAGAACTATGTTTTTGCTTTTAAGGAATGCAGGGAGTGTTTGATTGTCGGAGGTTATGTTCAGGACTTTTATAAAGTCAGTTTTCATACGTTCTGTTGCCTTATGAAGCAACAGGGAAGCAATGCCTCGGCGTCTGTATTCCGGACTGACTGCTATTTGAGTTATATCACCGGTGTTGGGATCTGATACGCAGAATCCGACAGGTCGGCCGTCTATCATGGCGCCGATAAATATAAGTTCTGATTCGCCACGTTCGATAGATTCTATGCTGTTTTGCCATGAGGGAGAGAAATCACAGAAAGTCTGTGCCTGACGTATGAAATCTATTCCTACCGGCACGATTGTGCAGTCAGTGATTTTAACCCTTGGATTGCTGATCTTTTCAATAGTCTGTCTGAAACAATCGAACTCTCCGGTAGTCTTGAAATTCATACGGCGATAGACGGCAATCGCATTGTTATTGTTTTGGAGCACCTCCAGCAGATATTGTCTGATACCTGCGTCTTTGAGGTATGGAAGGGAATAACTGAATATTTTTCCGGCAATACCCTGTCCTCGATATTCCTTTACAGTTCCTGTGCCGGTGTCATAAGCAGTAGGAATACCATTAAACATACCGATACCGTTCAATGTGAAAGACACAATTTCTCCATTTTCAAACGCAGCGAACGATAGCCGGGGATTATATCCGCGTCGTTTTAGCATCGACCGTACCTCTTCTTTGTCAAAGTGGATTTCATAATCGGAGAAAGCACGTTCGAAGCTGCGAAAGCACGTGTCAAAATCTGTATGTTCTAAATTTCTGAATTCCATTATTATTTTTGAGTACTTAATTACTTAACCTTATTGGTATATGATGTATCTTTATGTTCCGCTTCAATGATGATGACAAGCACCCATATTTTAATATATCGGGAAGAAAAGGTCATACATTATTTTTGCCAACGGGTTGCGGATGCTTATACCCAAACTCAAAGTTATAAAAAATTTTTGAGTTTTTATCGATTGAACGAAATGACCCGGCAGTGTTTTTAAAGAGGTCATTATATTTTTATCCCAAGACCATACAATTTAAGAGCTGCTTAATGTGAAATAAATTCACTAATTTTGTATTTATGAATGTCGAATATATACGAAAATATTGTCTGTCTCTGCCGACGACAAGTGAGGATATGGGATTTGGCGAAGAATATTTGCTGTTCAGAGTTTGTGGAAAGATCTTTGCATGTTATGGCTTTGTTCGTGAAAATTATTTTGTGTTGAAGGTCAATCCCGATTATGCTCTTGATTTGCGAGACAAGTATATCGAAATCTCGCCGGCGTGGCATTGGAATAAAAAATATTGGAATGAGGTAAGTCTGTATGGCACATTAAATGATGATTTTATAAAGTCGTTGATTCGTCACTGTTATGCAGAAGTTGTGAAAAAATTACCGAAAAGCACTAAAGGTCAACATACCGAAATATGTGAAATCCATGAGTAGTCATACTTCCTCGTCAGTCCCTACAATATCATTATCCTCGTTATCCGAAGGAAGATTTATGTTGCGTCCGGCAGGACCGAGAGAAACGGTTATGCATCATCGGCATCGTGATGACTATTATATGTTTGGCGTAATGTTGTCGGGTAAGCAGACCTTATCAGTTGATTTATCGGCTGCTTGAAATGCGTTCGCGTCTGTCCTCAAAAATGTTTCGAGGCTCGGCAGTGAATGTTTTACATAACTGTTTCTGAAAGATATTTATTGAAACGGGAGTATTCTGCTTCGGAAAGTTTCTCCGGATACGACATCACTACCAATTCATGTCCGGTATTGCCGGTATGATATGGAGGATGAGTGTGATTATAATTATTCTCTACAAATCCTGCTCTCTCATAGAATCCTTTGCGTCGTTCGGAAATCCCGTCAATAGGTGGGTCGATCTCAAGTATCACAGTCTTACCTTTCCGGCATAGTAATTCAAGAGAACGACGTCCATAATTATTATTTCGTAGTTCCGGGAAAATACAGAAATGTTCCACATAAATGAAATCAACAATTTCCCAGCAAAGCATAAGTCCGACAAACTTATCATCATCAAAGATAAGATTGAAATGATAATCGGGATGCGACATAATACGCCGCTGACTCTCGCTTTCTCTCTGCTCATGCACCGGAAAACTTGCAGCATATAGATTCATCCCTTTATCGAAAAAGGGACTATCCATCGATGTCAATCTTTTAAATATCAGCATAATAATATATATACGGTTAAAAAAGTCATTATATAATGCAAATGTAACGAAATTTTGATTAAGATTACCATACTCAACGCAGACCATTTTGAGACGCCCTAAGAAAAGATCACAAATATCTGACGAAATCGCCGACGTGATAGACGCCATTATCAAAAGTATAAAATTTATCCTCCGGATAGTCTTTGTATTGTGCAATACAAAGACTATCCGGAGGATATTATATAATGCTATTGATAAATCTTTCCCTTACTTGTAGAGGGCGGTATCAACTTCTACGGAGTATGTACGGCGCTTCCAGAGCATGAAGAGGAGCAGAAGAATCATTATGGAACCGTTGAGTATATACGAGAAGTCGGAGTTATTCTCGGCTCTAAAAAGATGGCTCATTCCTGACACGATAACAGGTGAGAGAGAGATGCCGATGTAATTAGCTGCGAGAACGTAGCTGAAATATTTGCTGGATTCCTGTGCTGTAGGAGCGAGGTAGGTAGCCTTGTCATATATGATAGGTTGCATGGTACCATAAGCGAATCCCATGATAGCGACAGCTAAGAGGTAGCCGGCATAATGATGGAAGAAGCCGATGAGGTATAAGGCTATCATGACAATGAAGGCCCCGTATATGAGCACATCTTTACCTACGAGTTTGATTGTCTTAGGTAAGGCGAATCCCGCCAAGGTACAGGTCAGAAAATAGAGTGATGTGGCGTCACCTGTATCGCTTGTAGATAATCCGTAATGCTTGAACGTGAAAGGCAGATAATAAGAGATAACCTCGGAAGAGTAGGTTGTAACAAAATAGATTATAATGACGCCCATCAAGAGTTTGAAGGCGGTGTCGCCGGTAAAATGGAAATTGACATCGGTAGGCTTCTTGGCTTTTGAGCGTGGATCATCGGCTGTGATCTTAGGTTCTTTCAGTGGTTCATAGGGTGGAGTTGTTGTCGGAGCAATTTTATGGACAGCAATATAATTCTTGGTAAGGAACGGAATTAAACAGAGCGGAACGATTGGAACCATATAGACCACAAAAGGGAGATGCCAGTTACGGTTGGCTACCATACCTACGAACAATGTGCCGAGAATAATTGTGAAATTTGAGATACCGCTCTTCCAACCGAGATATTTCACTCGGGCTGAGCCTACGAAATACTGACCAATAAGACCTCCGGCCAACGGAACCACTATGCCGCAACCTACACCTAAGAGCGCACTGATCAGAATAAGTTCGATCATTGAACCCGCAAAGAAATAAAGTATGCCCGCGAAGAGATATATCACAAGGCCGACAGTCACCAGTAGCGACTGACTATGACCTACTGACAGCTTTCCGGAAAGAAGCATAAATGGAATTATAACAAGATTGGGGAGTACCGTCAGCAGTTGGATTTCAAATTCAGACGCATGGGGGAAAATATCCTGAAGTTTTCCCATGATAGGGGATATGGCGAGGCCCGGTAGATTCACTGTCAGTGATATGGCCAGAATGGCAATTAGGGTAATAAGCGGGAGTTTGCCGGCTCCGGAGTCTACATATTTCATATAGCTGATTTAATAGTTATTGCCCACTGGTGGCAGTGGTGCAATATAAGTGGGAAAAGTACTTTGTCTGCTGTAAATAATCCGGTGCTTGAATCAAGAGAAAATTGACAGTGGAGAAGTATGTTTGCTTTAAAATAGTTAACACCTATATATAAAGATTAGTTTATTAGTATTAGGTTAGAATAAAAGAAAAATTTTAATAATTTTATAGTTATCATAAACTTATGATGTTAGTAGTGTATTATACAAGCATATTAATAAATTACCATTCCGTTTCTCTGATTGAATTCTTTTTTTGTTCTTATAAGAAATTAAGAAAGTTATTAAATTTACTGATAGGAGGGTTTAATTTGAGTTCTAACTTTCAGTAGTATGATTATACAATTACGCGCATCAGCGCTGGGCTTGTTAATAATGGCAGGAGGCAGTGTCACATTGGCCCAGAGCACAACAGAGGATGATTCCGACCGTTCAGGAGGTTTAAAAGTCGAAATCGTTAAAGTCAGCAGTGATTCCACCCTCAAGGCGATTATTGAGAAAGATATGGCTGTAGGCCCCAAGGAGGTCAAGACACCTACTTTTGCAGTTCGCACTACTAATAACAAATTTGTCCTCACTATACTATCGGAGGTTACCTCAATCCGATAATAGGTACTGAAATAAAAAGCTCTCTGCCTTCTATCGAAGAGATTGAATCAACTCTGGAACAACTGTCGGAAAATGACGAGGACTAACCTTTTTCTTTTCGCCAGCCCCGATATGTAGGTTTAGTTTATCGGGCATATATAAAGCCCGCCCCAAACTAATCTGACTTCTACTACCACGACGGTGCCAAATATGAGTAAAATGTACGCGATTTGGCACTCTCTCGTAACTCATAATATATAGTCTTTAAAGAGATGGATAGTCACGATTGCCCCTATCAAAATCCGCCATCACGCTTCCAAATGTAGTGTAAAAACATTAGATTTGGAAGCGTAATGTATTTGCCTTAGACATGATCTGTGATG
>JAAVDM010000028.1 GCA_014801815.1 Bacteroides sp. | reverse complement strand
CTTACGGTCTCGAATACCTCACCGTCGATGATGAAGGTAGCCGTGTAGAGGTTGGCGTGATAGTTACCCACCACCTCGATGCTCTGGGCGGGCATTGTCTCGGGCAGGTTCAGCCAGCCTGAGAAGGTGTAGCCCTCGCGCTCTGCCATCTCGGGAGCGACAACGGCTGCGCCGTATTCTACGGTAGCCGTTTCGATAGTCTCACCGTTGACGATGAAGATGACATCATAGCTATTCACAGTGTAGCTGCCGTTGATAACGATGTCGTGGTTAGGCATCACCTCGGGTATATCCTGCCAGCCGCCGAAGGTGTAGCCCTCGCGCTCGGGAGCCTCGGGAGCGACGATAGGATCGCCGGCTTCCACAATGATTGTCTCGATAGTCTCGCCGTCAATCATGAACACTACATTGAAGAGGTCGGGGCTGTAAACGTAGCTGCCTTCGATTACGATGTCGTGTGCGGGCATTGTCTCGGGAACGTTCTGCCAGCCTTCGAATCTGTAATCCTCCTTCTCGGGAGCGGCGGGTGCGTTGATGACTGCACCGTACTCTACGCTGATAGTATCGATAGTCTCACCGTCGATTAGGAATGTAGCGGTGTAGCTGTTGACAGTGTAGCTGCCGCCGATAACAATGTCGTGAGCAGGCATTACCTCGGGTATATCCTGCCAGCCGTCGAAGGTGTAACCCTCTTTCTCGGGAGCCTCGGGAGCAACGATAGGATCGCCAGCTTCCACAATGATTGTGGCGATAGTCTCTTCACCAATCATGAACACAGCGTTGAAGCTGGTCACACTGTAAGTGTAAGAACCGGTGATAACGATGTCCTGTGCGGGCATGGTCTCGGGTACGTCCTGCCAGCCGTCGAATCTGTAATCCTCTTTCTCGGGGGCGGCGGGTGCGTTGATGACTGCACCGTACTCTACGATGATAGTAGCGATGATTTCACCGTCGATGATGAAGATTGCGCTGTAGCTGTTGATGGTGTAGGTACCGTTAATCTCGATGTTGCGTGCGGGCATCGAAGCGGGTACGTTCTCCCAGCCTGCGAAGGTGTAACCCTCTTTCTCGGGTGCCTCGGGACCTTCGATAGCGGCACCGTACTTCACAGAGATTGTCTCGAAGACTTCACCGTCAATCATGAAGGTAGCAGTGTAACTGTTCACCTCGTAAGAACCGTTGATCTCGATGTCACGTGCGGGCATTGTAGCGGGTGCATCCTGCCAGCCTGCAAAGCTGTAACCTTCCTTGTCGGGAACTTCGGGAGTTCTCACGGGAGCACCGTATTCGATAGTTACGGTCTCGAAGACTTTGCCCTCAAGTATGAACGTAACAGTGTAGCTGTTCACGGTGTAAGAACCCTTTATCTCGATGTCGCGTGCGGGCATTATCTCGGGGACATTCTGCCAGCCGCCGAAGGTGTAACCCTCTTTCTCGGGAGCTTCGGGAAGCTCGATAACAGCACCGTATTCAACAGTGATTGTCTTGAAGACCTCGCCGTCAAGGATGAACGTAGCAGTGTAGCCGTTCATTACGTAGGTACCGTTAACCTCGATGTCATGGGCGGGCATTGTAGCGGGTACATTGTCCCAGCCTGAGAATGTGTAACCCTCTTTCTCGGGAACCTCGGGAGCCTTGACAGCTGCGCCGTACTCAAGAGTCTGTGTCTCGAATACCTCGCCGTCAAGTTTGAACACGGCGGTGTAGCTGTTGATAGTGTAGATGCCGTTGAACTCGATGTCACGGGCAGGCATTGTGGCGGGTACTTCGCCCCAGCCGCTGAAGGTGTAGCCCTCTTTCTCGGGTGCCTCGGGAGCCTTGACAGCTACGCCGTACTCAAGAGTAAGAGTCTCGAATACCTCACCGTCAATCATGAATACAGCTTTGTAGCTGTTGACAGTGTAGGAACCGTTAATCTCGATGTCGTGTGCAGGCATTGTAGCGGGTACTTCGCCCCAGCCGCTGAAGGTGTAGCCCTCTTTCTCGGGTGCCTCGGGAGCCTTGACGGCCGCACCGTACTCAAGAGTAAGAGTCTCGAATACCTCGCCGTCAATCTTGAACACGGCGCTGTAGCTGTTGACAGTGTAGGTGCTGTTGAACTCGATGTCACGGGCAGGCATTGTGGCGGGTACTTCGCCCCAGCCGCTGAAGGTGTAACCCTCTTTCTCGGGTACCTCGGGAGCCTTGACAGCCGCACCGTACTCAACCGTAAGAGTCTCGAAGACTTCGCCGTCAATCTTGAATACGGCTTTGTAGCTGTTGATGGTGTAGGTACCGTTAATCTCGATGTCACGGGCGGGCATCGAAGCGGGTAAATTCTGCCAGCCAGAGAAGGTGTAACCCTCTTTCTCGGGTGCCTCGGGAGCCTTTATGGCCTCACCGTAAACAAGATGAAGAGTCTCGAAGACTTCGCCGTCAATCATGAACACGGCGTTGTATTTCTTGACACTGTAGGTACCGTTGATTTCGATGTCGTGAGCGGGCATTGTTTCGGGAACATCCTGCCAGCCGTCGAATACATAACCTTCCTTATCGGGCACCTGAGGCGTCTTTATAGCGGTGCCGTAGTCGATTGATACGGTCTCGAACACCTTGCCGTCAAGTATGAAGGTAGCCTTATAGGTATTCACATCGTATGTACCTTCAAGCTCGATATCGTGAGCGGGCATTGTTTCGGGAACGTTCTGCCAGCCGGCGAAAGTGTGGCCTTCGATAGCCGGAGGTTCGGGAAGATCGATAACAGTGCCGTAGTCAACACTCATAGTCTGGAACTCAACACCGTCAATCAGGAAGAGGACTTCGTAACTGTTCACAGTGTATGTGCCTTCGACAACGATGTCATGGGCAGGCATTCTGCCGGGATATTCCTCCCAGCCCGCGAAGGTATAACCCTCTTTCTCGGGAGCCTCGGGAGCTGTAACGGAAGCGTTGTACTCGATAGTTTGTGTCTCGAATACCTCGCCGTCAAGTTTGAACACAGCCTCATAAGAGTTGATGCTGAAGCTACCGGTCACCACAATGTTGCCGGCGGGCATGATCTCCGGGAGGTTTTCCCAGCCGCTGAAAGTATAACCCTCTTTCTCGGTAACACCTTCCGGTTCGGGAACTTCATCACCATAAGCCACCTCTAATGTAGCGACAGTCTTGCCGTCGATCATGAAGGTTGCCTTATAAATGTTGACTTTGTAGCTGCCCTCAACCACAATATCCTCGGCGGGCATAGTGGAAGGAAGATTATCCCAGCCGGAAAAAGTGTAGCCTTCACGTGCAGGAACGGTGGGAGCAGTAATCTTTGTGCCGTAATCCAACTCTGTTGACTCGATAGTCTCACCATCAACTACGAAAGTAATGGTAAACGATGAAACAGCAAAAGTAGCGGACAGTTCGATGTCACTATTAACGGTAATCGAAATCTCTGCTTCCGTACTGCCGTCGCTCCAGCTCTCGAAGTGATAGCCCTCATCAGGAACAGCAGTCAGTTTGAGAACAGTGCCCTCGGCATACATACCGTCTTCAAAGTCGATTGTACCGTGCGCACCTGCCTTGACCGACACATTAAAATAAGGAGTCAGAACGTAGGGTGCGGAGGGTAAGCCTACCATTTGATCGGCTTTGAAAGTAAACGCCTCGCCATCCGGGCCTTTAAGAATTACGACTGCATCTGTAGCGCGGTCGAGCATCTTGAAAACAACTTCCTGAGGCTCGGTGCTGTTGCTGCGGATACGCAGTAACATGCAGCTTGAGCCGTCAGGTAAATCTACTTTCTCAGCCAGGCCCCGGCATTCGTCGTTGATGAAAGCCCCGATCTGATAAGCGTCGAGGTCTTCATAGTCCTTCGAAGACAGCCTGAAGTAGAGACTCATGTCATAGCGGTACTCCGACGGGTTCACTGTCCATGCATCAGATCGGACCGCCGCAAACAGCGTCAGGAACACCGACATGACAAGCATGCACAGCGCTCCGAGCGTTTTGCCATTTAATCCTCTTTTCAACATTAATAATTTAAGGTTAGGTTAAAAATATTATAAGATCTCAATTATTTCTGACTTCAAAAGGAGACTCTACAAACGCCAAGGTCTTCTGTTGGAATTACAAAGTTAATAATAAGAGTGAGAAATAAACAAATATAAGCAAAAAATTTAAAAAAAATTAAGAACCTGCAAATATCTATAACTAATATACATATCAACACTTTTTGGTCTTATATACTGCAATATTTCTGCATATCCCGCCACTTCCCTCCTCCCTCCGAACACAAAAAACCTCCTTTCAATTATAAAATGCTCGCTCCAACCGCCCACCCGACGCTGGCTTACTGCACCCGAGGACTGACGTCGCTACACCGACCACTACCCTCCCCCGGTATGCCGCTACGCCGACCCCTCCGGCTGCCCCCTACCCTCCCCCCCACCACGCCGCTGACTCACGACGCAAAGCCGCCGGCTATTTGCCTCGCAGGAGCACGGCGCCCCCTCCGTGCCTCACCGCTTCCGTGCCGCCGGGCCTCATACGCAAACTATGACCGCACACCCCCTGCCTCACGACGCAAAGCCGCTGGCTGTTTGCCTCGTGGGCGCACGCCTCCTCCGCCGTGCCGCGCCGCGCACCTTCGAGCGCCGAGCCTCACACGCGCACTATGGCAGCACGCCACTGCCGCACGCAGCAAAGCCACCAGCTGTTTGTCTCGCGGGCGCACACAGCCTCCTCCGTGCCGTGCCTCGCGGCTCCGAGCCGCCAGGGCTTGCGGCACCGGCGCCTAAATCACTTATAGAGAAAGTATAAATCTTATAAATCTTATAAATCTTATAAATCTTATAAATCTTATAAATCTTATAAATCTTATAAATCTTATAAATCTTATACTCAATATGATAGATAATGCAAGCGGCGGGGGTCGTAATTTCACATATCATAAAAAACGTAAAAAAGCGCCGGAAAATTTGGTAGGCTCAGAAAAAGGTAGTAATTTTGTCGCCGGGTGAGTCCTACACGACTTGCTCCCCCTGAATCCCCCCAGATCTTGACCGAAGCAAGGGTAGGGGGTTGAGCGGTGCGATGCAGATAGCTCGCCCACCTGCCTCTTTAGCTCAGTTGGCCAGAGCACGTGATTTGTAATCTCGGGGTCGTTGGTTCGAATCCGACAAGAGGCTCAAGTTAATGTTGCTCGCAACATTTACGTTGAATGTTTTTCATAATTTTGTTTTGGCGGCGTGTTTAGTGATAAGCATGCCGTTTTTTATTTATTTTATTAAAGGGTGTCCGAATTTAGCACGTATTAAAGTACGATACTCTCAAATCTTTTCAATCACTTGACGAGACTCGCGAAATTCCCTCGGGAATCCTTCTTCAAGGGAATCAAGGTTAAATCCGGCCTCTCTTACTTAAACCTAAAAGACTATGATAATCTATAACACAAGTTTTATCATCGACACGCCGCGTTACGGAATGTTGCTGACATGGCTACGCGAAACCGCCGTGCCCGCTGTTACGGCTCCCGGCACAAAGGCCCTTGACGCCACACTCATGACGCTTGTGGAAGTACCCGGTGATGACGACTTCACCCAACAGGCCCGCAACATCATGCTGCAGGTGACTTTCGACAACCTGCAGGACGCCCACTTATGGAGCCGGAACAGCCTGAACAGTCTACTGCTGGATTACAGCCGCCGTTTCGGTCCGGAAGCTGTGGCTTTCCGGACTATCTCCGAACGTCTCCCGCTCTGACACACATCTATGGACGAACGTGTAAAGAATTACGACCGTATCATCATGGGTATAGACCCCGGCACCAATATAATGGGTTACGCCATACTCGGTGTGCGGGGCAAGACACCCGAGATGGTGGTGTGCGGGGTAATAAAACTCAGCAAATTCGAGAGTCACTACAAACGTCTGTACCGTATCTTCGAGCGGGTGAGTCAGCTTGTAGACCAGTATCTGCCCGATGAACTCGCTATCGAAGCACCGTTTTTCGGCAAAAACGTACAGTCGATGCTGAAATTAGGACGGGCACAGGGTGTGGCAATGGCAGCCGTACTCTGCCGCGACATACCCATAACCGAATATGCGCCTCTGGTCATAAAACAATCTGTCACCGGTACGGGAGCAGCCTCGAAAGAGCAGGTGGCGCGTATGCTCAAACACATACTCCGTATGTCGGACAGCGATATGCCCGATTTTCTCGACGCCACTGACGCCCTTGCAGCCGCTCTGACACACTACTACGAAAGCGGAAAACCCAAACTCGAAAAAGGCGCTTCATCGTGGGCTGCATTTCTGGCCCGTAACCCTGACCGTATTGCTCCGCGCCGCAACAAGACTCCCGAGAAAGAGTAACAAGACCGTCATCTGTCATTACAGGCAGATTTCAGAAAGGGGAATAGCCCAAGGCTATCAGTATAATAGTGGCCAAGGAGGCTGCACAGAGGAGAGCAAAGATACAGCGGTCGCCGGGCGACATGATAGCCTTGAAAGTGCGTCCGGCCTCCGGGAAATGCTGGCGCCGTGCCTGAATATAGAAATAAGTACCTATCAGATAGAAGACTCCGCTCATCAGCAAAAGGCGCCAGCCGGCAGCCCACATCATATAGACAGTGAAGACGGTGCCGGCAGAGCCGATGAACAGCATGTACATTGTACGGCTGCGCGACAGACGGGTACGGGAACGTTCAGTAAGAGCAAAACGAATCAGAAACAGAGCGCTGAAGAAATAGGCCGGCAACACCATGACCCCCGTCAGGTCAACAGCGGCCATAAAGAGAGAATGAGAGAAATAGACCAACACCATGAACAGAGTCATGAACAGACATGAGGCTATAAGAGCGAAATGGGGAACGTTCTTAGGCGACATACGCAGGAACTGAGCCGGCATAATTTTGACCGAGGCGGCGCCGTAGGGGGTCTGGGCACAGACAAGAGTCCAAGCCGTCCAGCAACCGGTCAGCGAAACTATGACCGAGATAATCACAAAATAATAAGCCCAGTCTCCGCAGACCGCCTTCAGCACGTAAGCAATGGACGGATCGGGCAACGCCGCCAACTCAGACTGTGACATTATGCCGAAACACAACACCGAAACCAACACATAAAGTATCAGAGCAAGCACAAAACCTATCATGCCGGCCTTGCCGACATCAGCGGGACGTCTGGCACGCGAAGACATCATGACAGCACCCTCGACGCCGATAAAACACCAAAGCGCAACCATCATATCGCTGTGTATCTGTCTGCCGAGCGAACCGAGATGTGCGGCACGACCCCATAAATCGACACTCATCGCCCCGATACGGGCATAAATAATAAGCACGACCACCACAAATATAAGCATCACGAATTTCAGCACCGTCATAGCGGTGTTGAGATGAGCCGTCACATTGACACCACGCATCACCACAGCACACATAATCCATATAAGAAGCAGTCCGAAAAGCAGTGTAGGCCAGCCGTGAGTGAGGAAAACGGGGAAAAAGGCACCCATCGAATCATTGAGCATGACGGCAAGAGCCACAAGACTGACAGTGACGCTGAGCCAGTAGCCCCATGCGATATTAAAGCCCACGTAATTTCCGGCTACCTGCTGCGCATACTGATATATGCCGGCGTCAAGGTCGGGCCGACCGTCGGCCAGTATCTTGAATGTCAGCACAAGAAACATCATACCGATTCCGGCTACCAGCCATGACAGCAACACACCGCCGGGAGAAGCTCCGGCAGCCATAGTCCGGGCAATGTCATATATGCCGGCACCTATCATAGTACCCAACACAATGGCCGACAAACCGCCCAGACTAAGTTTTTTTGGCTCTTTTTCCATACATTTATAACATTTAATTATACAAATAATGTAAAATAAACCTTTTAAAATTTGAAAAAATGAGAATCAATCAATAATTTTGTTAATCAAAACCAAATGTGCTTAATAACTAACTCACGTAACCGAATATGGACAGATACCAACAAGCCCTGGCTGCAAGTCAGGTGCTAAGCGATGACGAGGCCGTAAAGGCCGAAGTCGCAAAGATACTTGAGAACGTTCCCGAATATGAGACTCGCGAGGTATATCAGTTTCTCTTCAGCTCGATTGACCTGACCACACTCAGCAGTGAGGACAGCCAGAAGAGCGTGGCAAAATTCACAGAGCGTGTCAACGACTTTGACAACGACTATCCGCAGTATAAGAATGTCGCCGCAATATGTGTCTACAGCAACTTTGCCGAAGTGGTGAAGACCACTCTCGATGTGCCCGGAGTCGATATCGCCGTTGTGGCCGGCTGTTTCCCGTCGAGCCAGACATTCACTGCCGTCAAGGTAGCCGATGTGGCTATGGCCGTAGCCTCAGGCGCCAACGAAGTGGATATAGTGTTCCCGTTAGGAATGTATTTTGACGAGAATTTTGAAGACCTCACCGACGAAATTATCGAACTGAAACACACCGCACGCGAGGCAAAGCTGAAAGTGATACTTGAGACAGGCGCTCTGCGCACTGCCGAGAATATCAAACGCGCCTCGGTGCTGTCGCTGTACAGCGAAGCCGACTTCCTGAAGACATCGACAGGCAAGATGTACCCCGGAGCATCGCTCGAAGCAGCATGGGTGATGTGCCAGTGCATACGCGAATATTATCAGACCACAGGCCGTAAAGTAGGCTTCAAGGCTTCTGGCGGTATCCGCACCACAAAAGATGCTCTCGGTTATTATGCTATCGTGAAGAATGTGCTGGGCGACGAATGGCTCAATCAGGATCTCTTCCGTATAGGCGCCTCCAGTCTCGCCAACAGTCTCCTCAGCTCCATGACAGGTGAGGAAGTAAAATATTTCTAAACAAATAAGCAGCTCTTACCTGAATTTCCACAATCCGGACTTCCGGCGTGTAAGCCGGAAGCCTTTGTTAACCTGACACTACAATGTTCAAAACGACTCTACGTGCCCTGACGGCCGCTGTACTGCTGACGGCCACAGCCCTGACATCAGTCGGAGAACAGGGGGACAAAAAACAGTACATGAACTTCGGAGTGGCCTTCTACAACCTTGAAAACCTCTTCGACACTATCAACAACAACGGCAAGTATGACCTTGAATTCTCGCCCGAAGGCAGTCATCGCTGGGACGGTGCCAAATACCGCTCCAAACTGAAGAATCTGTCATACGCTATCTCGCAGATGAAGACTCGCACCACCCCGATGGGCCCGGCTGTAATAGGTGTGAGCGAGATAGAGAACGAAAGCGTACTGCAAGACCTCGTAGCCTCGGAAAGCATACGTGATATGAACCTGCATGTGATACATCACGACTCTCCCGACCCGCGAGGTGTGGACGTAGGACTGCTCTACAATCCGCGTCTGTTCAAGCCTATCAATGTCACCAATCACCCGCTTTCAATACCGGAACTGCCTAAATTCCGTACACGTGACCAGATGTGTGTGGTAGGTCTGTTAGGCGGTAGCCGTGTGGGTATCATCGTCAATCACTGGCCCTCACGCCGAGGCGGTTCGGCCGAAAGCAGCTGGCTGCGCGAGGCAGCCGCCGCTCTGAGCGCCCACATAGCCGACAGCCTGATGAAGATAGACCCCAATATAGGTATCATCATCATGGGTGACCTCAACGACGACCCCTCCAACCGCAGCTGTGCCGAGACATTAGGCGCCTGCCGCAATGCCGCCGATGTCAAACCCGGAGGCTTCTTCAACCCGTTCTGGGAGAAACTTGATCACGGTATAGGTTCATATATATATCGCGGAGCATGGGACCTCTTCGACCAGATAATCATCAACTATAATCTGCTCACCGGTGCCGGAGGACTCGAATATATAGGTGCGGAAGTTCTGAACAAAGAATTTCTCAAACAGCAGGACGGCCAGTACAAGGGCTACCCGCTGCGTACATTCTCGGGCGGCGTATGGACCAACGGCTATTCGGACCACTTCCCCACAGAGATATTCCTGAAGAAAGAAGTAGTCAAATAAGTGACTAAGACACACCACAATACGTTCTAAACCAACTGACATGATAAGACAACTGACCTTAATTCTGACGACGGCGCTGTGCGCCTCGGCGTTTGCGGCCACAGGCCTGAAGGGCACGGTAGTCGATGCATCGACAGGACGCCCCATAGCCGACGCCAACCTGCTGATGCGCGACCAGGGTGTTTTCGTAATGACCGATGCGGAAGGTACCTTCACCATATCGCAGGCCGCTCCCGGCCCGGACGTACTTCAGATAGTAGCCTTCGGTTATGAAGACCTCTATGTTGACGTCGAGATTATCGACGGTATGGTCCGTGACCTCGGACGCCTCTCGATGAGAGAGTCGGGCTTCGATGCCGCTCTGCTCAACTCGGACAACTTCATCTTTGACGAGGAACAGATAGCCGACGATGACGGCATGACGCAGAATGTCGGTACCATACAGGGTGCCACAGACGACATTTTCTATCAGATGTCGAATTACAATTTCTCTACGGTCTACTACAAGCAGCGCGGTCTCGACAACACATGGACCACAGCCTACATCAACGGTGTCGACTTCAATGACCCGATGCGCGGCTCGTTCAGTTACAGCAGTCTCGGAGGCCTGACCTCGACAGCGTTCCGCTCGAAGACCGTCAACATCGGTACCGAGGCAGCCGCCTACGGTTTCGGCACTATCGGAGGCTCGACCAACAACACCACATACGCCGGAGAATATGCACCCGGTGTACGCGCCTCGATAGCCTACACCAACTCCAATTACCAGCTGCGTGCCATGCTGCAATACAGCACAGGCGTGACCCGTAACGGCTGGGCTTTCTCGGCAGCTATCATAGGCCGCTACGGTGAGAACGGCTTTAACGATGGTACATTCTACAACTCTTTAGGCTACTCGCTGTCGCTGCAGAAATATATCAACGACCGCCACTCGCTCAACCTCACCACATGGGGCGCACCGACGGAACGCGCCACAGCCGGAGCCTCGGTGCAGGAAGCATACGACCTCGCGGGCAGCAATCTGTACAATCCCTCGTGGGGCTGGTTCAACGGCAAACGCCGCTCGGCACGTGTGATAAAGAGCTTTGACCCGGCAGCCATACTCAACTGGATTTACAAACCGCAGATGGGTACGATGCTGAACACGGCATTCGCTTTCCGCCACAATGCCTACGCACAGAGCCGTCTGAACTACTACGGTAACAATCCGGCTCCCGACTACTACAGCAAACTTCCCTCTTACTGGGCACCGACGGCAGTGTCGGGTACCGAGGTGTATGACGCACAGAAAATGCTTTATGATCAGCTCACCGACCTGTGGCGTGACGACGAAAGCGTGCGACAGATAGACTGGAACTCAATCTATCAGTCGAACCTGCTCAACCGCGAACAATTCGACCGTAACCCCGAGTATGCCGGCCAGTCATCGACCATACTGGAGTACAACCATACCAACACGCTGTCGCTGATGCTCAGTTCATATATCAACCACCGCCTCAATGATGCCATGACACTGCAAGGCGGTCTGAGTGTCAACTATACGGACGCGCATTACTTCAAGACGGTAGGCGACCTGTTAGGCGGTCTGTTCTGGCGTGACATCGACACTTATTCTGAGCGTGACTTCGGCGGCAGTACAGACAAGCTGCAGAACGATATGCGCAATCCCAACCGTCTTGTGACGGAAGGCGATGTGTTCGGCTACGACTACAACATACGTTACCTCATGGCCCGCGCATGGCTCCAGAACCAGATAGTAACCAAGCACTGGAACATCAACTACGGTATCGAAGCCAACTATGTCAACTTCGCCCGTCACGGTAACATGCAGAACGGACGTGCGCCCGAGAACTCCTATGGCATGGGCCTTCGTCACACTTTCGACAACGCTTCGGTAAAAGCCGGCGCTACCTACAAGCTCAATGGCCGTAACTATTTCGTGGTACACGGTTCATACGGTACACGCGCACCGCGTCCTTACGACTCATACGTATCACCGCGTATCAAGGACGATGCAGTGACAGGACTCAAGTCGGAACGTTTCCTGAGCGGTGACATATCATACGTGTGGAATTATGCTAACTTCAGAGGTTCTGTCACCGGTTTCTACACACATATCTGGGACGCCATGAAGCACACAGGCTTCTATGACTATGACCTCAAGAGCTTCATGAACTACAACATCTCCGACCTCGAAACCGAGTACAAGGGTGTGGAAGTAGGTTTGGAGTATAAGATAATGACCGGTCTGAGCGTCAAGGCAGCCGCCAACTACTCGCGCTATCAGTACAAGAATAACCCGATGGGTGTGCGCAGCTACGACAACGGTTCGGAAGAGGACGTGTACCGTCAGGTGTATCTGAAAAACTACTTCATCGGCTGCACTCCGCAGCAGGCTTACAGCCTCGGAGTGAACTACAACATCAAACAGTGGTTCTTCGAGATTAACGCCAACTACCTTGCCGACAACTATTATGACCTGTCGTTCGCACGTCATGAGGAGATGCCGGGACTGTGGAAGGTTTGTCAGAGTGTGGAGGAATACGAACAGCGCCGCCGCGAGATAATATCTCAGGACAAACTCGACAATACTTTCGTCATGAACCTCTCGATAGGCAAGATGCTCTACATGCGCTGGGGTTCACTCAACTTCAATCTCTCTGTCAACAACCTGCTCAACAACCGCAACATACAGATGCGCGGCTGGCAGGACGGCAAGTTCGACTATACCAACTACACCACAACGAAATACCCTAACAAGGTGGTCTATGCACAGGGCCTCCGTGTATTCCTGAACGTAGGTGTGCGTTTTTAACCCCTAAACACTACCCGACATGAAACACTTCAAGAATATAACCATGCTGCTGGCTTCGGGCGCCGTAATGCTCGGTCTCGGAGCCTGCACCGGTGACCAGGCGATGCCGCCGCTTAGCATTCCGGAAGCTCTCGGCGACGGGACAATAGGTGACGGCGAATGGGAAACTCCGATGTCAGCCTATCAGGCTTCGCTCGGCACAATACCTCACGATATATACGGTCTTGACAAAACCGAAGTCTGGGTGACAGGTTACATAGTGGGCTGGGTCAATGTTGACGTCAGCAACAGTAACATCGAGTTAGGCGCCGACTTCTCTCTGCCTGCTACTGTCAACACCAACCTCCTGATAGCCTCACGTCCCGATGAAACAGACCCGACGTATGTGGCTTCGGTACAGCTGCCTTCAGGCGCAGTGCGAGAGGCCCTCAACCTGAAAGACCACCCCGAAAACATGCACGTGCAGGTGACTCTGTACGGACAGGTGGGAAGTAAATACTGCGGTGCATACGGCGTACGTTCGGTATCGGCCTTTAACTGGGGAGACAAGGGTCTGGAACCCGACCCGGCTATGACACCTCCGGCAGGCTCGCGCACAGTATGGAGCGCAACGCTCACTACCGATATGCAAGGCTTCACCTTCGATCAAGGCTCGCCTTCGACAGAAGGATTTGAGGTATGGAAACACAGCACCGTCTACGGTCTCGTGGCTACAGGAGGACGCTCGGGCAGTGCGGTGACCTGCGACGCATGGGCAATCTCGCCTGTAATCGATCTGACCGACTACGACGAACCCCGTCTGTTTGTGCATCAGGCAGCCAACTACTTCGACAACTCAGTCAACTTCCTCGAAATGACCCGCACGGTTGTGCGTGAAGTTGGCGGAGAATGGGTTGAAGTCGATCTGCCCTACGCGCCGATAGGCAACTCGTGGACTTTCAGCGACTCAGGCTACGGCGTTCTGGATAATATAGCCGGTAAGAAAATAGAAATAGGTTTCAACTACACCTCGACAAACGCTATGTCAGGCACATGGGAAATTGACAAGGTGACAGTGACAGGCGTCTATAAACAATAAAGCAAACCCACCATGAAAATAAAGCAACTGATGCAACTTGGCCTCGGTGTGCTGGCAGCAGCCGGCACAACCGCCTGCCAGAATCACTTCGACGACCCGGGGCTGGTGACACCTGTGGCGCAGCTGAAGCCCAACACCACCATAGCCGAGTTCAAGAGTATTTTCGCCGACGAGCCTAATCAGCTCTGTCCCTACAAGGAGGACGGAACACCTTATATAATAAGCGGACGTGTAATCTCGTCGGACGCAACAGGCAACATCTATCAGAGCCTCTGCATACAGGACGAAACATCGGCAATGACATTCGCCATACGCCGTGCCGGTCTGTATGATTATTATCATCTCGGTCAGGAAGTAGTCGTGAATCTTTCCGACCTCTGGGTAGGCCAGTACAACTATCTCATGCAGATAGGCTGGCTCGGAGAGTCAAGTACGGGAGTGGAACAGATGAGCCGTGTGGACTTCACCGTTTTCCAGACTCACACCGAACTCAACGGTGTGCCCGAGCCGTCGGTACGCTATGTCGATTACGGAGCGACATACCCTGACGACTCGATGTACTGCATCATAAGTGAGATAGACCGTCTGCCGTCTGCTCCCGGCGAGGATTTCTACAATCTGCAGGGCCAGTTAGTGGAATTCCGCAATGTGTCATTTGAAGACGGCGGCGAACTGACTTATGCTCCTTATCAAGAGAATGCCAACCGCTACATCTTACAGGAGGGCAATTCGCTCAAACTGTGTGTTCGCAACTCCGGTTATGCCACTTTCTACAATGATGTGCTGCCCGAAGGTACAGGTACCGTACGCGGTATATTGTCATACTATGCCTCCGATCCGAGTTATGCCACAACAGACGGCTCAATCAACGGCTGGCAGCTGCTGATACGTTCGCTCGACGATGTTGAGTTTGACGAAGAAGGCACCAAGCTACAGCCTTACACTATCGAGGAGGCCAAAGCGCAGATGAACAAGGGCCGCAACGCATGGGTAAGCGGATATATCGTCGGTTCTGTCAAGGGAGGTGTCACCACCGTGACTTCGAACGATGATATAATCTTCAGCAATGATGCCGAAATGACAAATAACCTCGTTATCGGCCCGACGGTTGACTGCCGCGACTTCAATCAATGTATGACAGTAAGTCTGCCTCAGGGCACGGCACTGCGTAAGTATGCCAACCTGATGGACAACCCGGCTGTTTACGGACGTCCAATGATTGTAAGAGGTCTTATAGATATGTTCCTCGGACTGCCCGGCATATCAGGCAGCGGTGAGGCCGATACATTCGAGATAGACGGTATAATCATAGACCCCGACACTCCGGACACTCCCGATAATCCGTCTTCCACCGTTGGTGACGGAAGCGAAAGTTCACCTTTCAGTGTGACGCAGGTTATCGACGGCACTGCCACCGGTAGCGATGTATGGGTAGAGGGTTATATCGTAGGTACCGTTACCGACAAGAGCTGGCCCGCTGATGTAGAGTTCTCGGCAGCCAACGCCTCGAACACAAACATCATCATCTCGGTAAGCCCTGCAGGTGAGGCGACTACAGACAACTCAATACCCGTGCAGCTCCCCGCCGGTGACGTGCGCAACGCTCTGTCACTGCAGCAGCATCCCGACAATCTCGGTATGAAGGTAAAACTGCGCGGCTCGATTGAGAAGTACTTCGGAGTCATAGCCGTCAAGAGTGTCAGTGAGTATTCATTAGACGGCGGCACAGTGACACCGCCCGATAATCCGTCGACCACAGTTGGCAACGGTACCGAAGACTCACCTTTCGGAGTGTCTCAGATAAAAGACGGCACTGCTACAGGCAGTGATGTATGGGTAGAAGGCTACATAGTAGGTACAGTCACCGATAAGAGCTGGCCCTCTGATGTCGAATTCTCGGCAGCCAACGCCTCGAACACAAACATCATCATCTCCGTAAGCCCCGTCGGTGAGGCGACTACAGACAACTCGATACCCGTTCAGCTCCCCGCAGGTGACGTGCGCAATGCTCTGTCACTGCAGCAGCACCCCGAAAACCTCGGCATAAAGGTGAAACTGCGCGGCTCAATTGAGAAATACTTCGGTCTTATGGCCATGAAGAGTATCAGCGAGTATGTAATTGAACCCTGATTACCCCTGATGTGATATATAAGCCCCGGCGTGCGGACTCTGCTTTCGGAGAGTCGGTACGCCGGGGCACTTCCAAACACCGAACAATAAACAATATATGCAGAAATATTTACTGACTGTTCTCGCTCTCGGAATAGCGTGCGGCATGAACGCCGAATATAAACCGGGATATTACAACATCATGGACGGCAAAAGTAAAGCCGCACTTAAAGCCGCAGCCAAGCAGTGTGTGGAGCAGCATACCGTACTTGAATATTACGACCTGCCCAGCTACTGGCAATATTCCGACGTATATCCTGAACTTTACGACGGACTGACACGCTGGTGGGAAATGTACAGCAACAATATATACCTCATACAGAACGGTCAGACAGCAAAGTCGAGTTTTTCGGCCAACAAGATGCAGCGCGAGCATTCCGTACCCAAATCGTGGTGGAAATATAATGGCGACGTGGAGTACACACCGGCATACAGCGATATGTGGAATCTGTATCCGTCGGACGGCCCGGCTAATCAGGCGAAGCTCAACTATCCGCTCGGCCCGGCACGTTCAGCCACTTACGATAACGGCTGTACAAAAGTAGGCCCGGCCATGACAGGCTACGGCGGAGGCTCGGCCAATGTGTTTGAACCGGCTGATGAGTACAAAGGCGACTTCGCACGCAGTTTCTTCTATATGGCTACGGTCTATGATGATCTGCCCTGGGTCGTAAACTACATGTACGCGCAAAACACCTACCCCACCCTACAACCCTGGGCCTACCAGATGCTGCTGCAATGGGCACGAATGGACCCGGTGAGTCAGAAAGAGATAGACCGTAATGACGCTGTAGAACTATCGCAGGGTAATCGCAATCCGTTCATAGACTTTCCTGAGTTGGCGGAATATATATGGGGCACGCGTACTGAAGAGATTTTCCTGATATCCGAACAAGGTGGCGAGGTGACACCTCCAATAACAGGCGACCCCGTAATAACAGCTCCGGTCAACGGTGAGGCACTTGACATAGGTCAGGCGGCTGTAGGCAAGACTGTCACCGCCGCATTACGTATAGAAGCTTCCAATCTCACCAGTTCGCTATCGGTGCGTATATCAGGCACTGACCGCGAAATGTTCTCAACCTATCTGACCTCGATACCGGCCTCACAGCTCAACCGAGGTGACTATCTTCTGTACGTAAGCTATACACCGGCAGAAACCGGCAATCATACCGCAAGACTACTTCTGTATGACGGAGGACTGCCCGACGGCGAAAGCATAGCAGTTACGCTTACGGGTCAGGCATTTCCGGTGCCTGAACTCACAGCTCCCGAGGCATTGCCGGCTACAGATGTAACAGATACCGGCTATACGGCCAACTGGAGTGCTGTGGCCGAAGTCGTAGACTATTACGTTATAAACCGTGTCCGGTACACACAGGAGGGAACGGAAGGCACACAGCTTACAGCCGCCGGATGCTCACTCGAAATAGATGACCGCGACCCGGCAGTAGCTGAGACATACACCGTATGCGCCTCGCGTCTGGGTTGCCTTTCAGAACCGTCCAATACAATAACAGTCGCCGCTGATGCGGGTGTCAGTCTTACAGACGGCACTGTACCTTTCGCGATCGGTGCACAGCCCGGCGGATTCAGGATAATGAGCGAAGGCGACAATACGGGACTGCGTGTATACGACCTCACCGGCCGTCTTGTACTGAGCCGCGAGCGCGTCAGCGGAGGCGAAACATTCTCTCTGCCTGAAGGTGTCTACATAATCAACTGTGACCAAGCGGTAAAACCTGTAAAAATAATTATATAATACTTATTACTGATAATACTTATAACTGACATGAAATCTTTTATGACACTGGCAGCCGCACTGACTGCGTTCGGAGCCGCAGCTGCTATTCCGGAGGGTTATTATGACTCTCTCAACGGTGCATCGGGCGCTGAACTGAAAGAAGCTGCAAAAAAAGTTGCCGCCACACATGAAGTCGTGGCTTACGGCGATGCGACATGGGAGGCATTCAAGACTACCGACATACGTATAGTCGATGGTCGTGAGGCATGGTTCGACATGTACAGCAACGTGATAGTATGGGTATCATCGGGACACGCCGGAATGAATATCGAACACAGTGTGCCCAACTCATGGTGGGGCGGTATAAAGAATGACGCCTACAAAGACCTCTATCACCTCAACCCGTCGAATGCCGATGCCAACAACCGCAAGAGCAATCACCCGTTAGGTCAGATTGACGGACAGCCGACATGGACAAACGGTATAAGCAGCATAGGCGCACCTGTAGTCGGACAGGGCGGTGGCTCGGATATAGTATTCGAACCGGCCGATGAATACAAGGGTGATTTCGCACGTGCCTATTTCTATGTATTCACTATCTACGATGACATACCCTGGCTGGAAGAAACGGATAAGAATTATATGTATGACGGCACTTCATATCCGACACTGCGCCCCTGGGCCTACGACCTGCTGCTGCAGTGGGCCGAGGCAGACCCTGTCGATTCACGCGAACAGGCCAGAAACGAGGCTGTAAGTGCAATTCAGGGTAACCGCAACCCGTTTATCGACATACCTGACCTTGCCGATTATATATGGGGCAGCCGTAAGGAGGTGCCCTTCAGCTACTATGACGTACAGAACCCGACAATAGTAGACCGCCCTGCCGCTCCCGTATTCGAGAACTGCGAACTCGTGGCCGTAAACACCTACACCACACGCTGGTGGAATGCCACTTCCATAAGTGTGGGAGGTACGACCGGAGATATCTATGTATCCGTTGACGGAGGTGACTACACTCTTTGTCAGGGTGGAGTCATCGACATACCGGCAGCGGCATCAAACGGTGCGCAGATGCTCGTATCAGCCTATGCTGTCGCCGAGACAGACGGACGCGATTATTACAGCGGTCTGTCAACTCTGACTCTTACCGCCAAAGATCCTCAGCTGACTGACCTCACTAAAGCAGAATGGACACTGACTGTTTCCGATGCGGAAATCACAACTGAAGACACCTATATAATAGTGGCCGCCACATCACTGGCTGTAATGGGCGACAACACCGAAGGTGCCAAAGTGATGCCGGTAGCCGGTAACGTGACTCCGGACAGCGAGGGACGTATCTATTCACTGCCAGAAGGCACAGGTATTGTACGCCTGCTTGACAACGGAGAAGGATATGTGCTGCAGGTAAGTGACATATACGGCGAACTGCAGGGCTGCATAGAGCCTACCGCCGCCAAAGCACTGCGCCTGTCGGATGAAGGTCTCGCAGCAAGCATCACCGTAGATGCTGACGGTGTGGCTGTCATAGACTATGGTTCCACTTTCGGAAATCTGCAGTACAATGCAAGTTCACCGCGCTTTGTAAACTATACCAGCAATCAGGAGGCATTGAGCCTTTACCGTCTTACCGACGCCACAGGCAGTGTGGAAGGTCTCGGTATGCAGCCGGAGATTTATGTCAGCGGACGTAACATAAATGCTCCTGCCGGCAGTGTAGTGTTCGACCTCAACGGACGCCGTGTCAGTGCCGACGGTCTGATACCGGGTGTATATCTGGTAGTAACCCCTGCACATCATCATGCTAAAGTAATTGTACGGTGATAAAATGAAATATAGTTAAGTAGCTTAAAAATTAATGAACACATAAAACGTAGTTATTTTTGAGGCGATTCTGGCGCGGAGCAAAGTAGAATACTTCAGTATTCTACTGAGTGAAAAGTCCGAAGCAGCCAAAAATAGCTACGTTTTATTATTCAAGATTCAAAAACTGTAACTCAAACCATATATCGTTTAATTTTTAAGAGCTGCTTATCACTAAATACAATATATGAAGTAGACTATAAGAATAAATTGTTAACTTTGCAGCCATAACAAGTACCATACGGGCCGTGCGGGCTTTACGTATGGCTTGTGTGGTACGGCTTTATTAAAGAGATACCGAAACACTCATATCATATCCTTAAATCAATGCTACAGACAACCAACATCAAAACACTCGACAAGGTAGTGGTAAGATTCTCGGGCGACTCGGGCGATGGCATGCAGCTTGCAGGCAACATCTTCTCGAACGTGTCGGCCGGTGAAGGCAACGAGATCTCCACTTTCCCCGACTATCCGGCTGAGATACGTGCCCCGCAGGGTTCACTGAGCGGTGTGTCAGGTTTTCAGGTCAGTATAGGCAAGGGAGTACATACTCCAGGTGATGCCGCTGACGTACTGGTGGCCATGAACCCCGCCGCCCTCAAGACGAATCTGAAACATCTCAAGCCCACAGGCATTATAATCTGTGACTCTGATTCGTTCCGTCCCGCCGACCTCAAAAAGGCCGAGTACACAACGGACGACCCTATAGCCGAACTCGGCATCGACCCCAAGCGTGTCATGCTCGTTCCTATGAGCACTCTGCTCAAGAGCACGCTGGCCGACAGCGGTATGGACGCCAAGGCTATCGCCAAGTGTAAGAATATGCTTGCTCTCGGTATCGTATGCTGGCTCTTCGACCGTCCGGTAGAGAGCGTACTCCACAAGCTACAGGCTAAGTTTGCCAAGAAGCCCGCTATCTACGAGGCCAATGCCAAAGTGGTACATGCAGGTTGGGACTACGGCCACAATACCCACAGCTCTATGCCTACCTACCGTATAGAGACAGCTCAGGCCGAGGCCGGCACATACGTAGACGTCAACGGTAACACAGCTACAGCATGGGGTCTTATCATGGCTTCAGAAAAGAGCGGACGTCCTCTGTTCTTAGGTTCTTATCCCATCACTCCGGCTACCGACATACTTCATGAACTGGCAAAGCGTAAAGACCTCGGTGTGAAAGCATGTCAGATGGAGGACGAAATAGCAGGTATCTGCTCGGCAATAGGCGCAAGCTATGCAGGTCATCTCGCTGTAACTTCGACTTCAGGTCCGGGTCTGGCTCTCAAGGGCGAGGCTCTCGGTCTTGCAGTAATGGCAGAGCTGCCGTTAGTGCTTGTTGACGTTCAGCGCGGTGGTCCGTCGACCGGTCTGCCTACCAAGACAGAGCAGACTGACCTCATGCAGGCACTCTACGGCCGCAACGGTGAGTCTCCGCTGTGCGTAGTGGCTGCAGCAAGCCCGACAGACTGCTTCACAATGGCTTTTGAAGCCGCACGTATAGCTATCGAACACATGACTCCGGTTATCCTGCTTACAGATGCCTTTATCGCCAACGGTTCATCGGCATGGCGTGTGCCTGAAGAGAGCGACTATCCGGAAATACGTCCCAATTATGTCACTCCGGAAATGCTGGAGAAAGGCTGGCGTCCGTTCGACCGCGATGAGGAGTCGCTGGTACGCTACTGGGCAGTGCCCGGTCTTGACAAGGCTATGCACCGTGTAGGCGGTCTGGAGAAAGACTACAAGACTTCAGTTATCTCTACCGACGGAGCCAACCATGAACTTATGGTCAAGACCCGCCGTGAGAAAATAGCACGTATAGCCGATAACATTCCTGAAATCAAGGTGGCCGGTGATACTTCAGCTGACACTATCCTCGTAGGCTGGGGTGGTACATACGGACATCTCTTCACAGCTGCCGAAGAGCTTAACGCCGACGGTACACCGGTTGCTTTCGCACAGTTCCGCTATATCAATCCTCTACCCAAGAACGCACTGGAGATGCTGCGCGGCTACAAGAACATCATCGTGGCCGAGCTGAACACCGGCATGTTCGCCGACTATCTGCAGATGAAACTTCCCGGCAAGGAGATACTGCGCATAAATAAGGTGGAGGGCCAGCCCTTCATGGTAAGTGAGATAGTGGAAGGAGTCAAGAATCATCTCAAGGCATAAGACAATGGCAACCGAACAGACAAACAATCCCCAGTATACAGCGGCCGACTATAAGAACAGCCAGACAGCACGCTGGTGTCCCGGCTGCGGTGATCACGCTATCCTCAACGTGCTGCACAAGGCCATGGCCCGTCTGGGTGTGGCTCCGAAAGACACAGTCGTAGTCAGCGGTATAGGCTGCAGCTCACGTCTGCCTTACTATATGAACACCTACGGTATGCACACTATTCACGGCCGCGCTGCCGCGATAGCCACAGGTGTCAAGACCGCACGCCCCGACCTGACCGTATGGCAGATTTCGGGTGACGGCGACGGACTCGCCATAGGCGGTAACCACTTCATACACGCTCTGCGCCGTAACATCGACATCAACATACTGCTCTTCAACAACAAGATATACGGTCTTACAAAGGGTCAGTACTCACCTACTTCGGAACGCGGCACAGTATCGAAATCAAGCCCCTACGGTACAACCGAGGATCCTTTCGTACCCGCAGAGCTGTGCTTCGGAGCACGCGGTAACTTCTTTGCCCGCAGCTTTGACATCGCCCTCGACACAACACAGGAGGTAATGGTGGCCGCCGCAACCCACAAAGGTGCATCAGTTGTAGAAGTATTGCAGAACTGCGTTATCTTCAACAACGGTATACACTCTTTCATGAGCGATAAGGATCAGCGTGCCGACCACACCATACATCTGCGTCACGGTGAGAAGATGCTCTTCGGTAAGAATAACGAAAAGGGTATCGTTCAGGACGGTTTCGGTCTGAAAGCTGTTGTAATAGGTGAGGACGGTTATACACTGGATGATGTTCTGGTGCATGACGCACACGCAGAGGACTACTATCTGCAGATGCAGCTGGCTATGATGGACGGTCACCGTCTGCCTATGGCTATAGGTGTGATACGCGATGTAAATACTGAAACCTACGATCAGGCCGTAGCACGTCAGGTAGATGAGGTGAAGCACCGTAAGAATTACGCTAATCTGCGCGATATGATTCTGCGCACCAGTGAAAGCTGGGAAGTGAAGTAAAACACTCTCTGACCGGAAAGCGGTGTAACACCGCCTGACGACTGAAAAATATCGAAAAAAACCTCTTCTGAACTCTATCGGGAGTGCGGAAGAGGTCTTTTTTATGCACAAGATTAAAAAAAGTGTGCAATAAAGTTGTAAAAATTTCGGTAATAGAAAATTTTTGACTTACTTTGCAGCCTGAAATTTAGTGAAAATAACATTACATAATTTAAATCGACAAAAATATGTCTGACATTGATTCGAGAGTGAAAGCTATCATCGTTGATAAGCTGACCGTAGATGAGAATGAAGTTACTCCCACCGCAGAGTTCAGCAAGGATCTTGGCGCTGACTCACTCGACACCGTAGAGCTGATCATGGAGTTCGAGAAGGAGTTTGGTATCACCATACCCGATGAGGACGCCGAAAAGATCGTATCTGTAGGTGACGCTATCAACTACATCGAGGAGCACAGCAAGTAAAAACCACAACCGAAGCAATCAACCCCAACCGAGAATATGGAATTAAAAAGAGTTGTAGTCACCGGCCTCGGTGCGCTCACTCCCATAGGCAATGACGTTGACACTGCCTGGGAGAATGCTGTCAACGGCGTGAGCGGTGCGGGTCCGATCACTCATTTCGACTCGTCGAAGTTCAAAACTCAGTTCGCCTGCGAGCTGAAGGATTTCGACCCCTCGAAGCATTTCGACAGAAAAAAAGCAAGAACCCTTGATCTCTATGCCATGTACGCTCTTGTGGCCGCAAATCAGGCCATTGAAGATGCAGGTCTGGAGAATGAGGACATCAACAAAGACCGTGTCGGCGTTATCTTCGCCGCAGGTATCGGTGGCCTCCATACTTTTGAGGAGGAAGCAGGCTATTTTGCCGTAAATGGAGCGGAGCAGGGCCCTAAATACAACCCTTTCTTCATTCCTAAGATGATTGCAGACATCGCCGCCGGTCATATTTCGATTGACCATGGTTTCCGTGGCCCTAATTTCGCTACTGTTTCGGCGTGCGCTTCGTCAAACAACGCTCTCATCGACGCGTTTAACTATATCCGTCTCGGCATGGCTGATGCCATAGTAGCAGGTGGTGCCGAAGCGGCTATCTTCCCGGCCGGTGTGGGAGGATTCAACTCAATGAAGGCCCTCTCGACCCGTAACGATGACCCGAAAGGCGCTTCACGTCCTTTTAGCGGCAGCCGTGACGGTTTTGTCATCGGCGAAGGTGCCGGTGCCCTCGTACTTGAGGAACTTGAACACGCTCTGGCACGTGGCGCACACATCTATGCTGAAGTTGCCGGCGGCGGTCTGAGTGCCGATGCATACCACATCACGGCCACTCACCCCGAGGGTCTTGGTGCCCGTCTGGTAATGGAGAATGCTCTCAAGGACGCCGGTATGAAGCCCGAGGATATAGATTATATCAACCTGCACGGCACTTCGACTCCTGTAGGCGACCGCAGTGAGGCGGCAGCTATCAAGCAGGTATTCGGCGACCATGCCTACAAGATGAATCTGAGCTCAACCAAGTCAATGACAGGCCACCTCTTAGGTGCCGCCGGTGCTATCGAGGCTCTGTTCAGCATCAAGGCTATCAATGACGGTATCGTACCCCCCACTATCAACCACGAGGAAGGCGACAACGACCCCGATGTAGACTATGATCTGAACTTCACCTTCAACAAGGCTCAGAAACGCGAGATAAACACTGTCCTCAGCAACACTTTCGGTTTCGGAGGACATAATGCTTCGATTATCTTCAAGAAATACAAAGGCTGAAAAATAGGCTTCCACCCTATCTTTCATCCTAAAATATCCGCTAACAGGGCATTACTGTTGTGACAGTGATGCCCTGTTAAGTTTTCAGAGCGCAGAGATTACTTGTGCAAGTTCGTTCATTCTAAGACATGTCTCACGTGTCAATACTGTCTTTGCCGGCAGTCCTAAAGAGATAAGAAGTATTCTGCCTTCGCAGCAGAGGTCGAAGTCGCGGGCGGCAGGTTTATAGCGCTCACCAAAAGCGTTATCGGTTATTAATATTATCTTGGCACCAAGTGTTTCGGCCTCGGCTCGTAGCTCTTTTTCCTCACGGGAAATAAAAGGAGAAACTAAAACTGTACCTTTAACGACATCGGAAAGCCACTTGGCACGTTTTTGCATCTTCTCCTCCGGTGTGAATTTTCTACTGATTTTAACGGCATCTTTATCCGGATTACGAAGTAGGAACAGATTGCCGTAAGCTTGATATTCGTTATTGCCTATTTTCAGATTTCTTACTGTCCTAAAAAATTGAGGGAACTGCTGTCTGATGGCAAATCTGTGCGGATTTTCCCTGATATATCTGAAAAGACCATCGAGACTTCTCTTCAGCAGTAATGGTTTATCACAATATCCGGGCTGAAATATATCTCCACCCACAGTCTCCCTACCAATGAGCCGAGAATATGAAACTCCTATATTCACAACAAGGCTTTCAATATAATAATCAAGGTGTTTTTCTGACCACTCCTTCACACGCAACAGTATATGAACATGATCCGGCATTACCTTAAACTGATACACCTGTAAAATAGGAAAGACAGACTGTAACTCAATAATCGACTTGGCAATTATCCTCCCCAAATCCGACTTCCTGATATATGCGCAGCCTTGACAGCCCGGAGCGATTCTCGCGTCACCGCTCACCACACCGAACTTTTCCACACCCTCTTTCTTTTTTAGTATGATATGGTAAATGAAAGGCGCGTGGTAATTATGTGCAAAAGCACGCCTATGATATCTTGGAAGTTCGGCCATTTTTCTGATAAAGTTATTATGATTTTACCCTAATTCTTACACTCCTTCTCCTACACACCCTCTCCTACACCTCAAGACAAACCCCAACGCTTTACCCCCCTCCTCTCTGAAAGACTTCCGCCTTCAAGGCTCCCACTTTGAGAGTTAACACTCTCAAGGTACCCTCTGTTTGTCTTCGGGTTTTGGGTTTCGGGTTAGCTGTCCTCAGTTATGGTGACTACGGTCGAGGGAGCGGTAGGCAATAGCCTCGGCTATGTGGCGGCTGCGGACTTGTTCGGAGCCGTCGAGGTCGGCGATAGTGCGGGCTACACGAAGGATTCGGTCAAAAGCGCGGGCGCTCATATTGAGGCGCGTCATGCGATCCTTCAGTTTATCGAGACCTGCCTGTTCGGGCCAGGCATACTGACGCAGCAGCCGCGAACCCATCTGTGCGTTACAATGCACCCCCGGCTCATTGATGAAACGCTGTTGCTGTATGGCACGCGCAGCCAGCACACGGGTACGAATAGCAGCACTCGATTCGCCTGACGCAGTAGCCGCCATGTCATCGAAACCTACCGGCTGTATGTCCACCTGAATATCTATACGGTCAAGCAGCGGCCCGGATATACGGCCCATATAACGGCTCACCTGCCCCGCCTGACAGGTACACTGCCGCGTAGGATGCCCGTAATAGCCGCACGGACACGGATTCATACTCGCCACAAGCATAAAAGAGGCAGGGTAATCAACAGTGTATTTCGCCCGCGCTATCGTTATGATACGATCCTCAATAGGTTGCCGTAGCACTTCAAGTACCTGTCTTGGGAATTCCGGTAGTTCATCCAGAAAGAGCACACCGTTATGAGCTAATGAAATCTCGCCCGGCATCGGTGTCGAACCGCCGCCGACAAGAGCTACAGGCGATACGGTATGGTGCGGTGTACGGAAAGGTCGCCGCGTCATAAGCATCGAACCCTTGGGCAGTTTACCGGCTACAGAATGTATCTTAGTAGTTTCAAGTGCCTCGCCAAGTGTCAGGGGAGGCAGGATAGTGGGCAGGCGTTTAGCCATCATTGACTTACCGGCTCCCGGGGGGCCGATAAGCAGTATGTTATGACCGCCGGCACAGGCTACTTCAAAAGCTCTTTTGACAGTCTCCTGACCACGAACCTCCGAGAAATCATTATCAAATACACCCGATTGTGTCGCAAACATACTGCGGGTGTCAATGACGGTGGGTTTAAGGTCAGTATTGCCGGTGAGTATACCCAATGCTTCAGTCAGATTACGCACGCCGAATACTTCCAGACGATTTACAACCGCCGCTTCAGTCACATTCTCATAAGGAACTATAAGACGTCTGAACCCCATTTCACGAGCTTTTACCGCCATCGGTAGTGCCCCGCGTATGGGAAGAACCGACCCGTCAAGTGACAGTTCGCCGGCTATCATATAATCACCGAGATCAGAAACCTCGATAACACCGTTTGAAGTCAGTACACCGATTGTCATGGGAAGGTCAAAACAAGCTCCCTCTTTTCTGACATCAGCCGGTGCAAGGTTGATGAGTATACGACGGTGCGGAAAACTGATACCGCTGTTGTTGACAGCCGACACCATACGCATCTGACTCTCCTTGACAGCAGTATCGGCCATACCGACAATAGTGAACATAGAGCCGTTGCCTGATTCGGTTTCTATAGTCACAGGCATAGCCTCGATACCGTATATGGAGGCGGTAAATACTTTAGTCAGCATAAATACAGAATTTTAGAAGTATAGGCTAATCTTTCATAAGCCGTCGGAAAGCCCCCATAGCCGATACCAGCGAATCACCCTGATAGACAATCTCACCGCTCCTGTCAGCCACAACAACGTAAGGTATACGTCCTATACCTATGGTCAGAGCCGCAGGGTCAGCCGTACCGAGAGGCATCCAGCTGCGCGTCACGCCTTTCAGAGAATCGGTACGCAACGGCTGTATCCATGATGTGGAATCGACATTCATACATATATCCACAATAGCACGTGAAGCGGAATCAGGGAACTCAGCTGCAAGTGACCGTATTGAATCAAACATCTGCGCACGTTGCTTCGAACGGTCATTAAGCCAGAAGAACAGTATCGTAGCCGGCACCTTTGCAGTAATTACCGTGTCAAGATGACCGCGACCACGCAGCACCATCGACTCGATACGTGCTTCCTGCGACAGATAGGCCCCCGTCTGGTCTGGACGTCCTGCCATCGCCACAAGATCGGAATGACGTAAATCAATGTCAAGACTTTTCCAAAGCTCACGGTACAGCTTGGGATCAGCCTGACGTACAAAGGTCGTAAGCATCAGCAGCAGCGACACCTTTGAATCGGGCTTCTCGCGTACAAAACTTGCGACAGCTGCGTTAATACTGTCCGGACGTCCCGAACGTAACGCACCGGCATTGGCCATACGCCAGGCGCTCCATTCATCATTTATTTTATTACCCGAAACTTCCCAACCCGACTGGTCGGGTGAGTTGCCTTTAAGACTGATATGATTACCGCGCTCGGCATATACCACAAGAGGTTTGTGAATATGTCGTGAAGTGATGTAGACAAGTGTAGGGAAACGTGTGATACCACGCAGTGTACCCTTCCCCTCACGCGCCACCATGTTGGTCTCTACATAGAAACCCTGACGTGCATCAGAAGCATAATAGACCACCTGGAAATCGGCCGTACCGACTCCGGAAAGCTCAAGATCCATATTAAACTCATTACGTGTGCACGCCGCGCACACCGCCACTACGGCAAATACCACTAATTTCAGAAGCTTCATACCGCAAAAGTAAGCATTTAAATCCATACTTCCCGCCATTAGCGATATTTAAAATACCTTTACGGAATAAATTCCGAAGCAAAGGAAAACACAGCGCACTATCGACCGTTCGGCTACATAGAAACATTTTATCATTCATGTATAAGATGAAAAGGAGAACGGGTAAGGAAAAAATTGCTAAATTTGCAGTTACAAATAAAGTTCCGTAGAAAAGATGAAGAAAGAGACAACTGCAATTCATACGGCTTATCCACGTCAGGACACATATAATGCACTCTCAATGCCGGTCTACCATTCTGTAGCATTTGAGTTTGATGATGCTGACAGTATGGCGGACGCCTTCTGCGGGCGTACCGATATGCCCGATTATTCACGTGTGGGGAATCCTACAGTCACACATTTTGAACAGAAAGTACAGGCGCTCACCGGTGCTTCGGCTGTGACAGCCTTTAATTCAGGGATGGCAGCTATAAGCGCCATACTTTTCGCTGTGGCACATTCAGGAGGAAATATCGTAAGTTCACGTCATCTGTTCGGCAATACTTACTCAATGCTTACGTCTACACTCGGACGCTTGGGTGTCGAGGCACGTCTTGTTGACCTTACCGACCCGGAAGCTGTTAAAGCTGCTGTCGATGCACAGACCTGCTGCATATTCCTTGAAATAATCACCAATCCGCAGATGGAAGTAGCTGATGTGCGATGCCTCGGAGAGATAGCACGAAAAGCCGGTTGCCCGCTTGTAGCCGACACCACAATGATACCTTTTACGGAATTTGACGCCTCGGCACTCGGTATAGATTTCGAGATAGTATCGAGCACCAAATACCTTTCAGGTGGTGCCACCAGCCTCGGTGGTCTTATAATAGACTACGGCCGTTGGCCCGAACTTACCCAGCGAATTAAGAAGGAGATACTTTTCAATCTCGGTGCCTATATGACACCACATGCCGCATATATGCAGACCATTGGACTTGAGACTCTCGGTGTACGCTATCGCCGTCAGGCAGCGACAGCTCTTGAAGTGGCTGAGGCATTGCAGAAACACCCGGCTGTAAGCAAAGTCAACTATCTCGGTCTGCCCGACAATCCCGCTCACAAACTTGCCGGCGAGCTTTACGGAGACAGATACGGCGCCATGCTCACCATCGACCTGAAAAATGCTGAAGCCTGCCGGCGTTTCATAAACGCGTTGCGATTGGTAAAGCGTGCCACAAATCTGTTTGATAACCGCACACTCGCCATACACCCTGCAAGCACTATTTTCGGCCCTTTCACAGCCTCACAACGTGCGGAAATGGACGTGCTTGACACTACCATACGTCTGTCAATAGGACTTGAAGATCCGGAAGACATTATCAATGACCTCACACAGGCACTTGACACAACAGTTACTGAAAAACCATGACCAGAAAATACGATTTCGATACTGAAATAGAACGTCGTGGAAGCGGCGCACTGAAAACCGACGCTCTCGGAGAGCGTTACGGACGTCCTGACCTTATTCCTCTCTGGGTAGCTGATATGGATTTCGCTACTCCTGATTTCATAATCGACGCTCTGCGTCGGCGCCTTGATCATCCCGTACTCGGCTACACCATAGAACCGGCTGACTATCGTCCGGCTATAATCGACTGGGTACGCCGTCGTCACGGCTGGGAACTGAAACCCGAATGGCTGACCTATATCCCGGGGATAGTCAAGGGTATAGCTATGGTGATGAACGTATTTACCAAACCGGGTGACAAAGTTATAGTACAACCTCCGGTATATCACCCCTTCTCGATAGTATCTCGTCTTAACGGACGTGAGGTGGTGGAGAACCCGCTTGTCAAACTTCCCGACGGCGGTTACGCTATGGATCTTGAGCATCTTGAAAAAATCGCTCCGGGTTGCAAGCTGCTGATACTCTCCAATCCCCACAATCCGGCGGGAATAGTATGGGACGCTGAAACCCTGCGCCGCTTGGCTGACATCTGCAAGCGCAACGGTATAGTGGTGATAAGCGATGAGATACACAGCGATATGACCCTTTTCGGTCACAAACATGTACCTTTCGCCACAGTAAGTCCGGAGGCTGAATCAATCAGCATAACTTTCGGTGCGCCCTCAAAGACATTCAATATTGCCGGAGTAGTCAGTTCGTATGCTGTTGTCAGTGACCCGGAACTGCGCAGTCGTTTCTACAACTGGCTTGAGGCCAACGAATTCTCGGATCCCGATATTTTCGCTCCTATAGCTACGATAGCCGCTTACCGCAAAGGTGAGGAATGGCGTGTACAGATGCTCGAATACATTGAGGATAATATACGTTATGTCGAGGATTATTGCAGCCGCTACATACCGGAGATAAAGCCTTTGCGTCCGCAGGCTTCGTTCCTTGTATGGATGGACTGCCGGGAATTAGGTCTGGATCATGACGGTCTTAATGCTCTATTTGTTGACAAAGCCGGTCTCGCACTCAATGACGGTGAGATGTTCGGTCACGGAGGCGAAGGATATATGCGCCTTAATGTAGGCTGTCCGCGTGCGACACTCACAAAGGCACTCGACAGTCTGCGTGATGCTGTTAAAGAATACCGACAACAGTCAGCCGACGGAAAAAAATAAGCGCAGTGACACGAATAATAGATATTATCAACGAGAGCCGTCAGCCGGTATTCTCGTTCGAGATATTGCCTCCTCTCAGGGGCAACAGTATCTACAAAGTCTATGATATCATAGACCGACTGCGCGAATTTGAACCTCAGTTTGTCAATATCACCTCACATCATAGCGAATACATCTATAAACCCCTCCCCGACGGTACACACCGCCGGGTGAGCGTGGTAAAGCGTCCCGGTACCGTAGCGATAGCTGCGGCTATACAGAATAAGTACGGCCTTATACCCGTACCGCACATAATATGCCGGGGTTTTTCAAAAGAGGAGACGGAGTACGCACTGCTCGACCTCAACTTTCTCGGCATCAATAATCTGCTGGTACTAAGAGGCGATGATAAGTCATCAGGTAGTCTTGCAGAATCGGCGCATCTCTATCACGAACATGCTTCCGACCTGCAGGAGCAGATAAATCTGTTCAATCAGGGCATAGGACTTGATGACACAAAGATAGAAGGTATTGACACACCGTTCTCCTACGGTATGGCTTGTTATCCGGAGAAACATGAGGAAGCACCCAATATGGATTCCGACATCTGGTATCTGAAACAGAAAATCAAGAACGGTGCCGACTACCTAATCACACAGATGTTCTTCGATAATTCACGTTACTTCAGTTTCGTGGAACGTTGTCGTGCTGAGGGTATAACTGTACCTATTTTACCGGGTATCAAACCCATATCGAGAAAAAATCATCTGTCCGGTCTGCCACGTACTTTCCGTATCGACATACCCGAACCGCTTGCAGCACAGGTGCGTCAGGCTGCCGATGACCGCGAGGTCAGAGAGATAGGAGTTGAGTGGTGTCGCCGCCAGTGTCGTGAACTGCTCGACGGCGGCGCACCGGGTATACACTTCTACACCATGTCGGTAGCCGATAGTGTTGCCCGTGTAGCGCGTGATATTTTCTGAGGGCAGTTATAATTTTTATAAGTTTTATAAATCTTATAAGTCTTATATATCTTATACATTTTATAAGTCTTATACGTTTTATAAGCCCTGGCGCCTCCTTAACTCTCACTAATCACTCTCACACTCATTACTACCCTTTATGCTTCCCCACACTCCCCGCCGGCTCGGCAAAGAGCCTTCAGAGCGCGTACTTATACTTGATGGCGCTATGGGTACTATGGTACAGGCCCGTGCCCTGAAGGAAGCGGATTTCCGAGGTGAAATCTGCGACTCATCTATGCCTGCTCAGACCGGAAATAATGACATTCTATGTCTGACACGACCTGATGTTGTGTCAGACATACACCGTGCCTACGTCGACGCAGGCGCCGATATACTGAGTACAAATACATTTAACGCAAACGCTATATCACAGGCCGACTATGGCACCGTGCATCTCGTCAGCGACATAAACCGTGCAGGGGCAGCTTTGGCACGTAGCGTGGCCGATGACTACATGGAGCAGAATCCGGGACGCATAATACGTGTGGCAGGTTCGATGGGGCCTACTAACCGTGCGGCTTCTATGAGTCCGGACGTAGCAGACCCCGGACTTCGGAATGTCACCTACGATCAGTTACACAATGCCTATTTCGAACAGGCTACAGCACTGCTTGAAGGCGGTGCTGACCTGCTTTTGTTTGAGACTGTCTTTGACCCGCTCAATCTTAAGGCCGGTCTTGACGGAGCAATGGAAGCAATGCGGCAGCTCGGTGTCGAAACCGACATAATAGTTTCGGCGACCGTCTCCGACCGTAGCGGACGTCTGCTGACAGGACAGACTCTCGAAGCCTTCGCTGCCTCAGTAGCCCACTGCGACGCTGTAATAAGTCTGGGTCTGAACTGTTCATTCGGCACTGTTGACATGTTGCCTCATCTGCGTGCTCTTGCAGAAGTCGCACCCGCTTATGTCAGCTGTCACCCTAACGCCGGACTACCCGATCGACTTGGAAACTACGCCGAGACACCGGAAACTTTCGCTGCCCACGTAGCTCCGATGCTTACCGAAGGACTGGTAAATATAGCAGGCGGCTGTTGCGGTACTACACCGGCTCATATAGCCGCACTCCGAAGCGTGGCTGACAGTGCTGTACCTCATCGGAAAAACGGTAGGTCGACCAATCTCCGTCTCGCAGGGCTGGAACCTCTCGAAGTCTGCCGTGCCAACAACTTCGTCAATATTGGCGAACGGTGCAATGTCGCCGGTTCACGCAAATTTCTGCGTCTTATAAAAGAGAAGAAATATGACGAAGCTCTTGAGGTGGCACGGCGTCAGGTACTCGATGGAGCCATGATTCTTGACGTAAACATGGACGATGCCATGCTCGATGCCGCAAAAGAGATGACTGTATTTCTCAATTACCTTGCTTCGGATCCTGATACGGCCCGTGTGCCGGTAATGGTTGATGCCTCAGATTGGAAAGTGGCCGAAGCCGGACTGAAATGCCTTCAAGGAAAGGGAATAATCAATTCCATATCGCTCAAAGAAGGTGAAGAAGCGTTCCTGCATCATGCACGCCGTGCAAGGGAATTAGGTGCAGCCGTAGTGGTCATGGCTTTCGATGAAGAAGGTCAAGCCGATACTTACGAACGTAAGATAGCCGTTTGCGAACGAGCATATAAGCTACTTATACGAGAAGCCGGATTCGAACCGCATGACATTATATTCGACCCTAATATAATGGCCGTAGCCACCGGTATCGAAGCCCACGACCGATACGGCATTGACTATATAAAGGCTGTTAAATGGATAAAAGATAATCTTCCCTGCGCACTTACCAGCGGAGGAGTCAGTAACCTTTCGTTTGCCTTTCGTGGGCATAATACCCTGCGCGAAGCTATGCACGCGGTATTTCTTTACCACGCTATAGCAGCCGGTCTCGACATGGCTATACTTAATCCGGCTACCTCGGTAACATACGAGAGCATCGAACCGGGTCTGCGCACACTTATCGAAGATGTTGTACTCGCACGGCGTCCCGGTGCGGCCGACGAACTTGCTGCTTACGCTGCCGCTCATGCGGCTGAGAAAGGGGGTGCCCCCGTAACGTCAGTGTCAGCCGGAGAAACCGACAGCCGTACGGTAAGCGAACGTCTGCGTGATGCGGTGATAAGCGGTGACAGTACCAACATAGCTTCCGACCTTACTGAAGCACTTGAATCCGGTATGACTGCAGTAGGTATAATTGAAGGGCCTCTGATGGAGGGTATAGACCGGGTAGGTACTCTTTTCGGCGAAGGTAAGATGTTTCTGCCGCAGGTAGTCAAGACAGCACGTACCATGAAGCGGGCTGTAGACATACTCGAACCTCACATTCATAGCGAAGCCGCTACACAGTCAACCGGTATGGCAGGCACAGTCGTATTCGCTACCGTCAAGGGCGATGTACATGACATAGGCAAAAATATCGTGGCTATAGTGATGGCCTGCAATAACTATCGTATAATTGACCTCGGCGTCATGGTACCTGCAGAACAGATAGTCAGCGCAGCAATAGCCGAAAAAGCCGATATGGTGTGCGTATCCGGCCTCATAACACCTTCGCTGGCTGAAATGGTAAAGGTTGCCGAGGCTATGGAGGCTGCCGGTCTGCGTATACCGTTGGTTGTCGGCGGTGCCACTACTTCGCGTCTGCATACTGCCCTGAAGATAGCGCCCGCTTACAGCGGACCGGTAGTCCATGCCTCCGATGCGGCCCGAAATCCCGTCATTGCAGCCCGTCTTATGGGCGATGAAGCTACAGAATATATCGAAGCTTTAAATCGGGAATATGACGAACTCAGACAGCGTTACGAAGCGCAGGAAACACGCCTTCTCACTCTTGACGAAGCCATAGCGCGTGCGCCGAAACTCGACTGGAATCAGCCCTCACCAGTACCCGTACAACGCGAGTATTTCAATGCTCATATTCCAATCGCCGAAGTAGCGCCTTTCATCAATTATAAAATGCTGCTGCACGCCTGGCGTCTCACCGGCCCTTGGCTCGAGGACTTCCCCTGGGACGGCTGCTCTGGCTGCACTGCTGCATGGACAGCAAAGCACGGTAGCGACCCTAAAGCTATGGAAGCTCTGCACCTGTACACTGATGCCCGCACTATGCTCCAACAACTCATCGCCGAAAATGCCGACCTTATACGCGGTGCGGTACGAATTATGGAAGCCTCAGCTGATTCCGACGCCGTCACTCTCCATACTCCCGAAGGCGATATCAGCCTCCCTATGCTGCGCCGCCAGACCGACGATGGCAGCCGCACATGGTCGCTTGCCGATATGGTACGCCCGGCCGACGGCAAAAACACTCACCACATTTCAGAAAATATCGACGATACTGACGGTAAGGTTGCCTGGGCCCAAAAAAGCAACAACGATATTGACGACAGGATTGCATGTACTAAAGAAAGTACTGACGATATTAACGGCAAGGTTGCATACGCTAAAGAAAGTACTGACGATACTGACAACAGGATTGCACACGCTAAAGAAAGTACTGACAATATTGACAGCAGGGTTGTATACCCTAAAGAAAGTATTAACGATACTGATAATAAAGAAAGTACAGACTATGTAGGTGTATTCATGGTAACAGCCGGTCACGGCGAAGCCAATCGACTCACAGCCCTCCGTGCAACCGGAGATGATTACAAAGCCCTCCTTCTTCAAACTCTCTGTGACCGACTCGCTGAAGCAGCTTCCGAGTGGCTCCATACCCTCGTACGCCGCAAGATATGGGCCTATGCCCCTAACGAAAACCTCAGCGTACAGGAAATACTCGCCAACCGCTACTTCGGGATCCGCCCCGCCATAGGCTACGACTCTCTCCCTGACCAAAGCCTTATGCACGATATCGCTGCCCTCCTACCCCTCTTCGCTCTCGGCGTCGAAGTCACCCCCAACGGCGCCCTCACCCCCTCCTCAACCGTCTGCGGCCTCTACCTCTGGCACCCCGATTCCCGCTACTTCAACGTCGGCAACCTCGACGACGCCCAACTCACTCGCTACGCCGCCCGTCGCGGCATTACCTCCGACACCCTCCGCCATCACCTCGGTACCCGTAATTGATAATAAGTTAAGCAGGTGCCAGATACGCTATAGCGTATCTGGCACCTGCTTAACTTATTATCAATATAAATCTTACCTATCTCAACCTAAAATCAAATACCATAATCATCTTCTTCTCCTTATAAAAAAACTAGTATCAGTTAACGGTTTTAAATCCATTCGAAAGGATAACGAGTAATATCAGTTTCAACGAGATTCGAACCTGTCTGTATTTCAATAAATGATAGTGGGGTTACAGCTCGAAGTGCGTGACGCATTCCCTTAGGAATATAAACTGTCATTCCACGATTTACTCTTTTACGCTCACCGTCAAGTACAATCTCACCTTCACCATCAATAAAAGTCCACACCTCATCGCGACAGGCATGTTCTTGATAGCTGATAGATGCACCAGGATTTAGAATCAGACGTTTCGTAAGAGTACTGAAACCATCAGGATATTCCACAAAATCTATAACTCTATAAGTGCCCCAACGACGTTCCTCATACATAGGACGGCGTTTCAATCTATTAGCAAATGATTTTATTTCCTCACTACGGCTCTTTTCTGTAACAAGTATACCATCAGGAGAAGCTGCCACAACCAAATTCTTTGTACCTATACACATTACCGGTAAGTCTAACTCATTAATGACATGAGTATTCTCACCCGTACCGTCGGTAGTCACATTACCGTATGAACAGCGTGCCAGCTCATCTGTGAGGGTATTCCAGGTTCCCAAATCTTTCCACTCTCCATAAAAAGGTACAACAGCTACAGACTTAGCCTTCTCAGCCACTTCATAATCAAAGCTGATTTTCGGAAAATCTCCATAATGCTCACGTATCTCCTCAAAAGTCGGATAATTCACATACCTCTCAGCTATTGTAGTCAGATAACCCAGTCTAAAAGCAAATACTCCGCCATTCCAGAAAGCTCCATCTTCGATAAACTTTTCAGCAGTGACAGCATCAGGTTTCTCGGTAAAACAGTGTACAGCAAAAGTATTCTCTCCTAAGGGTTGACCAGGAATAATATATCCATACTTAGATGACGGATAAGTAGGCCTGATACCCATCAGTACCAGTTCAGCAACATTTTTACCAACAGTCTTATCCATCTCAGCAATTGTACGGAAGTATCCGCTTTCCGTATAAGGATCACAGGGCATTACGACAACAATCTCATTTTCCCCATACCCTTTCTCTTTAGAAAGATACTCTGAGGCTAGACAGATAGCCGGAAAAGTATCACGTCTTGAAGGTTCCGTCACAATACTCACTTCTGTCCCTAACTGAGCAAGAATAAAATCCTGCTGAGTCACCGAAGTCGCAACTGTCACAGATGCCTTAAGATCAGCCTCCTGAATTTGACGTATCACTCTCTGTACCATTGATTCAAGCCCATCACTCCCTTCAACAGGCAGCAGTCGCAAAAACTGTTTCGATCGCGCATCATTCGATAGCGGCCATAGTCTTGTGCCTGAACCGCCTGAAAGTAATATAATTTGCATGGTAATATTTTAAGTTTTCCTATATTCAGTTAAATAAATTCTTCAATATATGCTAAATATTAATCTATCTCTCAGCCCGCATAGGATTGTTTAAAAAATCCATATAGGCAAGCCTTATGCCATCGATCAACTCCGTCTTATACGTCCAGCCTAATTTGGTAGCCTTACTGACATCAAGCAGTTTTCGTGGTGTTCCATTTGGTCGGGTAGTATCCCATCTGACTATTCCTTCATACCCAATGATAGAAGCAACCAATTCTGTAAGTTCCTTTATACTTACTTCTTTTCCTGTACCTGCATTGACTGTTTCATTGCCAGAATAATTATTCATTAGGAAAATACATAGATTTGCCAAGTCATCAACATAAAGAAATTCACGTAGGGGAGTACCATCACCCCAACATATAACCTCGCTTATACCAGCTTGTTTGGCTTCATGAAAGCGACGTATGAGAGCTGGAAGCACATGCGAATGTTCTGGGTGATAATTATCGTTAGGTCCATAAAGATTGGTAGGCATTACAGATATATAATCCGTACCATATTGGTGATTCAAATACTCACAATATTTTAGACCGGAAATTTTTGCAAGAGCATAAGCTTCATTTGTTTTCTCTAGTTCAGATGTCAATAGACATGACTCAGACATCGGTTGCGGTGCCATACGTGGATAAATACATGACGAACCTAAGAATTCAAGTTTCTTACAACCGTTACGCCATGCGGAATTAATCACATTCATTTCAAGCATCATATTATCGTACATAAAGTCGGCCAAATGTTGAGAATTAGCAATTATACCACCTACTTTAGCAGCGGCAAGAAATACATATTCAGGCTCTTCAGCTGCAAAAAATTCACTTACAGCCTGCTGATTTATCAGATCAAGTTCTTTATGTGTACGAGTAATTATATTAGTATAACCTTGACGTAGTAATTCACGTACAATAGCAGAACCGACCATTCCGCGGTGTCCGGCTACATATATTTTGGAATTCTTTTCCATCAAAAATATCTCCGCTACTACTTAACAATACCCTTTTCAAGGTATTCTTCAAGATTAGTTCTAACTTGTTCACCGGCACGCTCAACAGCAACTTTGGCCATGTCAGCATCAACCATAAGGTTGACAAGTTGCTCAAACGAAGTTTTCTCTGCTGGATTCCAACCGAGTATATTCTTTGCTTTGGCAGGATCTCCAAGTAGGTTAACAACATCTGTAGGACGGTAGAAGTAGGAGGAAACCTCAACTACAACTTTACCAGTTCTGACATCTATACCTTTCTCATTTTCACCTTCCCCCTCAAAGCGGAGTTCAATACCAGCACGTCTAAATGCATAAAGACAAAACTCTCGTACACTGTGTTGCTCTCCGGTAGCTATAACATAATCATCAGGCTCAGGTTGCTGAAGAATAAGCCACATACACTCAACATAATCTTTGGCATAACCCCAATCACGTAAAGAAGACAGATTACCAAGATAAAGTTTTTCCTGTTTACCTTGTGCAATACGGGCAGCTGCTAATGTAATTTTACGTGTCACAAAAGTTTCACCACGACGCTCCGATTCATGGTTGAAAAGTATCCCCGAACAAGCATACATATTATATGCCTCTCGATACTCTTTAACAATCCAAAAACCGTACAGCTTTGCAACTGCATAAGGAGAATAAGGATGAAACGGCGTGTTTTCATTCTGTGGTACTTCCTCAACCTTCCCATAAAGCTCGGATGTCGAGGCTTGATAGAAACGGCATGTCTCAGTCAAACCACACTGACGAATACCCTCCAGAATACGCAATACGCCTGTCGCATCTACATCAGCTGTGAATTCCGGAGAATCAAAACTTACCTGTACATGACTCTGGGCAGCGAGATTATACACTTCATTAGGCTTTACTTTATTGAGGACTTGTATTATCGACATGGAATCACCAAGATCGGCATAATGCAGATGAAAATTAGGATGACCTTCAAGATGGGCTATACGTTCACGAAAATCCACTGATGAGCGACGGATAGTTCCATGAACATTATAGCCCTTTTCAAGAAGAAATTCAGCAAGGAATGAGCCATCCTGCCCCGTAATACCTGTAATTAAGGCAGTTTTCATAAAACTTTATTTATTTAATATTTTAAATTTAATCATTTCACCAATACGCCATAAATAGCGTATAGCTTCAAAACTTATTCCCGACTTTACCTTATTTTTATGGTAAGCTTTAAGATGCTCCATAATTATACGTTTATGACTTTGAAAACCGGAAGAAGATGCACCACCAGTCCTCATAGTAACAAAATCTTTAGCGATATAACGAATTGAAATTTTATTTACATAGATAAGACGTAACAACTGTTCAAAATCTGCTGCTATATGGAAATCTGTATCAAACATACCGAACTGAGAATAAATCTCACGCCGACAATAAAAAGATGGATGAGCTGGCATAAAACCTATTCTCATTTTCCATCGTTTAAAATCTGCGGAGGAATAATAGCGTACAATTTGAGTTGGGTTATGATGATTAACATAATGCACATCTCCGTAAACAGCATCTATATTTAGAAAATTTTGATGAATGATTGATAATATATCATTTGATGTATAAAAGTCATCTGAATTCAATATACCTATCACCTCTCCTAAACTCATAGATATACCTTTATTCATTGCATCATAAATACCTCGATCAGGTTCAGAAATCCATTTCAGCCTACCTTTATAAAATGGTTGATATTCTCGAATAATATCTACAGTATTATCTGTAGAGTTACCATCAACAATAATATGTTCCCAATTATCATAATCTTGTGCAAGAACACTTTTAATAGTATCTCTAAGAGTATCTGAACTATTAAAAGTCGCCGTAATAATAGAAATCTTCATAAGAGGCAAATCAATGTAAGCTTTTAGAAAGAAGATAATTATATAATCTAAAATATTCCTGAGCCATTTTTCTCCATGAAAAACGCTTACTATTTTCTAATCCAGCAGCTATCACTTGTTTTTTAACTGATTGATTATTTAAATAATTTAATCTTATAATAAATTCTTCCGGTGTAAGTTCTTGCATAAGAAGAGGAGTTGAACCTATAACTTCCGGTATTGAGGAAGTATTCAAAGCAATCACGGGACACGAGGCTCGTTGAGCCTCAAGAATAGGAATACCAAATCCCTCATACGAAGATGGATATACTAAAGCATATACTGAATTGTATATTTTATTTAATTCTTTATTCGATGGAAAGGTTAATATCTTATATCTATTAGGTAGAGTAGATTCTAAAAGTAATTTTTCTTGTTTAGAAAGATTTTGACCACAAATTAATAATTTCCAAGAGGTATGTTTAATAGAATGGGTAACAAAATTAAAATTTTTATATCCCTGTCGTCCACCTATAAACAGAAGGTAATCTTTATACTCGGGATAAGGAATATTAGGAAGTGTATAATAATCCTCAGAAACTCCATTATAAATAATATGAATTTTTTTTATATCTACGTCTGGTACAAATCTTAATAAATCATGTTTAGTATTTTCACTGACACATACAATAGCATCACTATTCCTAATAGCTCTATAATTTAATTTAATACGAATTTTCTGTTTTAAGGTAGGTATACCTTGTTCATAAATAAAATCATGTACAGTTGTTACATTTATAGCTTTAGGATTTTTACATGTACGAAAATAAGAAGAATGAAAAATGAAAGGATCAGAATTTTTAATTAAAGGAGTTCTTAATTGACTAAATAAAGGATGAAAAGACTTAATAGCATCAATTTTTGATGAAGGAATTTCTAGATCTTTTCTAAAAATATTAAAATTTGTATCATACTCAATAAATTCTATATCCTGAGTTAGTGGTAATAAATTTTTTATTAGATTTTGCCATACTATTGATATACCACCTGCTTTCTGTAAAGAGAAAATTATATTATCTAATAAGTATTTCATAATATCATAATAAATGGGAACTTAATCTACTATATAATTTATATTTTTTTAGATTTATATGTAATAATACATAATAAAGTTAGATAACTTATTATTATACCTATAGTATAAGCAAAACTACTCATTAAATCACCTCTTAGTATATATATAGTAGCACCTAAAATAAGATAATATATAGGTAATTTTAAATTAGAGATATTAAAGTACTCTGCCTTTCTATCTATAAAAGCACTATAATACCCTAATAGTATAGTAAATAAAATCATACCTATATAACCAAAATTAATAAATCCTTCTGCGAATAAAGGCATTGATACATTTGTAAACCAACCATTCATATAGGTTACAAAATAATGACCTGATCCTAAAGGTTTCAAAGGCCATAAACTTCTTGGAATAAAGAAAAATAGAGCTCCTAATAATTGATTCCCCCATGTTATATGATTTTCCTTCATTATAACCATAAATATTTGACTGGCATCCATATTCATAGTAGCTAAATAATCAAGACTTAATTTAAATTTTATAGTTCCATTAAAATGACGGAAATTATCAAAAAAAGGAAAAAATATAAGTAATGCAATTAGCATGAAAAGTATAAACCGAGAATTTTTTAAGTATTTACCAAACATAACTAATACTACGGGTAGCCAATACATAGCAGCTGCATTACGAGAAAGACCTGCAGGAAATACAGTTATTAACATCAATAAAAAAAGTATTATTAAGTATTTCCTTTTAATTTTTTTAATTACTCCTATCATAAAACAACCCCAAGGAATAGATCTAATAACTTTAGAAAATATTAAATCAAGAGCAACACTTTTATTAGCTTCTATAGTAATTCCTGCTTCAGCTAACATTTCTTGAGTTAAACCTCGTGTAAATAATTGATAATAATTAAATTTATAATATATTAAAACTATAAAAGTTGATAATAATGAAATCCAAATTAATCGTCCTAAACATATATATTTTTTTTCGTTTTTTATATTTGGTATAACTTCTTTTGAATAACTATAAGTATAACTAATAAAAAGAATAATTAGGATTATAAGAAGTGTAAATTGAAAGAATATATAATCTTCTGTTTCTATACTATACGTAAATGTAAGTACATTTGATTCCTTACCAAACTGAATAGCATTTGCTAAAATAAAAAATATATAGATAAAAAAATTAATAAGTTTAAATATTGTAGGTCCTTTTTTAGAATTACAAAACATCCCTATAGATACTATAGAAGTATTTAAAGCAAGTAAAGTGAGATAGGATATATTATATACATTATAATATAATGTATATAATATAGTTATAAATATAATTATAACTACTAAAAGGAAATCCTTAACTTTTAATTTATATAGTTCCACTAAAAGTATGATTTATTCTTCGAAGGGACATAGATGTTGATGAGTTATTTTTAACTCCATATAATTACCATAAATTCTTCTTAAATAAGAATCATAATTTGTCGGGATTGGTAATAATGTATCTTCAAAAGGGATTCTAGTTAAAGAAGCTATATCTTCTTTAAAACGTGGTTTAAGAAAAACACTTCCTAAACCATGTCTTAATTTATTCTTAGCTCCTAATTTATCTAGCGGTTTACAAAGAGTAATAATATTATTATTTATTTTTCGTAAAATAGGAAAAAGAGATTTCCCTATTTTATTAGTTATTGACCAACGTTTACAATAACTTTCTAAAATACGTAACCTACCACAGACATAATGAAGACTTTGAGAATTCGACGGCGTTAATTTAAAAATATCTATAAATAAGCCTTGATACTTATAAAGTTTATCTATTCCAAAAGCCTCATGTATTAACGTTGTTTTATCTCGTAGTTTTGCAAAATCTGTTATATAGTTAGGATCAGTAATATGAGTCTGAACTACAAATTCTTCTGTTTCATTATTCTGTAAGTAAGTTATCAAATGATTATAGTCTTCTTCAAGCATCTCAATATCGATATCATCATCCCAAGGAATAAATCCCCCATGCCTAACTGCTCCAAGACATGTACCGGAAGATAACCAATATTTTATATTTTGTTCTTGACATACTTTATCAATATATTTAAGCATATCAAGCATACGTAATTGTCTTCTGCGTAATTCTGACCCATCAGGATTAAACTTTGCACGTAACTCAGCTTGCAATTTTTTATCTATCATCATCTACTTATAAGAAGCTGTTTAAAAATGAAAGCTAATGTGAGACAGAGGCTTTAACATAAGCATTATTGCCACAACAAAAAACATATTCCATACAGATTAATGTGATTCCTAGTAGTTTCGTGTCAGCCTACGGAAGTTTTCGAGCTATACGAAAGTTTTTTCGACAATCCACCGACACAAATCCTTTACTAAAAAAATGAGATTTAACCACTTCAAAATCCATTCCGAGATAATCACGAACGAGAGTTCCAAGTTCGCCCAAGGTATGCCGAATCAGTAAGAACTTTTATTACTCATAGGATATAATATTGAGAGACCCACCAACAAGGCATAAGCGGCTTTACCATCGTGAATATTGGCCATAGCTACTTCGACAGTAAGAATGTATCCATTCTTGTCCGTAGCCGTATATCTTTTGATTCCTTTGATTTTCTCTTTGCCGTCGATACCTTCTTCGGAAACTGGGAGCGCGAATCTGACGCTCTGCCTGTCAACCAATGCAAGCGAAGGTATAGACGGATTATACTCACAAGCGAAACTACTCCATGAAATACTTTAAGCATATGCTTAACCAAGCGCACTCCATCGCCAGAAATAGTAATAGATAAGTTACCACTTTAGAAAATTATCAGGAAGCATTCTTCACTGGCAATTGCTACTGACTATGTATAACATGACATCCAAAATTATGAAAATATTAAACTTACGTTTTCTTTTTGAGATTGGAATTATTCTACTTATATACAATTTTTGGGTTTCTGTTAAAATGGTTGTACCTCGTTTTGTTTATTGTTCACTTTATACATAAGTTACATACATTAATTACTTCACAGTAGACAATAACCCTTTTTCGCATTCTTAACAGACTTTTTTAATAACTTGTAATATATTTAACCTAATAAATTTATATTAACACATAATATATTAATATTTATAACTAAACTCTCATTTTATAATATAAAAATTAAAATACAAGTCTATACACACTTTGATTTTAGATAATACTAAATTATAGTAACTATCTCAATATTAAACTTACTGGACATCTATAATCTTAATTATAGAAATACTTCATCTAATATAGTTTTAGTATCATCACCAAAAATTGGACCATTATTAAGTTGATGAAATTCTAGTTCACCATACTTTAAGTTAGCTTCAATAAGTACCGGTTGATTATCCTGATCTAAGGCTATATCCCATGAAATTAGTCTAAAGTGAGGGTGCTTCTTAGCTTCTCTTTTAACAATTTCAACTACCTCACTAAAATTTGGAATAATCACAGAATTAAATTTTACATTTGAAGTAGGATGAGAATCATAACGTATACCATCAGCAGAATAAGCATAGGAATTAAGAGTACCATCTTTTTGTACCCCTACTGTAATACCACCACTACTTGCATTATCTACTTTAGCACCATTGATGCCCATACGGAGTGAAGTAGAGCAGAGTTTTACTGAACCATCCAGTCGTAAAAGTGTGAGCAAGCGAAGAGTATTGACTGAACTGGAATTTAATTTTGAAAGAATGGAGCTTTGTTTTAATCCTTCCTGTACTATAATATCTCCAGAAATTTTCTTTAATATAGCATTAACTTTTTGAATTGAATCCTTAGAAGTTATTACATAGATATTTTTTCCACCTTCGGAATCAGTAGCTTGTTTTAAGAAACATTCATGATATCGTAAAATAGTCTTTATAGCTATTTCTTCAGTAATAATTTCTTGATCAGAATTGAACCAGTAAAGATTTTGACGATATACCACAGTTTTCGGTTGGGGAATAGTAGGAAATAATTGATGATAAAAGGTTTTATTATCTAAATATTTAGCTAATACCCAATCGTTAAAAAAAGGATCTATATAAGTATAATACAGATCATCAGGTATATATTCGGGAGAAATAGTACCCTTACAATACTTATAAAACTGATGAAAAACTGGATTAATCGTAAGATTATATTTAGAATAAAATTTTTGAATAATATCCAATTCCTGAGGTAATAATTTAGTATCCTTATTTTGTAGTTTACTATTTCTTTTGGTAAAAAGATCTCTCCAATATTTTACTCGTCCTTTTTTAATACGTTTAGCATGTAGGTTTAAAATATATTCTTTTAAACTATTTTTCATATTATACATATCTTTTTATTTAAACAATCTATTAAAATCCTTTTTAATAGGATTCTCAAAAGTCTGTGGTAAATTAATTTCCCAATTATCATTACCTTCAATAAATACTGGTCCGACTTTAGTAATAGCTATATCCCAACCTATTGAATGTAAATTGAGAAAAGAATGAAAGAATATAGCTTTAGCTTTGGCTTCCTCATAAAATGGAACTTTAAAAGTTGAAAATTTAATATTTGTATCAGGATGCGTCTGACTCTTAAAGCCGTACATAGGTTTAAAAAATCCCCATTCCGCAAGTTTACCTGATTGGGTATCCATAGCAACTATAACACCACCCTTTGAGAAATTATCAACATAACTGCCATGTGCCCCAACACGAAGAGTAGGTGGTAGAACCTCTATTCGTCCTGTATGTGGATTACGTACAGTAGTCATACGGATAGTATTTACCGAATTAGGATAGATTCTATTCATCTGTGGATGCTGTTCAAGTCTATCTTGAAATATATAGCGTCCCTCATTAAAATATAATTTTAATTCATCGCTAGTAACTAATTTTTCATTAATATAAATTCCTGTATCATTAATTAATAATTTTAAAATACCTGTTCCACATTCACCATCTATTGGTTTTACATAAAATATCCCTTTAGGTAACGTAAGCCAACTAAAGAAATTCTGATTATGGAGAGGAACAAGAATACCGTTATCAGAATAAGCAATATTTTTAGGAGTTTGAATACCTAAAGAACGCGCTACCGCCTCAAAGAATAACTTATTTCTTAAAATTGAAGAATCATTATGAGGATTAGAAAGATTAAGTTTATCTCGCGCAATAAGAAAATCACGATAAATCACATAATCACTATTTTTAATATCTCTTTTTACATCTAAACCATACATATAATAGTATTCATCGATAGCTCCATGCGAAAAAATATTATATATTTGATCATATAGAATTCGTATTTTATTTTTTCGCTGTAATTCTGGAAAATAACTTTCTTCCCATATTTTTGATGGCTTCTTTAGTAATTTTATTAATAATGAAGGTTTCGTATAAAGATTTAGAATAACAAAAGAATATATACTATTGCAAGACTCCTTTATAATTTTTTTTATTTTACTCTTATTCATTTCTTCTTATTAATTTGTTTAAATACTGTAATGGATAAGCTTTAAATATAATTGAACTTAATATAAATATAATTAGATATACTAATAGAGAAATTAATATTTCGTAAATAGGTAAAGTAGAAATATTAGTTTTTTGTATTAGACCTAATCCTAAAGATGCTATAAGTGAAAAACATATACTCTTAAATAAAGCTACAAATTGAGATGCTATATTAGTACCTAGCAAAGAGGTAGCCACCATAGCAAATATTAAGTAAGATACAACTGTATAACCTACAATACACCATAATAATCCTTCAATACCGTAGTATGTACCACATAAATACAACGTTACAACATATACAGGTATCTTTATCATATTTATATATGATAATAATTTGCTTTTTCCTTTTGCAGCGATAACATAATAATTTATATCTTGTATAGCATAAAAAATACCTCCTATACATAATATTTGAAAATATAGTACTGCTGCACTCCATTTCTCAGAATAAAGAAAAATAATAAGTGGTTTTCCGATTATAAAAAGAAATGTTAGACAAGCGGTGGTAAAATAAGATATAATATAAAAACTATTATTTAATTTTTTAATTATTTCTTTATCACTATCAAGCGAAGCAAAATCAGGGAAAAGAACTTGCCCAATAACATTCTGTAGACTATCAGCAGTCACATTTCTAAGATTCATAGCCTGAGTATACAATCCTAATGTCCGTTGATGAAACAACTTACCTATTATAAGGGTTTGTAAATTGGAAGCTATAGTATTAAGTCCAGTAGAAAGTAACATATAACCTCCAAAACTAAATAGTTCTTTTACTATCTTTACACTAAAGTACTTTATAGGTCTCCAATCACTGATTTTCCAAAGACAAGCACTAGTAAGATAAGACACACATAATACTCTTATTATAAGACTCCATACGCCAGCTCCAGAATATGCCGATATTATTGCGATTATTGATCCTACAACATTTCCTATTAGATTAGCAATAGCAAGTTTTTTAAAGTTCATTTGCTTTCTAAGCAAAGCTGTCTGTATTACACAGAAAGCATTTCCTATTAATACTAATCCTTCTATCCGAAGCATTAGAGTCAGAATAGGAGTATCATAAAAAGCTGCTATCCACGGTGAGGCAATAAAAAGGAGACTATATAATATTATGGAAATAACTATATTCAATATAAATATAGTCGAATAATCATGGACTGTAGTATTTTTTTTTTGAATAAGTGCAGCTCCGAAACCACTGTCTATAAAAACTTGTGAAATCGAAATAAAAAATAATAACATACCCACAGTACCAAAATCTTTAGGAGTCAATAAACGGGCAAGAATGATGTTGCTAATAAAAGCAACTATCATTGTTCCAAAACGTTGAAGTGAGGCCCAAAGAATCCCAATAAAAGTTTTAGACTTTGGCATTGAGAATTTTAATCAGAAAGAATACGATAAGCAAAGAACACATCAAAAAGAGCAAGGCCAATATTGTAAGATAGAATGCGTTCAGTTGGTATTTCACGTCCAGGAATCCGACCGGTGAGGATATTGCCCAACTCACCGAAGTTACGAAATTCATTAAAGTAACGGAAGCCACGAACATGACCTTCATCGTCGGCAAATACCTTATCAAATATGGTATCACAGTTCTGGAATCCCCGCGTATGAACAGGAACTACGAGCACACCGGGTTTAAAAAGACCAGTATCATTGACAAGAAGGCCATCGGCATCGGTAATACAGGAAACCACTACGTCAGCATCGGTAACAAGTTCCTCCATTGTATCGCTTATTTCCCAATGTACATTGGTATAGGTACGATAACGGTCAATAGTCTTTTCCGCATGGTCTTTGTAGCGTTTGAGTCGTATAGTGAGATGACGGTCCAGATTAGTTGCCAGAAGACAATCAAGTGTGGCATGTCCTATAACACCGAGTCCTACAAAAGCATATATTGAAGCTTTTGCAGTACGAAGTGTATTAATAGCTAAAGCAGCTACTGCTCCGGTACGCATGGCTGTTATCCAGTCGGTATTAACAAGAGCTTTCATCTTGCCGGTAAGCGTATCGAATATCATCATCTCGCTGTTAAGAGCCGGATGCTGCCCTTTGACACGCGTTACCACTTTGCAGCCGAAAGTACGATATTCTTTAGGAAGAATACACGGCATGGTATTTATGAAGTCATTACCACGTGGATGAAGGGATATTTTTGGAGGCAACTGACACAGATCCTTAATAAGGAAAGCCTCACGTACCCAATCTACACAGGTAGCTGGAGAAATACCGAGGGCCTCAATGTCACTATTGGTTACTATTTTCATACTTTCAGATGAGTTCTTTCAAGGCTGCTATAAGACGGAGATCGTCATTGCGGTCGCGGATAGCGAGACGAACATACTGGCGGTCGGCAGGAAAACCTTTTTTGGAAGAGCAGTCCTTGATGAGGATATTGTAGTCGGTGAGAAGACGGAGAGTGAGAGAGTAGGAGGTATAAGGGGGGAGGACTTCACAGAGGAAGTAATTTGCCTGCGATGGAATGACGCGCAGATAGGGTATGGCGGAGAGTTCGGCATGAAAGATAGCCCGTTCTTCGCGGAAGCGGTCGCAGCTGCGGGCGTAGTCTTTCTCGTATTTACCGTAAATTTGCATATAGAACTCAGCGAAGGAATTGATATTCCAGATAGCTACGTTTTTCTTCAGACGTGCTATTAGAGTTTCGTTGGCTGAGGCGAGTACGCCGAGGCGCAGACCCGGTACACCGTAGGATTTTGAGATACTCTTCATGACACAGAGAGTCGGGAAGCGCTCAAGTATGTCATTATGAAGAAGTGTCTGACTGAGACCGTCATCAGCGAAGTCAACGAACGATTCATCGACAATCAGCTGTATACCCCTACTCTGTGCCCACTCGGCAAGACAGTAGAGATCTGACAAGGGAATAAAGTTGCCGGAGGGATTGTCGGGATTGACTAAAAGGAGGGTATCTATATCCTTACCGGTGAAGAAAGCAATGAGGTCATCTGCGGTGTATGAGAAGTCATCGTTATCAGGACGATAGACTACTAACCTCTCTGTATCGTGACGGTTAGGATATTCCTCGAAAGTGGGATACGTGACACCGAGACGGCCATCGTGACCTTCCATAAGGCTCTTGATGAGTTCGGCTGCACCGTTACCCACCACCACATAACTCTGACGTATACCGAAATATTTGCCGGCAAGAAGTGAATTGACTCCCATACCGGAGGGATAATCACGTAGCAGTGGTTCGAAATTAGCTTTCATCTCGTCAATCATACGGCGGCGCGGGAAATACGGATTGACAAGATAACAGAAGTCGAGCAGACCCGGGAAGCGCCAGTAGCCTCCGAAACTGTGCTGAAGTTTGCGGAGTCGTTCTTCGGGAGTGGCAAAGATTGTTTCAGCTATACGCAGATCCTGCACATCATCGATTTCATACCAGTATCTGCCGGTAATGGGCAGTGCCTTGATACCTGCGGTGTCGATGAGGGTTATGACACGCAGTACCTGTTCGTAGTATTCATTCTCTCCCAATACTTTTATATAGGCTTCAAGGAAGGGGAGATAATGATGGGTGATGAACTCCCGACTGAACTTATAGATATTTACAGTCTTATAGTAATAGTCGGTATCGCTGTATTTGAAAGCCTTTTTAGGAATAAAATTGACTATGTTATTGTCATCATCTATGCGTACCATTGTTCCGTCCATCCATGTCTCGTATTTGGACACAAGGGCCACGTTGGGTTCGCGACTGTTGACAGCCGCCTCAAGGATTGAGTCCTCATAGATGAGATCAGATTCGAGAAGAAGTGTGTCCTCCTCGGCCATAAAACCACGTGCCAGCCACAGTGAGTAAATGTTGTTGGTACGGTCATAGACATGATTCTCGACGAACTCTATAGGAAGTGAGGGATAGTTCTTTATAAGATAGTTTTTCAGCTTTTCGCCTTCGTAACCTATGACGATAACATAGCGTGAGAGTCTGAGATGCTGTAGCTGTCGCAGCATACGGTCAATGAGACGCACACCGTTAACTTCCAGCATACATTTAGTATTATCAGAGGTAAATTCACCAAGACGGCGGCCCATGCCGGCAGCTAAAATTATCGCCTGCATAAGTTAGATTATAATTTAATTTAGAAGATAAAAACTTATCGAATTAGCGACACGATAGAAGCGATTTGTATTTTCTTGTGCATTGATCGTTTCCAAAAGCGTATGGAGGTAAGAGTCGAAGTCGTCCTCGGAGAGATAGGGAAGGGAGGAGGTGAGAAGACCGTATAGGGCTTTTAGGGTGGAGAGGTCGTAGGTAGAGAGATTGTCGAAGAGATAGCGATGGGTGTTGAAGAGGTGCTGTTTGAAAGCGTCCTGATCCGGGAGTTTATAGGGGCGGAGATCAGTCTGCAACAGTATTGATATCCGTTGGATAGTGTCGTAGGTACTTATTTCTTTACTATAAGTGCCTTTGGAGAAGTCATTGTACCAGCGGTCGAGGGAAGCGGTATACCATTGTAATGGGCGGAAAAAATAGGCTCGGTCTTTGCGGTTGAGGCCGAGCTTAATTTGCCAGAAAAGAGTGTATGGATCTACCGTTTTGATGTCAGCTGCCGACTTGTCTCTAAGTATTGGTTCGGTAACAGCTGTCGATTCATCTTTGAATGATGCTGCAGTAGTGGCTGTCGAATTGTCTCCAAGTATTGGTTCGGTAATAGCTGTCGATTCATTTTTAAGTGATGCTGCAGTAGTGGCTGCCGGCTTGTCTCTAAGCAGTGCTTCGGTAATAGTTGTCGGCTTATCTCTAAGCGACCCTACGGTAACAGTTGCCAGTTTATCCTCGGGTTCTGTCTTGTCTGTTCGGGTGTAAGAGTCGAAAGCAGCTAAGGTGTAGGTGTTGATGAAGGCTGAGTCGGCGGGGCTGCCGTATGCTATACGATGGACCGGGTCGAAGATGTTGATTACGGTCAGGGCATCTGAGATTGGCATTTTGTCTATGCGTCGGCGGACAGCCTGTACCCACTCCTTTGCGGCTTTACGTACCTGCTTAAGGAAAAGTCTGTTGCGGTTATCGCCGAGAAACAGACCTCCATAGCTTGCCGACTGGCAAATCAGCAGTGCAAAACCGGTAATGTCTTCGATGTCGGAGAAATTCACAAGCTGCGTGTTGAGCAGTTGCACAAGTTTCCGTTCATCTATATTTTCGGTCATCTTCTGTTCCGACTTTCAGGACTGGTGACAATACACTACACCGCTGTGGCGATATACGCTTTGCGTGACTGAAAATAAGCACGGGCGGCAATATCGTCTGATGCAGCGCGGTGCTCAAGGAGGGTTAGCAAGGAGGCTTTAGATGACGGAGAAATTTCGGTAAATTTCTCTATATCGTCAGCTACGGTCAACAACCGTATTATTTCAGGTGTACTCGGATTAATCCGGCCGGAAAAGACACGGGCACACAGTTCATGCCAACAGGCAGCCATTTTACGGACATTATACTGACGTACATAAGTGCAGTATCTCACCGCCATATAAAGACAGTCAATAGCGTTATTGATGTCTATGATTTCTCCCACTGAGACAGAATCAATAGCCGCACTATAACAGCGGTTGATAATGCGGGAGGCTTTGCTTTCGAGTTTCTGATTACCGTTATGCAGATGAAGTGTAAGGAGTGGCAGCACTGTCTGTGCCTTGCTCACGAAAGGGTTGTTTCGTGACTGTTTTAAGGCGTCCGCTAAAAAAACACTGACCCATGCCGGAACATTAATGATTTTCCTGCGGCCCAATTCAAGTATTTCGGAAGCTAACTCCATAAACTGACACTTGTCTGCGGCCGTTTCCATAAGGTCGAGAGCAATATCGACATACTCAATCAGCAATTCCCTTTCTGCAATGTCGCGGAAAGGACGATATAAATATATCAAAGCAAGTAACTCCGAAGGCGTATAAGTCCTATCAGCTTCCGGCGAAATCCGGTAGCCGCCGACATCAACCGGTTTTGAAAGGATAAACGACAGATTATCCAGTTCGTTGCGGTAAGTCAGAGTGCAGTAGTCGATTTTCAGTTGTTCACTTTTATTGGCAGCTTTACGCCGTTTAAGTTCCCGTACTATCCTGCCCTCATAGTAATATGTCAGATGCTCGCGGCCTGCTTCTGTTCTTGCCTGACGACGTAGGGGCCAACGGCGATAGAGGCGGTGAAGTTCTCCGACAGTCAAGGTAGTCAGGTCTGTACAGAACAGTTCGCCTTCAGACATATTATAGAGATCGTCAGCCGACTTTATGCACCGTCTTGAAATCAGTTCGCCGACAACTTTCCTAAGTTTCGTGCTACACCTTTTCGATAGTGAAAGGTGCTCACGATCCAGAACTGTCGAAGCATAGTCACCTATCTCAGAGAAAATCTGACCGAGTGTCAGCAAGTCCTCAGCAGGTGCCGTCGCTGACACCGGATAATTCATAATTCCGGACGGAAGAGCACAAACCATAGAAAAGGAAATTTATGACACAGACGAATCAGAGCTTTCTTCCTTGTGATTGGCGGAAGAAAGGTAATATTCATATTCTGTTATTACCGTCTGCTGTGCTTTTGAAGAAACATCAAGTGTTCTCAATTTCTCGTAACCGGCCGTGAGACGGTCTTTGTCTTTAGTTATGACGGAGAGTATAAGATTATTCACACCTCGCGTCCATTCATTTGTCACGGAGTCTTTAACACGTTCATATTTCGCAAGGGCTTTCGCAGCGTCAGGCATGTTGCCGATGATATGGTTAGCAGCATAGAGTAGCACCTGAAGCCGGGCATCAAGTTTACGGTTATTAAGTCTGGCTACTTCCATGCGTCCGCAGAATACGGATAGCTTTGCGGCAAGTGCTGTCGGTACAGCTTCGTCTCTATCAAAATACCGTAACGCTTTAAGAAGGTGAGGTACAAAAGCGTCAATCTGGTCATTGGCCCGGGTAGAATGACTTGAAAATTCGAGTACGCGCACGTCTGTGGCTTTGACATCGAAAGCGATAGTACCTACCTTATTGTATACGTTGAGCACAATGTTACCGGTCTTACTCTTTGCTTTTGGCATAAATGTGCCGACAAGTCCTGGGAAGTCGCCCTTCACAACCTCGACAAGGTCTCCATCTTCAAGGTCAATTTCGTCGAGAGGAAAATAAGGAAGGCAATTTTTATAAGCTCTTGCGATATTCTTAAAGTGGGTCATGCGACGGTCATCAATAATCGCATATCTCTCCGCGCTGCCGTGATCAATAAGGAAAGAGAAGCCGTTGGGCTGCGCACACAGGCACTTCACTTCAGCAAAAGTACCTCTAACAAAAACGTAGTGAAATGTCAGACTAATAGTCCGAAATTTGATTTCTCCCTGTTTCTCCTCCCTTACAACGTATGTAGGTGCAAAAAGCTCAAGTTTGGTTTTATTCCATAAGTTGAACTGATCAACCGCTTTCTGAGCAATATCCCGGAATGTACCTCCTATATAGTTAAGCACATACCACGTTGGGGTATCCGAACGTGAATCAGACACTTTAGAAAAGTAAAGGGTGTTCTCTTACTTAGCTTGATAAAACATATCACACTATAAATCAATAGTTTAAGTGTATAGTTTTACCAAACTTCCGAAAAGTCGTCTGCAAATACTTAACGACTCATCACGCTCTTTTCCTAAGAGAGTGTGATACTACCTAAATACCTAATAAACAATACTTTATTTCCTATATATTCTTGTTTTTTCCAAACATTCCGACAAAAATCACAAAATAGGGAACAAAAAGAAGGTTAAAAATACTCTGATAATTTGGTATTTATTATACTATTTAGTAATTTTGCTTTGCAATTTAAGTATCTCTTAGGAAGAGATTGTGATAAATGTAAGCAACTTCAAGCTCTCCATAACATTCCGTTAACACCGAATATCCGACTCATATTCCTTACTATTTTCGCTCATCTCAATACTTCATATCATTAAGCAACACATATATATATTAAAGATTGTATTTTCTCGACTTCCGTCACCATACTGCTTGTGATTGTCTCCACCTTCATCGCTTGCTGCTTCATAACATGGCTGCTTTCAAAACTGCCATATAGCAAATACATCATCGGCTAAAAGAAAATTTATGTTCTGCTGAATCTATTCCGTTTGCGGCAATTTAAAGACCGGTATCAAGTATGGTGTCTCCTCATATCGCGGTATGAAGAAGATGATAAAATGATATTCAAGACAGTCAACAAGGTGTTCAATAAGAATATTGATGGGACTCATAAAGGTCTTGATAATTGTAAACAGCGTCTTAAATTGAGCTCTCCGCAGCGACATAGTCTCGAAATTACCAACGAGAACAATACATATTCAGCAATACTTAAACTCTAATTCCTTTGATATGATAAAATGTATTTCAACAGACGATAATAGAGGCTGACTTATAAAATTTATATAGGGATAAAAAATAATCTGCTGTAACTTTATCAGTTACAGCAGATTAGATTATTGGCGGAGAGGACGGGATTCGAACCCGTGGTAGGATTACTCCTACGTCAGTTTAGCAAACTGGTGGTTTCAGCCACTCACCCACCTCTCCTGAAGGTAATATAAAACGCCGGAAAGCGTTGCATGACGGTAAGGCACGCTGCCATGACGTCTTTGCGAGTGCAAAGGTAGATAGTATTTTCGATATGTGCAAATTTTAAGACAGTTTTTTCACAACATAGATATTTTTTTTGATAGCTAAACGAAAAACATTAACTTTGTGGGTGACAAGCTGAGAACGCCGCCGTCCCCGCCGGCAGTGTTCCGAAGCCCTCATAGAGAACGAACAGGAACAATCACTTTATGAAATACAAACGTATATTGCTCAAGCTGTCAGGCGAGTCGCTGATGGGACAGCAGGGCTACGGTATCGACAAGGAACGCCTTGCAGCCTACGCCTGTCAGATAAAGGAGATAGCCGACGCAGGTGTCGAGGTCGGCATAGTCATAGGTGGCGGTAACATATTCCGTGGTCTGTCGGGTGCGGCCAAAGGTTTTGACCGTGTCAAAGGCGATCAGATGGGTATGCTGGCCACTGTTATCAATTCGCTGGCTCTGAGCAGCGCCCTCGAAGCTGTAGGACAGGCGGCAGTGGTGCTTACAGCCATTCCGATGTTCCCTATCGGCGAACCCTATTCCAAGTGGCGTGCTATAGAAGCCATGCGTCAGGGCAAAGTAGCCATAATGAGCTGCGGCACCGGCAGTCCGTACTTTACCACCGACACAGGCTCGGCCCTACGTGCCATAGAGATAGAGGCTGACGTCATGCTCAAGGGTACCCGCGTGGACGGAGTCTATACAGCCGACCCCGAAAAGGATCCTACAGCCGAAAAATTTGACGAAATCAGCTACGATGAAGTGATAAAACGCGGCCTCAAGGTGATGGATCTCACCGCAACAGCTCTCTGCAAAGAGAACCGTATGCCTATCTATGTCTTTAATATGGATATAGAGGGGAATCTGGCCAAAATGATAGCCGGCGATAATGTCGGTACCCTCGTGCATCCGGCCCGCTGACCGATAAGCGCTTATACAGACAACACCTGATTAGCAATCATAACCCCCAACACGCAAAATATCATGGAAGTAAAAGAATATCTCCAGAATGCAGAAGACTCCATGCAGCTGGCAGTGGAATACCTTGACGACACTCTGTCGCATATCCGTGCAGGCAAAGCCTCGGCCCGTCTGCTCGACGGAATCCGTGTGAACTATTACGGCTCACAGGCTCCCATCAGCAACGTAGCCAATATCAGTGTGCCCGACGCCCGCACCATCGCTATCACACCGTGGGAAAAGTCAATGTTCAAGGAGATTGAGAAGGCTATCATCAACTCCGACCTCGGTGTCACACCTGAGAACAACGGTGAGGTAATACGTATCAATATCCCGCCGCTCACCGAAGACCGCCGTAAGCAGCTGGTAAAGCAGTCAAAAGCTGAGGCCGAACAGGCAAAGGTATCTGTACGCAACGCCCGCCGCGAGGCTATCGATGGTCTCAAGAAAGAGATTAAGAACGGTCTGAGCGAGGATGTCGAGAAGGATGCCGAAGGCAAAGTGCAGAAACTGCATGACAAGTACATGAAGAATATCGACGAGGTATTCGCTCTTAAAGAAAAAGAAATACTTACCGTATAAGCCGGACTCTCACGGCATAGCAAGCGGGGGCGTGCCTGAGGCGCGTCCCCGCTTGCTATACCGTGAACAGGAAGCCGTTAATCCGTCACAACCATGAACCGACCTGAAATATCAATTATCGTACCTGTCTACCGTGTCGAGTCCTATCTGCCGGCCTGTATAGAAAGTGTACTCGCACAGACATTCCGCAATTGGGAACTGATACTTGTAGACGACGGTTCGTCTGACAATTGCGGAGCTATTTGCGACAGCTATGCCGCACGCGACAGCCGTATAAAAGCCCTGCATCAGTCCAATGCCGGTGTGTCGGCCGCACGCAATACCGGTTTAGAGGCCCGCAGAGGCTCTATGCTGACATTTCTCGACGGCGATGATATGATTGCTCCGCTCTATCTGCAAAGGCTCCTTGAAGTAATGAAACGGACCGGCTGCGACATATCCGGCTGCGGCGAGATAATGTTCAGCGGAACGCCGGCAAACATGCCATCTGTATCCCGGCAACCAATAGAGGAATACAGCGGCCAGCAGGCTTACGAACTGATGCTGTACCGCACCGGACGCCTCAACAGTTCGGTGTGGGGGAAGCTATACCGGAGCAGTCTGTGGGATACGGTACGCTATACACCCGGACTCTGGTATGAGGATCTTGAGGTGTCGGCACGAATATTCCTTAAAGCACGTAATATAGCCTATACTCCGGAACCACTTTACCTGTACCGTCAGCACGGCGGCAGTTTCCTGCATACATTCCGTGCCGAGCGTCTGCATGTGCTCAGAGCCGTAGCCGCTGTGGCCGATGAAGTGGCACACAGTTATCCGGCACTGCTACCGGCAGCTCATGACCGTATGCTTAGCGCCAATCTCAATATGGTAGGTCTTATGGCTGTTAACGGATATGATGACCACGACACAGAACAGACCTGCTGGCAGACAGTGAAGAGACTGCGACGTGCCACACTATTCAACAGTAAGGCACGTATGCGCAACCGTCTAACTGCGCTGCTTACCTACATAGGAGGTTTGCCGCTTTACAGGTTTGCCGCACGCCATTTTTACCCTCGTGACAGTGAGGCATAGAAATGCCATAGAGCTATACCGGTACTCACCGAGACATTGAGAGAGTGTTTCACACCCTCCTGCGGTATCTCAAGTACGGTATCGGCTATATTCACTATCTCCTGACTGACACCTTCGACTTCGTTACCGGCCACTATTACATAACGGCAGTCGAGTGACGGTATAAAATCATCGAGACGCACACTATTGTGTGCCTGCTCAAGAGCACATAGTGTCCAGCCCTCATCTTTGAGCCGGCGTGCCTCAGCTACAGCATCATCTACATGGCGCCACGTTACCGAATCCTCGGCTCCCAGGGCTGTCTTTGATATAAGCGGGTGGGGAGGTACAGGGGTGATACCGGCCATCACCACTCCGGCCATGCGGAAAGCGTCACATGTACGCAGAAAGGCACCCACATTGTGCATCGAGCGTACATTATCGGCCAGCAACAGCACGGGCAGTTTCTCCATATCTCGGTATTCGCCCAGAGAGTGTCTTGTAAGCTCCAGAATATTTTTCTTGGGCCTGCCCTTCTCCTCGTGAGGAAGGCAGGCTCTGTCAGCTTCGGAAGGACTCATACAGGTATCTCAGAGAGAGAGTTCGAGCATACGTTCGATGGGTCGACGTGCTTTCTCAGCCGTTTCCTCATCAACGATAATTTCAGGGGTTTCGTCACGCAGTGCGCGATAGACTTTTTCAAGGGTATTGAGTTTCATATAATCGCACTCGTTACATTGACACTCGGCATCGTCAGCCGGAGCGGCAATGAATTTCTTTTCGGGACATTTTTTACGCATCTCGAAAAGAATACCGCTTTCCGTCACGACTATGTATGCAGGAGCCTCGTCTGTACGGGCGAAGTCAAGCAGAGCAGCCGTAGAGCCTACCTTATCGGCAATAAGTTGCAGCGGACGGCGACATTCGGGGTGGACCAGTATCTTGGCTTCGGGATTGGCGCGTTTAAGCTCCATGATTTTTTCGAGCGAGAAGCGGTCATGCACATGGCAGGCACCGTTCCACAGAGTCATATTACGACCGCTCACACGATTTATATAATCGCCGAGATTACGGTCGGGGCCGAAGATAATTTTCTCGTCGGCCGGAAGTGATTCTATTATGCGCCGTGCGTTACCTGAAGTAACCACAATATCGGTCAGAGCCTTCACAGTGGCCGATGTGTTCACATAGCTTATCACGGTATGGTCGGGGTGTGCCTCAACAAAAGCACGGAACTCTTCGGGGTCACAGCTGTCTGCCAGAGAACAGCCTGCTGCCGTGTCAGGTACAAGCACCTTTTTGTCAGGACAGAGAATTTTGGCTGTCTCACCCATAAAGTGGACACCACACATGACGATAATATCAGCGTCTGTCAGGGCGGCCTGACGTGCAAGAGCCAACGAGTCACCTATAAAGTCGGCTATTTCCTGAATCTCGTCACGCTGATAGTAATGAGCCATGATGAGGGCATTTTTCTCACGTTTGAGCCGGGCTATCTCTTCATGTAATTGACCGGGGTCATGATGTTCGGAGGGGTTCATTTCTTTTTATTGTTTATAAATTTAAAAAATTAATATAGTTATTAACAATAACAACAATAATACCTGTCAATAACTTGTTGATAACTTTTGCTTATAAAATTTGGTAATTTGGAATATTTTACAGGTAAGTGTAGCATAAATACCCTATTTTATAAGTTAAGTTATTTATTACTAATAAAATAATCATTAATGCGAAAGAGTCTCCGCGACTGCAAAGTTAGTAAAAATCTTGTCAACAAACTGTCAATAACTGTAGATAACCTGTAGATAAGTTGTCAATAACCTGTCAATAACTTGTAGATAACTTTTCAATAACTTTTTTGTAAAATACTTGCATATTTCAAAAAAGTTCTGAGAGGTGCTTAACTGTAAAATTTTTCAATTTTCCAAATATTTTATCGGAAAGTTATTGAAAAGTTATCTACAAGTTATTGACAGGTTATTGACAACTTATCTACAGGTTATTGACAATTTAGTAAAGCTTGGGATAATTTTTATAAAAACTTTAGATACGTTTGTTAAAATAGGTTAAATTTTATTTATCTCAAAATGTATTTGAATTATACAAATTTTAAATATAAAAGTTATCTACAATACATAAAAAGTTATTGACAATTTGAAAAAAGTTATTGACAGGTTATCTACAGGTTATTGATAAGCTATAATAATTATTAATAAAAGATATTTATTTTTTAAGTAAAGCTATGTTGAGTTATTGACAGGTGACTTGTTTATCTAAACTTTCGGAGGTATATTTTTTCATAGTGAAAAATTAGATGAATCACCTCTCTGACACCTTACTTGACCGGAATGAATGAAAAAAATATTGTCCTTTGTGAACCCAAAGCCTGTTTCAAAAGTTATAAGGACAGAGCAGACCACACAGAGTTTACAGAGGCGAGAGCCCGAAGCCATGATGCGGATGCCAAGTCTTTTCAGCAGACGAGTGCACGTATCATTTCCACCCCTCGGATGCCAAGTCGTGTATAATGTTCGTAGTGGTTCAGCCAAAGATGGTGATACATCAGAAAACCAAAAATATGTTCCCGAAGTTGTAGAGTTCGTCAGGTGTGGAGGAGAACCCTGCTTCATAACGGGAACATTTATTGTCTGACTACACTTCTTCTCTATTCATACAAGGTTACCTTATTTACGGTTATATTATTAAGGAGTGTAAGGCAGGCCGGAGTGGTCTGATTGAGGATCGAGGACATTATCCTGCCTGAGACTTCGTCTGCCTCATATACAGGCGACAGTAACATATAGAAACACCTTTTCGTAACCTTGATGTTGCGGGGGCCGGGACTTTGGTCTTGGCCTCTGCTTTTTCTATGTAGTAATTTATCTTTATCCCGTTGGTACTACTATATAAAATGCCTAAGGCGCCTTATCCTCACGGATTGGCGCCTTGTGTGTTTTCCATAATACTTTCTAACTAACCTAACATCATGAAACGATTTTCTGTACTTATAACATTGCGTGTGTTGAAAAGGTTCTGGGAGAGATTGAATTTCTTTGTGCATGTACGTATGTGTTTGGGTAAGGTATAAAAATGCTCAAGGCACCTGTCCTCACGGATTGGTGCCTTGTGTGTTTTTCCATAATACTTTCTAACTAACCTAACATCATGAAACGATTTTCTGTACTTATAACATTGCGTGAGTTGAAAAAGTTCTGGAGGGAGGTTAAATTTTTTATATAGGTACGTGAGATATAAAAATGCTCAAGGCGTCTATCCTCACGGATTGGCGCCTTGTGTGTTTTCCATAATACTTTCTAACTAACCTAACATCATGAAACGATTTTCTGTACTTATAACATTGCGTGAGTTGAAAAAGTTCTGGAGGGAGGTTGAATTTTTTATATATGTACGAAATGCTCAAGGCGCCTATCCTCACGGATTGACGCCTTGTGTGTTTTTCCATAATACTTTCTAACTAACCTAACATCATGAAACGATTTTCTTTATTTATAACATTGGGTAGGTTAAAAAAGTTTTGAGGAGAGATTGAATTTTTTGTACAGTTATTAGTCCTGAAGCGGAACGATAGTTAATGCTTACCTCGCGAAGTCTATTTTACAGTTTTGTGAGGTATAAAAATGCTCAAGGCACCTGTCCTCACGGATTGGCGCCTTGTGTGTTTTCCATAATACTTTCTAACTAACCTAACATCATGAATTGAAAATCGCTTAATACCTCTTAAATCTAATCAACATGAATCAAATTAAATCTAATCAACATGAATCAAACGATTTTCTGTATTTATAACATTGCGTGAGTTGAAAATGTTTTGGAAGATAGATTGAATTTTTGTACAGGTGTGCATTCCCGACGATGTTCACACATTTATGTCTGTTGGAAAAACTCACTTTGTTAAGACTAATTAAGAAAAGACATGACAGCTGTAAGAGAAGATTGAGGTAATTTTGCAATATTTCACTAATTACGGGAGAAGATGCAGGATTCAGTTATAAGATATTTGCGGCTGTATATAGTAGTGTTAGCGGTTGTTCTCACCGGTTTAATGACGGAAGGACAGGCGGGTAATACTGTTGTAGCAGATTCTGTAACACATGTACCGTTGCCTGGAGCGTCAGTATTTGACTTTCAAGGACATGGTATTGGTGTCTGTAACTCAAAAGGGAGAATGCCTTATATCTCGGCCTCAAGTTATCCTGTTATAGTACGCTGTCTGGGATTCAAAGAGAAAACAGTTTCAAATGCAGAGACAGACACTATATTTCTGCAGGAGAATCTGACAGAATTACCTGAGGTTATCGTTGAGACTCGTCAGCATAAAATTCTGCATCTTCTGGGTTATGTACGCGAATATTCGACACTGACCACATATACTGATACGGTTTTCCTCTTCCGTGAAAAAATGGTGGACTATATGCTGACTCCGGATAAAAAGATACGGTTCAGAGGTTGGTCGCAACCAAGAGTACTGAAAAGCAAGTCTTATTACCGCTTTACCGATGCCTTAGGTATAGACAGTGTCAGCAATGAATGTAATTATCATTTCTCATGGTCAGACTGGATAGGGATTATGTCTGTGCTACAGATACCTGTTACACTTAAACGGGTTGAATACGGTACTGATACAGTCTATGGAAAATACAGTCCGACAGAAGTATGGATAAGAAATAAGGACAGAATAAACATTGATGTTAATGTTCTTGCAGACACAACGAGTAGAAAATGGGTACCGAACCTTTCAGCCTTTTTTCAGAACTATCTTGATTTCGATAATTTCAGAGTCAGATTTAACTATGATAACGTAGTCAAGGACTCAGTCTCTCCTATGGAACTGACCGGCTATTCTTTTAATATTGAGTCTGAAGGTAGAGGACGTAATATGTTCAGATTTAACCGTCCTGACGAACCGTTTTTTGTAAGTACCTACGCCGAAGTCTATATAATAGACAAAGAATATATCACCCTTAAGGAAGCAAAGAAGTGGGCGGGTATAAAATTCAATACTGAGGAAATAGAGATATACGAACCGGCGGAAGCACCTGAACTGCAGCCTGCCGTACTTGCTCTGATAGAGCGTGTGGAAGGTGTAAACCCGGAGGAAATCAGATTGAAACTTACCCCTGATCACAGAGTTGGACAGGGAAAAATCGTCAAACGTGATTTAGGCTATCGCGCACTACAGCTTCTTAAACGTCTGACGGGTATCAGTGCGGCTAAAGCCCACAGAAATATGAACCGGCGTTGGGAAGAATTTAAGAAGGAACAGATACAAAGGAATAATAACCGTACCAAAAGAGAGGCAAGTAATAATTAGTTACATTCCATTGGGGAGATTAAGGGAGTTAAGGCGGGCTTTGAGGCGTGACTTTCGTTTGTATACCACATCGATGCTTTTGCCTAATAGCACAGCTATTGAGCGGTTGGAAAGATTACAGGCTAAGTAGACGATGAGGTGGTAATCGTCAGGCTTCATCTCCGGCCAGTTATCGCGTATTGCTTCGATAAAGCCGGGCCGACATTCGCTGATACATCTTTCCATTTCAGAGAAAAGACCGCTGTCCGATTTGAGTTCCTCAATCTGTTCTTTCACTTTCTCGACGATAGCCTTACGTTCCACTTTAGTGCCCTGTGATTCGTAATAGGTTTCGCACAAGCTATCTATCACATCAAACCGTCTGCTGAGTAAGCTCTCCAGCTTCATCTGTATCTCCGAACATACCGATTCATTTAGCCTTAAATCCTCGGTAAGTGAAGAAGCTTCAGCTATCAGTGCTTCATTCTGTGCATCTTTGAGTTTAAGTCGCTGTCGTTGCCATACGATTACACCACCGGCTATCAGAAGTACTATGATACTTGTGAAAATGTACTGTTCTCGTCTCATTCGCTCCTTATAGAGCATAAATTCCTTTTCTTTCTGAAGGTATAGAGCGGTTGCGAGTGCATCATTGCTGCCGGAGGATTTAAGCAGAGCTTTCAGATGCGAAGCATATTGAAACTCGGCAGTCAGATGTTTTCTACTGTAATAATCAATAGCAATATTAACTATCGTATCAGTGGGGGTTGTAATTCTGTTAGCCACAAGAGCTGCAGAATACAGAAGCGCCCAACGTGCCATGACTGCCGAATCATTAAACTCAGCAATATCATACCCGTTAAGACGCTCCATAGCCGCACCCGGATCACTCAGCATAAGGGCTTCAGCTTCATCAAGATCACGCATTATCTGTGAACCGGAGTATGAACAGCCTGCCACAATAAGCAGTATTATCAGATATACTACACTTCTCATGGCGCAAATTTAGCGAAAAAGGCCGTATAGACAATCTGTATCCGAGAAACTAAATCACTATCTTCTTACTGGCTATTATATACACTCCGCTTTCAAGGACCGACATTGCCTCACGCTCATTTTCAAACTCACCGATACTTTTCCCCTTTCCATGAAGAGTGTCCTCTTCCACGTATCTGATGAGATAAAGGCTCGGTTTCAGAACCGAGTTGTCTTATTAAATCCGTATGGCATATAAATTTTGTATAGGAAGTGAAAATTTCATGATTATTTTATTCGATATGGCAGAATAAAAAGTGTACGACTAAAAAAAGACGGAACACAATATTATCGTGCCCCGTCTTTGATATGTAAGACTTACAGAACTGCGTCAGTCGTTTTGTTCAGCTTCCGGAGCCTTGTCAATCAACTCCATGAAGTCATCAAGTTTCGGAGTGATGATAATTTCGGTACGTCTGTTACGCTGTTTACCGAGATCAGACTCATTGTCAGCGATAGGATTAAACTCTCCGCGTCCGGCTGCTGAAAGACGCTGAGGGTTGATACCAAAATCTTTCTGAAGTACCTGTACTACCGAAGAGGCACGGAGTGCCGAAAGGTCCCAGTTGTTACGTATATTTGTGCGAGAGATAGGTACATTATCTGTGTTGCCCTCCACAAGCACATCAAAGTCTTTGAAATCCTTAAGAATTTTAGCAATCTTGGAAAGTGTTTCCATTGCTCGTGAGCTAACCTCATAGCTTCCCGTCTTGAAGAGCATATTATCTGCAAGTGATATGTAGACAACACCCTTCAGCACCTTAACATCGACATCACGTAACTCATCATTACTCAGCGAGCGGGTGAGTTTGTTGGTAAGTGCGATATTAAGCGAGTCGGATTTTGATTTAGCGTCGACAAGCTGTTTGATATATTTATTAGAGGCATTAATCTCATCTACAAGCTTGGCGATGTTGACACTGCCCTGATTATTGGCTTCCATACTCTTATCAAGTATGCTCTTTAGTTCCTGCATACCCTTCTTAAGCTCGGAATTACTCTGCTGCGCAGCTTCAAGCTGACGCTGCATGTTGCGGCTGTCGGCATTACAGTTGATGAGTTCCTCACGGGTTTTACCGCAGGTGTCCTGCAGATCATCGTATTTGCTCTGTAACTCCGCATACTTCTTATTTGACACACAGCCCGTCGATAAAAGCCCTACAAGGGCTATACCCACAAATAACGAATTGAATCTCATAACATATATTTTGGATTATACTGAGGCCGAAGCCCTGAAAGTTGTCACAAAGTTAATCATAATTCCGATAAGTAAGTAGCGCGTATAAATAAATTAATGTATTGAGGTGTTAAGCACAGGTCCACAGAAATTAATCATGTATTGTTTTCCAACATTGGGAAGGATATCCCGTTTAATTTTTAAGAGATACTTATCTGCTCAATAGGATTAGAACTTTGACGTTCGTGCTGGGTGTTGCCTATAGAAAGACCCCCAATCACGGTTGCACCAACAGACTCTAAAAATCTTTTAAATCTTTCCATCGATTTTCCACTGGTAATAACATCGTCAAAGATTATAACGTATTTCCCTCTGAAAAAAGAACTGTCAAAACTAATCTCTGGCTGTATTGAATAACCCACAGTATTAGCCGGGTCATTTTTTGAAATACCATCCCGCGTTATTGTGATATGCGGGTAGCCATTATTCATTTGCAGCTCTTCTGTGAGTTGCTCAGATATGTCTTTGTATCTTCGTTCACTAACTAACTTTGTTGACGCTAATATCGGCACAAATGTTAATTTGGATACGTTGTTTCCGAAATAATGGCATAGTACTTCTTTTAATAAAGGCAAAACTTTATTTACTGAGTTAGTATGTCTTAGGATTATCTCTGCGTCAGATTGGTGATCATGAGGCTTGGCTTTGAAGTCCCATATAAGATTTCGTATATTCCATTCTTCCTCAGATGCCTCCCACTGGCATGTTGTTGGATAATAGTAATATAATGAAAAACAGTTAACCGTTGATTTACTCGGTTGAGACCAAGAGGATACACACGACTGAAGATTCCGTAATTCCTGTCTCTTTTGTTCTTCTTCTTGTCTCTTTCTTTCTTCCTCTTGTCTCTTTCGTTCAAGTTCTCTCCGTATTCTTTCTTGTTCTCTTAATTCAGAATCTTTTGATTTAATAAGTATTTCATTTGATAAAATCGTTATGATATCTGTAAATACACATGTATCAAGATTCTTAGATCCAAATAAAGCTTCAAATCCTATGTGATAATTGAATTGAAGGATTTTACATTCTGCACGCTTTGCCTTCTGGTATCTATATTCTTCAACGTATTTGTACAGATCACAACTTTCTGTCATGACCTTCAAATAATCTTCGATATAAACTATGCTTTTACCTGTGTGTTCCTTGTTAAATGCACGAATTACATTATCATTATCCTTCATCTTACGTACAGCATCATCAAACGAGACACCATTTGAGTCAAAACTTTTCCGAAGGTCATAAAATTGAGGAATTGTAAATGAATCGGAAAAACTACATTTATTCCCATACAAAACTGAGTCGAGTATTGCTCGTTTAAGCTCTTTACTATCGCTTAGAGACACATTACTTTCCAATACTTCAATTTTATCTATTGAACGAGAAGATAGAGTTGCTAATATTTCTTCTTCCTGTTTAATAGATTCTTTTGAAAAGGAATCTATAGGCAGAAGTCTGTCACTCATTATAAGTTTAATCAATTCCGAATCTTCGGAATACTGGACTAAGAAATTATTCTTACTCTTGAATGACTCATCGTTAACAGTCTTCAGCTCATCCAAATGAATATCTGAAAATTTTCGCCCTTTTGAGAAGGCTTCCCATGCTAACTTATAGTTTGCCTCGCAAAAATGAGCCGTCTTGAGGACTAAGTCAATACCATGAATCTCACTTTTATGAAGAGCTAAATTCTTTTTTTCTTCATGAGTATGCTTTTGCTTGCTACAACCAAGATAGCGTTCTGCAGCTTCTTTAGTTGTACTGATTAGTCTATTGTAAGTGTCACTGTAGTTCTGATACTCCCTAATTTTTTGTAAATTTTCTGCTACCAGTTTATATTCCTGATAACCCATAATATTAGGGATATTCTTTCGCCCTTTTTCATTGAACAGCCAAATAAGTCCATCCTTTTGAGAAGTTTTAATTTCATTAAAAATTTTCATCCATGACGATACTTCCATTATTTCAGAAATATTTGAGGAAATATACTCTTTATTCTCAAAAGTATCATTTTGTGGGCATGAATTATACTCGGACCACACATCAAATGCAGTCTGATATTCAGTAATGGCTTTTGTATAGTTATCCGTTACCTCTTTAAAATATTTGTGCTTAAATATATAAGTAAGAATAGTTTTCATTTGAATTTGATATTATAAAGGCATCGAGGATAGTTGAAGTCGTTAGATTGAAATGTCTTAATGCCTCCATTAATTTTAATCACGTCATTCTCTATTGTGCCAAATAGCAATCGAGAATCATTCTCAACCATATACGAATGAAGTTCACGGCTTTCATCCCGAGACACATATCCAAGTTCGAAAAATATGTCACCGACATAAGACCTCTCTTTTGAAAGTTGAGTTTTCTTCGTTCCTTTATTAGTCGGAAGCCATCGTAAAACCTTTATGACGTGTCTGTCATATTCATTGTTTAACTGTGCAAATAAGACACAGTTAATCAATGAATCCTTTGAAAACGGTGCATAATACAGTTTTTCTACAAGCGTATAATTACTCATAGTAATCACTGATGGAATATCTAAAATTGCTAATTGTTTAATGTCAGGAAATTCGTAAAATGGCTTACCGATATCGTCAATCGTTGATGGAGCTTCTGAAGACGATAATGAAAGAGTAGAAAGCATTTTAGAGTTGAAAAGCGTATAATCCTTAACTTCTCTAATCGGTGTGAATTGGATCATAACAGTACTGCGATTTAATTTAGCATCATCCAACTCTTTTAGAGAAATACCATAACCTTGACCTGAATCACTTCCTCCATGATTATGTACCGGAAATAATAGAGCTTTTTCAAACTCAATAGGTAAAAATCTAAGAATGGTATTATTAAACATAAAATATCCTCTAATTTTATCTGATGGTTGCTCTTCTCTGAAATCTACAAAGATGCTGAAATCTGATCGTGAGTCTTCAGATGACAATGAGGTTTCAACTAATTTATCAGCGAGCCGTATAGCATTAGTAAACGCATTATTTAATTGAGAATGCAGTTTAACTACGCCATCAACGTATATTCTTTTATCCATTTTCTTAGCGTATTAGCGTTAGGATTTCTTCAGGTCTCACGATTTGTCGTAATGATTCAAGACAAGTAGTATCGACCAAAGTAAGATCCAAATCAAAGATGATATTTCTCATACCTCAGTCGAATAAAGATTGTTGCGGTACTTTATGGGTAAACATATTCTTACCCTCAATTATTGCGATTGCGTCATAGAGGGTATTCGATTTCAAAGCGTATGCTCTCTTATCACGTATCAACATGATATTGCCTTGAACTCTCTCATGGTGGGTGTCAGCCGGATTTCGGTATTCGACAGCAAATAGCGGTTTCCCTGATGCAAGTGTTGTATTTACTGCGTGCATAGTGCCACTGTTCACACTTGTCTGTATAACTATCGTAGCTTTCGCCAATCCGGCCTGTAATCTGTCACGAGCTACCAACTCATATCTTCCACAGCTTTGTCCGATAGGATATTCGCTTAATAATAGTCCGCCATTGCTTACTATATCTTGCGCTAACTTCAAATTTTCTTTGGGGTATATAGATTCCCAATTAAGACCATTGGCAAGAAAGGCGGTAGTAACGCCATTTGCTTTCAAAGCACTCTTGTGGCCTGCTGTATCACATCCAACAGCAAGGCCCGATACAATGTTATATCCTCTTTTGGCAAATTCAGCAGCAAAATACTCACCGGCCCTAATACCGTTTGGAGTTGGCGCACGTGTACCAATCACCGCGACACCGGGTCTCTCTAACGCTTTGATATTGCCACGATAATAGAGAATTAACGGAGGATCAAGTTTACCCTGTTCATCAGTACAGTTACGTAATATTTCAGGATATTCGGTGTCGTAATAGGTAATTATTCCTACACTTTCGTCATTTGCCTTATTAATAATTAGTTTTGCTATCTTATTTGCCTCAATTAAATCGTGGTCGGTTATTGATTCAAATTTCTTATCTTTAAGAGTTTTGCATATAGATGCAAGCTCCGGAATAGTTTGAATTGGAGAAGTAATTTTTTCTCCTATTTTCGTTAGTATTGTCTTATTACCGACACCCTTCAGTTGTTGGAGAGTAATTATGAGTTCGGGGGTTAGTAATGGTAGTTTCCTTGTAAGCATTATGATTTCAGAGTTTTAGTTTGGGAAGTGAATTAACGATGTCAACGGTTTGTATGGAGAGGTTAATGACGGAGAGCAGAAGGTCGAAAATGTAAGTGGGGTTGTTATGCTCTCGGCCCCAATCGTTAGGATTGTTTATGATTCGTGATTTGGGATCTTGGTATATGGCGTATCTCTCCATTATCCACTCGATAGCGGATTTGCCATTGACGATATATTCGTAGGCTTTTGCCGGAATATTCTCAATGGTTATGTTGGCATTGTAGATGATGCGTGACTTGTCGGGGACAAGTTTACCGGCTTCATTGCGGACTTTAGGAAAAATCATTTTGTCAACAGCATAATGGTCGTATTTGGTGTAGCTGTCAAACGGATCATCAGAAGTAGGCTCTTTATAGGCGGCATCGGCAATGGTGGCGGAAACGTCAGGCGATGGTGGCACCAGTTCATAGTTCAGATGCAACTTGGCAAGGGCTTTACCGGCTTTGTAGAAAGCCATAAAGTCCTCGACATTATCAACGATTGGGATGCGTGGTAATGACTTCTTTAGGTCTGCGGCAAAACGCTCACGATACTGCGGAGAGTGAAGTACGCCATAAACATAGTAAAATATATGCTCTTTGGTAATTGCTTTGGAATTGCCAAAGCGTTTGCGAACCTCCTTTAATATCCAGTCAGTGATACCATCACGACGGATATATTTGTCGGAGGATTCGGCACCGAAGTCAAAAAGACTCTGTTCCTGTACCTTGTTTTCCTCGTACCAATAGAGAGGGAAACATTGACTTTTGCCTATTAGTTCAAGGTCAGGCAGTTGGTCGGTAATGATACAAGTAAAGTCTTTTGTTACCCCGACTCCACTAACACATATAACGGTATTTACCGCCTCTCGGCAAGGGAAGAGATGCGGTACCTGGTACCGCATCTCGACAAGAGGTTTGTACCAAAAGAGGCGTTGTTTGAAAAATGGACGATACAGGGCGTTTCGTACTTCCCCCTCAATGAATACATAATCACTCCCTCGTTTGAGGTCGTCAACAACGGCTCTTGTCCAACTAATCTTATTTGAGTTATAGTCGGGTTCTTTTATCTCTCCTTTAGAAATAAGGTCGCGAGTCGTATTGAATATTTCAATACTGGAAGTTGCCGTATCTTCAACAACGCGTGTTGAAGAATTATAAGCCCATGAGTCTCGCTGTGTTTTTGCACCATTTGAGTTTACGGAAAAAACAGCTTGTACGCTTAAATCAAATTTCTTTTCGGGAGTTAAAGGTATAAGAGTTTCAAACTCTCCGTCGCGTTGGTTAATCCAATCGTGGCGGTCGGTAGGTTCAATGGTCTGCCATTCGATAGAGCGGCCATGAACTGACTTGAATTTCTTAACGAGGTCGAGCTTTTGCTCACGAGTTAGATAGTCGCCAATGTCGTGGTAACGGATGGTGGCTTTCTTACCTACTTTTGCAGGGTTCTTAACGAGGAATGTTATTGAAATCGGAGTACGTGAGCCACCTCCGAAGATTTTACCACCTTCTTTACGTGATAGCTCGCCACTTGTGCGTTGGTTGCCACGCAGATTAAGAAAATATATATCAGTAAATTCAGCTTCCAAGCAAGCGCGGAAGCCGTCTTGTGCATTACCGTCAAGCCAAGAGCCATTGCTGATGAAAGCGACAATACCACCATCTGGATTATCGGCAATTCTATCTGTTGCCCAACGGAATGCCTTTATGTAACTATCATATAGAGAGTTTTTGTTTTGACGAGATGTTTTAGCTGCATAGGTCTCAGCAATACGAGCGTCCAAAACTGGGTACGAAAGATTTGCGGCATTATCATTAGCGGATTTCTGCCCGACTGAATAGGGAGGGTTGCCAATGATAACGCGGATAGGTGCTTTCTTCTGACGCAAAACGCCTTCCGAGTTTTCGCGGAAGAACTCTTGCGATAGAGTTGCTTGTTTCGACTCTGCGAGTTGGAACGTATCGGTTAGACAAATGCCGTCGTAATTAACGTAACGGTCCGGCTTCATCAAGTCGTGGTACACAGCTTCTATATTGACATCGGCAATATAGTATGCAAGCAAGACTATTTCGTTACAGTGGATTTCAGATAGATACTTGCGTTCCATATCTTCGGGCTTAATGAGTCCTGATTGGAGCAAGCGAGTGATGAAAGTGCCTGTGCCGGTAAATGGGTCGATGATATGCACGTTTTCATCGGAGAGTGAAGAATTGAACTCGCGTTTTAGAATATCATTGACCGAGTGAATGATGAAATCCACACACTCGACAGGAGTATAGACGATACCGAGTTTTTCGACAGTCAAAGGAAAAGCACCTTTGAAGAACTTCTCATAGAGGTTCTTGATGACTGTCTGCTTGCCCTCCAAGTTGTCAATGTTACCGACATTGACACGCACGGAGTCATAGAACTGCTCCAGTTCGGCGGTGTCTTTCTCGAACCCGCCTACTTCTTCAAGCTGCTCAATCATTCGGTGCATAGAGCGGCTGACCGCGTTGTTATTGACGAAATTATAGTCTTGGAACAACGCATCGAAAACAGGTTGAGAAATAAGGTGTTGAGCTAACATCTCAATGGCTTGTCCTTCGTGCACTGATGGATTAAGGTTTTCCTGTAAACCCTTGATGAAGATATTAAACTCGGATTTGAGAGCCGGAACATTATCCACGAGTTTAGATATGCGTTCAATAAATTTACGCGCAATCAAGCCGACTTTCTTAGACCAGTTCTCCCAATAGAGGCGATCTCCACATTTCTCCACGAGTTTTGCGTATATGCCTGACTGCATTTCGCCAAAACGCAGTTCGAGCTGACGAGCGATTTCTGCGTTTTCAAGTTGTTGAGCGTCATAGGCGTCCTGACTGTCGGACAAAGCATTATGCCCGATGCCGGGACCACCGACTACGACTTTGGAGACTTTATTCTTATTTAGAGCGATTTTCTGAACTTCCGCATTGAAATGATCGTCGTGGGAGCGGAGTGCATTCAGAATATTCCAGACAGTTGAAAAGTAAACGTTATTGTTAAGCGCGTCTTCGGGCTTAACGTCAGAAGGCACTACAATAGGGATAATGATATATCCATATCTCTTTTCTCCCGGTTGACCTTTGCGGAAGTTACGCATAACGCGCCCCACCGACTGTACGACATCAACCTGCGAGTTGCGAGAAGAAAGGAACAGCACAGCATCGAGTGCCGGAACGTCTATGCCTTCGGACAGACAGCGCACATTAGTAAGCACCCGACATTCATTCTCGCCGATGTTTTCTTCGGCGAGCCACGCGAGTTGAGCGTTTCTTTCCTGTGAGTTCATTGAGCCATCAATGTGACGAGCAGCCACTTCGACAACGTGTTCGCGTTCTTCGGAGTCTATGGAATCACGGTATTTTTTGCAGATCTTCGGTAATTCCAAAGAGGTATTAACGGAAGTACCTGATTTGGATGCATCACCGATTGCGGAGCAGAAAGCGATAGCACGATGCATTACACCGGGATCGTTATCCCAAGTAATACGGTTGTCGCCACGAATAATCTTTGAAAGTCCGTTGATGACACCGATAAGTTTAGAAGTATCGTCAACGTCTAATTCAGTATTGTTCGAGTCTTTAGCGTCTTTATATAATTTTTCGGGGAGATCATCCTCGTTGACTGTGAGAACTAAAACTTTATAATCGGTAAGGAGTCCGTGTTCTACTGCGTATGAGAAATTAACACGAAAAAATTCATTACCATAAAGTTTTTCATCGTCCATTGAGCAAAGGATAGCATCCTTTTCGGAGGCTTTGATTTTAGCCGACGTACCATAAAGGCGAGGTGTCGCTGTCATATAGAGACGCTTATTGCCTTTGATATAATTCGCATCGTGAATTTTAGTAAAGTTGCTCTCGTCGCGGTCAGAAAGTTTTACTCCTGTCGTGCGGTGTGCTTCATCACACACGATAAGGTTGAACTTACCGTATGACCCTCCGGTCTCTTTGAGAGTTTCATTTTGGGCAGCTTTGATAGCCTCAATGGATTGATATGTTGAGAACACAACGGTCAATCCGTTGTGTTCACGGTATGCTTTTAATTGTTTGGCAATGCTTTTAGAATTGGTGGTAGCCGGAACTGCAAGATCTATGGCTGATTCCTGAGTATCATCTAAGTCCTTTTTGATTTTGCGGGAGGCTTTACTGTCGGAGCAAATGCAGATACCTTTAATTGGTTTGGTTGCGTCAGCACACCACGCATTGAGGGTCTGACCGAGAAGCGAGATTGAGGGAACAAGGAAAAGGACGAGACCTTTTTCAGGCAACATTTCTTCGGCTATCTTTAGAGCTGTATATGTTTTGCCTGTTCCACACGCCATAATGAGTTTTCCTCGGTCGTGGGTGGCGAAGTAATCGTGAGCAGCCGACACCGCGCGGAGTTGGTGCTCAAGCGGTTGCTTACCTGGAAGCATTGCATCCTTGCCTTTGAGACCGTCAAGAAGCAATTTCCAATCGACCGGAGAATTTTGTAGGTCAACTAACAAAACACGATTGACAGGAGGGTTTTGGTTTTGGATTGCTTCTTCGGCATTTGAGCCCCAATGGTTCGTTGTGGAAATCCAAACGCGACGAGCGAAGGAAGTTGTCTGCAAAGTATCAACATCCTTGAATGTACGACTGGAGGTAGCGAGAAACGAGTCAACGGCAGGTTTATCTATGGTTGCGTCTTCTTTATAGCACTTACACTGGATAGCCCAATAGTCGCTGGAATCGGTGCGAGCGACAAGATCAATGCCGGTATCCTTGCCTCCGAGGTCGGCTTTGCTTGGAAAGTCTTCCCAAAGCCAAACATCAGTGAGTATTGAATAGCGTGGATCTGATAATAGCCATGACTGCATCAGACGCTCGAATTGAGTGCCTTTATCTTTTGGGGTGAATGATTCCGCCCTAAATTTATAGAGTATGTCGTTAAATTTCATAACGGGACAAGCCGCTCTCTTAACAAGAGGATAGTTATTAGAATACGAAATTACAAAAAATTTCGCATAAATACCCTATAATCAATAAGAGAATTTATGAGTCCCATCTTTATTGTGTATTTCGTGGAGCAGATTCCTTAAAATGTTTAGCTACTTATTAGCCAATAGGGTAAATATTTATTAATCAGAATAGTATATAGTATAGTTAATACAAATCTATTGACAAGATATTTGTGTGGGGGTAAAACAAGTAGTCCCGGATTATCAATGAATCCGAGGTTTCTTAATTAAAGTAACCTGAGAATGAATGAGTAATAATAAGACACTGAGCCGGATTCTATACGAATCCGGCTCAGTGTCTTATTATTCACAGGGATTATTTATAATATTGACTGAGTTTATTTCTCACGCATGAAGATAGCGATAGGGGTACCCTTGAAGTCCCAATGTTCGCGTATCTTGTTTTCAAGGAAACGACGGTAAGGTTCCTTGACCCACTGGGGAAGATTGCAGAAGAATACGAATGTCGGTATGACTGCATCTTTAAGCATGGTGACATATTTAATCTTCACAAACTTACCCTTATTGCTTGGGGGTGGTGTGAGGGCTATCTGCTCCAGCATGTAAGTATTGAGCTGAGATGTGGGTATTATGCGGCGACGGTTGTTGTAGACATCAATAGCTGTCTCAAGAACCTTGAAGATACGCTGTTTTGTCAGGGCTGAGGTAAAGATAATCGGGAAGTCGGTGAACGGTGCGAATCTGCTGCGTATTGCATTCTCGAAAGTCTTCTGAGCTGTAATTGACTTATCTTCGACAAGATCCCACTTGTTGACACATACCACAAGACCCTTCTTGTTACGCTGTATAAGACTGAAGATATTGGCGTCCTGTGCCTCGATGCCACGTGTGGCATCTATCAGAAGAATACAGACATCGGAGGCTTCTATGGCGCGTATGGAGCGAATTACAGAGTAATACTCGATATCCTCATTTACCTTCTGTTTCTTACGTATACCGGCGGTATCAACAAGATAGAAATCGAAACCGAATTTATTGTAACGATGATAGATAGAGTCACGTGTAGTGCCGGCTATATCGGTTACAATATGACGTTCCTCACCTATGAAAGCGTTGATAAGTGACGACTTACCGGCATTAGGACGTCCTACGATAGCGAATTTCGCAACATTTTCCTCGGTCTCTTCCTCGTCATCGCGCTTGGGCATATCCTTGATAATCTCGTCAAGCAGTTCACCTGTACCGCTGCCGTTGGCTGACGACACTTCGATAGGGTCTCCGAGTCCGAGACTGTAAAACTCAGGTATGTTATAACGGGCATCGCCCTTATCTTCCTTATTGGCTACAACTATGACCGGCTTCTTGCTGCGGCGCAATATGGCAGCCACCTTGTCATCGAGGTCGGTCAGACCTGTCGAGGCATCAACTACAAACAGAATGACATCAGCCTCATCTATTGCGATTTCTACCTGTTTATTAATCTCTTCCTCAAATATATCGTCTGAGTTTACCACCCAACCGCCTGTGTCAACTATCGAAAATTCCTGACCGTCCCAGTCTACCTTACCATACTGGCGGTCACGTGTGGTTCCCGCCGTGTCGTCGACTATGGCCTGGCGGGTCTGCGTCAAACGGTTGAACAGGGTTGATTTACCCACGTTCGGCCGTCCTACTATTGCTATTAATCTGCTCATTTCTGGTTATTTTTCTATAATTGGTCCTTTTCGTAACTGTACTGCCGGTCACAGTATTATTCTATATAACCGAAAGCACGGAGCTTGTTCTCGCGGTTGCGCCAGTCTTTCTCGACTTTCACAAAGAGTTCAAGATATACTTTCTTATCAAAGAACTTCTCTATATCTTCACGGGCTTCGATACCGACTTTCTTGATTTTCTCACCACCCTTACCGATGATGATACCTTTCTGTGAGTCACGTTCAACGTAGATGACCGCCATGATATGTATAGAGTTATCCTTCTCATCAAACTTCTCGACAAGCACCTCGGTGCTGTAAGGTATCTCCTTGTCATAATTGAGCAACAGTTTCTCACGTATGATTTCGGTCACGAAGAAACGTGCCGGCTTATCAGTAAGGGCATCTTTGCCGAAGAAGGGAGGTGACGGGGGTAACAGTTCGACAATACGGGCTTTAAGATTATCTATATTGAAATGCTCTTTTGCACTGGTTGGGAATACTTCGGCCTTAGGCAGACGGGTCTTCCATGTCTCGACGAGTTTCTCAAGTTCCTCATTACTTTTGAGAAGGTCTATCTTGTTGATGACAAGCAGTACGGGTATATTCTCTTTAGCCACACGGTCGAGATAATCCTTGTTCTTCTCGGGGTCTTCCACAACATCGGTGACATAAAGCAGAATATCGGCATCAGTAAGTGCTCCTTCCGAGAACTCCAGCATCGACTCCTGCAGTTTGTATTTCGGTTTGAGCACACCCGGAGTATCAGAATATACAATCTGATATTCAGGCGTGTTGACTATACCCATAATGCGGTGACGTGTGGTCTGTGCCTTGGATGTAATGATTGATATACGTTCGCCGACGAGGTCATTCATCAGCGTTGATTTACCTACATTAGGATTACCTACTATATTGACGAAGCCGGCTTTATGCGCTTCGGGGGTGGTCATGATTTTCTCTTCCATAATATCTTTTGGGTTTAATAACATAATTAAAACGCCCCAGTGCCGCAATGGGTTTAAACGCCACGGACGGCAGCCTGTCATGACAGGCTGCCGTCCGTGGCGTTTACGCATAACTGTTATAGCGTCTTTTTCTTATTTGCTATCAAAAGCCCATATCATATACATCGCACCCCATGTGAAGCCGGCACCGAAAGCGGTCATAAGTACTTTATCTCCCTTTTTGAGACGCGACTTGAACTCATCGAGACACAGAGGTATCGAGGCAGCCGATGTGTTGCCGTAGTGCTGTATATTGACCAGTACTTTGGCAGGGTCTAACTTGGTACGTCCGGATACAGCTTCGATGATACGCAGATTGGCCTGATGAGGTACGAGCCAATCCACTTCCTCGACTGTAAGGTTGTTGCGTTTCATCACTGACATGGTTGATGACAGCATGTCACGCACAGCGTGTTTGTAGACCACACGACCTTCCTGATATATGTAGTGCTCGTGGGCATCGACAGTCTCGTGAGAGGCCGGTTTTACCGAACCGCCGGCTTTCATCAGAAGGTGGGGCAGTCCGTTGCCGTCGATATGGAATTCACCGTCAACGATACCCACTTCCTCATCGGTAGGTTCGATAAGCACGGCAGCGGCGGCGTCGCCGAACAGCGGGCAGGTGGCACGGTCCTGATAGTCGGTCATGCTCGACATCTTTTCGGCGCAGACTACCAGAATCTTCTTATACAGTCCGGCCTGTATATAGGCGCGGGCTGCCTGCAGCGTTACGATAAAGCCGGCGCAGGCTGCCTGTATATCATAGGCGTATGCATTTTCCAGACCACAGCCATGGGCAATGACCGAAGCTGTCGACGGGAAGCGATAGTCAGGATTGGAAGTGGCGCAGATGAGCAGGTCTATCTGGCCGGCCTCCACTCCATAGTCGTGCATCAGCTTATCAACGGCCTTGATACCGAGATAACTCGAACCTTTACCTTCTCCGTGAAGGATACGGCGCTCCTTGATACCGACACGTGTGGTGATCCACTCGTCGTTAGTGTCGACCATTTTAGAGAGCATATCGTTGTCGAGTATATCGTCGGGGACGTATGAGGCTATGGCGCTTATCTTTGCATTAAGCATGACTTTATGAGGGTTGATAGGGGATTGTGTTGCCGTATATGTATAATGAAAATTGTTCACGCCGTGAGGCGCCGCCGTGTCGGCAGCGCTGGCGCGAACGCAGTGAACATGTCGTGACTCCCTGTCCGGCAGACAGGGGACAGGCAGATAGGCTCAGACTTCGGCTTTTTCGATTACCAGCTTACCGCGGTAATAGCCGCACTCGCCGCATACCGTGTGATAAACATGCCATGCGCCGCAGTTAGGGCAGATGGCCAGTGTCGGGATAAGGGCTTTGTCGTGAGTACGACGTTTGGCTGTACGGGTATGTGACTGTCTACGTTTAGGATGTGCCATTTCTGTTTATTGTTTTTTAATTTGTTTTTGTTGTGAGTGTCTTATTTTTATATGCGTAGGATAACGGGTCGGCGCGCCAGGTGCGTCTCCCGCTCTTGGGGTCGGATTTTATATCCGGATACCGGCGTTTCAGTCCTCTGTCGGCTCGTTGTCAACAGCGTCGAGAGCTTCGTCAAGTTCCTCGTCGTCTTCGGCGCCGGCGTGATGCTTGTGGAGCGCTGCAGCCATAGCACGATTGCACTTGCCCATGGGATGCACATGGCGCAGAGGTATGCTCAGTACGATAGTGTCATAGAGCATGTAGGCCACATTCAGATAGGTGTCGCTATAGGGTATGGTCAGAAGCTCGTCCGAGACATCATCATAGTCCTCGCCGTAACGCACCGTGATGTGATAATCTGAGTCGACTTCCAGATCGAGCGGGTCAAGACAGCGATCACAGGGCACCTGTAGAGTACCCTTGCAATGAAACGTGCACTCGTATGCATCGTTCTTCTTGTCAAGGTCCATGTGTACTTTGACGTCACTGGATATGACGTCAGGATTCTCCATATTCTTGAAGAATTCAGTTCCACACTCGAAATCCTTTTCATAGTGGCCATCAGCGAGACTGGCCAGCTGAACTTTATATTGCGTAAATTTTCCCACTTCTCAAGTGAATATTATATCCTGACGGACAGCACCTGCTGTCCGCGGCGCGATAGTACCTCCGAGGGGAATCGAACCCCTATCTAAAGTTTAGGAAACTTCTATTCTATCCGTTGAACTACAGAGGCAGCCGCCGCGCTTGCCGACAGGTGGTCAGTAAGCGCGGTTGCAAATTTATAACTATTTTTTAACATGGGCAAAGCATGATGTCCGTTTTTGATTAAAAAAACGTTAATAAGTAGCTCTTAAAAATTAATGAACACATAAAACGCAGTTATTTTTGAGGCGATTCGGGCGCGGAGCGAAGGAGAATACTTCAGTATTCGACTGAGTGACAAGCCCGAAGCGGCCAAAAATAACAAGTTTTATGGTTCAAGATTCAAAAACTGTAACTCAAACCATTATCGTTTAATTTTTAAGAACTACTTACCTGCCTTGCAGGACTGTTTTGCCTTCCCTAAGGCTCTGTTTTCAGGCTTTTTTACCTTGCAGCCGCCCGGGTAAAGGCAGGCGTTCACGGCGTATCACCGCACCGAGATACAGCAGAAGAAGCAGTGTCCGGACTGTATATGTGGCCCACATTGCACCGGGCCATTCTATTTTCATACCTACAAAATAGAGTACGGCTGCACCGATAGTGTACAGTGTCATAGTTCCTATTTCGTAAGGCAGCGGATAATATCGGCGTCCCAGAAAGTATGACAGCACCATTACGGCAGCGTATGATATGAGTGCGGCCCATGCCGAACCCATATATCCGTCGGGTATACCAATAAGCGGCACAAGCCAGAGGTTCAGTCCGAGCATGAGTGCGAAACATATCAGTGACAGCCACATACCCCAGCGTGTACGATCCGTGAGTTTGTACCATAACGAGAGGTTGAAGAACACTCCGAAACACAGCTCGGCTATCATCATCAGCGGTACTACACGCAGACCCTCCCAGTATGCCGGTGAGATAAAGTGACGCAACACGGGAAGATAATACATCACTCCAAGAAAGATAAGGAGCCCGAATATGACGAAGTACTTCATGGCGTCGCAATATGCCTTACGGTTGTCACCTCCTTGACCGCGTGCCTGCGAGAATATGAATGGTTCGTAAGCATAGCGGAAAGCCTGTGTGAACATCACCATCACTACGGCTATCTTCATGTTGGCTGCGTAGATACCTACCATGCTCCGGGCTTCCTCCTCATGTCCTGCAAACAGATAGGGAATGGTCAGCTGACCCATGTTCTGACTCATGATGCCTGCTACGCCGAGCACCAGCAGCGGCCAGCTGTACGTAAGCATACGCCGCAGTAACTGACCGTCAAACTGCCAGCGGCAGCGTACTATATCAGGCAACAGCAATGCCAGCACGGTGAGCGATGACAATAGATTGGCTACAAATATCCAGCCGATGCCGAACGCCTGACCCCCTAATGGAGTGTAGAACCAGCTTATCAACGACGGACAGTGACGGTCCATCAGCGGACACAACAGAATGAAAAACAGATTCAGACCTATATTGACGCCTATGTTTATAAGTTTGATAGCTGCGAATCGCCATGCCTTGTTACGGTAACGGAGATAGGCGAACGGTATATTGGTAAATGCGTCCACCGCTACTATGAAGGCCATAATCCATACATACCATTCGTGTGCCGGCAGCATCATGATGGCCGACACAGGTCGCAGCAGTACCGTCACGATCGCTACGAAGATAAGCGAGGTCGTACCCACCGAAGCCATCGCCGTTGTGTAGACTTTATCGGGGTTGAACTCACTGTTGGCAAAACGGAAGAATCCCGTTTCCATGCCATAATTCAGTATCACCAGCATCACAGCCGTGAAACTGTAAAGATAGCTGACTATACCGTACTGCTCTGCGGGGAACAGATATACATAGAGAGGTACAAGACCCCAGTTAAGAAAACGGCCCACTATACTGCTCAGACCGTAAACGGCTGTCTGTCGGGCCAGTGCTTTGATACCTGCCATTGAAATCCGGATATAGGTTAAAGTTAATCGAAGATACTGCCCTGACGGGGTTCGGCACCACGTCCCAGATGACGGTATGCCAGCGGTGTGACCTCACGTCCGCGAGGAGTACGTTTCAGGAAGCCCTCTTTTATCAGGAAAGGTTCGTACACTTCTTCGATTGTGCCTGAATCCTCACCGAGGGCAGTGGCTATGGTAGAAAGACCTACCGGACCGCCACCGAATTTGTCTATAATCGTCAGCAATATGCGGTTGTCTATCTCGTCAAGTCCGTAACGGTCTATGTTGAGAGCTTCCAGACTGCTGCGGGCTATTTCCGGATTGATGCGTCCGTTGCCACGAACCATAGCGAAGTCGCGTACTCGCCGCAGAAGCGCATTGGCGATTCGCGGCGTGCCACGCGAACGCATGGCAATCTCCATAGCCGCCTCCGGTGTGATGGGTGTCGACAGCAGACGTGCCGAACGTATCACGATGTCGCGGAGTACTTCATGGTCGTAGTATTCCAGATGACAGTTTATGCCGAAACGCGCACGCAGCGGAGAGGTAAGCAGACCGCTTCGTGTAGTGGCTCCGATAAGCGTGAACGGTGACAGCGTCAGCTGCACGCTTTTAGTCCCGGGACCTTTGTCAAGGAGTATGTCGATACGATAATCTTCCATAGCCGAATACAGATACTCCTCGACTATGGGATGCAGACGGTGAATCTCGTCGATGAAAAGCACATCGTGCTCTTCGAGACTCATAAGTATGCCTGCAAGGTCACCGGGCTTGTCAAGTACCGGTCCGGAAGTAACTTTGAAACCTACTCCCAGTTCATTGGCCACGATGTTGGACAGCGTGGTCTTACCCAGTCCCGGAGGGCCGTGCAGCAGAGTGTGGTCGAGTGCCTCGCCGCGCATACGCGCCGCCTGCACAAAGACTCTCAGATTGGCTATTATCTTATCCTGACCGCTGAAGTCGTCGAAGGCTAACGGACGAAGTGCCTTCTCGATGTCGCGGTCTGACTCGCGGCCCGCAGTATCGCGGATGTCGAAGTCATCGGGTGTCATTTCCATGTGTTGATTGACGTTGATGTTGATTTTTATGTGTTGAATTGCAAATTTAGCAAATCCGCACGACTTTTTCATACCCCTGTGATAAAGTAATTAGCTACAGTTTGTGATGAATTGAAAAAAAAATTATAAATTTGTGGGACAATAAAAAACACCACTCAATATGGGTAAACCGAAATTAGTAGTGTCGACCGGTGCAGGCATCAGCGCTGAAAGCGGCATAAAGACTTTCCGCGACGCCGGAGGTCTGTGGGAAAATTATCCGGTGATGCAGGTGGCCTCGGCCGAGGGCTTCAGACGTGACCCTGCTCTGGTACATCAGTTCTATAATCATCGCCGCCACGAACTTCTCACAGTCGTACCGAATGCGGCACATACTGCGCTTGTCGAACTGGAACGCGATTATGACGTCTATATCATCACTCAGAATGTCGATGACCTGCATGAACGTGCCGGGTCGACCAACGTGCTGCATCTGCATGGCGAACTGATGAAGATACGTTCCGTAAGCGATCCCGATTATATCGAAAGTCTTGATGCTGACCATCTTGACACCACACCCGAGACTCGCGGCCGGCGCGGCGACCTGATGCGTCCGCACATCGTATTCTTTCAGGAAGCTGTACCCAATATTGAACCGGCGGTCGAACTTGTTGCTAAGGCTGATATTTTCGTCGTCATAGGTACAAGCCTCAATGTCTACCCTGCGGCCGGACTGCTGCTCTTTGTGCGTCCCGGAGTGCCCATATATTACATTGACCCCAATCCGGCTTCCACTGTCGGTATTCCGAATGTCCATGTTATCAAAGAACCTGCCACACGCGGTGTGGAAGAACTTGCCCGTATCCTGACCGGCAACCGTTGATGTCACAAGGCCAAAGCCGTGACTATGTTTTAAAACATATCCTTGACTTTGGTGGGGGACAGTAAAATAAGTAATTTTGTATCATCCTTAGAAAGTAAGTACCTAACATTCTATAAAACTCTAACAATGGCAAAAGTAAGAGGTGCAATCACCGTAAACATCGAGAGATGCAAGGGATGCAACCTGTGTGTGGTGGCTTGTCCCACCAAGACACTGGCACTGCAGCCCAACGAAGTCAACGACCGGGGCTATCATTATGCCTATATGGCTAACCCTGAGAAGTGCACAGGCTGCTGCTCCTGCGCTTGGGTATGTCCCGACGCCTGCATCGAGGTGTATCGCGTGAAGGTAGACTGACCCACACTCATTGAACCAACCGAACAACTACAACCAAGCAAAACACAACTTTGACAGATATGAAAGAAGAGGTAAGACTAATGAAAGGGAACGAGGCGATAGCCCACGCTGCCATACGCTACGGATGCGACGGCTATTTCGGCTATCCCATCACCCCGCAGTCAGAAGTGCTTGAGACCCTTGAGGAGCTCATGCCGTGGGAAACCACAGGTATGGTCGTGCTCCAGGCTGAGTCTGAGGTCGCTGCCATCAACATGGTTTACGGAGGCGCCGCCACCGGTAAAGCTGTCATGACTTCCTCCTCCTCTCCGGGCGTCAGCCTTAAGCAGGAGGGTATCTCATATATAGCTGCAGCCTCGCTGCCCGCTCTCGTACTCAACGTAATGCGCGGCGGTCCGGGTCTGGGTACAATCCAGCCTTCGCAGGCCGACTACTTCCAGGCCACAAAGGGCGGCGGTCACGGTGACTATCACCTCATCGTACTCGCTCCTTCGACAGTACAGGAAATGGTCGATTTCGTAGGTCTCGGCTTTGACCTTGCTTTCAAATATTGTAACCCCGTCATGATACTGGCTGACGGTATCGTAGGTCAGATGATGGAGAAAGTGGTACTTCCCGAGCAGCGTCCGCGCCGCACCGATGAGCAGATCCGCGAACAGTGCCCCTGGGCAGCCAACGGACGTATCAACGGCCGCAAGCGCAACGTCATTACTTCGCTCGAACTGGAGTCTGCACGTATGGAGGTTATCAACCACCAGCTTCAGGCCAAGTACCGTGATATAGAGAAGAACGAAACCCGTTGGGAAGAGATTGACATCGAGGGTGCCGATTACCTCATCGTGGCTTTCGGTTCGATAGCACGTATATGCGACAAGGCCCGTGAACTGGCCGCCGAAAAGGGTATCAAGGTCGGCATCATACGCCCCATAACCCTCTGGCCTTTCCCCACCGAGGCTGTCGAGAAGGCTGCACAGGACAAGAAAGGTGTGCTCTGTGTCGAGCTTAACGCCGGACAGATGATAGAGGACGTGCGCCTTGCCGTGCACGATCGTCTGCCCGTAGAGCATTTCGGCCGCCTGGGCGGTATTATCCCCAGCCCCGAAGAGGTGGTTGAGGCTATCGAGACCAAACTCATCGGCAAGTAACGCCATCACTCTTATCACACGGCGCCGGCCGCTTTGCAAGACGGCGCCTACAACTTAAACCGAACACATGGAAATCCAAGATATAATCCGTCCGGAGAACAAGGTCTACAGCAAGCCTGAGCTTCTCGACGAGGTACACATGCACTATTGCCCCGGCTGTAGCCACGGTGTGATACATAAACTCTTAGCTGAGGTCATAGCCGAAATGGGCATCACCGACCGCACAGTGGGCGTTTCGCCCGTAGGTTGCGCCGTATTCGCCTACAACTATATTGATGTCGACTGGGTGGAAGCCGCTCACGGTCGTGCACCTGCCGTAGCTACCGCTATCAGCCGTCTTTGGCCGCAGGACGTGGTGTTCACCTATCAGGGCGACGGCGATATGTCGGCTATAGGTACTGCCGAGTCAATACATGCCGCCAACCGTGGTGAGAACATCGTTATGGTATTCGTTAACAATGCTATCTACGGTATGACAGGTGGCCAGATGGCTCCTACCACTCTCGTAGGTCAGAAGACTGCCACAACTCCTTACGGACGCCGTGTAGACCTCAACGGTCACCCGCTTGAGATCACCAACCTCATGGCTATACTCGACGGTACATGCTACGTTACCCGTCAGTCTGTACACACTGCTGCCAATGTACGCAAAGCTAAAGCCGCTCTCAAGAAAGCTTTCGAGAACGCTATTGCAAAACGCGGTACTTCAGTGGTTGAAATAGTTTCTACCTGCAACTCCGGCTGGAAACTCAGTCCTGAGAAATCTAACGAGTGGATGGTAGCCAATATGTTTGAGAAATATCCTCTCGGTGACCTCAAGAACAACTGATTTTTAACTCTATCCTGTCTGTAAACACCATGAAAGAAGAAATCATCATAGCCGGCTTCGGCGGTCAGGGCGTACTCTCTATGGGTAAGATTCTGGCTTATTCCGGCCTTATGGACGATAAAGAGGTGACATGGATGCCTTCTTACGGTCCCGAGCAGCGCGGCGGTACAGCCAACGTAACCGTTATACTTTCGGACGAGAAGATTTCATCGCCCGTACTTGATAAGTATGACATTGTCATCGCTCTTAACCAGCAGAGTCTCGACAAGTTCGCACCCAAAGTAAAACCCGGCGGCATACTCATCTATGATACCAACGGCATACACAATCGTCCTACACGCGAAGATATAACCATCTACCCCATCGATGCTATGGACGCCACTCTTGAAATAGGCAACTCCAAAGCCTACAACATGGTGGTAATGGGTGCTCTTCTTGAGGCTATGCCTTACAAGCTCCCTATGGAGAATGTGGTTAAAGGTCTCAAGAAATCACTGCCCGAGCGTCATCACAAGCTCATACCCCTCAACGAACAGGCTATCGAGAAGGGTCGTGAACTCCTCAAGAAGTAAGTTCCGAGCATTACTAAAGTCATGATAGGGGGGTCGTTCCGAAGGCCCTCACCCCGACCGGACTGTCACGCGACAGTCCGGTATTTTTATATATCTTATCAGCGGATAAACGGATAAAATCAGATGTACAGAAAAATTTTCTCTTATTTCAAAACTTTTTAATCATCGCTAATGTTATAAATACAGAAAATCAAAGATTCTGATTTTTCGTTTCATGATGTTAGGTTAGTTAGAAGTATTATGGAAAACACACAAGGCGCCAATCCGTGAGGACAGGCGCTTTGAGCATTTTATATGGTTTGTGGAAAATAAATGTGCAGAGATTTTATGATAATTGAACACCGGGGCGCAGAGGAGCGTTGAAACGGCGGCGTTCCGGGTCATGCCACCAACCCCACTTGTTGAAATAGCGTATCATGTTCCATGTGTGTATGGCGAGCAGTTTTTTATTGTGGTAAGAACCGGCACGATGGTCGTGGATTACGGTTTCGGAAGGATAGTAGATGGTTTCGTAGTAGCGGTGTATACGGCGTGTGAGGTCTATATCTTCGGGATACATGAAGAAACGCTCATCAAAGAGCCCGACACAGCGCAGGGCATCAGTACGCAGCAGCATGAAACTACCCTGATGATAGGGTATGTTATGTTCTACATTCGGGTCAAGATGTTGTAGTGTGTACCGGGCGTTACGGCCGGCAAACAGACGTTTCGGCAGGAAGCGGCGCCCGAACACATCGAGTGGTGTCGGTAGCATACGCACCGCCGGCTGCCGGCTTCCGTCAGGATAGACAAGACGGGGCTGCAACTGTCCTATCTTTTTACGGGCATTCATGACAGCTATGAGCCGGGGTAGAACATCGGGATTGAAACGCACGTCACTGTTGAGCACCAGATGATAGTCGGCGCTGATGGCGAGTGCCCGGCGTATGGCGGCGTTATGTCCGGCACCGTAACCCGGGTTGCGCAGCGGTATATATTCCACACGTGGTATGTCAGCGACAAAATTCTTTATGCGGCGTTCGCCTCCGTTATCGACTATATATATACGTTTCACCTCATCGCACCGAAGTGAATCAAGACAGGCACGCAGCTCCTGCCTGTCGGTATGGTAGGTCACAATTGAAACTGTAGTGATACTCATGAATATCAAAATAAAGGCACCGTGAAACCGAAAAATTGTCTCTCGGGGCCTGTAGGGCTACGAAAATAACGAAATTTTAGGACTTCAGTGCTATTTGAAGCGTGAAAAATGATTAAATTTGCCCATACATCATATTAGCCCGGAGCACGATTGTAATACAATATGAAAATGCAGCACAGAAAGATAGTCACAGTATACGGTGCATCGTCACCGAATATAGAAAAATTTTATAAGGACGCCGCTTTTGAAACAGGGCGGCTTCTGGCGGCAGCCGGGACGGCTGTTGCCTGTGGAGGCGGCCGCAGCGGACTTATGGCAGCCGTTATTGACGGAGCGTTGTCAGCCGGCGGTCACACCATAGGTGTGCTGCCTGAGTTTATGGAACAGCGTGGCTGGGCTCACAGCGGTCTGAGCGAAAAGATAATCACATCGGATATGCACACCCGCAAGGAACGTATGCTGGCTATGGCCACAGGTGTGATAGCTTTACCGGGCGGCGTGGGTACACTTGAAGAACTGTTGGAGGCCATAACATGGCGTCAGCTCAATCTGTATCGCGGGCAAGTAGTGATACTGAATACCGCCGGTTACTACGACCCACTGGCAGCTATGCTTGAGCGCAGTATAGAACAGCACTTCATGCATCCTGACCACAAGGACATCTGGCAGATAGCCGCCACACCTGCCGAAGCTGTGCGTATGGCACTGAGCGAAGACAGTTATGGTGACTTCAGCCAGAAAATACGTGTTGACTGACACTCAAACCATACAGAATTTATTAATTTTGAGGAATCGTACTTACGGCTCCTCACGATACTGTGAAGTGTCATGGTGTCGTAACCACTATAATACTTATCCATTTCCATGAAATCTACAATCAAGATATACTGCCGCAACACATCGTCCTATATCGATGTGCAGGGGGGCGAGACGTTGCTTGAAGTGGCCTCAAGATTATTTGGCGACAGCGGTTTTACACCTGTATGTGCCATCGTGAACAACCGCTCCGAAGACCTCGGTTTTCCGATATTTATGCCCAAGCAAGTGGAGTATCTCGACGCTGCGAGTGCTGTAGGTCGCCGCACTGTGATACGGTCGCTGTGTATGATGCTTTACCGTGCCCTATATGATATTCTGCCTGACTGTAATCTCCGTATAGAGCACAGTATCTCACGTGGCTACTATTGCCGTCTTGTTGACCCTGACACTCAGGAAGCCATGCCGGTGGATACGGACACTATCGAGCGTCTGCGTGTACGTATGCAGGAACTTGTTGCAGCCGATCTGCCTTTTGAGCGTAAGGAGCGCCTTACGGAAGATGTGCTGAAACGGTTCCGTCGGCAGCGTCTCACAGCTAAGGTTCTTCTTCTTGAGACAACGCGCCGGTTATATACCACCTACTACACACTTGACGGTATCGCCGACAGTTTCTACGGCCCGCTGGTACCGAACACAGGTCTTCTCAAAGTTTTTGACCTGTTGCCCTGGAAAGAAGGTATGCTTCTTCTTCCTCCCGATAGCGCAGACCCTACGGTGCCGGCTGTTCCTGTGGTACAGGAGAAGATGTATCGTGCCTTCACCGAGCATCTTAAATTCAACCGTATTATAAGAGTGTCTAATGTCGGCGAACTTAACCGTGCTGTACGTGAACGTCAGACCTCACAACTCATCAATGTGGCTGAAGCCATGCACGACAAGCTGCTCGGTAAGATAAGTGACCAGATACTTGAACGTCGCCGTCAGGGCGGTGGCCGTATCGTGCTTATAGCCGGTCCGTCGTCAAGCGGTAAGACCACAACTACCAAGCGTCTCGGTATACAGCTTATGACTAATCTCATGACGCCGAAGATGATTTCTCTTGACGATTATTTCATTGACCGTCATCTGACTCCCCGTGACGCTAACGGAGATTATGACTTTGAACATCTCCATGCTCTCGATCTCGAACGTCTCAATTCAGATCTCCAGCGTCTACTTGACGGTGAAGAAATCAACCTGCCGACTTATAGCTTCGAGTTCGGGCGCCGTATCGACAAAGATCGTCCTCTGCGTCTCGAATCTGACGAAGTGCTGCTCATTGAGGGTATTCACGGACTGAATCCGGAACTTGTCAGCGGACTCGATCAGGCCGATGTGTTTAAAGTGTACGTTTCGGCACTCACCACTCTGCGTATTGACAACCATAACTGGATATCTACTACCGATAACCGTCTGTTGAGACGTGTGGTACGTGATCACCGTTACCGCCATATATCGGCTCTTGAGACTCTGCGGCGCTGGCCGAGTGTGAGACGTGGCGAGGAACGCTGGATATTTCCGTTTCAGGAGAATGCCGATGCCACTTTCAACTCATCGCTCATATTCGAGTTAGGTGTGATGAGGTCGTATGCCGAACCTCTTCTGCATGATGTACCTCAGAATGACCCTCAGTATGCCGAAGCCTTCCGTCTGCTCAGACTACTTGGATATTTTGAAAATATACCGGTCGACCAAATACCCACCACATCGCTGCTGCGTGAGTTTCTCGGCGGCTCATCGTTCCACTATTGATCTCTGTGGCCCGCGCCGGCGGGCATGACGAACAATGAAAGAATTCACAGATCATGATATAGAGCGTATCGAAGACCTCATAGACGATGGCAGAGAACAGGAGGTACGCGAAGAGATACGTGAGCTGCACCAGGCCGACATAGCCGAACTTCTTCAGAAACTCAGTGTCAAAAGGGCTGAGTGGCTGTTTAATCTTCTTGAAGACAACGAGACCAAAGCCGATGTGCTCATGGAACTCGATGAGGAAGACCGTAAGCAGCTGCTCGAAGGAATGGATCCCGAGCAGATAGGCCATTTCATCGATCTGCTTGATACCGACGATGCCGTTGACCTTATACAGGAACTTGATGCAGAGGACCGTGATCAGGTTATAAAGCACATCGACGATATGGAGCAGGCGGGCGATATTGTCGACCTGCTGCAATATGACGAAGACACGGCCGGCGGTCTGATGGGTACCGAGATGATAACTGTCAACGAAAACTGGTCGATGCCGCAGTGCCTTATGGAAATGCGCCGTCAGGCCGAAGATCTTGACGACATCTACTATGTGTACGTAATTGACAATGAGAAGCGTCTGAAGGGTATTCTTCCACTGAAGAAGATGATTACACACCCTTCGGTTTCCAAGATAAAGCATGTCATGGAGACTGACCCGGTATCGGTACGTACCGAGACACCTATCGAAGATGTTGCCATTGACTTCGAGAAATATGACCTTGTGGCCATGCCGGTTGTTGACAGCATAGGACGTCTGGTAGGTCAGATTACGGTCGATGACGTTATGGACGAGGTGCGCGAACAGAGCGAGCGTGATTATCAGCTGGCAGCCGGTATATCGTCAGACGTTGATGCCGATGACTCTGTGTTCGCCCAGACCAAAGCCCGTATTCCATGGTTGCTTATAGGTATTATAGGCGGTATTGTCAATTCGATAATTCTGAGCGGTTTTGAAGCCCAGATAGCCGCAGTGACGGCACTGGCCATTTTCATACCCCTTATCGGTGGTACCGGTGGTAATGTCGGTGTTCAGGCTTCGGCAATAGTGGTGCAAGGTCTTGCCAACGGTAGTCTCGATATACGCAACGCATGGAAACAGATAGGCCGTGAGGTAGTGATAGCCCTTATGAACGCTGTGGTCATATCTGTTGTGGTCTTAAGTTACATCATGCTGACTCAGCCTTTACCTGATAAATACGGTGTGGCTCTGGCTGTAGGCGGTTCGCTGTTCTGCGTGGTGATATTCGCTACTGTATTCGGTACTCTCGTACCGCTCACTCTTGAACGGCTCAAAGTCAACCCGGCTCTTGCCACCGGCCCCTTTATACAGATTACCAATGACGTCGTGGGTCTTCTAATATACGTAGCCATGTCTATGTGGATGTTAAACCTCTTCCATCTTACCTAATAAGTAAGTAGTTACTATATAATAAGCGGACGTCTCTTAGAGACGCCCGCTTATTATATGTTTATCCGTGTCTTATTTCAGACTACTATGTTCTTTATTTGATAATTGAGGTTGGAAGCCGAGTTTTAGTTGTCCTGATCTTCGTTGAGTGCCTCGAAGTAGCAGTCTGCAATGGCTGTCCATTCTTCGAGTGAACCCTGAGTTGTGAAGCCGGGACGTTCGGTCGGATTACCGAGGTCGCCTTCGGCCACACTTTCGGTGAGTGTCACTACTACGGGAGGAACTTCTGTATCCTCATTATAGAAATTATTAATGTCTACACCGGCTTTATCCTCTTCGATAAGATATACCTCACCGTCATAACGGTATAGACCCATGATACGTACTACTTTGGCCTTATCTCCGTTGCGTACCACTACTGCGGGAATATAATGAAAACCTGCCGTAGCATTATTCCAGAGAATTGCGCCGATATTACGTGCTTCCATATCGTTAGCTAATGCCTGCTTGGCCTGTGTAAACAGGGCTTGTGCCTGTTGCGAGAATTGCTGTGTACTTTTCATAACCGTAAATGTGATTTGTAATTTTTAAGAGCTATTTACTTAATATATACACCTCACGGGTCGGTTCAGTTCATTGTCCCGTCACAGAATAGTTTTTTCCGTTTGTCAGCAGTGCGCGGGCTGCGGCCGCAGCATCGGTTATACCGGCTTGGGCAGCAAGGTCATACCAGTAGGCCGCAGTATGTATAGCCTCGGGGGTGCCTTCAGGAATCTCAGGTCGTCCCTCCAGACTGTCCGGAAAGATGTCAAGGAGTTCGGCTATGACAAATTGTGCGGATGGGTTGCCTCGTAATGCTGCTGTCAGGAAGTAGTGCAGTGAACGTTCGTGGTCATAACTGACGCCCTGTACGCGGCTGAAGGCGTCGCCGAGCAGAGCCAATGCCTCCGCAAGCGAATCACGTGTAGCCACGATATCGAACAGTTCAACTCCCACAGCCGGTGCCCGGTGAGTGTAGAAACGGCGTCCGAGTTTCATGAGCGTGTCGGAAGACAACTGTTTCCATTCGGGCATCTTGAGCGCTAACAGTTTCAGTTGTGCGTCGCCCACACCTTTTTCCGCTGCTACGGCATACAGAGCCTCGGCGCGTGCTGTGTCGGGTGCTGAACCGAGTCCTGCCTTCAGAAGATCGGCTAACTGAGCCTGTGCCGTAGGCAGTCCTTCGGCGGCGGCACGCCCGAGCCAATACTGTGCTTCACGATATGACGGGGCGACAGCAGTATCCGTAGGATAGGCAAGGAGATAACCTAAGTTGTTGGCAGCTTTGGCATCACCTTTTTCCGCAGCTGTCCGCATCAGTTTCAGTCCCAGTTCGCGGTCGGCAGCCTCCGAACTTTGGTATAGCAGGAATCCTGCATAACTCTGGGCGGGTAGATAACCTGTCTCAGCTGAACGCAGATAGAGTCCGGTGGCTGCCGCACTGTCGGGAGCTATGCTGTCATAACCCCGTTCTGTAAGATAGGCCACACGGTACAGAGCCTCACCATCGCCGCTGTCAGCACGCAGACGGAGTTCGCGCAGTGCCTCGTCGCGCTGTCCGGTGTCAGGCGACGGAACAGCGGCTGCTCCCAGATATAGGATGCCGGACAGAACGAAAGGCAAAAGACGTTGTGCTGAGCCCATAACGGACTTATATTACTATTACAGGTTATTTCTTTGGTGTGAGTGTTACGAGAGGTACCAACATTTCCTGCAGTGATATTCCGCCGTGCTGGAAAGTGCCGGTGTAATATTGCACGTAGTAGTTGTAGTTGTTGGGATATGAGAAGAAATCATCGTTGCAGGCATAGATGTATGTGCTTGAAAGATTGGGTGCCGGTAGACCGAATTTCTTCGGATTGTGCATCTCGTAGACCTGACGCGGATTATAGTTGAGGTTTTTGCCTACTTTGTAGCGCAGATTGGTGGTGGTGTTACGGTCACCGACTACCTTTATAGGAGTATCGACGCGTATTGTGCCGTGATCGGTAGTGACGATAACCTTGTAACCGAGTTCGGCAAGACGACGGAAGATGTCCGTTGCCGACGAATGGCGGAACCATGATTCTGTCAGTGATCGGTAGGCTGCATCGCTGTTGGCCAGTTCGCGTATCATCTTAGACTCGGTTCGTGCGTGCGAAAGCATGTCTATGAAGTTCATCACCACCACATTCAGCGGTAGCCCCTTGATTTCATTGAGTTTCTGTATGAAACGTTCGCCGGCCGATGAGTCGTTGAGTTTGTGGTACGAGAATTTCTCCTTTCGGCGGAAGCGGTCGAGTTGTGTCTGTATAAGTTCGCTTTCGTGAATGTTCAGACCTTCGTCCTCGTCTTCCTCTACCCACAGCTTGGGGTACATAGTGGCTATCTGCAACGGCATCAGACCGGCGAAGATAGCGTTTCGGGCATATTGTGTCGATGTGGGGAGGATTGTGGTGTAGAGTTCTTCGCTGACATTGAAATACTCGCTTATGAGCGGCTGTACCACACGCCATTGGTCAAGACGGAAGTTATCTATAAGAATGAAGCATACTTTATCCCCCTTGTCAAGCATCGGGAATACACGGCGGCGGAATATCTCGTTGCTCATAAGCGGATGCTGTTCCGATGTCACCCAGTCTTCGTAATTACGCTTGACAAACTTGCAGAAATTTGAATTGGCGTCACGTTTCTGCATCAGCAACATCTCACCCATAGCGGTGTCGGTATCTGCTAATTTCAGTTCCCAACGCACAAGCTGGCGATATACCTCCATCCAATCCTCGACTGAAGCCGCCATATTGATTAGCGAGGATATTTTCTGAAATTCCTGCTGATAATCGCTTGTGGCTTGTGCGGCCACAAGCTCGCTGCTGTGCAGATTCTTCTTTATCGAAAGTAGAATCTGGCTTGGATTGACCGGTTTTATAAGATAGTCGGCTATCTGATTTCCGATAGCCTGATTCATTATATTCTCCTCTTCACTCTTGGTTATCATGATAACGGGCACCTCGGGATGTGCCTGATTGATGCGTGTGAGGGTTTCAAGACCGGATAGACCCGGCATATTCTCATCGAGCAAAATCAAGTTGAAGCTGTCGTGGTCGAGCGCATCGAGTGCGTCACGACCATTTGAGACAGTAGTGACTTCGTAGCCTTTGGCCTTGAGAAAGAGTATATGCGGTTTCAGGAGGTCGATTTCATCATCGGCCCAAAGTATTTTTTCCATAGTCGGTGGGATTAAGTGAATTTGGAATTAAGGAGTGGGTGTGGGGGCGGAGACCTCGGGGGAGTCAGACTCTTCTGAGCTTTCGGAGAGATCAGGGTTTTCAGAAGGAACAGATTCCTCGGAGACTTCGGAAGGAGCGGAATCTTCAGAACTTTCAGGAAGGTCTGACTCCTCGGAGTTCTCTGAAGAGTCAGGGTCTTTCGTCTGCTCGGATTCTTCCGATGATTCGGCCTCTTCTGACAGTTCTGACGGTTTCGCTTCTTCTGAGCCTTCTGACAAATCCGTGTTATCCGGTTCTTCAGTCTGTTCCGCTCCGAGTACTTCCTCCTCCTTTGCACGGACGGCTTCTTCGGCCTGGAAGCGGAAGTAGTCATCAAATGAACGTCCTTCGCGCAGCAGCAGTTCGAAGTTGGCCTTACTTATCATTATAGGTCTTACGGCACCGGGCAGTCCGAAGTCGGAGCGAGCCATTATCTCACGGTAGTATTCAAGTTCGCGCACGTTGGCGAAACCTTTGATTATAAGCAGACCTATATTACCGAAACTCATCGGTTCGAGATCGAAGTCCTTGACACGGAACGACGAGAAGTTGAATCGGGCTACATCGAAGAGTACCTGATTGGCATTAACCGAGTCACGCGGGAATGCCAGTACGAGATACTGCGGCTTGTTGGGGTCACGCTCGAAGTTGGCCGGTTGTCCGTCACTGCCGGTTTCGTTTGTCTCGCCGAGTCGTGTTTCCCACAGCATACCGCGTGAGTTGGCCACACCCGCGTGAGGCTTACGTCCGGCGTTAAGTCCTTTGACTATGGCTCCGGCCATGTCGGTCATATCAGTGTCGGGCCATTTCTGAAGCAGATATGTGAGACGTTCCTTGAACTCATCATAGTTCTCTTCCGTGAGGTATGACAGTGCGTCGATAAAGACGAATTTCGGCAGTATCGGCGACAGCGGATAGTCGGCTTCCATCTCTTTGGTAAGAGTGTGTACCGTGTTGTTGTTATTGTCAAGATAGGCTTCGTATGCCTCGGTGTACATATTCTCCTGACGTACATACATATTGCGCAGATGCTCGAAATATTGCGGATCTTTCATGGCCTGTCCGTAGGGAGAATCCGGGAAATCGGTCAGTATCTTCTGACGCCATACCTCTGCCTGTGCGCTGTCATCCGAACGTACAGCCATCAGATACATATTGTAGTAAACATCGAGTCTGTACTCATTGTCGGGATAACGGCGGTCCAGTTCCATAAACTCATGGCGTGCTGCCGGGAAATCCTCAAGTTTATCCTTGAGGATGACGCCCATGTTGTACAGTCCTTCCTCGATTACAGTGTTTGCCGTCTGTATTTCTTCGGGTGTCGAAGGTATCTGCTTCAGGTAATATTCCACGTTGTGCGGGTCGTTTGCCTTATTCAGTGCAACAGAGTCGACGGGTGCTGCGGTAGAATCGTTTCTTTCCTGCGAATCAGCCTCCGGTTCATCAAACGAAAAACTTGTTTTGTTGCGGCGGCGCCAGTCATCTTCGAGTTTACGGGCACCCCACTTACGCTGGAATTCTGTCTTACCGGCACTCTTGGTCATATCATTATAGAAATACCATGATTTATCGGTGTTCACCTGGAAGCCCTGCGTGGGTGTGTTCTGGTTCATCGGTGAATTTTGTCCCTGCTGTTGTGCCATGAACTCCTCGCGTGCGGCTGCGTCGGCTTCTTCTTTCTCGCGCTTTATTAATTCGTCCACCAGTCGCTGACAGGCTTCGCGCTGTTCGTCGGGTGTCATTGCGGCCAGAGTCAGAAGTGAGTCCTGCAGCTCGACGTTGCCGGCATAGACAGCTAACTCGTCCAGTACTTCACTACGGCGTCTTAGTAGTTTGTAGTCGGGAAAATTGTCAGAAAGTCTCGGTACAGCTTCCGAATAGCACGGCTGTGCCTTCACATAGTCACCTTCGTCAAAGTAGATTGTACCGAGTGCCAGCTGTGCCAGAGCCTTATCTATTCCGTCACGGGTTGATTTCTCTACGGCAAGGGCGTAATTCTCCTTAGCCAGTGCTGTGTCGCCACGCGACATGTACAGATTGCCGATAGCGTAATATATCTGGTCCAGATATTCTTTATTGCGTTCATAACGGGTCATTGACTTGAGAGCATTGACCTCGGGACGTATGTTGGTGCCGGTAAATACCTCGCTGCGTTTGATACGGGCGTTGAATTTAGTGCGGTAGTCGGTCGAGGCTCCTGAACCGGCTTTCTTGTAAGCCATATAGGCGTTTTGTTTCTGTCCGAGCTGTGTATAGACTTGTCCGAGCAGAAACCACAGACGATTTTTCTGAGCTCCTGATGCTGCTTGTGCGGCACGTGTAAGATATGGCACTGCTTCCTGCCATTGTTCCGTACGCACCATGTAGTCGGCCTGTGTTATGTCGTAGAGGCGTGTGAGTGTTTTATCGGTCAGGTCTTTGGGTTTGACAAGATGCAGTATATTCTCAGCCTCGTAAGTCCAGTCCAGAGCGCAGTATGAACGTGCCTGCCACAGACGGGCTTCGGTGACTACCTCCGGCAGCCATGTGAAGTGCTTCGAAATGTAGAAGAATGTGGAGGCGGCACCGAGGAAATCTCCGTTCATGAACTGAGCCTTTCCCATCGTAAGCCATGCGTTGTGCAGAAACGGATTGAACTCTTCACGTGCCCTGAAAGCCTTTTCCTTTGCTGAACCGGACTTCTTAGTCGGTTTTTTCTTGATTGAATGTAGTTGTATCGCCTTCTGCATCTTCTCGATGGTACGTTTGAAGTCGCCCGAAGGCTGCGGCAGTTTGTTGTCACCGCGTGCTTCTGCCGGGTGAGTAAGCAGCATACGTGTGTAGTCGTCAGCATAGCCTTTCTCCATAGTGGCCAATTGGTCCTTGTAGTGTTCCGAGCCGTTGAAATACACATTATAGCGTGTTGTGAATGCCTGCCAGTTGCGCGATACAGGCGTATTTTTTTTTGTGCTGCATGATGCTGCGCATACGCACAGCACGGCAAGAACCGCGTACATCAGCGTACACAGTCGTGTCATACAAGTCTTATGGTTTCGGCGATGAAATATGGAAAAGACCTTCATACAAAATATAACGCACTGTAGGCGATTAATATTTTAACAACGTTCCGTTGCTTGACCTTAAAGATATTATTCTTAGCCGGGCAGGTACTGTTCTCTTATCGGTGGTACGGGTATATATAGACAGGTTGTGAAGTTAGTGGTCGGAGGTTGCTACAGCTTTTCCCACTTCCATGATTCGATATTACGTGTTGTAGTGGAGAAGTTTATACCGATAAGAGTGATAGGCAGCTCACTCCTTTCGAGGGATAGGGCGTAATGTCTGTGGCGTATCTGTTCGAGTGCTTCCTCCGGCGAGCGGTCGAGTTTCAGCTCGATGACGTAGATATGATGTCGGCACTTCATCAGTACGTCCATACGCCCATCTGAGGTTTCGACCTCGACTGAAACCTTGATACCGATTAGAGTAAATATAATATACAGATTGTTTTCGTAGTAGATTTCCGGCATCTTCTTTGGCAGGCGGTTGCCGATACCGGCGAGGAATGACTGAAGATAGCGTAACATAGCCTCCGTTTCGCCGTCATTGGCGAGTCTTCGTAGTCTGTACAGATCTGTTGAAAGCATATCATCATCACTGTGTATGGCAAACGGTAACAGACCGTACATTATACCCTCCAATACTTTCCGGTTAGGTATTCCGAACTGAAATTCGCTACCCTCTTCGACAGCTTCTTTTATCGTTAGATATCCGGTCTGAAATAATAGCGCCGGAAGTTCTGAATGACCGTTTTCGGAAGCTCCGAGTTGATTGCGGCGCAGTATGGGGTACATAGTTTTGGAATAATCGTCTGATATTCAGACTTGGCTAAATGGGATTTTGAGGAATTGTTCCCAAGCATTATTCAATCGCCTTGTGGCTGTTCGGTTGCTGAAACTAAGGGCAGATTTCGTTAGATTTGAGAGGAAGTCATCACGACTTCAATGCGAGATTAGCGGTTGTCCGTGGAATCTTAGGGCTTAAAAGTGAAGCCTAACATAGCTTTTGGAACGAAATCGAAGCGTTCTGTCTTAATTCACTGCAAAATTACGAATTTATTTTGTTAATCCCCCTATCTCGGATAAGAAAATTAACAATATTAACAAAAGGACAGACCGTAGTGCGTTGCTATGGTCTGTCTTATTTTAAGGAGTAATATTTGATATTTTTCTATTTAATCCACTCTTTAATCTGTTGAGGGGTAGCCGGGAATCTGAGACCGGTATGCCAGTTTAATTCAGGGTAACCTTTCTGAAGAGTGGCATCTGCTTCCGACATTGGGCTTTCGTAGGAGGTGCAGAACGGATAGATTTGCTTCCCTTTTAAATCTACGCTGTCAAGGAATGTGCGGATTAGAGCCGGTTCTTCATGCCACCATATAGGGAAGCCAATGAATACTGTATCATAATCATTAAAGTTTACATCTAATGTCTTTATAGCCGGACGACGTGTCTGGTCAAGATGCTCCTGAGTGCAACGCGATTGTTCGTTTGTCCAATCAAGGTCAGCTGTAGAGTACGGTTCAGCAGGTTCGAGTCTGACAAT
>JAAVDM010000027.1 GCA_014801815.1 Bacteroides sp. | reverse complement strand
CTCTCAAGAAACTATGAGCAAACAGATGAATCTGCTGAGGAAATGATTGATTTTGCAACTGTAAAACTCTTAATAAATCATATCTAAAGTTTAACAACTGTAAAAAGTAAACATACTCTTAGAGACGCTCGATCTCTCAAATTTCTGTAACTTCGTTGATTCTCTATGAAGATTCTGAAGATCAGCACTCAGCTTAAGAAGGATCTAAAACGATATAAAATCGACCTCAGGTCATTGAGAAATTGGAGTATATACTTGGGTTGCTTCAAAATGAATTGCCCATATCGAAGTATTCAAATCTGCTAAATCTTTTAAGGAGGAAGTATCAAATTAAATGAAGCTCAGTTCAACGACAAAGAAAATTATCTCAGCAATTTTTATTTTGCTGTTGATGGCAGGATTGTATGGCGCAATAATTGTCCTATGCAATCAGTATTTGCGTGAACACTATATGCTGACGAAAATAGCCAAGTTTGTACTTGGGGTATTTATCTTTGTAGGATATTATTTTATTTATAAATGGTTTTCAAGGCGAATAGATACGGTCGCAAAGTAGGTAGTGGAGCCGAGACAGAAGGCTGACCTTGCGGTGAGGATTAGGGCGGGGGCGAGACAGAAGACTGCGCACACGGAGATGAAGTTAGATTAAGGAGCCGAGACAAAAGACAGACGCACGGTAGGGCTGGTGATGAGGGTTAGGTGTGGAGTGTCTATACAGAAGACTGCGCTCCCGAGGTGAAGTTATATGTAAAGAGCCTGGACAAGGCTGACGCGCTGTAGAGCTGGAGGTGAGGGTTGGGTCGGAGAATCGGGGGAGAAGACTGTGCGTAGAAGATAAAATCATTGGTGCAGATTCTGAAAATATCTAAAGGATTTATTCTATTTCTTTATTTGTTGTATATTAAAATATATCCTTAAGGGTATATTTTAATATTATCATATTTATTTTATACCTTATAGGGTGTAAATAAAATTATTTTATTATATTTGTACCCGAAAAGGTATAAAAGTATAGTATGAGTAAATTGAGTGAATTTGTTAAAGAGATGCGTAAGGAATATGGACTTACGCAAGTTGACCTCTCTCAGAAATCGGGAGTCGGTCTGCGTTTTGTGCGTGAACTGGAGCAAGGTAAAGAAACTCTCAGACTGGATAAAGTAAATCAGGTATTGGCTTTGTTTGGTTCGGAAATGTTACCCGGTAAAAAGGTTGAATCATGAGACGTGCGAAGGTATTTGTCAATTCTGCATTAGCCGGAGTATTGACAGAAGATGATATGGGCTATGAGTTCTGCTATGATTCCGATTATCTGAAATCGAATAACGCAGTGGCTTTAAGTCTTACTTTGCCACTCACAGATAGACCTTATAGAGGTAAAGTGTTGTTTCCATTCTTTGATGGTTTGATTCCAGAGAGGTGGATGCTTGACGTTACCGAACAGAACCGGAAAATTTCTGCTCGTGATAGATTTTCGTTGCTTCTGTCCTGTTGTAAAGATTGTATCGGGAATGTGAGTATAATTCCTGATGAGGAAGAGGAAAAAGCGGAGGCTATGAATAAGTGCCTCTACTGTTATAAACCTCTTATGGATGGTGAGACAGACTATCACAAAGGTTGTGCAAGGAAGATATTTGAATCGACTGTTGTGCCGGAACTCCCTTATACCAGTAATAATATAAAGGGATTGACAAAGGAAATGGTCACTATGGGCAGTACAACAGTGAAGGACATTCAGGCGAAACTTTCTCTGGATATTACACGAGGGACAAAAGGCGAACCACAACGATTTATTATAGTGGAACTATGGGGACGGTTTGTTCTCAAACCTCAGGCTGAATACGTAGCTAATCTTCCCGAAAATGAAGATTTAGTAATGCACTTGGCAGAGGCTGCCGGAATAAAGACCATACCTCATTCTCTGATTCGGTTAGAAGATGGAGAGCTGTGTTATATCACTCGGCGTATTGACCTCACTAAGAAAGGAGGAAAGATAGCAATGGAAAATATGGGACAGTTGACGGGGCCGACTGAGAAAGGTTCGTGTGAGCAAATCGTAAGTCTTATCCGTCAATATTCTTCGGCCCCACTATTAGATGTAGTCAACTTCTGGGAAATTGTGGTGTTTTCGTGGCTCACGGGTAATACGAATGTAAACCTCAAAAATTTTTCTCTCTATAAGCCATCAGCAAATTATATGCTGACTCCTGCGTATGACCTTTTATCAACCTCAATAGTACGGTCTGATGATAAGGAATTGGGACTGACTTTAAACGGTAAAAAGAAAAAGATAAGACGTGAGGACTTTGAAAAAGCTATGCTCGATAGCGGTATGGATGAAAAAGCCGTTGCGAATCTATTTAAAAAATTCTCTAAAGCTTTATCTAAATGGACAGAACTTATAAAGGAATCCTTCTTGCCCATAAAGCAACAAGAACAACTTCAGACCTTGATATACCGTATGGCGTCTCGTCTGAGGATTATTTGACTGTAATATGCAACGAGGGAAAGTAATAAATATTAATATTAAGTAGCTCTTAAAAATAAAACGATATATGGTTTGAGTTACAGTTTTATGTGTTCATTAATTCTTAAGAGCTACTTACCGAAAATCAGAGTACCGAAAAATTTTTCGATATACGAAAAATTTTTCGGTACTTGTTTTCTTAGTATTACGGTTGTAACTTTGCAGCAGATAAATAACTTAAAATTCTGTACGATATGAGAGACAAGCTAAAGGAATATGCTGCAGTAGAGGAAGCTGCAATGAAGTTTGTGAAAAGTGTTGCTGAAGGTGACAGTTCGTATGCAAAGGAACTGTTTACTACCGATGCTGTACTGTTCGGTATACTTGATGGAGTGTTGGAGCACGGATCTATCAACCAGTTCTACCACAACGTAGATACAGTAGGGGCAGGTGATAATTTCAAGGCCCGTGTAGATGTCCTTGCTGTGGAAGAGACAGTTGCCGTTGTGCGTGTTCTGGAAGAGGGGTGGGGCGATCGCATAGACTTCACCGACTTCCTGCTGCTTCTTAAACTTAACGGAGAATGGAAATGTGTTGCAAAGGCGTATAACCAAAATTCCGATACAATTAAAGATAAGTGACTCTTAAGTAGCTCTTAAAAATTAACCGATATATGTTTAAGTGAAAAAATTTACACTCGTATTCTCAGTGCTTGCAGTGATTTTAGTGATATCGTGCAGTGAGAATAGAAATAACAATCATACTATGAGTACAATAGAAAATACTTGTGACAGCACTAAGTGCTGTAATGCTACAGCTGAGGAGATAGCCGGAATCCGTAAAGCTCTTGATCTTTATTGCGAAGCGTCTGTCAAAGGTAATAGCAAAATAGCTGAGCCTGCGTTTGCTCCTACGGCTACGATATCGTATGTTGAAAACGGTAAACTTGTTTCCGTTCCAATAAAAGCTCTGTTTGACTACTATGACCAGACAGGTGTTCAGCCTGCATCGTATAAAATCACATCGTGTGATGTTGCTACGGATATTGCGATCGTAAGTATAGATTCAAAGTTTGGTGAGACCTGTTTTGCCGATATGTTTACATTGGTAAAAGATGGTGAGGACTGGAAAATTATCAGTAAGGTATATCGTGTGAAGTAAGCAGGATATGTAAGATAGAACCGGGCAGTCTTAATAGGACTGCCCGGTTGTGTTTTGTTGTATTGGGGGATTGTTGGAACTGTTCCAAAGGAACCGCTAACTCAACTCGATGGTGGGAGGTAATAATTCGGTTGGGTTTGTTTAGTGACTCTTCAGGGCTTTACCGTCAGAGAAGGCTGAACCTACGCGGGAACCAAGAGCAAGGTAGCCGTTGTGAATGGGATCGAAGGTGATGAGTTGCATCTTTTCGACATCGGGTTTGCCATCGGCAGCAAGGTATTTGTCATCACAAACGATATTGAGGATTTCAGCAATGATGTAGTAGCCGGTAGGAGAGTCGTAGAGCTTCTCTTTGATACGGCATTCCATTGTCATGGGGAAGCAGTCGAAAAGGGGAGCATTTACGTTTTCGGCCTTTGAGGCTTTCCAACCGGTGTGGGCAATTTTATCAGGCTGTGTTTTGGCGCTGACAATGCCGACATAGTCAGAGGCTGTTAGTGTATCTACGGTTGCAAAAGCTACTGTGAACTCAGGACAGCGATTTAGATTTTCGGTAGTGGCGTGTGATCCCATCGAAATCATGATTTCGTTCATGTCCCACTGTCCACCCCATGCTGCATTCATGGCGTTGGGAGTGCCATCAGCATTATATGTGCCGATGATTAATACCGGTTGGGGGAGTAACCACGCTTTAGGTTTAAAATTTTTCATATAAGAAGGTTGTTTTTTATGGAGGATATAATTTACTCCTTATTATATATAGTAACGTCAGAGGATAGGGGTGTTGTATTTGAGAGTGGGATAAAATATGTAGGGCTACTTTATGAATGAGCCGAGGCAAAAGGGCGATGCGGTAGGGAGGTGGAGAGATGCTGGCAAAAGGAGGAGTGATGTGAGTCGAGCGAGGCAAGGGGACGGTGGCAGAGAGCCGAGACAGAAGGCTAACGCGGTAAAGGGGTGGCGGTGTGAGCCGAGGCAGAAAGCTGGCGCGTAAAAGGGGACGGTGACGGAGAGTCTAGACATGCGGTAAGGGGGCGGCGGTGTGAGCTGAGACAAAAGGCTGGCGTGTAAAAGTGGATAGTATAAGCTATATTAAATATAATAAATTGTTAATTAATATTTTAGATACGCTTTTGAGGTAATTGGTATATTTGTTTTTTAGGGTTTTGTTGTCTATGCTTTCTTTGTAACATCTTGGGAGATGGGAGTGGGAGAAGATGAAATAGTGAAAGAAAATGATAGACGCTGTGAAACTTTAGAAAAAATATTGTTACATATTGTATATGATTTTAAGAAAAAATAAGTACTTTTGCATATTTTAACATAGATGAGTCTGATATGGAACAGGCTTAGAAATAAACTAATACTATAAAATATCAACTATGGCAAATCCTGACAACAGGCGTAAGCCCCCCGGAAATATCAATCTTGATAAGGGTGAACGCAGTACCAATTTAGAGAAAGAAGGAGCACAAGGTGTTGAACTGACCCCCGAAGAGGAGGCAGCACAACATAACAATGGCCGTACAGGCTCAGCCTCCTCAGCATCAAGACAAACACCCGGAAGTGCTTCCAGAAATAGCGGTTGGGGTGGTGACGGTAATTCGATACCTCCTTCGTCTCCAGACCCGGGAAAGAAAAAGGGTTATGGAAAAGCATGGTTATGGGTTATTCTGGCTATAGTAGCTGTTGTAATCATTATTTGGATTATGCCGAAAGGCTGTACAGAGGCGAAAGAAGATCAAGAAGCTGTTGCTCTTACAGAAACTACTGCTAATGTGAGCGACAGCGTAACGGTCGAGGCAGACTCAAATGTAGGAGCGGTTCAGGTAGCTTCTCAGGAAGTAGCTGCAGTGACGGATAACTCCGATAAAACCTCATCTGCAAGTGCTCCGGCAGCTAAACCTACTTCTAAAGTAAGTGACAATGTGGAACAGGAAGCACTCAATGTTATCCGTGGAGAATACGGCAACAATCCTCAGCGTCGTTCAGCACTTGGACAAGATTATGATGCAGTGCAGCGTCGAGTAAATCAGATGATGAGAAGCGGAAAATACTAAAGTAAATAACAGAAGAACTATAGTATCCGATGTAATATCTAATGATTATTAAATTTATGGTAGGACAGCTTTTCACTGTCTTACCATAAATTTTTTATATAAGTGGGGTAGAAGTCTCATGATTTATAATTACATTTGCATCGTCGCGGCAGAAGAACGGGACAAGTAATAAGTGATATGTAGTATGTAATATTTACTTGTTGCGATAAAAATAATTATCAGAAAATATTATTATGGATCAGTCAATCATAACTGAAAGTCTCAAGATACAGTCTTTCCTTGAAGAACTCAGGAATAGCAATGAGAATAAACAGATTGAACTAAAATCTGCTAAAGGAGGTTTCCCAGATTCATTCTGGGAAACATATTCTTCATTTGCTAATACTGAAGGCGGAATAATATTATTCGGCATAGTAGAAAAGAAACATATTTTTTCATCTTCTCCGCTATCGGTAGAAGAGGTTGAAAGATTAAAGAAAGAATTTTTCATTAATCAGAATAATCAGCAAAAAGTAAGTGTTCCGTTACTAACCGATAAAGATGTAAAAATATTACCTTACGGACATGGATATGTATTGGAATTTATAGTACCACGAGCCACACGAGAACAGCGTCCGGTATATGTAGGTACAGACCCGTTGATCGGAACTTTTGGTCGTAATGACGATGGTGACTACAGGTGTGATCCATCTGTAGTCGGACAGATGCTTGCAGAGCGTGATTCTTCAATAGGAAAAATTGAAAGCCGTGTGCTCAATAATTATACGTGGGATGATATTGATATGAATTCATTTCGTCAGTATCGTGCGATGTTCGCTAATATTACTCCATCGCATCCATGGAATGCACTGAGTGACCTCGATCTCATGCGTAAACTTGGAGGATATAGAAAGGATAGAGAAACAGGTAAAGAGGGCTTCACATTGGCCGGAATATTAATGTTCGGTAAGGAGGAAGCTATAACTGATCCGGAATGTGCTCCTGACTTTATGGTTGAGTATCGAGAAATACCTTCTGATACGACAACCGTGAGATGGATAGACCGACTTTATCCTGACGGAACCTGGGAGGCTAATCTGTTTCAGTTTTACAGACTGGTATTATTGAGGCTTAATAAATTTATACCAGAAGTAGAGATTACGGGGGAGGGTACACAAGATGATTTACCTATACATACAGCTGTACGCGAAGCGTTGATAAATTGTCTTGTTCATGCACAGTACGGTGGTGCCCCAAGAATAAAAGTATATAAGACACCTAAGGGAATTATTATGTCTAATCCCGGTACATTACTTGTATCAATGCCTCAATATTATGAGGGAGGAAAAAGTGAACCACGTAATCCTGCATTACAAAAAATGTTTGGCTTGATTGGAAAATCAGATAAAGCAGGCAGTGGAGTAGATAAAATTTTACAGGGCTGGAGAATTGCACAATGGCAAAAACCGTATATTGAGGAAACCGGAAAACTTGATGAAGTTGAATTATATCTTCCGATCGAGGAAGTAATAAGTTTAGATAATACACTTTCTGAAGAAGGAAATGTAATAAGTAATGATGTAATAAGTATTGAAAAGATACAAGATGATGTAATAAGTAGCGATGTGACAAGTGAACAGAAGGTAGAAAGCGGTTCAAATAAGGATAATAAGGAGGAAATTATAGTAAATAAGGTTATAGATAGTGATAAGTTAAATAATTCAGAATCAGAAATTTTAGATGTAATAAGTCAAGCTGAAGCAGACCAAGATAAACCAACGGATGCTACAGTAAATGTAGATACTACGAGTAGTGAGGGTAAAAAAGTTGATGTTATAAGCTTCGAGGAAGTGACAAGTGTTGAAGAAGCACCGTTAAAGGCTAAAAATAAGTCGAAAAAGGTTGGAAGAGGACGTCGTAAGGCTGATGTTATAAGTGAGAAAGATAAGAATATTTCTCAAAAAAATGCAGCTTTAAGTGACTTATTTTCAGATAGTTTAGATGTAATAAGTAACGATGTGTCAAGTGATAGTGTAATAAGTAAAAGTAATGAAAAAGTTGATGTAACAAGTTCAAATGAAAAGAAATCTAATGTTATAAGCTCTACATCAGTAAGTTGGAATGTTATAAGCCCATCTGTAATGAGTTACAATGTTATAAGTTCTCCTGTAATAAGTATGAATGTTGTAAGTCCCGAAGTGGAATCTACTCATGTTACAAGTGGTAATAATATTGCAGACTCAAAATCTGATACTGTAAGAGAGGATTCAGATGAAATGCGTGTGTTGAATAAATTCTGTCGTACATGGAAACGGGTAGACGAAATAGCCCAGGCTCTTGGACGCAACCGAAATCATACTCGCAATCGTATTATAAAAAGATTGCTACAGGAAGGTAAGCTGGAGATGGAGTATCCGAATTCTCCGCGTCACCCGTCTCAAAGATATAGAGTGAAGCAGGGCAGATAAACGGTCAGATAAACCTCCGCAGATAATATGTCAGAATGGGCTATTATCTGCGGAGGATTTTTAGGGGGTGGTAGCAGAGGCTTCGCGTAACAAAAGCTTCGCTTTTGAACTGAACAGCTTCGCGATGGGACAAGGATGGGAGATATGATATATAGATATGATTATATAAGGTGAAATAAAGGATGAGAAATAGAAATAGTGGGGAAGGAAGAATATTGAGGATTTGGGGAAATAAGAAAGAATTAATATTATTATGATAATTAGTTATTATTATGATAATGTAGGGAGTAAGTAAAATATATAATGATTCGTATATATTTTTATTCGTATATATTTTTAGAGTATAAGATTAATCTTAGTTATGAGTTTATTTATGGAAGAGATAATTCGTGATACTGATAAATAAAATAAAAAATATTTATTATGGATTGATAGATTTTAGTATTTTATTTCCTCTATATTTTTAGAGGTATATATAATAAGGATATATTTATTCTTAATATTGTCTGGTGGATATTATGACATTTAGAAATCAATGTAGAGCTTTAGGAAACGATAGCTTTTGTAGCTTTTATTTGAATAGATTGTTAAGGGTAAATTATATGAGAGGTATTATAGACTAAGTTTATTAGTAGTGTAAGAAAAATATGAAGAAAATTTTATTTGTGTATACAGGTGATGCTGCGACATCGTAGGGAGGTGAAATATATGCTCCGGCGTGATAAGGGAAAGTGTGTGGTACGTTTTAATGAGTATTGTTTTGGTGAGGCTACGGATTTGTCTGATTCGCATTATCAGAGCGAGTATGTGTATCGTGAATGTTTTGAGATAATAGAGAGGGGATGGAGGAAGATTGTTATGGGTGACAAAAGTTTCGCTTTTGAACTGAACAGCTTCGCGATGCTACAGAGGAATGAAGATAGATGCTACAGAGGGATGAAGATATAAGAAATATAAAAAAGATGAGGCAAAGTATGAAAGAAGTAATAAAAGAGGAGAGGCGTGAAATAGTAGTGGATTGAGGATTGAAATAGTGGATTAAGGTAGTGAATAGAGTGAGATAAGAGAATACCGCTGCTAAAGGAATACCGTTGCTAAGGGAATACCTCTAAAAATAGAATACCACTAAAAATAAAATAGAGTGAGATATTGGAGAGCGTACGTAAAAGAGCAGGTGGCAGGTGGATTAAGTAGTGGAGGAATTAAAATAAAAATAGTAGGTCGGATTAAATAACGGGTAAATTATTAAATAGTGGGTAAATTAATTAGAGGGTTTATTAAATGGGTAGTGGAGTAATGGCTGCCTATGATAGGGGGAGTGTTTGTCTGTTTAAGAAATTATGTGTAAATTTGTGATATTATTTATGTGGTACATTTAGCGGTATTACTTTAGTGGCGGTATTGCAAAGTGTAAGACTGTTGGGGGTGGGTGCAGGAGATAGTGATTCTGATGGAGAAATTAATAGTCGGTGTAAAACTTTGGATAGAGAGCCGGGCAGTTGGTGTCTTTGTCAGATTGTTTGTGAGGAAAATATTGCAAATTTATCAGATTTGTTTGAATGAGAGTTAAACCTATTGTATCAGTGTTATTTGCTTTAACAAGTTTTACAAGTATGGCACAACAGAAAATAGTACAGACAGCCGGTCGTCAGCAACTCGGCGAGTTTGCCCCTGAGTTCGCACATCTTAATGATGATATTCTCTTCGGAGAGGTGTGGAGTAGAAATGACCTTCTGTCGCTTCGAGACAGAAGTCTTGTCACGGTAACTTCTCTTATCAGCCAGGGTCTGACTGATTCGTCGCTGACTTTCCATTTGCAGGAAGCCAAGAAAAACGGTATTACCCGTACGGAAATATCTGAGATAATAACTCATATTGCTTTTTATGCAGGTTGGCCAAAAGCATGGGCTGCTTTCAGACTTGCTAAAGAGGTTTGGAATGATGATATAAAGGGCGAAGATGCTAAGGCCGCTTTTCAGCGTGAGATGATATTTCCTATCGGAGAACCTAATACGGCTTTTGCGAAGTACTTTATAGGTAACAGTTATCTTGCACCTATCTCTACTGGACAGATACCTTTCTTTAATGTGACTTTTGAGCCTGGCTGCCGTAATAACTGGCATGTGCATAAGGCTTCGAAAGGAGGTGGGCAGATGTTGGTGGGTATTGCCGGACGCGGCTGGTATCAGGAAGAGGGTAAATCTGCTGTTGAGATTCTTCCCGGAACGGTGATACATATTCCGGCTAATGTCAAGCACTGGCATGGAGCTGCAGCCGATTCATGGTTTTCTCACCTTGCCTTTGAGGTAGAGGGAGAGAATACAGAGAACGTATGGCTGGAGCCTGTGACAGAAGAGGAGTATGCAAAACTTAAATAAAAAGAAGCGTGAGGATAAGAATAAGCCTTGTGTCTTGAATATTCAAGACACAAGGCTTATTCTTATAGCGCGGTAGGTGCAGTCTCAAACACGGAAGGAACATAGGAGTACTTTAACTGAGCCGGGACACAAGGCTGACGCAAAAGGGGGTGATATGAGCCGGGATAAGAGACTAATGTAAAAAATGGGCGGTGTGAGCCGAGGCAAAAGGCTGACGCATAAAAGGGTGAGGAAAAGTGTTGAGGGGAAGGTAAAAGATTAATAGAGTAATGAGGAGGAAGTAAAAGGAGAGGAGATGGTAAGGGAAAGGCAGATGAACAGTTGGAAATGGGAAATAGGTGATATTTGTTAAAATTTATTAATAAATCAGATATAAATTTAATAAGGATTTAATTTTAATAATGAACAATTATAATGAATCAAGGGTTATTTTTATGAAACGGTTTCAGGACGGATACATCGGGAGCTAATGATAATCCCGAAGCAGGTTAGTGAAACCGACCCAACCAATAATAATAACCTAAATAAAAATTTCTAAAGATATGGAAACAATCATCAATACCCGCATACCGGAATTTACGGTACAGGCATATCATAACGGCAAGTTCGAAACTGTAACTGATAAGGACGTTCTCGGTAAGTGGGCAGTATTTTTCTTCTATCCCGCAGACTTCACATTCGTATGTCCTACTGAGCTGGTAGATCTGGCAGAGAAGTATGACAAGCTCAAATCAATGGGTGTGGAGGTATACTCGGTAAGTACCGACTCACATTTCGTGCATAAAGCATGGCATGACACATCGGACAGCATTAAGAAAATCACCTACCCGATGTTGGCTGATACAACTGGATTGTTAGCCCGAGCTTTCGGCGTGATGGATGAACAGAGCGGTATGGCTTATCGTGGTACTTTTGTAAGTGATCCGGAAGGTCTGATCAAACTTGTGGAAATACAGGATACAAGCATAGGCCGTAACGCTGACGAACTGTTGCGTAAGGTTGAAGCTGCACAATTTGTAGCATCTCATCCCGGTGAGGTATGTCCCGCTAAGTGGAAAGAGGGTGCTGCGACACTGAAACCTTCGATTGATCTTGTAGGTAAGATCTGATAAAAGCAGATGCACAACTGATAATATAGCTGAAAGGCCCGCACCCTGACAAACTGAAGAGTGCGGGCCTTTCTCAGACAAATAACATTAAAAAATAAAAATAAAATGACATTAGATAAAGGCACTATAGACCAGCTTAAAAATATATTCTCAACACTGACCACACCTATAATGCTGCTTGTAAAGGGCGAAGCGGGCAGTCAGAGTCGTAAAGAAATGGAGGAATTTATCGGTGACTTTGTGAGCGCCTCAGACTCACTTAGTCTATACGTTGAAGACGCACCGACTCAGGAAGGCGCTCCGACAGTAGAATTATGGCGAGGCGGTGAACCGTTAGGTGTTACGTTCTGCGGTATTCCGGGAGGTCATGAATTCAGTTCGTTGATATTAGCTGTGCTGAATGCAGCCGGTCAGGGTAGGAATCTTCCTGACGAGGCTCTTCAGAACCGTATTGAATCTATTACAGGTCCGGTAGACATATTTAGTTTTGTATCGCTTACATGCTCAATATGCCCCGATGTGGTACAGGCTCTGAATGTGATAGCTTTGCTCAATAGACAAATCAATAATACCGTAATAGACGGAGGTGTGGCACCTCAGATGGTGAAAGACTATAATATTAACGGAGTACCAACAGTCTATGCCAACGGAGAACTGCTGAATGTAGGTCTGGCATCAATGGGCGAGCTTGTAGGCAAACTTGAGAAGATGTTCGGCACAAGTAAAGACAACGGTGTGTCAGACGGAACTCCGTTAGGTTTTGACGCCGTGATAGCCGGTGGAGGACCGGCCGGTGTTACTGCAGCTGTCTATCTGGCCCGAAAGGGTATGAAGGTAGGTGTTGTGGCTGGACGTATAGGCGGACAGGTAAAAGACACGACAGACATTGAAAATCTTATATCAGTTCCGCTTACTACCGGTTCTGAGTTAGCCGCAGACCTGCGTAAACTTCTTGATCATTATAATGTAGGTGTATTTGACAACCGTCAGATAACAGGTGTGGACTTCAGCGGACCGACTAAACGACTGACCAGCGACAGTGGTGAGAATTTTGAATCACCGGCTGTAATAATAGCTACCGGAGCATCGTGGCGTCGTTTACAGGTACCCGGCGAGGAACAATATATAGGAAAGGGTGTTGCATTCTGTACGCATTGTGACGGACCATTCTATGCAGGTAAGCGTGTAGCCGTAATAGGGGGTGGCAATTCAGGTATAGAGGCTGCTATAGACCTTGCCGCTATATGTACACACGTAGATGTATTTGAATTTCTCGATACACTGAAGGCTGACGAAGTTCTTCAAAAGAAACTTGCGGAATACGATAACGTGACGGTACACCTGTCTTCGGCAGTGACTGAAGTAAAAGGTGACGGACGTAATGTCACAGCAATCGCTGTAAAAGACCGTAACACCGACGAGATCAAAGACTATGAGGTATCTGGTGTATTCGTACAGATAGGTCTGACACCTAATAGTAAGGTGTTTGCCGATGCCGTACCGGTTAATAAACGTGGTGAGATAGAAACGGACAAGTCAGGACGTACAAGTGTAAGTGGGGTTTATGCAGCCGGTGATGTTACAGATGTAGCTTATAAGCAGATAGTAATAGCAATGGGAGAGGGTGCAAAAGCCGCCCTGTCAGCTTTTGATGATCGTATGCGTGGTGTCACAGCATCATAAATGATTCTGTAGAATCGTATACACGAAATTCGAAAATATAGAACCCTAAAATATATAATTTGATGTCGGGGCCCGATATGTATATCCGGCCCCGACATCAAATTATATCCGAGTATAAGATGAGGTGAAAACGGAACAAAATTTTTAAATTTGCAGTCTAAAAACCATATAAAAAATCAGACCATGCAACGTATTGACATATCACGACTCCGGAAAGATAACGGATTAAGCCAAAGTGAACTGGCACAGAAGCTACATATAAATCAAAGTTTTCTGTCAGCTATAGAACGAGGTAAAAGTCCATTACCGTTAGAGAAAGAGCAGAAACTTCGCGATATATTTCCGACTGCAGAATTGAATAAATATATCGTTGAAATAGAAAATGATAAAGATAAAGAAGGAGAGAAAGAACGTACTGATACGGCTGATATGTCGGAAAGTGAACTTATAACTCTGTTGCTGACGCGGTTTCACGAACAGGCACACCAGCATAATGACTCATCACATCACGATGATCATCACCAGCGTATAAAACAGCTTGAGGCCCAGACGGTGAGCCTTATAGAGTATCAATATAAGCTGATGGAACGCAATGAATCACTGGCTGAACGTAATGATGAGTTACGGAACGAAAATGACTGTTTGCGTGCCGAGAACTTCCGGCTCAAAGAACTGTTGCTGAATGCCGGTATCAAGATACAGCTGTAAATACGGAAACTTTGGAATATAATGTCTAATAGAAAAATAAAACAAAGACCCTGTCCTCCTCAAGAGTGGCGGGGTCAGTTGTGTGTAATATGGATGTAGAAACGAAAGAGCGGTTATGGAACCGTGAATATCTGAAGGTGATGAGTTGTAACTTTTTGTTATTTTTCGCCTTCTATCTTCTTACCCCTTTGCTACCTCTTTATCTTGACGCACAATTCGGAGCTGATAAAGACACTATTGGTCTTGTATTGTCGGGGTATGTGGTAGCGACATTATTGGTGCGACCTTTCAGTGGATTTGTAGTTGACTGTTTCGACCGAAAGAAAGTACTTGTACTGTGTTTCTTTTTCTTTTTTATATGTTTTACCGGATATGTCGGGGCCGGTACGCTTCTCATGTTCGGTATAGTCAGAACCTTACACGGCTTACCTTTCGGAGCCACTACGGTAGCCAACAGTACGGTAGCAATAGATGTGACACCGTCGAGCCGTCGCAGTGAGGGGATAGGCTATTACGGACTCAGTAATAATCTGGCTATGGCCACTGCTCCGAGTGCCGGCATATATTTATATAATCGGACAGACAATTTCGAACTTCTGTTCTGGGTGTCACTGGTGTTGGCTATGATAGGTTTTTTATCTTCGACACAGGTTAAGCTACCGCGTCGGGCGCTTGTCAAAGGTAAACCTGCTGTGAGCCTTGATCATTTCTTTCTCGGGCGAGCATGGCTACTTGCAGTTAATATCTGTTTTTTCGGTCTGTGCTGGGGAGTCATGAGCAACTATGTGGCTATATACGGGCGCGATCGTCTGGGTATTACTGATGGTACGGGTATCTTTTTTCTATTATTGTCGGTAGGTCTGATGGTATCACGCCTTATAGGCACAAGGTCACTACGAGCGGGTAAACTGACACGCAACGGAGCAATAGGCGTAATAATCTCTACATTAGGTTATGGTCTGTTTGCTCTGTGTCTTGGGGAATGGAGTTATTACCTGTCAGCATTACTAATAGGACTTGGTAACGGACAGATGTATCCGGCTATGCTAAATATGTTTGTCAACATGGGACGTAATGATCAGAGAGGTACCGCTAATTCGTCAATACTTATATCATGGGATTTAGGTATGGGTCTCGGTATTCTTGCCGGAGGCTTTGTTGCGGAATATGTCGGCTTTGCAGTAGCTTTTGATCTTGTAGCTCTGATGCAGGCAGGAGGAGCAGTCCTTTTTCTGGTAGCCACACGTAGATTTTTTGAGAAACGGAAGCTAAGGTGAGCATTAATTCCCCCGGGTCTGAAAGAGGTCCGGGGGAATTAACTGTTCGATGGTGAGATTTACATAGGAAGAAGGGGGAGGGGTTTAAAATTTTTAGGGTAGGAAATTTGGTAGATAGGTAGTCAATTGTTAACTTTGGGGAAGAATTGCGGCCGAGGGCCGAACCCTTTTATCTAAATGGTTGCCCGTTCAGACGGAGAGCCGCCATGAAGTCAGGAACACTAACATAACAATCATACAAATGGAAGAAAATCTTATCAAGACGTGTCTTCATGACCGTCATGTGAAGTTAGGCGCTCAGATGTCGCCTTTCGGCGGTTTTGATATGCCCATACAGTACAAGGGCATTACGGAAGAGCATAACGCAGTACGTACTAACGTAGGCGTATTTGATGTCTCACACATGGGCGAGGTACGTGTGATTGGTCCGGATGCTGAGAAATATGTGAACCATATCTTCGTCAATGATGTGACCGGCGCGCCCGACGGACAGATTTTCTACGGCATGATGTGTAAGGAAGATGGTGGAACAGTAGATGACCTTCTTGTCTACAAGGTTAACGATCAGGAATTCTTCCTTGTCATCAATGCCTCGAATATCGCTAAGGATTTCGCTTGGATAGAGAAGAACGCTTATGGATATAACGTAGTAGTCACAAATGAGAGTGATTACTATGGTGAGGTAGCCATACAGGGTCCGAAAGCCGAGGAAACTGTTATCAACGTACTCGGAATACCGGTAGAGGATATCAAATTCTACACATTCAAGACATTTGATATTGATGGTGAAAAAGTAATCGTAAGCCGTACAGGCTATACAGGCGAAGATGGTTTCGAGATATACGGTAGCCATGACTTCACCCGTAAGGTATGGGACAAACTTATGGAGGCCGGTGTACAGCCTTGCGGTCTCGGCTGTCGTGACACCCTGCGTTTTGAAGTAGGTCTTCCACTCTATGGTGACGAGTTAGCTGAGGACATCACACCCATTGAGGCAAGTCTCTCGATGTTTGTAAAACTTGACAAGCCTGAGTTCATAGGTAAGGAAGCACTTGCCAAGCAGAAGGCAGAGGGTGTAAAGCGTCGTATTGTAGGTCTTGAACTTGAAGGCAACGCTATACCGCGTCACGGTTATGCTGTAGAGGTAAATGGAGAGCAGGTAGGTGAGATTACCACCGGCTATCGTTCCATATCAACCGGTAAGAGCGTAGCTATGGCTATGATTAATAAGCCTTATGACAAGCTTGGAACCGAGGTGGAAGTACGTATCCGCAAAAAGACTTTCCCTGCCAAGGTAGTTAAAAAGCGTTTTTACGACAAGAGCTATAAAAAATAATCGACAACAATAACAACATATCAAGATAAAACGATTATGAGCAAGATCATTGAAGGACTCCGTTATGCGGATTCACACGAGTGGGTAAAACTCGAAGGCGACATAGCCACTGTAGGTATAACTGACTATGCACAGCACGCTTTGGGTAACATCGTGTATGTTGACATGCCCGAAGTAGGCGATGAGGTAGTAGCAGGCGAGGATTTCGGTGCTGTTGAGTCAGTAAAGGCAGCCAGCGATCTTATTTCACCTGTAAGCGGTGAGGTGGTTGAAATCAATGAGGCCCTTGAAGATGCTCCCGAACTTATCAACGAAGATGCTTTCGAGAACTGGATCATGAAGGTTAAAATAAGTGACCCAGAGGCTGTAGAGGGTCTGCTCGATGCCGCTGCCTACGCAAAGATCTGCGAGGAGTAAGAAGAGAAATATCGAGGAGTAAGAAAGAATACAAACACATAATGAATGTGTTGTGAGCTGCTCCTCGGCAATCAAGGCCGGGCGTGGCGGGAACACAGTGAGAGCCACGGTGTTCCCTGCCGCGTCCTGCGTGTTAACAACCTGACCTAAATAATATGAGCAATAAATTCATGCCGCACACTGAAGAAGATATCCGTAAGATGCTGGATAAAATCGGTGTGGAGAAGATAGATGACCTCTACAGCGATGTGCCTGCGGAGGTAATCTTCAAAGAGGAATATGACATACCCTCGGCTATGTCCGAGATAGAGCTGCGCCGTCACTTCGGTGAGCTGGGCAAGAAAAACCGTCAGCTGACCATATTTGCCGGCGGTGGTGCTTATGACCATTATAGCCCCGCTACAGTAGGCCATCTGCTTGCACGTAGTGAGTTCTATACAGCCTATACACCTTATCAGCCTGAAATATCGCAGGGTACACTTCAGTACATCTTCGAATATCAGTCCATGATATGCGAATTGACAGGTATGGAGGCTACTAATGCTTCTATGTATGACGGATCTACCGCTACAGCCGAAGCAATGTTCATGATGGTAGCTGCCGCCAAAAAGAAAAACCGTGTTCTGATCTCAGCCACTGTAGCTGATGCCGTAGTACGTGTGGTTGAAACTTATGTACGTTTCCATGGTGTTGACCTGACAGTAGTAGCTGAGAAAGACGGTGTGAGCGACCTTGAGGCTATAAAGGCCGAGCTTCAGAAAGGTGATGTAGCCGGTGTTATAGTACCTCAACCTAATAAGTATGGTATAATTGAAGATCTCACAGGTCTGGCTGATGCCATACACGCCGCAAAAGGTTTGCTTACTATCAATGCCGATCCTTCGACACTGGCTGTTCTGCGCACACCGAAAGGCTGGGGTGCCGATATAGCCTGCGGTGACGGTCAGACGTTAGGTATGCCACTGGCTTTCGGTGGCCCGTATTTAGGTTATATAGCCTGCGATAAGGCACAGCTTCGTAAAATGCCGGGTCGCGTAGTAGGCGCTACCACCGATGCTGACGGCAAACGTGCATACGTTCTGACACTGCAGGCCCGTGAACAGCACATACGTCGTGAGAAAGCTACAAGTAATATTTGCTCCAATCAGAGCCTTATGGCATTGTATGCCACCATTTATCTGTCATTGATGGGTAAAGAGGGTCTGAAAGAAGTGAATAAGCTGTGCTGTGACGGGGCTCACTATCTGTACAATAAACTCATCGGTACAGGTAAGTTCGCACCGGCGTTTGGTGAAAAGCCTTTCCTTAAAGAGTTTACCCTTAAAACTGAGCTTGATATGGAAAAGGTTAACAAACATCTGCTTGACAACGATTTCATGGGACCGCTGACCTCAGGTGATGGCCTTGTAACTTTTGCAGTAACCGAAAAGCGTACTAAAGAAGAGATAGATCAGCTTGTCACTCTTATGCTCGAAGCCTGAGCGAGAATAGGTCTATATGCCCTTTAGGGGCACACAACCGCACATCAAGACAATATCAATGAAGTATTACGATAAACTCATATTCGAGCTTTCGCGCCTAGGACGCAAAGGCTACGAACTGCCAGCCGATAACTTCGGTACTGATGGCATGGCCGACATACCGGCCGACCTGAAGCGCACAGAGCCGCTTGACCTTCCGGAGGTAAGCGAACTTGATGTAGTGCGCCACTATACCAATCTGTCAAATAAGAATTTCGGCGTTGATACGGGCTTCTATCCATTAGGAAGCTGTACTATGAAGTACAATCCTAAAATCAATGAGGAAGTAGCCGCTATGCCGGAATTTTCGGCTGTGCATCCGCTTCAGCCGGCTGAGGCAGCTCAGGGAGCGCTCGAACTGTATTATAATCTACAGCAGGCACTTTCCAACATCGCAGGTCTGGCAGAATTTACACTCAATCCGTATGCCGGTGCTCACGGTGAGCTGACAGGTCTGATGGTTATGAAACATTATCACCGTAGCCGTGGAGATGAAAAGCGTACTAAAGTCATTGTCCCCAATTCGGCTCACGGTACCAATCCTGCATCGGCTATGGTAGCCGGCTTCAAGGTAGTTGAGGTTAAATCGAAACCCAACGGTTCGATAGATGTTGAAGATCTGAAACCTCTTCTTGACGATACCGTAGCCGGTATAATGATGACCAACCCCAATACTCTGGGAATGTTTGAGACCGAGATAGTAGAGATTGCAAAGCTGGTACACGATGCCGGTGGTCTTCTGTACTATGATGGTGCAAACCTTAACCCGCTGTTAGGCAAGGTGCGTCCCGGCGACATGGGCTTTGACATCATGCACATTAATCTGCACAAGACATTCTCAACACCTCACGGTGGCGGCGGCCCCGGTTCCGGTCCTGTAGGTGTGGCTGAACATCTGGTAGAATTCCTGCCTAATCCTCGTGTACGTAAAGATGCTGAGGGTAAGTTTTATGTAGACTTCGGTAAGGATAGTCTCGGCAGCGTTTCGACTTTCCTCGGAAACTTCGGTGTTATGATGAAAGCATACGCTTATATTCTGACTCTTGGTAAGGAAAATATAAAGAATGTCGGACCGCTCGCAACGCTCAACGCCAACTATATAAAGGAGAGTCTGAAAGACGATTATCTGCTTCCCATTGAAGGTGTCTGCAAGCATGAGATGGTATTTGACGGCCTGAAAGACAAGTCGACCGGCGTTACTACTCTTAATGTAGCCAAACGTCTGCTTGATTACGGCTTCCATGCGCCTACTATATACTTCCCGCTTCTGTTCCACGAGTCAATGATGATTGAGCCTACAGAAACAGAAAGCCTTGAGACACTTGATGAATTCATCGACGTAATGCACAAGGTAGCAAAAGAGGCACGTGAGACACCCGATGAAGTAAAGAATGCACCTCTGACTACACTTGTCCGCAAACTTGATGAGACAGGTGCCGCAAAGAATCCTATTCTCACTTATAAGGCACTGAAGAATGCTTAAGAGTGATCTTATAATCATAGGTGCAGGCCCCGGCGGTTATGAAACTGCTGTGGCAGCCGCACGTCGTGGCAAGAGCGTAACTCTTTTCAACGGCGGGGCATTAGGCGGTACTTGTCTTAACGAGGGCTGCATACCTACCAAATGTCTGTGCCGTAACGCTGCTGTGGTAAGTGAAATGAAGGACTCGGAGCAATTCGGTATAGATGACTTTTCGTTTACCCTTGATTTCAATCGCGTTATGGCGCGTAAGAATGAGGTAGTAGGGCAGTTGCGCGAGGGTGTTGCAGCTCTGCTTAAGGGAGCGAAAGTGAATGTCGTTGATGCCCGCGCTGAGTTTAAGGACGCTCACACTATTATAGCCGGAGGTGAGGAATACACAGCTGATAATATTATCATAGCTACAGGCAGTGTGTCTAAATCGTTACCTATAGAGGGTCATGATCTTGAGTGCGTGATGGATTCAAGCCGACTTCTCGACATAGACCATATACCTGAATCACTGACCATAATCGGTGGAGGCGTCATAGGTATGGAATTTGCTTCGATATTCAATAGTCTCGGATCGAAAGTTACGGTCATAGAGTATATGAAGCAGATACTTCCACCGTTTGACAGCGATATTGCCAAGCGTCTTAAACAGGCTCTCACCAAGAAAGGTATTGAAATCATAAATGGTGCTGCCGCCAAACGCATAGAACAGAATGCTGACTATGAGATAGTAGTTACGTATGATGTGAAAGGCGAAGAGAAACAGGTTGTATCAAGCGACCTGCTTATGGCTGTAGGTCGTGCGCCGCGTGTGGAGGGTCTCGGACTTGATGCTGCCGGTGTGGAATGGTCACCACGTGGTATTGTCGTAGATGACAGTATGCGTACGTCTCAGCAGCACATCTTTGCTATCGGCGATGTCAACGCACGTATGATGCTTGCTCATGTAGCTTCATTCCAAGGACTGCGTGCTCTCAATACTATTGAAGGCCGTCCTGACGATATACGTTTTGACATAGTACCTTCAGCAGTATTTACCGTACCTGAGTGTGGTATGGTAGGTATGACTGAAGAAGCCTGCAAAGCGGCCGGAACTGCCATTCGTAAAGGACAAAGTCTTTTCCGAGCTAATGGTAAGGCACTGGCTATGGGTGAGCCTGAAGGTCTGTGTAAACTCATATTCCGAAAAGATGATAATGTACTTATAGGTGCTCATATCATGGGAGTGGAAGCTGCCGATCTCGCACAGCAGTGTGCCGATATGATGAACCGCAATATGACTTTGCATCAGATTGAAGATGTTATATTCGGTCACCCAACAGTGAGTGAGGTTATATTGGCTGCCTGCCATGCTGTAAAATAATTGTATAGGTAGTTCTTAAAAATTAAATGATATATGGTTTCAGCTACAGTCTTTGAATATTGAACCATAAACTTCTTATCTTTAAGAACTACCTAATTATTTTTCCGATAAAAAAGCAGAGCTTCCTACCGGAGGGAGGCTCTGCTTTTTATAATTTAGTGTGTGAAGTTTTAAGCTAAGTAGGGATTGGAGCGCTTTTCGCGTCCTATGGTTGTGGCAGGACCGTGACCGGGGTAGACTATGGTGGAGTCCGGGAGAGTAAGAAGTTTATTCGTTATACCGTCTATAAGCCGGTGCATATTGCCGCCGGGAAGATCGGCACGACCTACACTCCCGGAGAAAAGAACATCACCTGCTATTATAAAGCCGTCCTGACGATCGTAGAGGACTACACTGCCGGGTGAGTGACCGGGTACGTGAAGCACTTCAAGAGTGCCTTCACCGATATGTATCTTTTCGCCTTCGGTTAAATAATGGTCAATGTTGACATTGTTAACTTCACCCGGAACACCGAATGCTGTGGCTTGTGTGGCAAGCGACCGACCGAGAAATTCATCATCTTTATGAGCAAGTACAGGAGCACCGAATGTTTTGACAGCCCAAGTATTGCCTATTGAATGGTCAACGTGCAGATGGGTATTGATTATATGAGTGACTTCGAGTGTCTTGGCTTCTATAAACTTACGGATTGCATCTTGTTCGCGTACATTAACCATGCCGGGGTCAATGATTGCACACTTATCGGTAGCCGGGTCAAAAACGACGTAAGTGTTTATACCAAACAGTGAAAATTGAAATATAGCTACTTGCATTGTAAGAAAGTTTAAAATAATTATTTAGTCACAGCGGTTGTGTCATAGAATAGAGAGCAGAAAAATGAGGAGGGAGAAAGGAGAGCTTAAAGAGAGGTGAAGACAATTTTCTTAGTAGCGAAAAAGGGTTCGGAAAAGTAGGTCTGTATGTCTATAACGTCAGACTGTGTGCGGATGGTTGCAAGTTCTTGCTGAAGATCGCCTCCTTTGAGAGTGATGAGACCGTTAGGGTAGGCATTATGTTGCTTTTTGGAGATATTCTTACGTGCAAGGCGGAGTAGGTCGGCCTGTGGCATGACAGCACGTGAGACGATGAAGTCGTATGTATCATGACATTCGCCGATGTCTCCATGCTGAAAAGTGACATTTGTCAGACCTATGGCTTTAGCTATCTCTTGCGCTACACGTATTTTTTTACCTATGCGGTCGATGAGGTGGAATTGTACTTCCGGAAACATTATGGCTAACGGAATACCGGGTAAACCTCCGCCACAGCCGAAATCAAGAACTTTTGTGCCGGGTGTGAAGTTGATAAATTTGGCTATGGCAAGAGAGTGCAGAAGGTGATTGACTTCGAGGTTATCAATGTCTTTACGGGAGATTACGTTAATCTTTTCATTCCATTCGGGATAAAGAGTCATGAGCTGTTCAAACTGCTGACGCTGCCGATCGGAGAGGCGGGGAAAATAATGTGTTATTGTTTCTATCATGTTACGGGAATTGATAATGTACTGAGGAGAAAAGGGAGATAAAGATAATAGTGCAAATGTAATAAAAACGTGGGAGAATGAGTTGTAAAATCGGGTAAATTTATGTAATTTTGCATTTCTTGCCGTAGGCAAGTTGCTTACTGCTGTATTACATAAATAGCTCTGAATGCTAACTTTGGCTTTTATAATACGCTTGTGTCAGAGACGTATCAAGTACGTTATATGAAAAAAGTAGAATGTCAGAGGCATAAATGTAGAGCGTTCTGTGTATACGGTATGAATATGTTATGTAGATAAGATAAACCAGATAATATTATGGAAATAGAAGGAAAAATAATCCTTGACATACCAATGGTAGAGGGTGTGTCGAAAGCCGGTAACTCATGGCGTAAGAAAGAATGGGTGCTTGAGACATTTGGCCAGTATCCCAAAAAGGTGATGTTTAATGTTTTTGGTGACCGTGTGAGCACACTCAATTTCCAGCTTGGTCATAGTTATGCTGTGTCAGTGGATATAGAAAGCCGAGAGTTTAACGGTCGCTGGTACACTGATGTCCGTGCTTATGCAGCCCGTGAACTTACCGAAGGTCAGGGACCGGCTATGCCTTCAGACGGGAGTATGGGGGCTGCACCTGCAGTAAGTGCTTATCCTCCTTATGGTACACCTGCAGGCGGCATTGGCGGTATGTCACAAGGTGGTTTCGGTACTCAACAAACTGCTTCATTTGCACCGCAGGGCAATGATAGCGATGATCTGCCTTTCTGATTCGAATTCTATTTGACTGAGCCGGGCAGACTCTGATGAAAGATATGTAACTGCAGTATTGAGAAGCTCTGGCAAAAGGCCAATTTAACACAAACCTCGGGGAGTCGGACGTCCGACTCCCCGAGGTTTGTGTTAAAAATAGATGAAATAGTAAAAATAAATCTAAAAATAAGGAATGGATAGGAGAGAGGGTAATACAGATATAACCATGTTATAAATACGGACTGCTTTAGAAAAAATAGGGGAGAAGAAAAAGTGAATAAGATGATAAAACTTATTGATATGTAAAAGATACGCATATTCTTTGATAATTCTTAAATTGATACCGATAATGAGGGGAACTTATATATCCGAACCTTACGGAAGTATATGCTTTTCAGTGGTTGTAGGTTGTAAATTGTTAATGTGAATTGCATAAGACCCTAAAAAGTTGTAACTTTGCATTTTCAAAGGTCGGCACCAAGCCGTCCAAACACTCTTAATAAAGCGTGTTGAAACGCTACTTCCGGTCAAGTCTGTTAGAAGCGACATTGTCCTGAAGAGGCTTAACTAAACTACGAAAGATCTAAGAGAGATGCAAGAAACTGCCAATTTCCGTACAGCAGACAAGATAGAGCTGCTTATGGAATCAAGTTGGGAAGTATGTAATAAAATAGGTGGCATATATACTGTGCTTTCGACTAAAGCGCGTGTACTACACCGTCAATTGGGCGATCGGCTTGTGTTTATAGGGCCTGATGTATGGCCTCCCGAGAAGCCCTCACCCTATTTTGTAGAGAAAAAGACATTACTGAAAAGCGCTTCGACCCGTATGAGGTTGCCTTTAGGGCTTCAGATACGTGTGGGACGCTGGGATATACCGGGCTCACCGCTGGTGGTTCTGGTCAAATTTGACACACTTTATCCCGAACTGCCCCGTATATACGGAGAGATGTGGAAAGACTATGGTGTAGACTCATTACATTCGTATGGAGACTATGATGAAGGCTGTGCTTTTGCAGTAGCCTCAGCCATAGTCATGCAGGAACTGGCACACTATATGGGTGTGGACGGAAATAAAGTAATCGGTCATTTCAATGAGTGGACTACCGGAATGGGCCTGCTTTGGCTCAAACGTCACATGCCGGAAGCTGCTACAGTATTTACAGCCCATGCCACGTGCATAGGACGTAGTATCTGCGGTAACGGAAAGCCACTGTACGATTATTTTGAAGGGTATTACGGTGACCAGATGGCCCGTGAGCTCAATATGGAGTCGAAACATTCGCTTGAGAAAGCGGCTGCTCATCAGGCTGACTGTTTCACAGCGGTGAGCGAACTTACAGCCCGTGAATGTGAACAACTGCTTGATATACGCCCTCAGGTAGTGACTCCCAACGGTTTTGAACCGGACTTTGTTCCCGGCAGCCGTGTTTACGCCCGTCAGCGTCAGCAAGGCCGTGAGCGTCTGTTACGCATAGGCTCACTGCTGAAAGGACGCAATCTGTCTCCTGACACAATGCTTGTAGCCACTTCCGGACGTAACGAATACCGAAATAAAGGTCTTGATATTTATCTTGACGCACTGGCACGTCTTGAACGCCTTGACTCGACCGAACATACAAGCCGTAATGTGCTTGCATTTGTGCTTGTCCCCGCTTGGGTAAAAGAACCGGTGGCCGATCTGAGTTTTGACCTTGACTATCACGGCGATGCACCTGTATATCCTGATTATCTCACTCACCGTCTTAATAACGAGGAGAGTGATGCGGTAGCTTGTCGTGTACGTAGTCTTGAAGAAAACGGAAATTTTAACGGTAAAGTAAATGTGGTATACGTGCCATGTTATCTTGACGGTGATGATGGTATAGTAAACATAAAATACTATGACCTGTTACCGGCCCTCGATTTGACAATATTCCCGTCATATTACGAACCCTGGGGTTACACACCGCTTGAAAGCATTGCATTCGGTGTACCCACCGTAACAAGTGATAAATCAGGATTCGGACAATGGATATCAGGCAATTTCGACGATGATATTTATGCCTGTGGCGTCAAGGTGATTGCACGTACAGACTCCAATTATGAGATAGCCGCTGAAGCGATAGCCTGTCAGATAGCGACACAGCGAGACGCTACTGCCGCTGAAATTGCAGAAGCCCGTGAAGCCGCTGTAGCGACAGCAGCAAAGGCTGACTGGGCTCTGTTTATCGAGCACTACGACAAAGCATTCGAGGTGGCACAGACAAACGCATCGGAGCGTCAAATCAAGCACTAACATAAAAAGCAATAAAGGAAAACAACTCAAGCAATAAACTAATGAAACTTCAAGTAAGCAATAGCAATCAGCCTGTATGGCGCAACCTGACTGTAAGTTCGGTGTTGCCTAAGGAACTTAAACCACTCGAGGAGCTGGCCAAGAATCTGTGGTGGGTATGGAACAGCGAAGGTAAGGCACTCTTTCATGACCTTGACCCTGCTCTCTGGCGTGCGGTAGGTGAGAACCCCGTGATGCTCCTTCAGCGTCTTTCGTTCGAGCGTTACAAGGAGATTCTTGCCGATGAGGCTATGATGTCGCGTATCGGAATGGTACACGGTATGTTTAATGACTACATGAGTCAGCCTATACGCAACGACATTCCGTCAGTAGCATATTTCTCTATGGAATATGGTCTGTGCAACTGTCTCAAGATATATAGCGGTGGTCTCGGTGTATTGGCCGGTGACTACATCAAGCAGGCTTCTGACAGCCGTGTCAATATGACAGCTGTAGGTTTCCTGTATCGTTACGGTTATTTCCAGCAGTCACTGTCGATAGACGGTCAGCAGATAGCCAACTATGAGGCCCAGAATTTCGAACAGCTTCCCATCGACCCTGTATTGGGTGAGGACGGTCAGCCGCTGGTGCTTGAAGTGCCTTATCCCGGCCGTATCATTTACTGCCATGTATGGCGTGTGAATGTAGGCCGTATGAATCTGTACCTGCTTGACACCGACTTTGACATGAACTCGGAGTATGACCGTAACATTACCCATACTCTTTATGGCGGTGATTGGGAGAATCGTCTGAAGCAGGAGTATCTTCTTGGTATTGGTGGTATTTATATGCTGAATCGTCTTGGAATCAAGACTGATATATATCATGCCAATGAGGGTCATGCCGCTCTGCTGAACCTGCAGCGTCTGGCCGACTATGTACAGAAGGAGCATCTTCCTTTTAATGTTGCTCTTGAAGTGGTGCGTGCTTCGTCACTCTACACAGTACACACTCCTGTGCCTGCCGGTCATGACTACTTCGAGGAGTCACTTTTCGGCAAATATCTCGGAGAGTATCCCGCTAAGTTGGGTATCTCATGGAACGATCTTATTAATATGGGTCGTGAAAATCCTGATACTAACGAGCGTTTCTCAATGAGTGTTTTCGCACTCAATACATGTCAGGAGGCTAACGGTGTAAGCTGGCTGCATGGTGAGGTATCTAAAAAGATGTTTGCCGGTATATGGAAAGGATATGACGCAGCCGAAAGCCATGTAGGTTATGTAACCAATGGTGTCCACATGCCGACATGGGCTGCCAGCGAATGGAAAGCATTCTACACCGAGAAACTTGGTTCTCAGGTGTTTGAACATCAGAGTGATCCCGAGGCATGGAAGGGTATCTTCGATGTGCCTGACCATGAGATATGGAACATGCGCATGACCCTGAAGAATAAATTTATTGATTTCGTTAAGCGTGATTTCAAGGAGAAATGGCTTAAGAATCAGGGAGACCCCAGCGCTGTGATGAGCATTGTGGACCGTATCAATCCGAATGCACTCATCATTGGTTTCGCACGTCGTTTTGCTACTTATAAGCGTGCCCACCTGCTATTTACTGACCTTGACCGTCTTGCAAAGATTGTCAACAACGAGCAGTATCCTGTACAGTTTATCTTCTCAGGTAAAGCTCACCCCGCTGATGGTGCAGGTCAGGGTCTGATCAAACGTATCACCGAAATCTCACGTATGCCTCAGTTCTTAGGCAAGATTATCTTCCTTGAGGACTACAACATGATTGTTGCAAAACGTCTTGTGACCGGTGTTGATATCTGGCTTAACACGCCGACACGTCCTCTTGAGGCTTCCGGTACATCAGGTGAAAAGGCAGAGATGAACGGTCTGCTTAACTTCTCAGTGCTTGATGGTTGGTGGTATGAAGGCTTCAAGTTTGATGAAATGGCCGGTTGGGCACTTACAGAGAAGCGCACATTCACAGACCAGGCACAGCAGGACAAACTTGACGCTGCTACCATATATTCAATGCTTGAGAATGAGATAGTACCTTGCTATTTCAATAAGAATTACAAGGGTTACAGCCCCGAGTGGATTGACAAAATCAAGCGTTCGATAGGTCATATTGCTCCTCACTTCACTATGAAGCGTCAGCTTGACGACTATATCAGCCGTTTCTATGAACCGGAAGCAAAGCGTACTGCCAAACTGGTAGCCGATAACTATGCCAAGGCACGTGAAATTGTAGCGTGGAAGGAAGAGGTTGTAAGCAAGTGGGACCAGATACAGATACTTTCAGTAGACTTCTCTACTTCAGTAGTTGCTATGCATACCGGCGAACCTCTTGAGGTCAAATGTGTAATTGATACCAAGGGTCTCGGTGAGTCAGTGGGTGTAGAACTTGTGTGTGACCGTGTTGTAGACGGACAGGACAAGTACGAGAAGAGAATACCGCTTGAGGTGGTACACAAAGACGGTTCGGTGTTGACTTACGAGCTTAAGGAGAAACTTACAGACTCCGGTAACTTCCGTTATGGTCTGCGTATGTATCCTAAGAATGCAGAGCTTCCTCACCGTCAGGACTTTGCTTACGTACGTTGGTTCTAAATTTATATAGTACGACATAAAGATAGTCGCCCCTTTGCACCATACAATGGTGCAAAGGGGCGACTATCTTTATGGAAACATAATTTATGTAGTGTTAACAGTATGAAGTATTCTCCTTCGCTTCGCATCCGAATCGACTCAAAAATAACTGCGTTTTTATATATTCATTAATTTTTAAGAGCTACTTATAAAATTATGTGAACTACTTTAAGTGTATCAATGTTATATATATAGCAAACCGTCAAAGAGATGTTCTTCAGACACCCTGCTCTTAACAAATAGGTAAAGAAAGGGTTCCCATATATACATGTCTTATGTCGATAATGCTTGCCGTTCTCATTATGGTGCAATTATAGTATTCAGATGTGGAAGCGACATGAGTCTCATAAGAGACTTAGAAAAGAGAATGAAAACATTTATTTTATTTCATGTTTAAGTTTGTATAACCCGAACACGAAAAACACTAATTATTAAAACTATTATGGCACAAAATCAAACTGCTCCACTGTCAGGAATCAAGGTTGTGGACTTCACCGAAGTGCAGTCAGGTCCGTCGTGTACACAGATGCTCGCTTGGCTTGGCGCCGATGTGATTAAAATTGAGCGTCCCGGAGTAGGTGATGCTACCCGTAATGAACTTCAGTGGAATCCGGATCTTCCGAGTTACTACTTCCTGCAGTTGAACAGTGATAAGAAATCACTGTCACTTGATGCCGCTACTCCTGATGGTAAGGAGGTACTGACTAAGCTTATTAAAGAAGCCGATATGTTTGTCGAGAACCTTCACCCCGGTGCTATGGATAAACTCGGTTTCAGCTGGGAAGAGGTTCACAAAATTAATCCTAAGTGTATCTATGGTACAATCAAGGGTTTCCCACTCTCATCAAAATATCGTGATCTTAAGGCTTATGAGCCTATTGCCCAGGCTACTGCTATCGCAGCTTCAACAACAGGCTGGTGGCAGGAAGGCGCATACGATGTGCCTACACAAAGCGGTGCAGCCCTTGGTGACTCGAATACCGGTATGCATCTTCTGATAGGTCTGCTGGCAGCTTTGGCACAGCGTGAGCGTACAGGTGAGGGTAGCTATGTATATCAGTCTATGCATAACGCTTGTCTTAACCTTTGCCGTATCAAGACTCGCGACCAGCTTACACTTGACAAGATAGGTTATCTGACTCAGTTCCCGCAGTATCCTGACGGTAAGTTCGGAGACTGTGTGCCCCGTGACGGAAATATCGAAGGCGGTGGTGTTCTTGGTTGGTGTTACAAATGTAAACCTGCCGGAGGCTATGATTCTGAAGTTGACGGTAACAATTATGTATACATCATTCTGCAGCGTGGTGCAAAAGACTTTGAGCTTGCCTGCAAGGGCTTAGGATTCGAAGACTGGCTGACCAATCCTGACTTTAATACAGCTGACGCCCGTGACCGTCACAAACAGGAAATCTACAAGAGAATAGGCGAGTGGACAGCCGATAAAACCAAATTTGAAGTTACTGAACATCTTGCCAAGTTCGGAGTACCTGTAGGTCCGGTAATCTCAACTAAGGAGCTTATGACAGATGAAACTCTCTATGACGGCAACACACTGGTACGTATCAATCAGGGTGGTGAGATAGGTGAGTTCGTAACTGTAGGATGTCCTTTCACTATAAGCGATTGGCAGCCGACTTATGGCCCGTGTCCTTCACTCGGTGGTAACAATGAAGAAATCCTGACCGCTCTCGGATATACCAAAGAGCAGCAGGAAGCTATGGCTAAGAACGGTACTACTCAGCCTGTAGATGACCATAAGTAATAAAAGACTGACATTCCGAAGTCAGATTCCGCAGAGCGCGGAAGAAAACTCCGGGGAATAATATGAAAAACTAAAGATTTGCAGGCCTGCGGGATGCGTGCGTTCCTAATGACACTACACGTTAATCCACAGGCCTGTATTTTTAAATTATCTCAAAAAACTATGGAAACAACCCCTAAGACACCCGCTCCCAAGTTCCCCGAACAGGTAACAGGTATGTATATATTAGCACAATCGCTGAAACGCTTAGGACTTGATAAAGTATACGGTCTGGTAGGTATACCTGTAACCGAGGCCGCCTACGCCATGCAGAAGGTAGGCATAGACTTCTACAGCTTCCGTTTTGAGCAGCAGGCAGGTATGGCAGCTGCCACTCACGGATTTTTAACCAAGCAGCCCGGTGTGCTGCTGACAGTATCGTCACTTGGCTTCCTGAACGGACTTACAGCAACCGCCAATGCTACTGTGAACTGTTATCCTATGATACAGATTTCAGGTGCCAGTGACCCTACGATGGTGGATATGAATATGGGTACTTACGAGCAACTCGATCAGTATAACACAGCCAAACCTCTGGTTAAGGCAGCTTTCCGCTGCAGTAAGGCCAGTGATATACCATCGGCAGTGGCCAGAGCCTACCGTGCCGCAATAAGCGGTCGTCCGGGCGGTGTATATATTGATATGACCACACCGGCTTTAGGAGAAATAATGGATCGTGCCGAGGCTGAGAAACTGTTCTATACACCGGTTGACCTTTACTCGCCGGTAGCTCCTAACAGTGAGTCGGTAAAACGAGCTGCCGAGATTATCCTCAATGCCAAGCGTCCTGCCATACTACTTGGTAAGGGAGCCGCTTACAGTCAGGTAGATGATAAAATAAAAGAACTTATCGAGACATATAAGATTCCTTATCTGCCTATGTCGATGGCAAAGGGTCTTATGCCTGATAACGGCGAATACAGCGCTATATCCTGTCGTTCCGACATCATGGAGAAGAGCGATGTCACGATAGTGATAGGAGCTCGCATCAACTGGATGCTTTCGTTCGGTCGCGGTAAGTGGAACCCGGATATGAAGTTTGTTCAGATAGAAGTGGATCCCGAAGAGATAGACCGCAATGTGCCTATCGCCGCTCCGGTAGTAGGTGATATGGGTCTTGCTCTTGACGCACTGCTCGCTGAAATGAAGGGCAAACAGATGCAGGCTGATCCGAGCTGGCTTGCCGCTCTGCAGGCTAAGACAAAAGAAGAGAATGTCAAGTTTGCCGAACGCCTTAAGAAAGAGTCTACCGCAATGCCGATGACTCACTGGACAGCCCTCAGCGCTATCAAGCCGGTATTGGCCGCCAATCCAGATGTAATACTTGTCAACGAAGGTGCGAATACACTTGATGATACCCGTGACGTCATAGATATGGAACTGCCGCGTCACCGTGTAGACTGTGCCACATGGTCAATCATGGGTATGGGTATGGGTTCGACTATAGGTGCTGCTGTCGCCACAGGCAAGAGCGTTGTTGCGATAGAAGGCGATTCCGCCTTCGGTTTCTCCGGCATGGACTTCAGTACTATATGCCGTTTCAATCTTCCTTGTACGGTAGTTATATTCAATAATGGCGGTATCTATAATGGTATCGGTGTAAATCCGGGCGGAGGTGATATGCCTGCTCCCACTACACTTGACATACATACCCGCTATGACAAACTCGGAGAGGCTTTCGGCGCTCAGACATATTATGTACAGACTCCTGAAGAACTCACCAAGGCTCTTACAGAAGCTATCGCTTCGCGTAAGCCTTGTCTGATAGACGTACAGCTTGCTGCCGATTCGGGTAAGGAAAGCGGTCATATCGGTTATCTGAATCCTTCTCCTCTTATAGACTATACTGTCTGATCAGGCACAAGGCACCCATAATTTAGATTATAAATAACTTTCGGGGCCGGCGGAGCTACTGAATGTTCAGTGCCTCGCCGGCCTTTCATATTTATTAAAAACACACTACTATGTTACACATTATTCTTTATGCCATAGTGCCTATCCTTGTGGTCATGCTGGCAGGATTTATTTCCGGTAAGAAGGGGATATTCGACGGCCAGGATGCGAAGAAGTTCAATAAGGTGGTACTTGATTATGCATTACCGGCCGCCCTGTTTGTATCAATAGTACAGGCCGACCGAGAGATGCTGGCACGTGACATTAAACTGACACTGGTGTCACTCATAGGTATCATGGGCTGTTTTATGCTTGTGTACTTTATTTTCCGTTACTGTTTCAAGAAAAATACAGGTGCAGATGCAGCCGTATCCGCTCTAATCAGCGGTTCACCGACAATCGGTTTCCTTGGATTTGCGGTGCTTGAGCCTATTTTCGGTACCACTCCGGCAGTAGCGCTTGTAGTTGCAATCGTCGGTATTGTTGTCAACGCAGTCGGAATTCCGGTGGGATTATCACTGATGAACGCCTCGCTTGACGATACGAACCCTAAAAAGACGAAAGAAAGCGCGTGGAAGCCTGTAATTCACGCTTTGGAACAACCTGTGGCCTGGGCGCCTATCCTTGCGGTAATATTGGTTTTATGCGGCTTAAAATGGCCTGAATGGCTTAGCCCTTCATTCGATCTTATTGCTAAGGCCAATGCTTCGATGGCAGTGTTCTCAGCCGGTATTACTCTTTCTGCTATAAAAATTACAATCAATTGGCAGGCCGTACTCGGTTCGATACTTAAGATGATAGTCATGCCGGCCGTAGTGTTGATATTGGGTCTGGTATTCAAGATGGATCCTTTCAACCTGAAGATGCTTGTAGTCGCAGCCGCTCTGCCGCCCGCTTTCTCAGGTATTATTATTGCTGATGAATATAATGTCTATACAGCAACGGGTACCTCATCGCTGACACTGAGTGTGATTCTGTTCATGGGCTTCTGTCCGCTTTGGATATGGATTACCGATCTTTGTCTTCATAGTGCGATAGCCTGATAAAATCTGATATTGTAACATAAGTGTCCCCCGCAGCACCGGTGCTGCGGGGGACACTTATGTTACAATATCAGATTTTAGATGTGTCAGTCCGAGAGAGTGTGTTTACTTTGATTTGCCGAAGCCGAAAAGACCTTTACCATCTGTCTTTTCGCTTATAATATCCTCAAGTTTCTCCTTGGCGGTATTGATAAGCTCTTCGCCTTTCTCAGACTCGATAAACTCTTTGGCCTTGCCGACCACTTCCTTAATGCCGTCCTTGTTCATGAACTCCTCGGCTTTTCCTTTGATTTCTTCAAACATAATCTGAGGGTATTAATGGCCGGAGGGGAGAGGTCTGTCGGCCCGGGTTAATAAAAATGATACCCTGCCGCCGCTAACGGTGTAGGACAGGGTATCATTATAACACTCTTGAGGGCATAATCGTTCGCCATGGTCGGGTCAGCTTGGTCAAGAGCCGGCCGGAGGACATGACACAATGATTAGAGTGTTTGTGGGCTTACAGGATATATTAATCGTCCTGAACTGTTTCTGAATATTCTTTGAGGAGTTTATCCTGAACGTCACCCGGCACGAGCTCATAGCTGGAGAAATTCATTGAGAACGATGAACGTCCGCCTGTGATTGAGCTGAGTGAAGTAGAGTAGCTTGCCATTTCTTTCAGAGGCACTTTGGCGCTGAGTTTCTGGATACCGTTTTCAGCGTCCATACCCATGATAATGCCTCGACGACCCTGAAGATCACTCATGACATCGCCCATGTAATCATCAGGAGTGTGAACTTCAACATCATAGATGGGTTCCAGAATCTTGGGATTAGCAGCCTTGAATGCCTGAGAGAAAGCATTACGTCCGGCAAGACGGAATGAAATTTCGTTCGAATCAACCGGGTGCATCTTACCGTCATATATCATGACACGTACATCACGGGCATAGGAACCTGTAAGAGGACCCTGTTCCATGCGGTCCATGAGACCCTTGACAATAGCCGGAATAAAGCGTGCATCAATAGCACCACCTACGATACAGTTGTAGACAACGAGCTTACCACCCCAATCCAGAGGAATTTCCTGTTTGTCGCGGACATTAAGTTTGAATTCCTGGTTGCCGAATTTATAGGAATCCGGTTCAGGCATACCCTCATAATAGGGTTCGACAATAAGATGAACCTCACCGAACTGTCCGGAGCCACCTGACTGCTTTTTATGACGGTAATCGGCACGGGCAGCCTTGGTGATAGTCTCACGGTAGGGTATTTTCTGCTCTACAAATTCGATAGGCAGTTTCTCATTGTTCTCTATACGCCATTTGAGAGTACGGAGGTGGAATTCTCCCTGACCTTTAACCAGAGTCTGTTTGAGTTCCTTAGACTGTTCGATAATCCATGTCGGATCCTCCTCGTGCATACGAGTGAGAATGCCTGCCAGCTTTTCTGCATCAGCCTCATTGAGCGGACGTATGGCACGTGTATATTTGGGTGCAGGGTACTTGATGAAGTCAAACTGATAATCACAGCCTTTAGCGTCAAGAGTGTTGCCGGTGCGTACATCTTTAAGTTTAACAGCCGCTCCTATGTCACCGGCCTCAAGAGCTTCAGCCGGGGTACGCAGCTGACCGCATACAGTGTAAATCTGAGCCAGACGTTCTTTGCCACCGCGTGATACATTATCAAGATCATCGCCGGCATGAAGAGTACCGCTCATGACTTTGAAAAACGCTACCTCACCGATATGAGGTTCTACTGAGGTCTTGAAGAAGAATACTGACAGCGGGCCATTGGCATCGGGAGTCACTTCTTCGCCGGATATAGTACGGGGAGAAGGCATATCGGTAACAAAGGGACATACGTTGCCGAGGAATTCCATCATGCGGCGAACTCCCATATCCTTGAGAGCGCTTACGATGAATACGGGGAATATAGAGCGGTCAACAAGACCCTTACGGATACCGGTACGCATCTCATCTTCAGTGAGATGACCTTCCTCGAAATATTTATCCATAAGACTTTCGTCGTTTTCTGCAGCTGCCTCAATAAGATTATGGTGCATCTCTTCGGCACGCTCAAGATACTCTTCAGGTATCTCAGATATTGTCGGAGTGCCACCCTCGGGACCCCACTCATATTTCTTCATGAGCAGAACGTCAATAAGAGCGTTGAAACCGGGGCCCACGTTAATCGGGAACTGGATGGGAACAACTTTCTTACCGAAGTTATCATAGAGCTGCTCCATGACATTATCAAAATCGACTTTTTCACCATCAATGTGATTGAGAGCGAAAATGACGGGTTTCTTCAGCTGTGCTGTTGTGCGGAAGATATTCTGTGTACCTACCTCCACACCGTAGTCGGCGTCGACAAGCACTACGCCGGTGTCGCATACTCCAAGAGCAGTGTATGCATTGCCTACGAAATCGTCAGCACCCGGACAGTCGATAACATTGAGTTTTTTGCCGAGAAATTCAGCATTGAATACAGTAGAAAATACGGAATATCCATATTCTTTTTCAACCGGGAAATAATCTGAAACTGTATTCTTGGCATCAATAGAGCCACGACGTTTTATAACTCCACACTCGAAGAGCATTGCTTCAGCGAGTGTGGTCTTACCCGAGCCCTTTGATCCGAGAAGGGCAATGTTCTTGATTTCGCTTGTCTTGTAAACCTTCATGATATATGAGATTATTATGTTCGGAAAGTGAGCAGAGACGGAGAGAGAATAGATAATGGGGTGGAGAGGAATAGGGCCGTAGGGGCTCTTTTTAAATTTGCACGCAATTTAGCAATATAATATGATAAAAAGGATAATAAATCGTATGTTGTGTAACATAAAATAATTTTAAGGCTGAATATACGTTTTTGTTGTGTCACACGTTAGACTGTCATATTTATTTTTATTGGTAAAGTTGCTGTACTGACCTCAGTTTTTTATCCCGTTATGTATTGATGAAAAAGCAAGAAAATAAAAGTGAAGATAATATGAGTGCTGTAGGAGGTCTATATGTACATATACCTTATTGCCGGAAGAGGTGTATATACTGCGATTTTTATAGTGCCGGTGCCATTCAGGCTGATTGGCACCGACTTACCGATTCACTTCTTACCGAACTTAAAGTACGGATAGGGGAAAGGCCGGCGATAATAGAAACCATATACATAGGGGGTGGAACACCATCTTTACTTCCGTCACAGGAATTTGAGCGTCTGATTACCGGTCTGTATAAATGTGCTGGTGGTGACGGAATAAAGGAATTTACTATTGAAGTAAATCCGGAAGATGTTACTGCTGATTCGGTGGCAATGTGGAAATCAAACGGTGTGAACCGTGTGAGTGTGGGCATTCAGAGTTTTGACGACCATTTGCTTCGTATAGCCGGCAGGCTTCATGACAGTGTAACGTCAAGAAGAGCTCTTAAACTTCTGAAATCAGTATTTGATAATGTCAGTGGTGATTTGATATTCGGACTTCCGGGGCAGAGTGTAGAGAGTTTCGGCAGTGATGTCAGAGAAATGCTTGATATGGGAGTACCTCATCTGTCGGCTTACTCACTAATGTATGAAGAGCGTACGGCATTGACAAAGTTACGTGATACCGGACGTCTTAATGAGGCTGACGAGACGGACAGTGTGGAGATGTTTCGGATTTTATGTTGTCTTACCCAATCTTACGGTCTGAAACGTTACGAATTGTCCAATTATGCATTACCGGGATATGAATCGTGCCATAACAGCCTATATTGGAGTGGAAAACCGTACATTGGTCTGGGACCATCAGCACACAGTTATGATGGCATACGTACAAGATGCTGGAATGACGCTGACATACGCAAATATTTTCAGGTGTACGGTTACGGAGAACCGTCAGCAGACTTAAAAACTGAACTGACTACTTGTGAAATATTGACAGACGAAGAGCTTCGGGAGGAACAGATAATGACTCGACTGAGAACGGCAGAGGGTCTGAACTGTCAAGATTATCGTACTCGTTGGGGTGAAAAAGCAATTAAAGAATTGGAAAGTAAAGCAGTACGTCATATTGAATCCGGAAATCTGTATCGCAGAGGAGACATGCTATCACTTACCGAACGAGGTGTTATGATAAGCGATGAAGTGATTGTAGACCTTTTCTAAGTTCTATTCGAGAAATAGGAAAAGAATGGTGGATAAGCAGTGAAATATAAAAATATTGGAGAAAATTTGCCGGAAAGGATAAAAAAGAATACTTTTGCAAATTGAAATTGTGCTGAGGTGTATATATGAGAAATAAGACACCGGATGCCGACTTATTGTATGCCTTATGTCAACAGCTTAAACCGCAGCAGGTAAGGTCTACATTTACAGGGAAAAATTAAAGGTCAAGTAATGGTTCTAAAGTTCAAAACACACTGTTCACTGCCGTCGGGATGGGGAATCCTCACGGCATTATTTTTTGTGGAAATGAGTCTGATGACTATGTTGCTCTCACTTACCCGGAGTTGGTTTCTGGTGTGAAGATACTCCACCTCATCGGTTTAAATAGGCCGTATCAATGCTGAGGAAGCAATGCAGCGTATCAAATAAATGACACTGCAGAAGTGAAAACAAACAATGATACAACCAAAACTTACATATATATTATGTCGAAGTTGAGATTTAAAAGCGTCGAGGAAGCCTCGTCGCGCAAAGCTGTTAAGGTAGACATGCCGAAAGAGAGAGTAGACCGCTATTTCGGCCGTCAGGTGTTCAATCGTGCCAAGATGTATGACTATCTTCCGAAGAAGACATACGAGGCTCTGGTCAAAGCTATTGACAACAAACAACCGCTAAGCCGCGATGTGGCAGACAGTGTCGCCGAAGGTATGAAGCGCTGGGCTATAGACAACGGTGCGCGTCATTATACTCACTGGTTTCATCCTCTGACCGATGGTACTGCCGAGAAACATGACGGCTTTATGGAACCCGATGGAAAGGGGGGTGTTATGGAGGAGTTCAGCGGTAAACTTCTGGTGCAGCAGGAACCTGATGCCTCAAGTTTCCCGAACGGAGGTATACGCAACACTTTTGAGGCACGCGGCTATTCGGCCTGGGACATATCGTCGCCTGCATTCATAGTAGGTAATACCTTGTGTATACCGACTATCTTTATCGCCTATACAGGAGAAAGTCTTGACTATAAGACCCCCTTATTGCGTGCTCTCAATAGTATAGACAAAGCAGCTACGAGAGTGGCAAGACTGTTTGACGAGAATGTCAAGCATGTCAACAGTTATCTTGGCTGGGAACAGGAATACTTTCTTGTAGACGAAGCTCTGTATACAGCCCGTCCTGACTTGATGCTGACAGGCCGTACGCTGATGGGGCATGAAAGTGCCAAGAATCAGCAGCTCGAAGACCATTACTTCGGAGCTATACCGAGTCGAGTAGAGGCATTTATGCTTGAACTTGAGTTGGAGTGTCACCGTCTGGGCATACCTGCCAAGACACGTCACAACGAAGTTGCACCTAATCAGTTTGAGCTTGCGCCGGTGTTTGAAGAAACCAACCTTGCCAATGACCACAATATGTTACTGATGTGGGTTATGGATGAGGTTGCGCGTCGTCATAATTTCCGTGTGCTGCTTCACGAAAAACCTTTTGACGGCATTAACGGCAGTGGCAAGCACAATAACTGGAGTCTTGGTACGGATACAGGTGTAATGCTGTTTGCACCCGGTAAGACACCGGAGCAGAACCTGCAATTTCTGACATTCATAGCTAATGTTATGTCGGCTGTACACAAACATAACGGACTGATGAAGGCTTCGATAATGAATGCTACCAATGCACACCGCCTCGGTGGAAATGAAGCACCTCCGGCAATCATATCAATGTTTATGGGTTCTCAGCTCAGCGAAATACTTGATAAGATAGAACAGCTTGACGATCATAAGGCACTGACACTCGCCGGTAAGAATGAATTGCGTCTGGATGTGGCTCAGATTCCCGAACTGATGGTCGACAATACGGATCGTAACCGTACAAGTCCGTTCGCTTTTACCGGTAACCGATTTGAGTATCGTGCTGTGGGTTCATCTGCGAACTGTGGTTCAGCTATGATTGCACTCAACGCCGCTGTAGCTGATGAGCTTTCACAGTTTGCCGAAGCTGTCGAAGCACGCGAAGCCGCCGGAGAAGAACGTCACAGCGCTATCTTTGCTGAAATCAAAAAACTTCTAAAACAGAGTCGTCCCATTCACTTTGACGGTAATGGTTACAGTGATGAGTGGAAAGCAGAGGCACAGCGTCGCGGACTTGACACCGAAACATCGGCTCCACTGGTTTATGACGCCTATACACGCCCTGAAAGCATTGAAATGTTCGAACGTACAGGCGTTATGAATCGTAAGGAGATAATGGCCCGTAACGAGGTAAAATGGGAGATGTACTCAAAGAAACTCCAGATAGAGTCGCGTGTCCTCGGAGATCTTGCCATCAATCATATAATACCTGCTGCTACACGTTATCAGAGTCTACTGCTCGATAATGTGTATAAAATAAAACAGCTCTTCAAAGGTGAAAAGGCAGACCGTATAGCACGTCAGGATATGGAATCTATAGAGAAAATTTCCGATCATATAGCAGCTATACGCGGTGAGGTGGAGGCTATGGTAAAAGAGCGTCATAAAGCTAATCGCAAACCAAACGAACGGGAAAAGGCTATAGCTTACCATGACTATATAGCTCCGGCATTGGAAAACATACGTCATCATATTGATGAACTGGAACTGATGGTGGATAATGAAATCTGGCCACTGCCGAAATATCGCGAACTCTTATTCCTGCGCTGAAAAAAGTGTAGCTGTTAGCCGGAAACGTTGGTAACAGGTCTAAATAAAAACTGTCACTACTCTGAGTAGTGACAGTTTTTTATTTATTGATTCTCATAGAGCTGTAAGGGCTGTGGTATATTTGGGCAATGTGTTGGCTTTACGAAGCGTTTTCCATGCTTTGCGTCCTATTTCATTTTCAGCGTATTCCCAGAACGGTTGTATTTTGGTTAATATCTGCGTATCACCGCATAATGTCTCACGATAATGGTCAAACAGAAGACGGTGGAACGTAAGAAGTTTCGCACGACGTTCCTCCGGTGTCCATTCACGTCCTTCTGCTATTTCGGCTCCTAAAGAAGGTCGGCCGAGTAATCCACGACCTATCATAATGTCTGCGGCTGAAGGAAACATCTGATTTATTCGGCTTACATCATCGAGGGAGCGTAATTCGCCGTTATATATGACCGGATGGGTACAGCTATCAAGCAACTGCCGGAAGCGGTCAAGATAGAGTTCGCCGGAGTATTGCTGTCGAGCGACACGTGGGTGTACAGCGACATGTAGAAGCCGGGCGTTGTTGAGGTGGGGCAATAGTGTATGCCATTCATCAGGATCAGAGAATCCAAGACGCATTTTGAGAGAAAAAGTAACATTGGTCATTTCATTGGTAAGACGAGCCATAGCAGCTCCAAGAGCATCGTTAGCTACAGTAGCCGCGCCCCGGCCGTGACCTGTCTGGAGTGGGAAAGGGCAGCCCATATTGAGGTCTATACGCTTAGCTCCGGCTTCGTGTATCAGATGTGCCAGAGTGTATAGTTCCTCCTCATTACGGAATATAATCTGCGGAACGAGGGTAATATTGTGATTGAGTTCCGAGGTGAAATCAGCTAAATCACGACGTCGCAGTTGTCCGTGTTCGAGACGAAGAAAAGGAGTATAGTATATGAGATTGCTGCCATATACATGAGCGTGAAAGTGGCGGTACGGGGCATCGGTATGACCCTGTACAGGAGCAAAATGCATAAATGTTATGGATTTAGAGAAAAATTTACATATTGTGTAGCATTACGTAATCGAGAGAAGAGACAAGGGTATTCTGTAGAGTGTATATTAACCCCGATAGTATCTCATACTTTCGGAACGCGACTGCAAAATTAAACAAAATAAGATAAAATGAGAATAGAAGACCTAAATGTGAGGGAGAATTTGTAAATTTGCAGCTATAAATAACTCATAAAGATATGTTGAATATTACTGCTATATGTCCCGGCATACGTTATGTCGGTGTTAATGACCGTACGACAGAAAAATTTGAATCGATGTGGCCATTACCTTACGGAGTGAGCTATAATTCATATCTGGTAGATGGTAGTGATAAGACCGCTCTTATTGATACCGTAGAACTCGGCAGCCTTCCTGATTTTTTGCAAAATCTCCGACAGGCGGGCACACATAAAATAGACTATCTGGTGATAAATCACATGGAGCCTGACCATTCCGGTTCCATACCAGAAATAGTCAAGGCATTTCCTGAGCTGAAAATCATCGGCAACCGTCAGACTATCGGTATGGTCGGTGGCTTTTATAAGATAACTGATCCGTCACGTTTTATTGAAATTAAAGAAGGAGCATGTATAGACCTGGGAGGATTGAGCCTGACTTTCTATATGACTCCTATGGTACACTGGCCTGAAACAATGATGACATACGTAAAGGAACGCGGTGTGCTGTTCAGTGGTGATGCTTTCGGTACATTCGGCGCTCTTAACGGCGGTGTCACAGATCTGGAGATGGATACAGACTGGTATTGGAATGAGATGTATCGTTACTACTCGAACATTGTAGGAAAATACGGTGTTTCAGTACAGAGGGCACTCTCGAAACTAAAAGGAATCGATCTGCAATACATCTGTTCGACACACGGTCCGGTATGGCATGACCACGTTGGTAAAGTTATGGACATTTATGACCGTCTGAGCCGCTATGAGGCTGAAGATGGAGTAGTCATAATATATGGATCGATGTACGGTAATACAGGTGTCATAGCCGAAGCGCTCGGTCGTGAGCTTGCAGCCCGCGGCGTACGCCGAATAAAGATACATAATGCAACCCGTAGCAGTATGAGCGATATGCTGGCTGATACGTTCCGTTATAAAGGACTTGTAGTAGGGGGGCCTACCTACTCGATGCATCTGTTTCCGGCAATAGAACAGTTCATGATAGCCATAGAAACACGTGAACTGAAGAACAGAATCTTCGGCTCATTCGGTTCATTCAGTTGGGCTTCAGCGGTAGCCGGTGGTATGCAACATTATACAACCAAGATGAAAATGAACTCTGTTGGACATATCGAGATGAAGCATAGCGCTGATGAAACGATATTAACCGCTGTTGCGTCATTGGCCGATAAGATAGTTGCAGGACTGAATGCCGAAAGCTGAAATAGCATATAGATTCCAAGATATGGTGTGAGCAAGTCCTCAGCCAAATGACATGGAAGAAAACAAACAATTATTAGAGACACATCCCTGGCCTCCGTTTATACCTCCACACGCAAAGGTACTTATCATGGGTACTTTCCCACCGGGAGCACACAGATGGAGTATGAATTTCTATTATCCCAACCGCACCAATGACTTCTGGAAAGTCATGGGCCTGCTGTTTACGGGCGATGTCAGAGGACTCTATGCGCCTGACGGTAAAAATTTCGATCTTGTACGTATACGAGAACTCATGACACGTGAAGGTATAGCACTTAACGATACGGCGTATCAGGTACGCCGTCTTAAAGGCAATGCTTCCGACAAGTATCTTGAGATAGTAACTCCGGTAGATCTTGACGGGCTTCTGGCACAGATGCCTGAATGTCATACGGTAGCCACTACGGGTGAGAAAGCCGCGGGTGTCATAGCTCAGCTGACAAATACTCCGTTGCCTCGTATGGGTGAGATGGTTGAATCGGCAGATGGGCTGCATATATGGCGTATGCCTTCGACAAGTCGTGCCTATCCTTTGCCTGTGGAGCGAAAAGCCGCTTATTATGCCAGTCTTCTGGATAGTGTCGGTATAAAAGTACGTACCGATGTGCTATAAGACCGGAAAGCGGCAAAGAGAATAAAATAAATCAACAACATACAAGAAAACCGACATGTTGCTGTCAATATTTGATGCAAGCCAGTTTTTCCAATGGTTTGTCGAGAATGCAAACTATCTCTTTGTGTTCGTATTTATGGTCATAGAGAGTAGTTTCATACCTTTTCCCTCGGAAGTAGTTGTACCTCCGGCGGCCTATCTGGCCTGTACCAATACAGGTGCCGGAAGTGACATGAACATTATCATTGTAGTGCTTATGGCCACGTTAGGCGCCCTTGTGGGGGCTTATATAAATTATTATCTGGCTCTCTGGATAGGACGTCCAGTAGTTTATAAATTCGCTGACTCGCGCTTTGGACACGCACTGATGATAAACCGTGAAAAGGTGGTGAAAGCTGAAAACTATTTCGATAAGCATGGTGCTGTTTCGACATTTATAGGTCGTCTGATACCTGCTATACGCCAGCTTATATCAATACCTGCAGGTATAGCACGTATGAATATATGGGTATTTTCGCTTTTTACTTTTCTCGGCGCATTGGTGTGGAACAGTGTTCTCGGGGGGCTGGGTTACTGGCTTTCACTGCATGTGAGTCCTGACCAACTGTTTGAGAAAGTGGAGGAATATAACAAATACCTTACATGGTGTGGATACGGCATAGCAGTGATATGTGTGTTGTTCATACTGTGGAACGCATTTAAACCCAAGAAAAAAATGAATGAGGTCTGATATTACTGACGCGGAGAATCATCGGAAAGGCAAGTTGTCTGTATCCGGATTCTCCGCGTCAGTAATATATCGAGATATTCTGCTGATGGGTCAGTCCGGTCTACGGTAGAAAAAATTAGAAAAGAAAAACTGAACCTAACCCTTAATACCGATGAAAGTATCGCCTTCGCTGTTATCAGCGAATTTTGCAAATCTTGCTTCCGATATAGAGATGATAAATCGTTCGGAAGCCGACTATCTGCATCTTGATGTAATGGATGGGGTGTTTGTACCCAACATCTCGTTCGGTTTCTCTGTACTTGATGCAGTGGCACGTATCTGTACCAAGCCGCTTGATGTCCACATGATGGTGGTTGAGCCCCATAAATGGGTGAGTAAGGTACGTGATACAGGAGCAGAGATAATGAATGTACATCAGGAAGCCTGTCTGCATCTTCACAGTACTATACAGAAGATACATCAGGCCGGAATGAAGGCCGGTGTGACTCTTAATCCGGCGACTCCTGTGTCTATGCTGACAGATATTATAGAAGATGTGGAAATGGTGTTATTGATGTCTGTAAACCCAGGTTTCGGAGGTCAGCCATTTATTGAACATACCTATAAAAAATGTGCCGAATTACGGCATCTAATAGACTCGACAGGTTCAAAAGCCATAATAGAAATAGACGGAGGTGTAAATGCCAAGACGGGTCAATTGCTGGCAGCGGCCGGAGCTGATGTATTAGTGGCAGGAAGCTACGTATTCGGTACTGAACGTCCGGCAGAACGTATACAAATACTGAAAGATATGTAACTTTTGTATTATAAGCACTATAAAATAAGGGAGCACTGTCTGTCAAGACGGTGCTCCCGGTTTATTACTCTTATGTCTTTGTCTTCAGATAGTCTGAAAATACAGAAACATAAATTTAATGGAGAGTGATTGTATGTTTACAGTACCACTCTATGAGATGACGAACTGTATGTTTCATAATAATCAAAAATAAATTGTAGCGGCGAAATACACCGCTACATACGAGCCGTAGAAAAAACTTCGGCAAATTCTCCACAGGCTCGATAGTTAAACAAAATGGTTTAGATCGGCCAGAGGACCATTTATAAAACAATGCAGTATCGTAAATTGTTTTATTTATTACTTCTCTGTTGCCAACATGGCAAGGAATTCATCTTCTGTAACGATAGGAATCCCGAGACTTCTGCATTTTTCGAGTTTGGCAGGTCCCATGTTTTCACCGGCAAGTACAAATGATGTTTTTTTAGATATGCTGCCGGTATTTTTACCGCCTTCACTTTCTATAATGTCTTTGTACTCATCACGGCTATGATGGGAGAAAGTGCCCGATATTACAATTATTTTACCGGCAAGACGGTCAGTAACATTCTTTAGTTTGTCGGAGGCCAGTGACATCTGTACTCCGGCTATGGTAAGACGTCGAATATTATCATCGTTAACCGGGTGACGAAGGAAATCGTATATGCACTGTGCAATCACGGGACCTATATCGGGTACGGCTGTAAGTTCCTCAACGCTCATCTGCATCATTCTGTCCATACTCTTCACTGCTTTCGCGAGACGTTTGGCAGTGGTTTCGCCTACATTAGGAATGGAAAGGGCATATACTACCCGCTCAAAAGGTACTTTCGTTGACTCTTTGATACCCTCAATAATTCTGGCGGCTGTTTTCTCACCGATGCGTTCGAGTGCTTCGAGTTGTTCTTTACGTAAATCGTAAAGGTCAGCAATACGTTCGACAAGACCGGTGTCAAACAGGAGCTCTGCAGTTTCTTCACCGATACCGTCTATATTCATCATACGCCGGGCACAGAAATGCTCTATTTTGCCTGTAATCTGCGGCCGACAGCCGAAATGATTGGGGCAACACCATGCTGCATCTCCATAGATACGAGTCAGCTTAGTGCCGCAAACAGGACATTCGGTGACAAACTGAATCTTTTTTGCATCAGGAAGACGACGTTCTTTATCTACGCCTGTGATTTTAGGAATGATTTCCCCACCTTTTTCCACATAAAGCCAGTCCCCCTGATGAATATCGAGTTCCTGAATTATGTCATCATTGTGTAAAGAGGCACGTTTGACAATAGTACCTGACAATAATACAGGTTCGAGATTAGCCACCGGAGTGACGATTCCCATTCTTCCGGTTTCAAATGACACGAAACGGAGGCGTGTACAAGCTTTCTCAGGATTGAATTTGAAGGCTATTGCCCAACGTGGGGATTTAGCTGTATAACCAAGATTTAGCTGCTGACGCAGAGAGTTAACTTTAAATACCAGCCCGTCAGTAGCTACCGGCAGTGTCTTGCGTTCGGTGTCCCAATAGCTGATATATTTGTTTACCTCATCAATAGTATGAAGCAGAGTCATTGCCTTCGATATCTTGAAACCCCAGCTGCGAGCAGCCAATAGATTGTCATAATGATTATCAAAGGGGAGGTTGTCACTCAGTAGATAATAAAAACGGGCGTCAAGATGTCGTTTAGCCACTTCACGCGGATCCTGCATCTTCAGTGTGCCTGAAGCAGCGTTACGCGGATTAGCAAACAGGGGTTCCTCGTTATAGGCACGTTCGGCGTTGAGCTTTTCAAATACATCCCAGGGCATAAGTATCTCTCCGCGTATCTCGAACTCTTCGGGCCAGTCACCGGGTTGCAGAATGAGAGGAATACTGCGTATTGTCTTTACATTAGCAGTGACATCATCACCTTGTGTGCCGTCACCTCGTGTTACAGCACGCACAAGGCGTCCGTTACGATAGGTGAGTGATATGGAAGTTCCGTCAAACTTCATTTCTCCTACTATGGCGAAATCTTCACCTTCAAGCGCTTTACGAATACGCTCAAACCATTCGTCTACTTCTTCGAGTGAGTAAGAGTTGGCCAGCGACATCATGGGCCGTTCGTGGATAACATGCTCAAAACCTTTGGTAAGATCCGAACCGACGCGCTGAGTAGGAGAGAGAGGGTCAGCCAGCTCGGGATGTTCGTTTTCCAGAGATTCGAGTTCCTTCATCAGTAAGTCGAATTCCATATCGGAAATCTCCGGCTGATTAAGTATATAATAGTTATAATTGTGCCGGTTCAGCTCGTTACGCAGCTGTCGCACTCTGTCTGCTATGTTATTCATGAAGCAAAGATATCTTTTGGATATGTTATGTCCCATAAGAAGAGAGCATGAGGAGGCATAGAAGTGCCGGCTGCACAACGATTCTTACGGTTGATAATGTCAGCGAAGCCTTCTATGGACAACTTATTGCGTCCTACGTCTATCAAAGTTCCTACAACGGCACGCACCATGTTGCGTAGAAAACGGTCTGCTGTGATTGTAAAGGTCATGGCTGTCGATGACCCGGTCTCAGGCTGCTCGAAAGCAATGCTGACAGGTTGCCAGAGAGCTTCAGATACATGACAGATATTAGTCTTCACGTCAGTGTGCAGTTTGGCAAATGAAGTAAAGTCTTCTGTTTCGAGTAGAATTTCAGCCGCCTTGTTCATAGCATCGTAATCAAGTTGTGAAGGGGAGAACCACATCAGATTGTTCATAAACGGATTTTTGATGTGGGACACAAAGTACTTGTAAGTGCGTGAAACAGCATCGAAACGAGCATGAGCATCAGGTGTCATAAGGAGTACGTCGTAGAAGGCTATAGCCGGGCCACAGAGCCTGTTGAGAGCCTGTAACAGTCGGTGACGTTCAGGCAGAATACCGTCAAAATCAAAGTGCGCAAACATGACACGGGCATTTACACCGGTATCGGTGCGTCCGGCACCTGTAACAGGCACCGGAGCACGTAATACGGTAGAAAGCGCGTTTTCAATTGTCTGCTGTACACTGACAGCATTAGGCTGAATCTGCCAGCCATGAAACGGAGCGCCGTTGTAGGAGATCCGGAGGAAGTACCTCATACCTGATCGCGTTCGAGATAGGTGATACCGTAGAGGCCGGAACGGTAGTTGTTGAGAAACTGACGTCCTTCTTCAGCAGAAATAACACCTTTCTTTACGGAAGCCGATACCCATGTTTCAAGATTCCGAACCAGTTTCTTGGGATTGTACTCAACATAATCAAGTACATCAGCTACGGGTTCGCCGTCGATAATCTGTTCGATGTCATACCCGTCTTCATGTACGGAAATATGGACTGCATTAGTGTCGCCAAAAAGATTGTGAAGGTCACCGAGAATCTCCTGATATGCTCCTACGAGAAAGACGGCGAGATAGTAGTGTTCGCCGTGTTTAAGCCCGTGTACAGGCAGTGAGTAGCTTGTACCCTGCGGAGAGACAAAGCGGTCGATTTTGCCGTCCGAATCGCATGTTACGTCCTGAATGGTACATTCGTGTGTAGGCTTCTCGTCAAGCCGTGAAATCGGCATGATAGGGAACATCTGGTCAATGGCCCAACTGTCGGGCAGGCTTTGGAAAAGCGAGAAATTGCAGAAGTACTTCTCTGGTAGCATACGGGCTACCTTGCGGAGTTCTTCAGGCGGATGTTTCATTGAGCGTACCATTTCATGCACGTCGCGGGCTACTGACCAGAACAGCTTCTCAATCTGGGCACGGGTGGTGAGATCAAGCAGTCCAAGACTGAAAAGTTCAAGTGCTTCTTCGCGTATCTGCAGGGCATCATGCCAATCTTCGAACACTCGTGAAGGATTGATCTTATCCCAGATATTATACAGTTCTATTGCCAGCTCGTGGGCATCATCGGGAAGTGTTTCCGAATCCTGCCATATAGGGAGTTGGGTTGTTTCGAGTACTTCTATTACAAGTACAGAATGATGTGCGGTAAGAGAACGGCCGCTTTCAGTAATAATATTGGGTTGGGGAAGATTATTCTTTACGCAGACGTCTACAAGAGCCGAAACAGAGTCATTGACATATTCCTGAATGGAGTAATTCATCGAATTTTCACCCATTGAAGAACGTGTGCCGTCATAATCGACACCGAGACCACCACCTATATCAACGAAATTGATGTTGAAGCCCATACGGGAAAGCTGGACATAGAACTGTACGGCCTCACGAAGTGCATTCTTGATACGGCGAATTTTTGTAATCTGGCTACCGATATGGAAGTGTATGAACTGGAGGCACTCTTTCATTTTGTATTTCTCAAGGAAATCGAGAGCCGTAAGAAGTTCGGAAGAATTCAGTCCGAACTTGCTGACATCTCCTCCAGATTCCTCCCATTTACCTGAACCGGAAGAAGAGAGTTTTATGCGTATACCGATGTTGGGCATTATATGTAAACGCCTTGAGACATCTGCTATAAGTCGGAGTTCATTCAGTTTCTCAACTACGATAAATATGCGACGTCCCATCTTCTGAGCCAACAGGGCGAGTTCTATGTAGTCTTCATCTTTATAGCCATTGCAGACTATTATTGAGTTAACATGGGTGTTTACAGCTAACACAGCATGAAGTTCCGGTTTAGAGCCGGCTTCAAGTCCCATATTATACTTGTTGCCATGACTGACTATCTCCTCGACAACCTGGCGCATCTGGTTGACCTTGATAGGATAGACAATAAAGTTCTGGCCTTTGTAGTCATACTCTGCGGCAGCCTTGCGGAAACAGCTTGAGATTTTCTCGATACGGTTGTCGAGGATATCGGGGAAACGGAGCAGTACAGGTGCAGCGACATCGCGTACCCGCAGCTCTTCCATGACTGTGTGCAGGTCAACAGCCGCGCAATTTTCGCGCGGTGTAACCTGAATATGTCCTTTGTCGTTTATAGAGAAGTATTTAAGACCCCATCCTGCGGTGTTATACAATTCGCTGGAGTCTTCGATGCGCCATTTTCTCATCTTTTTAACCTATAAAATATAAATTTTAAGTTACAAATAACAATTTCGAAGAGTTGAGTGATAAGTATTTCGGCAAAGCCGAAAAATCACGACACCCTAAGAAAATTCAAAGTTACAAAATTACAAAAAAAAACTCAAGTGACCGCCGTTACTGACAGTATTGTTCAGTCACGACGGTCACTTGAGTTGCTGTTATAAGTTACATACAGGCAGATATAGGTTATTGCGAGCGGCCTACAATCTCGAAGAAATCGACCCAGATTTCGGTACGACGACGCGAAATATTGAGTCTGTCCACATACTCACGTGAGCGTAGGCGGCCTTCTACATATAGGCGGGTACCTTTACGTACATATCGCTCTGCAACGGCAGCATTCTTACCCCACATTACAAGATTGTGCCATTCGGTGATTTCAGTACGTCCGTCATTCTGAAGTTCATTGGTGGCTAACGAGAGATAGGCGACCGGATGGTCTTTCTCGGGGTAACGTATTTCAGGGTCGGCACCTACGAAACCGAGTAGAATAGCTTTGTTGACAGACATGAGATAAAAAATTAAAGTGTCCAGATTAGGTTTCGACCATAGCCGAAGTTCAATAGTCGGATACCTTGAGCGAAAGACCAACTTTTTCGTGCAACCCGAAAAGGAGATTCATAACGTGTACGGCATCACCTGCTCCACCACGCATACGGCAGTCAGCTACGACATCGACATCAAGTGTATTTTGATTGGGCTTACGAAGAGCTATAAGGCACTTCTGGGTACCGGCTACATCACATGGCCGTGCCGGCTGACCGACTATGAAAGTGAAATTATGGTCATCGTATACGTTATCATATATTCTGATAATCTCCTCAAGGGCCAGAGAACATTTAAGAGTAAACGATAGTCTGAGTGCACGCGGGTGTTCCCATGGGGATGCCGATATGTCTACCGTGTGACTGAAACTGGGCTGTAATTTCTCAAGTCTGTCGGCGATAAGGGAAGCCGCCTGTTTGAGTATCTGCGGCTCACATACATCAGCCGGTGCCTCAACCTTTATATCAAGTTTGTCATTAAGCAACATGTGAGAGGCAAGAGGATAGAGCGCTATAAGCGCTATAACCGTTACCGGAGCCGGTATGGAAGCAGCACGTGCACCTCGTACAAGAGGTTTGCGATACAGCTCGGATATACCTAATACGGCACCTGCTGATTCCGGGTTGGCATTGAGACTGTCTGTGAGGTCGATTATCCTCAGCATATTAAAGCGGCTGTACAGTTCCTGAAAAGTCAGAGGGGATGCCGAATCACAAAGAAACACTACATCAAGCGAAGCAGGATTGAGCGAGCCGGAGAAAATCATAGGAATTTCACCGAACAGACCATGATGCAGAACTGAAACACTCAGGCCCGAATGTGACTTCGACTCAATGGCAGAGAGTACAATATCGGGATGTCCGAGAAGTAATCTTATCAATTCGCCGGCTGACTGGGTTTCAGCACCGGCAATACCGACTTTAATCATAAGAGAGAAAATAAGATTAATTAAAATGGGGGCTTATCAGACGCCATATCATTTTGGTCAAGCTGATAGACTGTACCATGAGGCATAAAACGTCCGAGAATCTCTTTAATACGGTTGCGCTCGGTGCCTTCACGCAGTACGGCAAATATTGTATCCGCACCGGGAATTGTGCCGAGAATTTCGGGACAGCGGGCCAAATCTATGTCATAAGCCAGCCCGGGTGCATAACCGTTTCTGGTTTTGATGACAAGCATATTTCCTGAACAAGTAACTGTCACGGAGGATACTGAACCATCATAAAGTCCCTTAAATGACATACGGCCGGCAGGTTGGTGGTCATCAAGGTGGTCATCCGGCAGGACATACATGTATGTTCCTTTTTCCGTAGGAATTTTTGAGGTACGTAATTGTCTCAGATCACGTGAAAGTGTAGCCTGGGTAACATGGTAGCCGTGTGTGGCGAGGAGACGTGCGAGTTCCTCCTGACTGCCGATACACTGATTGGTTATGAGGTTGATTATCATCTCAACTCTCTCTTTACGCTTTTTCATTTTTACGACGGTCTAATTCTGATTTAATACGTGCAGCCTCCTCATAGCGTTCGTCGGCGATAGCAATGTCGAGACGTTCGGCAAGTTGTTGGTCAGAGAGAAGGCTGATATCATTTGAAGTCTGTGAAGAAAGTTGGCGGCGGGGGGCACGGGTAGTGGAAACAGTTGATGATTCGGTACATTGCCTTGGTCTCTCATCAGGCTCGAATCCGGCTTCCTCAAGCACTTGCGGGGTGGTGTATATAGGTGCTCCCACCCGTATGGCAAGCGCTATGGCATCAGAGCTGCGTGAGTCTATGACTCGGCGACCCTTGCTGTCGGAAATAACAAGGTCTGCTGCAAAGATACCTGATTCGAGTTTATAGATGAGAACTTCGTGCAGTGTGAGACCGAAATTCTCAAGCAGTGACACCATTAGGTCATGAGTGAGCGGACGAGGTGTTATGACTTCCTGGAGTTTACATTCAATAGCCTGTGCCTCAGCATAGCCTATTATGATAGGTATGCGACGTGTGCCGTCTTCCTGCTGTAGAATCAGGGCATATACACCTGATTCAATCTGATTATAGGTAATGCCTACAAGTTTTAGCTGTATTTTATCATTCATTGTCAAAAAAACTAATTTATCTCAGAGAGAGTGAATATGAAAAAAACAGAAAGTAGTTGTATAGAGAATTTATAGGTTAATTTCTGTGAGATGTGTGAGGAGCAACAATCATGGCTGAGCCGAGACATATATGACAGTCAACAGTATAGAGGATAACAAACTGTCCCGGAGCCACACCCTGTACATCAGAGTCAGAGAAGAGGGTGGCCGAATCATCAAGACGATTGAGTCGGAGAGTACCTTTGATAAAACCTGGCATGTGACGGTTTTTGAAGCAGACTTTAAGGGTATCATCGGACATCTGCGGCTGACCTGAAATCCAATGTATCTGCTGAAGGTCTATAATACGTCCGTACTGCCGCGGAGTCTCATAACCGTGTGATACGTATATGACATTATCACGTATATTTTTGCGTACTACGAACCAAGGGCCACCGCCCAGTCCAAGTCCTTTGCGCTGACCTATAGTATAGAGCCAATAGCCTTTGTGCATACCTATTTTTCGTCCGGTCTCTATTTCTATGACCGGACCCGGACGAGAGCCGAGATGTCTCTCTATAAAATCTGAATAATCAATCTTTCCAAGAAAACAGATACCTTGTGAGTCCTTGCGGGTAGCGTTAGGCAGCCCTGCTTTTTCGGCAAGTTTGCGCACTTCGGCTTTTGTGAGATTACCAAGCGGAAAAAGAAGATGCGAGAGTTGAGTCTGTGATATCTGAGCCAGAAAGTCAGTCTGGTCTTTGACGGGGTCTGCGGCTGTGGTGAGATAAAATATTCCGTCTTTCTCTTCCACACCGGCGTAATGACCGGTAGCTACTTTGTCGAATAAATGGCCCCAACGTTGTTCGAAGAAGCCGAATTTGATAATTTTGTTGCACATCATATCCGGATGTGGAGTAAGGCCCTTGCTAACGGTGTCAAGTGTATACTGCATAACATGAGCCCAATACTCTTCATGCAGCGACACAACTTCTAACGGAAGTCCGTAACGGCGAGCAATCAGCGTACACATTTCTATGTCCTCGTCAGCCGAGCAATCACCTTCACCGTTATCCATTCCTATACGTATGTAGAACAGATGCAGATCATGACCTTGCCGCTTAAGAATATCGACTACCACAGCGCTGTCAACACCGCCTGAAATCAATACAGCTATCTTCATACCTCTTCGAGTTCAGATTCACTTTGGTTATCAGAATGTATAAAATGGAGCGAAAGAAAATAATCACACGAAATCTTACCCGGTCCGACCAGTAACAGAAAGAAAAATATTCCAAGAAACATAATAGGAAGGTAACCCTGTTGCTGCCAGTCAAGCATATAGACCTCACCTACGTAGTCATGTAACTGATAGTATTCCGCTACAATCATAGCCACAAAGGGAGGCATTACCATGACACGTGTCAGAAATCCGGCCATGATAAATAGTGAACATACAAGTTCAATGACAATCATGACAATAAGAGATGTCTCTGAATCCATACCGAATACCGGAGGAAAGACATAACGTAATTCAAGAAAGCGCACCAGTTGCCGCACTCCGAACTGTATGAGCATTATGCCCAAAAACAGCCGAAGAAACAGGCGTCCGAGATTAGTATAACTGTAGCCTGTGGTGCGTATGTAAAACTGTTTTAGCTGTCGGGGTAGAGATTTCATACTATTATGGTTTGGCGAAGCGTTCAGTAGCAGCCTCTATAGCCTGCTGGACGGTTATGTTCTTGAGTAGAATTTTTCCATCAGTGTCTATTACATAGAAAGATGGAATGTTGCGTAGGTCGTAGACATCACCGGCATCTTCGGAAGCCGCTACTGTCCATTGCCTCGGGTAATCAGATACGGCAGTAGTCCATGAATCGTCGGCGTCCGGTACAATAAATAGGATATTTACTTTTCCCTGACTGACAAGGTTGGAAAGTGGGGCACTGGCCTCCATTTTCAGACGAGACATACGGCAGTCATCGCAATCCGGATCACCGAATTCAATAATGGTGAAAGTTGACATGGGGAAGTACTGTCCTTCGTTACCGTACATGTCGGTAAATGTGAAACGTGGTGCGGTGCTGCCTATTGCCGATGCTTTGAGAGTCTTTAGCTGATCGACGTATTTCGTTTTGCGGATATCGGCAATTTTTTTATTGCTCGTAATGGCCTGAAGGTAGAGTAAGTATACCTCATCTATCCATGCCTCGGCTCTCGGTCCGTAAAGATTTTCTTCGGCTGCCTTAGTGAACTGAAGCAACAAGGTTGGATTCTTTTCAAGAACCTTCAGCAGACGCATATTAGAAGCTATCACTTCGTCTTTAGGTGCCCAGCGCATAGGCACGCTATATATTTTAAAAGCATGATTAAGGGCCGTCTGGTCAACTGTATTTTTATTCTTAAAATCAAAAGAGTCCCAGAAATGCTGCATAAGCCATGCGCTTTTCGCTTGTATACCTTCAAGCTCCTCAGGCGCCGTGGGATATTGGAACAGCGGTTCTATCTCTATTATTGTCTGTGCCAGCTGTTGATTCTGTGCCTGTATGGGTGCCGGAATACCGGCAAGCAGAAGCAATATGGAAAGAGTGAAGAAATGTTTCATTATGATATTGGTTTGCGGACACATGAATATTATTGGTCTATGAAAGGAATTATTGTTTCGGCCCAAGCTTTATATCCTTTGCCGGTGAGATGCAGCCCATCGTTAGTAAAGTCACTGCGAAGTCTGCCCTTTGAGTCAGCCAGAGCCGGCCATAAATCAACCCATACGGCATTGTATGTCGGGGCGAGTTGTTTAAGAAGTGTATTCAGCTGGGTGACTACTTTTTCTTTTCCGGCCAGATTACGGTAACGTCCGAAAGAGTTGTTGATAGGCATTACCGACTGTATGTAGATTTTAGTATCAGGCGAGTCGGTAGTTATACGCTTGAGTAATCGCTCGTATCTACGGGCAAGTTCAGCCGCAGAATGACCGTGAGATATGTCATTAATACCAATAAGAAGAAAAATCTTATCGGGATGTCCGTTGGTGACCTGATCAAGACGTTCTTCAACGCCAGATATTACATCAGCAGAGATGCCACGATTCTTTACATTATCACGTCCGAGCAATTCCACCCATTCGCCACCGTCAGTAATAGAATTGCCGAGCATGACTATATCGTCTGATGAGATAGGCAGAAGTTCGAAAAGACTTACCTTCTGACGCCAGTATTCATTACGTTTTTCGGCATGTGTCATCGGTACGGTAGTTAGCATACCGGCCAAAAGGAGATATTTCAAGACAGATTTAAGCATTGTGTTTGAAGTGTATGTGATAATCTATAAGCCCCTGCATAGGAGCGGATAATATACAGGCTATTCTGTGGCCATATCGTGAAGCAGCTTCGTACAGAAGCGGGCTGAATGTGGAAGCTATGCCACCTGTAAAGCCGATAGGGATATCGTGAGAGAGTCGATAGGGTAGTACATTCCGTTCGAAGAAGCGATCAAATTCAGATGTTAACAAAGCCTTTATTTGAGGATCATTCATATTCTGTGCTATAAATGGCACTATACTGGCAAGGAAAGCTGCCGGAGCTTCCGCACGGTACACACGCCGCAACACCTCATCAAGTCGAAGACCATAGGCAGCATTGAAGCTCTTTGAAAGACCGGGCGATAGGATACCTTTGAGGAAATCGGATATGAATCGTTTCCCTAAAGAGGCGCCGCTGCCTTCATCACCTAAAATAAAGCCTAATGACGGTACTTGCTGTGTCAGACGGCCTCTTTTAAAGAGACCTGAATTTGACCCGGTACCAAGTATACAAGCCAATCCATTAGAACTTCCGAAGAGAGCACGTCCGGAAGCAATCAAGTCGGAAGCTACTTCAATATGCGTAGCCATGGGCCACCGTTTAGCCAGATGCTGACACATGTCGTCACATAGCTTGGGTGTGGCACAGCCGGCACCATAGAAATGTATTTCCACCGGTTCATAGGTAAATGGTACGCATGACAGTCTGTACTCAATATCCTCAGCTTTAAGCTGTAGAATATTGAGTCCTTCCCCTCTGAAGGTTATAGGGGAACAGTCAGCAGGGGAGAGCAATATCCAATCGGATTTTGTGCCTCCGGCATCAGCTATTATGATGTTATGAGGTACCGTCATGCAACACAAAAAGAGTTGAGGTGTACAGTGACGAGCAACGGAATAAACCGGTTATCGAAACTGAAAATATGATTTAGGACTACAAATTTAGCTAAAAATTAAATAATATAGCAAAAACGGTAAGAATATTTGTTTAATCATACCGTAGAACCTTAGTAATATTCCTCTGATATATAGCAGGCATACCCCTCAGATCTTTGAATCTGAGGGGTATGCCTGCTATATATCAGAGGAATATTATAGTTTATCAGGGTTCCATATCACTCCAACTTTCGCCTACAACCTGACGGAGCTGGTTGTCAGCCTCAAGACGGAGGTCGGTCAACATGGGATTATTGGTTATGTTGAGGTATGTAAGTTGCGGGCAGAAACTTACATCAAGCGTGGTGAGCTGATTGTTAGCTACATTGACACGCTGTAGGAATGTCTGGTTTGCGAGACTTACATAAGTAAGGTCATTCCATATAAGATTAACAAATGCAAGGTTTGCGCAATTCTGTACCGTAAACGACGTCAGGTCGTTGTAGGGTGCATAAATATCATTGAGGTTCTTGCAGTTGTTGACAGCAAGTTCGGCCATGTGGTTATCACTGGCAAAAAGTGTGAATAGGTTGGGGAGGTCCTGCAAATAAAGTTTGGAAATCTTATTGGAAGTAAGATTAAGATTTTCAAGATTTAGAGCACCTGCCAGCTGAATACCGGTAAGGTCATTGTAGCCTGCATAAAGAGTTTTAAGTTGGGCACAACCGTTGATCTGCAGATCTTCAAGCAGATTACTCATACAGTTGAGATATTCAAGGTTGGTAGCATTGCTGACGTTGAGAGCTACGAAGTGATTTGAAGCAATATTGAGTCTCTTAAGCAGAGGAGTCTGACTGAGGTCAATCTCCGCAAGACGGTTACGATTGAGTCGGAGAACCTGTAGCTGTGGTGCTGAAGCGACACTGAAATCACTTATAGAGTTGTGTGAGGCATTAAGCTCAACAAGCGCCGGTGCGTTTGTTACCTGTAACGAAGTTATCTTATTATTGGCAACGTTGACTTTCTGAAGGGCGGGAAATCCGTTAAGATCAAGCTGACCCGCGAGCTTCTTTCCATGCCAGTCTATGGCTGTAATGTGGCCGTTTTCAATGGTGACGCCCTCTACCGAGCCGAATGACTTGGCATCAACGCCAAGTACTGCGGCGTTGGTACGTCCCTCAGCTGATGTCTGGCTAAGAAAAGCTGAAAGACTTTTAACTTCTGATTTTACAAGATTTTGACCGAATCCTATAGAGATAGTAAACAGACCGGCCAGAAATAAAACTGTTCTTTTCATAACTTGATTTAATAAGATTGATGTTGTGTTTGTAAATATAACGACCATATTTCAGAAATGTTTAAAAAATAATGAAAAAATCAAAAATAGGTCAAGCAGATTGTATCAGAAAGATAGTCAGAGGAGGTTATTTGTATAGCTACTGATAGGGTACATTTGACAGTAAAATAAAAGTAGTAATAAAATATACCAATAGCGAAACAAAGAGGAGGGAAATGGTGTTAAACAGATAAGTAATAATTAAAGAATACAATGACAGTTGTATTTGAATAAAAATTAAATAAAATACGGTCCCCATGTTAACAGATATACTACATATAGCTATTCAGACAATTCTGGTTCTGGTTCTGCTTTCGGCGATGGTTCTGTTGCTGCTTAGTATTAACAAAATGTTTCGTGCCGAACCGGATAATACAATCCGTGATACCAGAATGTTGAAACATGAAGTAGAAGAAGACGAAAATGTAATCAGTCGTCACAGTGTATTTCATGGCTTTCTTGCTCGTGATGCAAACCCGGCTGCCAAAAGAGTCGGCAGTAAATAACGGGTATCTACGTAAGTAAGCAATTAAGAATCGAAAATAAACGGTAGCAAAATAATTAAAGGCGATAACTTCTTAGAAGTTATCGCCTTTAATAGTGTCTGAGATGAGACTCGAACTCACACGACAAAACTGTCACTACCCCCTCAAAGTAGCGCGTCTACCAATTCCGCCACCCAGACAAAAAGAGGAAAAAGAAGCAACCGGCTTATAGCGAGGTTGCAGAGTAGGAGAGAGTTGGAGCGAAAAACGGGACTCGAACCCGCGACCCCGACCTTGGCAAGGTCGTGCTCTACCAACTGAGCTATTTTCGCAAGTAAAGAAGTGTCTGAGATGAGACTCGAACTCACACGACAAAACTGTCACTACCCCCTCAAAGTAGCGCG
>JAAVDM010000026.1 GCA_014801815.1 Bacteroides sp. | reverse complement strand
TTGAAGTTGTTTAAACTAATTTGATTTGTGAAATTTTTTAAGGAAAATAACGATAAATGCAAGGAAGTTCCATCCTTTCCAACTGGCAATTGTGGTATCAAACCGTGTGAGAACGGCCTTGAAACTATCCATCCAAGCATTTGTACGTTCGATTTTCCATCTATGCTTATACATTTCTTCGTCATGGAGCCATTCCTCCGTATTTTCTCCTCCGTTTCGGGGATTTGGACACACGTTTGGAATCATACCGTAGGAGATGATGGCACTTCTGAGTTCCTTTCCATCAAAGCCGGCATCGAGGTTGCAGAAGAGACCGTCAACAGCAATATCCGCTACGGAAAGCTGACTGACAATTTCACCTGTTCTCTCCTCTATCTCGAAAAGATCGGCATGATTGCCTGCCTGAGGCTCCGCCATTGCAAGGGGGATTCCCTGATTATCCGAAAGGAAAAGTGCATTGGTTGTACGTCGCTTCTTTCTCCCTTGATATTCAGTTTTTTCTCCTCCGCGATATGCCGCTGTATGGGGACCATCGATATGGGAGAGGGAAAGATCAAGCTTCCTCCTGTTCTTGTTGAGAATTCTGGAATAAATCCTTTGCCATTCCTCCTTCACAGACCATTTGCGGTAATGATGGAAGACTGTATTCCAGCCTGGCCCCTCACCACTGAAAAGATAACCTGTCGGAAGAAGACGCCATTGGCATCCGCTCCTGAGTTTGTAAAGAATGGTATTGACAATCTCCACAAGATCAAATTTCGAGGAAAATCCTCTTTTTGCTATCGAAAGATAGGGCATAATTTCAGATTTTATTGTATCTTTGTCGAGTACAGCGTAGTCTGGCATTGGTGTGATTATATTAGGTGTGGTAACTATAATATAGTGCATATTTACCGGAATGCGCTGTATTTTAATTATCTTACTCTATTTTTAACATCTCGAAATAAGTTTAAACGACTTCATTATTTAAATTCAAACATACTCTAAGAAAATTTCGTAATTTTGCACTTACAATTCATTTTCCAATTTAAGCCTTTTCGACATGAGCAAACTTATCAGGACAGATACCGAATACTCCGAATGGATACAGGAGTTGAAAGAAAGATACAGAACCGGTCAGATTAAGGCTGCCGCCAAAGTTAACCGAGAGATGTTACGCTTCTATTGGTCGGTTGGTCGTGACATAGTGGCTCGTGATGCAGAGAATGTTTATGGGAGTAGCTTCTATAAGCATCTCAGTCAGGATCTGAAAGATGCAATCCCTGAATCCGATGGCTTCTCTCGTCAGAATTTACAGTACATGAAGAAGATGTATCTTCTTTATAATAAGGTAAATGAAAATTGCCAACAAGTTGTTGGCATATCTGAAAATGAACCTAATGAGATATTATTCTCTATTCCGTGGGGACATCATTGTATACTCATTGATAAATATTTTGAAATAAAAGACACCAAAACAGCACTATTCTATATAAATAAAACAGTTGAAGAGGGTTGGTCAAGGAATGTACTTAAATCCTTTATCGAAACTAATTTGCATCTGTTCATTACATCAATAGAAGATATTGAATTGGAACTTAAAGAGTAGTCTTTGATATTTTAGTAATGAAAACGATATTACCCGTAAAAAACAATCAACAATTAGAGTACGCACGGTACTATATACTAACTATAGAGACTAAATAGCAATCAGCCGCATGAGTTTATTATCTGTAATTATTACAGATAATAAACTCATGCGGCTATTAAAGAAGATACTCTAAATTATTGTCGGTATAACAATATTACTTCGTATACTGAAATACCAAGAGTCTCTTTAAGCTATTTCTGTGACTTGACAATGTTTATTCAAATCAGTCTATACGTTTCTCGACAGTGCGGGTACCGTCAGAGTAGTCTGTTATAACAATGTGCAGTCCACGGTGAGCAGAAGATACAGGACAGCCGGTAAGATCGTAGATTATTGATTTCACGATAACAGTCGAGGTGGAAAGTGCCGGGACAAGACTTTCGCTGAGTGAAACGATGTATTCCTGTGAAGGTTCGGAAGTATACCAACCGTTGAATGCCTCTGTAGTGACTGTAAAAGCATAATTCATACCGGGTACAAGGTCCTCAACACGACAGAAAGTTTCAGTTATTTCATTTATAGTCCAACTGCGAGCCCCTATATTCCATATATCCTCTTCAGCCACTCCGCCTTTAAGAAGACGCAAACTGTCGATAAACAAACGTTCATTGGCAGTGCTTACTCTGACAATAAATGAGGACGGAAGGTCAGTAGGAGTCCAGATAACGTCTTTCTCGGTTTTATTAGCTTTCTCTGTCAGTGTAGCTACGGGAGTATATGTAGAGGCATCAAGTATCTCGACAGTGAAATTAACCGATTTGCCGGGATAGGACACAACTCTGAGAGCAACAGTGGCCGAATTAACACCGGCAGGCAGAGAGACAGCCGGTAGAAGAAGTGAACCGTCCTCACCATAACGCCCTAACTGGATGCGTCCGCCGGTCTGGAAGAGCAGAGAGCCACTCCAGCCTTCCGAAAGGAGATAATCATCAAGACTGCCGGAGATGTCATTATAGTCGGCATTAGGATATTTACCTTCGGTAAGGTTGTCAAAATCTTCTGCCACAAGCACCGGATTTACCTCATCGCTGAGTACTTCACGGATAGCAAGACTGTAAAGTCCGGCTTCCTCTACGGGTGACCATGAAGCTGTGAACCAATCATTGCCGCGTTCAGTGACCGTGACATTCTCCGGTGCGGCAAAACGGTCTTTCATGAAACGGAATGATATGCAGTCATCTTCCTGCGTAATCATAGTCACACCTTTACAGGTAGCTATACCGTCCCATGTCAGAGACGAAGGAGAAGTATAGTCGGTGAAAGCATTAACATCGCCGTAAGGGAAAAGATCGGTCTCGGGCGATGAACCCTGCGTACCGTCAGCTTCGACAAGGTCATAGCGGCGTACAATACCGGAATTTACAAAATTACCATACCATGCCGATTCATCGTAGGCTATGTGCATAATCATAAGTCCGCGTCCGGGCTGATAACGATCCCAACCCTGCTGCTGACGGTTTTCGAGAGTGAAATATTCACCTTCCACCGGAGTCGAGATACGGTAAGCGGTGTTAGAACTATTCAGTTCATAAACCTCAATTCTATCAGCCGGGGTATCGAGTTCCACCAGTTCGAGCCACCCCAATGAAGCACGTTGCATTGCCGAAAACGAGGGCGGGGTATGACTCTCGTTATTGTAGTTTCCCTGATCCATTACGTCCCAGGATCCAAGCTGAATATTCTGGGCATTGCGGGTATCATAGACATCGGGAAGTCCGAGCACGTGACTGAACTCGTGACAGAAAGTACCTATTCCCTCCGGGGTATCACCCGAGACGTATTTCAGCTCACTTGAACAGGCGTAACGGTCAACAGTCTTATCGTTGAGGTTACAGCTTTCGCCATGCAGCGTAAGCTGTGAGGCATGGGGCCAGATTGTATTGCTCGAAGCACCATAAGACTCAGCATAACCTGCGTAAATCACATAAACGAAATCGACAAAACCATCATTGTCGTAATCGTACTTCGAGAAATCTATATCATACTCCTCAGCCGCTGCTTCACAAGCCTCTTTTACCATCTTAGCCGGGTGTGAATCCTGACCGTTACGGTCGTTCGCCCCATAATAATTCATATTATGTGACAGCTTTATAGGACCGGCCACATCAAAGTCGGGAGTAAAAAGACCTGATGACTGATCAACGAAATAGTCACGTGCAGACCCTGTAGCTCCCAGACCGGAGAAACCGGGAGCATTCATCTTGTCATGGAAGAAAGCAGCATCGTGGCCTTCATGAAATTCGTTGTCGGCAAATTCCACCAACAGTATTATACCCTGCAGAGAACCGGTGGTCGGAAATTGGGAATCAATAAGACGCTTCGGAGTGTTACGAGGTAGTTTTTTTATTCTGTCGGCCTGTGCGCGGAGAGCTTCAGCACTGAACGGCGCCTCTTTTTTCAGTCCAAATTCAGTAGCAGTGAGCAGGAAGCCGTCTTCCGACACCATAGCGTGGGCAAATTCATCACCACGTACGGTATAAGTTATCTCCTCACCTGATGTCGTTTTACCTTTGAGAAGTCCCGGCCATGATTTTACGGCATCAGCCTCAAACGCACTTCCCACCAGCAGAGAAGCGGTGAGAAAAGGTATTATGGTTTTTCTCATAAGACAATAATCTTGGCTCGTTTTAGGATGTTGGTTGTGTTTCTGATGACTGTGATATAGATGCCTGCCGGCACACTGAGAGTTGCATTGTTACGGAACTGTGCGAAAGTAACAAGCTGTCCCGCCGGTGTATATATTAATGCCTGCAGAGGTGCGTCCACATCGGCAGTAACTGTTATAGCACCGTTTTCGCTTCCGAGATTTACGGAAGCTGTCGAGGATATGGTTCCATTCATGCCGGCTATATCAGGAGCAATCTCGATAGCATTGATTATGCGACCTGTGACAGCATCAATAATCTGCGGTATTACCTTTATCTGACTCGGCGAGTTTATGTTACGGGGAAGAGATATGGTGTAGGTATGGGTATAAGGTGTAAAAGCTGTCATCGACTCGCTGCGGCAGGGCATACCGTTATAACCGCCTATTATGGCTCGTGCCACATCGTTGAAGGTCACATCACCAGTCGGGTCAGTTTTATCTTGCCAACCATAAAAATCTCCGTTGCGGCCGTCTGCATAATAGTTAGTCTGCATATAACCCGTTATACCGCTCTCTGTGATGGTATAAGCTATGTTGAGCGACGGACTGTCAAGATCAATATCTGAATAATAAGTGGTGACAAGTTCGAGAGCAGTCATATCCTCATTCCAGTCACACGTAGCTTCCACACCGATATGCACACTAAGCTGCGAAGCAAGATTAAACATAGTGTGGATATCATAAAACGGGTCGCCGGTGAACTGACGATTGATATTGCCGGACGGGGCACCTGTACAAGATTCAATAAACGGCCGGTAAGATACTTCTTCATCTTCTATCTCCATCGGGTCACCGCCATGAACAGCTATAGGAATAAACCTGTCGGGATACTCCTCTCTCATAAGTTCAAGACCCACCATACCACGCGGACACCAGCCGCACCATGTACCGGTATATTCCTCACATACCATTCTGCGAGTGAGCTGCTCGGTCTGTACTGTGAATGTTGCCGAAGTAATATTGTTGGGGGCGTATGAGTCGGCGACACCGTTCACATCCGTTATCTCGGCTGTGACAGTATGATTGCCCGGTGTGTCACAGTTTATCATAAATGAGAAATCAGCCTCCTCGTTTACTGCCAGAGAAGTTCCTGTAAGCGATTCGGTTTCCTCGCCGTCAAGACATACGGTTATGGTGTATGCATCGACAGCATTATTGCCTACATTCCTTACATATCCGCTGTAAGTGCGGAGATTGGAAGTATTGTCTGAGCTTTCCTTCAGAGTGGAGATAAGCATCTCGTTGACCGGCATATTGTCGCCGTCCACTGTGGCAGTGATACATATTGAGCCGTCTGTAGTTGTCCACTGGTTGCGGCTGTTGTAATATACGTTGTCAGCATTAGCGAACTTCTCATCAGATATACCCACTCCTCCGGCTGCCTGAAACGAAGCTTTGTAGCCAATAGCAACTGATTCGCCGGAAGGTATGACAAATGGTGTATCAAGTATTATTTCGTTCCAACCCGGTTGTAAAGATTCGAGCTTCTGACGATATATGTAATTCTGGTCATTGGGTTTATTCTTAATATACAGGTAACAGTTAGTAGCCTCCTCCATCACTGCGATACATACCGAGGTAATTTCATTACCTGCATACGGAGCTATAAACTCCGTCGGGAAAAGGATATAGGGTGTTACAACACTTGAAGCATCACCCCAGCCGCGATCCGGTTCATTGCCATATCTCAATGTGACCTGTGCGGATAAAGATGATGCTAACGTAGCCGTCAGACATAACAAAAAGTATTTAATATTCATACGCATTTTATAAATTAAAATCCAGAGGACGGGTCAGTCCGCCCTCCGGAAATCGAGATAATTATGAAGAGAACTCCGTAGAGATATGACAATCTTATCTTACAGTCACTTTTGTGACTTTATCTCCTACCTGAATCATATAGATGCCGGGAGCCACGTGGTATGTAGCGTTAGCCTCGGCAGAAGTGGCTACAGTGAGACCGGCCGGAGTGTAGATACGGGTTTCAGTACCATAAGCGTTGCTGACAGTTATTGTACCTGTGGTCACTCTTATGATGACCTCATCTGTATCAGACATGAATATACCCGAGATGTTTTCTACTGTTGCGGGTGACGAATAGTCAGATTCACCTTCAGCCCAAAGTGCGGTCACATAATAAGTGTGTTTACCGGCGGGCGCCGTGGTATCGGTATAAGCTGTTTCGGTAACAGCCTCGGCTATCAGTTCATTGTCACGATATACGTTGTAACCCTGCAGGGTGAGCGGGTTGGTAGCACCGTAGAGCGGAGTATAGGTAATATCGTCAAGCAGAGCTACGGTATAAGAACCGGTAGAGCAGCTTCTGATAGCGAAGTAACGGGCATCACGGGGCAGAGTAAACTCGAAGTAAACCCAGTCGGTACCGAATGTAATTGCGTCAGAATCGAATACAACAAAGTCTTCGGGATCATTGCTTGCAACCGAGTAGAGCATCTCGAACTTCTGCGGGTCAGAACCGGCATTAGGCATTCTGTACCAGAACGATACTTCCGAACCACCTGTGATTTCCGAAGAAATCAACCAGTCATCGTTAGGTAATGTGCTGTCTATTCCGTTAGAGGCAGCCCAGCAGGTAAGATACTGCGCACCTGATTTAGGAGTAAGCACATCAAATTTCTCAAGTGAGAAACCGGCTGCTTCGGGAGCCCATACCTGCCATGCCTTAGGTTCGTATGCATTAGGCACTTCAGGACCGCCGAAGTAAACAGTCTGTGTACCGTCACCGTCGTATGTTGTCCAGTCACCGATGTTGTCAATGATGAACGGATCGTATGCCTCAAAGTCATCTGTAACAGCTTCCGTCATCTCAGACTTTGCAGGAGCCGACCAATCAAGGTTAATTACCGACTCGTCAACATTTGCGTTGAGATTCTCAGGTGTGGGAAGAACCGAACCTTTGACAAAGAACATAACGGGAGAACCGGTATTGTTGTCAAGATTAGCGTCGTTCTCGATTTCTACAGCAGCGGTGTAAGAGAATGAGGTCGAAGCCATATCGCGGGTAGCAGGTATCACAAATTCCACCTTCTCTGTAGCACTCGGAGCAAGCGATACAATCTGACGGCTGTCAACGATATTTTCATCGGCTATCAGAGATACGGTAGCGTTCTCAGCTGTCGCAGTGCCATAGTTACCCACAGCTACAGTGATCTTCACCTCGTCGCCCGGATTAACGCGCTTAGATGAGATTGTAGTCGAAAGAAGTGCCATATCACACGGGCTGCCCTGTGCAATCTTGATAGCGTCCACATAGATTGAAGCACTGGCGTCTGCTGCATAGCCGCCGAAGGCTATCTGTACGTCTGTAGCCTCGTCAGAGAGAGGAACTGAATGACGCATCCAGCCTACAACACCGTTGTTATAATCTATACGTGTCACCTCATTCCAGCCTTCGTCATTATAGTTGACGTAGACTATCAGCTGCAGATCTTCTTCCTCGGCCTCGAAGCCGTGCCACATATAGAATGACAGCTCATTGTTGTCAGTGTTAGCGATATTGATACGGGGACCGGAAAGAACCTGATTGTTCGAATCCTCGTCAAGAAGCGAGAACTGAAGCATACCGCTGTCTTCATCGTAGGGCTTAACAGGCAGACTGTCACCATTTACCATATTCCAGGCATAGTAGTATGAGGAGGCAAAGAGAGTCCACGGGTCTTGCGAAGCGAAACCGTAAGCGAACGATTCGTTGTAAGGCAGACTGTATGCTTCGCCAAGTACTATACCGGCACCTGTACCTGATGAATAGCCGGCTTCATTGGCAGCCACAACTATGTAGTCAACATACTGCTGACCCCACCAGAGCTGGAAGTCCTCGTCAGTGATTGTGAGACTGTCGGAGAACGGAGTCGCCTGCTCCCAAGGACTCATCCAGTTATATGCATTATATCTGAAGAGAGCGTATGTTACAGCATTATTGTCGACATATCCGCCGTGCATACCGCGACCTTCGCTGGCATTGAATGTAGCTACGGCTTTACAGTTCTCATTCATCTTGAGACGCAGACCGGTTACATTAGCCGGCTCATCAAGACCTACCCAGTTTGTAACAAGATATTCCTCACCTTGTCCCTCAGCATTGTAAGGAAGAATACGGTAAGTCACGCTGCCGTTCTCTACATCGTTGTCAGTCCATGTGAGTGTTTCGCCGGGTGCGGGCTTCTCAAATACTTTCACAGCGTGACGACCATTGTTACGGTACACTCTTATCTCGGTTATTTCACCGAGATTCCCACCATTATAAGTAGATGTCGGAGCAGAGAATTCCAGTGTATTGGTCAGCACGCCTAAGTCGCCTGCGGTAGCCTTTACATTCTCAACATGTGAGGGTGCTTTATAGACTGCATAATCGTCAAGGGCAACGTTGTCCATCGAGATATCCACACTCTGGCCCGGGTTGTCACCGTGGAAGAAGAAAGCGTAGTCGCCGTCTTCAGGCACTGAGAACAGGAACGAGTAGGAAGTGTTAGCTTCAAGTTCTTCAGCAAAAATAGGAGTCTCGCTGCCTGTGACATCTCTTGACTTACCCAGAAGTATAGTCATGTGTTCGTACCACATATAGTTGTCACCGATATCAAAGTGCATACGGTAATCCTGACCGGCTTTTAGACGTGCGAAAGGCGAGATGAGATAATCATCGTTACCGTTACCTTCATATATGCCCGTGTCAACGTCTGCCGTGCCGTTACCCCACATTACAGCATAGCCGCTGGTATTTCCTGCCGGCAGCACGAATGTCCATGTCTGTAAGTCATTGTTGGCATCAATAACCTTGAACGAATCGAAGTCGTCCTGAGTGTCAAATGTCTCAGTATAGGGTGTAATCCAGAATTCACCGGCAGTGACACGATTGGAAACAGCAGATTCACCCTGACGGTCAGCAGCAAAAGCATCTACACGGTATGTGTAACCGGCATGAGCCTCGGGAACTGCCTCTGAGAAAGTGGTTTCCTTATAATTATCGGCTACTACAGTCTCGTCAGGCAGACGGACTATACGGTAGTTAATTTCACTATCATCGATAGCACCGCCATTGACAGACTTCTGCGGGGCGTCCCATGTGAGTGTAAACTTATCTTTACCTGACAGTTCGAGACTGAGGTTCTCTACTGCTATAGGCACATCGTTACCGATGAATGTGTCAAGACGGCGTTCGGGTGACAGACCGGCCTGATTTTCCAGTCTTATCTTGATATGATGCTTGCCGTCGGCGAGTTCCATAGGCACCTCTACTGTCGCACCGGGTGTGCCGGTGGCTGTGACAGGTTCCCCCTTATCTGCCGTCAGCTTAATAGTAATATCTCCGTTAAGGGCTTCATCAGAAAGATATGTGGATTGAGGAAGAGTAAGGCGTACTGCTCCGGCGGCATATTCTATTGCAGTAGGAGCGGCCGGAGCTGCCTCGGCGGCCTCAGGCATATACAGACCTAGTATGTGTTCATTACTCGGCATTGAACCAAGTACTTCCACTTGTGCGTCACTGAGTGATACCTCACAGAGGTAAGACTGAAGACTGCCTGAGTCTACGGCAATCCACAATGCCTTGCCTGTGGCAGGGTTATATACGAGCGACTGAGGATTGGCCGAAATAGAGAACGGTACACTCAGTTCGCCTATGGAAGTAGCCTCACCGGTCTCCTTATTTATGGAATAGATGTTCTTAGTGGAGAAATCTATACCATACAGATTTCCTTTATTGTCGAAGAACAGAGCCTGTAGAAAACGGTCTGTGGGGCCTATTTCTGTAAATTCACCGGTCTCGGTATTAATCTTTACGAGTGGTTTACCATTACCCCATGTAGCCGAATAAAGATCACCCGAGACGGGATCTATGGCTGCTACCTGACGGAAATAATAGAGCCAGTCCATATCCTTTTCTACGATGCTGAGGGTAGTCAGTTTCTCCCATGTTGTGGCATCGTACACCTCAACACGTGTGGTAATTAAAGTGTTGTAGTCGCTGTCCGTCTCCTGTTCTGAATAGAGAGCGTAGAACTTGCCGTTACCGTAACATGCAGCCATCGGCTGTTCGATTACTGTCTCTCCTGACTCAGCTACAAGTTCAGTGCCGTCAGCACATTGGAAAGAGAATACTTTAGAGGGGAGTGAAGTGGGTGTCTGCCATGTGTTGTCACGGTAATTCAGACCGTACAGCAACGGGAAGTCGGCGAGGTTAGTAGCTGCTGCTATACGCGCGGGAGCGAGTATTCTACTGCTCTGCGCATTTCTGACAGGTCTCGGTGCCGAGAAAGCCTGACCCGGCGCACGATTAAACCGGCTTGACGGTGTCCGGTTGATTTTCCCTTTTTCCAGTATGGAGGGATTTTGAGTTGAGCCGGAGCGAAATGTTGCCGCAAGTTCATCGGCATTCAGGATAGCACCCATTGCTGTTCCTGTCAACACTCCTATGCCCAGAATAGAAGTAAGTTTTTTGTTCATGCTTACTGTTTTGGTTAGAATTTGAAAGTGTGCCGCTAAATTACTCAATTTTGTAGTAAAAACCACTCTCTTCAAGAAGGAACTGCCAATTATCATGGGTGACAAAAGGGTGACACGTATGTTAATGCCACAATTTGCTTTCAATTCTTGTGTTATTCTAATTAGAGCGTGACAAATTTCCACATTGCACTCACAGATATTTTCGGACATCGAGAATATTATTCTTATCCCGCTTGCAGGAGTCAAACAATTAAAAACTTCGGCTTATGGTCAGATTCTACTCTCTCAGGACTTTATTTAACGTGGTAGGGTGGACACTGTGTCTGCTTTGCTGCCCGGTTTCTTCGGTCGGTAAAGATTCAATACCCGCCGGCATGGAGGGTATTGAACTCGGAGAAGTTAAATATGAAGAGGGTGATGTAGCCGGAGCTCTTAAAATTTTTATGGATGTCGCCCAGAAAGCCGATAATAGCCATGATGAGAAACTGGCGTGTCTGGCTTACTATAATATAGGAGTGACGTATTTCTCTCTGTTCAGCAATGTCGAGGCCATTCAGAATTTTCAGAAAGCATACGACTTATGTTTGCGCAACAATCTCGGAGCTGTCCGGGAGGCTGAGATAATAGGTGGCATAGCGGGAGTATTTTTTCAACTTGGGAATTATGGCAAAGCAAAACAGATGCTTGGTAAGGCTATGACTATTGCCAAGAGAAATAACGACTCTATAATGCTTTCGACTTTTACAGCCGACATGGCTCTGCTCTGCAACAAGACCAAAGATTTTGATTCTGTTCCGCATTGGCTCGATATGTCAAGACAGTATGACAGACATAACAAAATGGCAATAAATCTGCTTGAGATTGCTGCGGAAACCGCGATGAAGCAGAAAGATTATGTCAATGCAGAACGGCTCTGTAACGAAATTCTGGCATATCCCGCCGAGGCAGGGGCTAATCGTGGATTAGCTTACACATATCTGCTCCGTATAGCCGGCGATAGAGGCCGTTGGAGTGATGCCTCGCATTATGAAAAAAAAGCGGCTGATGAGGTAGGTTTCGGACTGAAGATATACTATTTCCATGTTGCCTCACACGTACATGAGACTATGGGTGATTATCGTGGTGCTTCGATTCTGAAAGATTCGGTAATAGTGTATAAAGACAGTCTTGATGAAATAAACAACCGCCAGCTCATCAATAATGAAAATATCAAGTTTGAAGTCATGAAATATCAGCTGGAAGCTGAGCGTATGCTGGCACGGCAGAAGTCACAGACAGCTGTATGGATAAGTATTGCCACCGCCTTTCTGTTTCTGCTCATTATTCTGGCGCTGTTATGGCGACAGCAGCAACAGCGGCACCGTACCCAGCAACAGATGCTGGCACTCAAACTGGAGAAGGAGCATAAGGAAAAAGAACTTGCCGAGGAGTGTATGCACGAAACCGAACTTATTGCACGTCATAAACACGAGATGCTTCAGAAGGAGATTGAACGCCAGAATACTCAGATGCAGGCCAACGCTATGTTCGTGAGTTCCCGCAACCAGCTGATTGAAGATCTCCTCAAATACATAGACAATATCAAAAGTGAGGACGATTTACCTGAAATACGTAACCTCCGTAAGCATCTTGGCCGTATGCTTGGCAACGATTCCAAAGACCGTGAGGAGTTCATGATGAATGTTGAAGCAGCCGACCCTCATCTGAGCCGACGCCTTCTGGAGGCTCACCCTGACCTGCTGCAGTCGGATATAAAGTTTCTCGGATATATAAAAATGAATATGTCAATGAAGGAGATAGCGGCTATTCTTAACGTCAATCCGGACTCCTGCAAACGCCGCAAAATCCGCATCAGCAAAAAGCTGGGTCTCGCCTCCTTAGCTGACCTGTACGCCTATCTTCTTCACCTCGAAGATTAATGAGGAGAAAGAGGAACAATTCTGAATCATACTACCGCTATACGGTGAAACGTATCGTATCAATCTAACTCTTACCCCCCGGATAAGGACAATAAGTAAGTAGCTCTTAAAAATTAAAAGATACATGATTTCAGGTACATTCTTAAGAGATTGTTTCATTCTTATTACACCTTTCTTGGCTTTTTTTGCTAAATTTGCATACTTTCCCGTATGCCTATGACCTCACGCAACACACAGCCAGACCCGGCGATGGAAGAGAAGCTCGTCAATGATGCTTTCCAGAATGTACTCGATGCCTATCTTGCCAGCAATCACCGCAAGAAGGTTGACATAATAAAACGTGCTTTCCGCTTTGCCAAAGAAGCCCACAAGGGTGTCAGAAGGCGCAGCGGCGAACCTTATATACTCCATCCTTTAGCTGTGGCACAGATTGTTATTTCTGAACTCGGTCTTGGCTCTACCTCTATATGCTCGGCCTTGTTGCATGACGTAATTGAGGATACTGAGTACACACGCGAGGACATAGAGTATCATTTCGGGCCCAAGATAGCCTCGATAGTGGAAGGTATGACAAAAATATCAGGCGGTATATTCGGAGACAAGGCTTCGCTACAGGCAGAGAACTTCCGCAAACTCCTGCTATCCATGTCGACTGATGTGCGCGTAGTACTCGTTAAGATGGCTGACCGTCTCCATAATATGCGTACTCTCGGCTCATTGCGCCCTGAGAAACAGTATAAAATTGCCGGTGAGACACTGTATATCTATGCTCCGTTGGCCCACCGCCTCGGACTCAGCAAAATCAAAACCGAACTTGAAGACCTTGCCTTCCGTCACGAACACCCTCAGACATACGCCGAGATAATGGCAAAAATCACCGATACGGAAAGCGAACGTCAGGCTATAGTCGAGGAGTTTGTAGCACCTGTCCGCAAACGTCTTGATGACGCCGGTTTCAAATACGAAATCAAGGCCCGCGTGAAAAGCGCTTATTCTATCTTCAATAAAATGGAGAAGAAGAAAGTACCTTTCGAGGAGATATACGACATATATGCCGTACGTGTCATTTTCGAAAATGAAGATGATGAACTCGAAAAGTTACGCTGCTGGCAGATATACACATATTTCACTGACGGACATCTTGTCCACCCTGACCGACTGCGTGACTGGACCAGCACACCCAAAGCTAACGGGTATCGTGCGCTGCATCTTACAGCTATGGGACCCCGGGGCCGCTGGATAGAGGTACAGATACGTTCACAGAAGATGAACGAGATAGCCGAACTCGGATATGCCGCTCACTGGAAATACAAAACCGGACAGACCGACAGCGCCGAACTGGACAAGTGGATGAATACCATAAAGGATATTCTGGCCAATCCGGAACCTAACGCTATCGACTTCCTCGACACAATCAAACTCAATCTTTTCTCGTCAGAGATATATGTCTTTACTCCTAAGGGCGACCTTGTGACTCTGCCGGCAGGCTCAACCGTACTCGATATGGCATTTTCTATACATACCGACTTAGGTTCCCACTGCATCGCCGGCAAGATGAACCATCGGCTTGTGCCGCTGTCACATCAGCTCGATAGCGGCGATCAGGTGGAAATCATCACCTCTGCCTCACAGACACCGCAGGAGGAATGGATAAAATTCTGCCATACCGCCAAAGCCCAGAACCGTATTCGCGCGCGGTTGCGCAGAAATCGACGCTCTCTTGCCGAACGCGGACGCCTGTTGCTGGAGGAGACCCTCGGACGTGAAGGTATAGACGCCTCACAGCAGATTATAGCCCGTATGGTAAGCCATTACGGACTTGAAAATCCGGAAGACCTTTATGTCAGACTGGCACAGGAGGAAATATCACTTTCAGCCAAAGAGCTGAAAGAAATCAATAAGACACGCTCGTCACTGCTGTCAAAGATTCTGCGTAATCCTTTCTCGTCCTCTTCCCGCACTGAAACGGCTGCCGTCAACACGGAACCCGCACAGACCATAGACCGTAAAAAGGTGTTCGTTCTTCAACCCGAGGCTCCTAACTATCGTCTGGATACCTGCTGTTCTCCCCTACCTGGAGATGACGTAGTCGGCTTCGTTGATGAAGACGAAACGGTCGTGGTACACAAAATCAGCTGTCCGGCCGCCATGCGTCTGAAAAGTTCCTTCGGCACACGCCTTGTAGCCACCCGCTGGAAAGGCCATGCAGACCGCTTCCTCGCCGACATCGAGATAGACGGTATCGACCGTCACGGAATACTTGGCGAGATAACCACTCTCCTGTCCTCGGATATGGGTATCAATATACGGCAGCTCAATATCACAGCCCATGACAAACTGTTTCATTGCGAGCTGAAAGTACAGATTGACACCGCCGAGACCGTAGAGAACATCTGTCAGGCCCTGAGGCGTATAAAAGGTATAAAATTCGCGAAACGCACTACCTGAAATATAACCTAAAATATCATCAATCACAACAGTTAGCATCACAGCGCATGAAAACCAGTTTCTTCAGCCGTATCAACCTCATACGCATAGCCATAATGCTGGCCGCGGTAGCCATAATAATGACGATAGTACCGCACACCGACCATCAGTCATATTCGTATGAGTCGGGACAACCATGGAGATATCCGTTGCTTACGGCCGATTTCGATATGCCCATATTGCGCGACTCTGCCTCCGCACGTGCCATGCGCGACAGTATCGACCGCACATTTGTACCTTTCGTAAAGCGTGAGGCCAATATCGAAAGTTCGAATATCGAACGCTTCGAAAATGCCATACGCAATATCTCGTCACCTCACGAGGCTCAGCTGCTAACATTGCTGCTGCGCAAAGTTTATCAGACCGGTATGGTGGAGCCGGAAGTCTACGAGGTACTGAAACATCATGAAAACAAACGTCTGCGTGTATCGCAGTCGGAGAATGGCGGTACGTCAATCATCAATATAGATGCTTCGGAAATGCAGTCACCCGTCAAGGCATTTGCAATGATCGATTCGGTCTACACCGCCACAATCCACGAATCAAACACCTCACCTCTCGGACAGGAGGTGATAAAGGCTCTCAATATATGCCTTGTGCCCAACATAGTGCTCGACACGGCAGCCAATACAAAATACCGCAATCAGGAGTATCTCAATGCCAACGGGGCGCTTGGTCTTATAAAGAAAGGACAACGTATCGTAGACCGGGGTGAAATCATAACTCCGCAGATATACACCAATCTAAACACATATCAGGAGATGCAGAGGCGTAATCAGAACACTACCACCTCGCATACCTACTTCTTCGCCGGACAGGTCATCTATATCCTCATCTGTCTGACGCTGCTCTACATGTTCCTGTACAATTATAGGTCATCATTCTTCAACGATATACGCAAGATGCTGTTCCTCATGACGTTCATTACCTTTTTCGTAGTGTTCGCCGTGCTGATGTTCGAGTTCTTCGCCAACGGTCTCTTCCTTGTACCTTTCGCAGCTGTACCGATTACAATACTGGTATTCTTCGATGCACGTACAGCAATATTCAGTCTTGTCACAACTGTACTTATCGTAGCCCTGATAGCCACTTTCCAGTTCCAGTTCATCTTCCTTGAACTGTGTGTGGGTCTGGTGTCTACATTCAGCATACGGCAGCTTTCGCGCCGCTCGCAGCTGCTCCGTACAGCACTGTTCTCATTCATAACCTATGTGATATGCTATCTGACCCTGTGTATTATCATTGAGGGTAATCTCAGCGGCTTCCTATGGCGTAATGTAGGTATTTTCGCTATCAATGCCGTAGTGCTATCGTTTGCCTACATTCTTATCCTTGTAATGGAGAAAATATTCGGTTTCACATCGACAGTAACCCTTGTCGAGCTATCCGACATCAACAACCCTGTGCTGAGACGACTCGCTGAAGAGGCTCCGGGCACCTTCCAGCACTCTATGCAGGTCTCGACACTGGCCACCGAAGCCGCACGCGCTATCGGTGCCAACACTACGCTGGTACGTACCGGTGCGCTATACCATGACATAGGTAAAGTGGAGAGTCCGGTATTCTTTACCGAGAATCAGCATGGCGTCAACCCGCACGCCGGCCTAAATCCCGAGACAAGCGCACAGAAAATAATCTCGCACGTCACGGGAGGTCTTGCTCTTGCATCCCGCGAGAAATTGCCTACCGTAATAAAGAGCTTTATATCCGAACATCACGGCCAGGGACTGACCAAGTATTTCTATAATACAGCTGTTAACGAAAATCCCGGTAAGAATATAGATAAATCACTCTTCCAGTATCCCGGTCCTAATCCACAGAGCCGTGAGACGGCTATACTGATGATGGCCGACTGTGTTGAAGCCGCCTCGCGCAGTCTGTCCGACTATTCGCCGCAGGCTATAAACTCACTTGTGGATAAAATCATCGACTCGCTTGTAGCTGACGGCATGTTCAATGAAGCTCCTATATCACTCAAGGACATCAATACCGTCAAAGAGACGTTCAAGAAACGTCTGGCTACAATCTATCACTCGCGTATAGCCTATCCGGACCTGAAACGCGGTACTGCTCCGGCCGCCGCAAAGTCTGAGCCTGCACCTGTAGCACCCAAACCGGCACCTGAGAATAAACTTTCCGAATCTCCGGCTGTCATTGACCCCGAGGCACCTATTATTCCGGCAGACAACTCTGTAAAAGATACTCAAGACCCGGCAGGCGATAAGAAAGAATAAAATTCCTCTTTTTTTGTCACCTCCTCATCAATATTTTGACCCTCCCATGTGTTAAGACTATAAAACGAGTGTCATGTATATAGTTCTTATCATACTTGGTTGTCTGCTGTGGCTCGGTGCTATCTACACCCTGTCCTCACGTATCGTACTGTCAGCGCCGCTGTCGTTTCTGGCTTTGCTCTGCATAAGTCTGGCACGACGCGACGGTATCGATCTGTTGCCTCTTAATTCAACATTACTGATAGGCTGGCTGTGCATGACTCTCGTAGTGACGGCTCTCACAGCCATGCAGCCCCCGGCCGTAGCCGCACAGCGTCGCGGTATGGGCTACATTACCGCCGGGGCGCTCGCCGGTATGGTGGTAGGGCTGCTCGGTGTGTCAATGACCGGATCACTGGCTTTGCGTTATGCCATAATGGTAGTAGGCACGGTGGCAGGAGTCTTTCTCGGCTTCCTGCTTTACACACGTACTCCACAGGGTGCACCGGTAAATCTGTCGTCAGGCAATTTCTTCAGTTATCTTCTTGCCAAAGGTTTTCCGGCCGCTATCACCGTCATGCAGCTCGGTGTGGTGCTGGTCATAGCTTTGGCACTTTATAATATCGCCCCCAAATGACTTTCAGTTTTTTCAGACATAACATTACCCGAATCACGGGTATGATTATAATAGCCGGCGCACTGTTGCTACCGTCTGCTGCTCTTAGTCAGCAACAGCAGACTGACAGTAAACGCAAGATTACGGTAGAGCGTCCTGACCTTGAGGACATACGCACACAGACCCTCGACCCTCAGAGCCGTTTCTACTTCCCCAAACTAATGGCCAAATATAACCGCAACGATACCACCATGACCAACGAAGAGTATCGTTACCTCTATTTAGGCTACATGTTTCAGGAAGATTACGACCCCTATCGCGTCTCGCCCTACGCGAATGTCACCGACCCGCTGCGTCTAAAGACCACTCACACAAAAGAGGAAATAGACACCATACGTAAATACGCCGAACTGACTCTGCGTGACAATCCGTTTGACCTGCGTCAGATGTCTTTCCTCGTACATGTGCTCAAGGAGAAGCGTAAGGATATGAGCGCCAAGATATGGGAATACCGTCTTGAACATCTTCTCGGTGCTATCAAAAGTACCGGAACAGGTGAGGACGCCAATAATGCATGGTATGTCATATATCCCATGCATGAATACGATTTAATTGATGTACTCGGTTATCAGGCCACTAACGCCGACTTCATCGAGCCGGGTCTCGACTATCTAACAGTCGAGGCTGACGAAGCTACGGCACGCCGACTGCGTGACAAAGTGGCCAAAGGTTTTTTCTTTAACGTACAGATACCGCAGCAGCAGTATCAGCTCAAGCATCCCGAACTGCCTGAGGACAATGCGACCGATGACTTACCGGCAGGCGACTCCGATGACATAGAAACGCTTGAGGAGGAAGATATTGAAGTGGACGAATGACCCTCGGCCTATGCTGTGGCGTTATATATTATATAGATAAAAATATTGAATATTATGAGCAAAGACGAAATGAAAGAAAATAAGGAACTTGAAGTAGTAGGCCCGGGTAAATTTGTTGCATATAGCTATAAACTCTCTGAAGTAGATCCCGCTACCGGCGAAGTTAAGGAAGAGCTTTTTGAAGCCACTCCCGAACAACCGGATGTTATGGTTTACGGTGTGAGTCACGAAATAGTACCCGGGCTTGTAGCAGCTATGAAAGACCTCAGCAAAGGAAGCCGTTTTGAGACAGTACTTCCCCCCGAGGCAGCTTTCGGACAGCGTTTTGACGATAATGTACTCGAACTCGATAAGGCTATTTTCACCCGTGAAGACGGCACAATGGCCGAAGAGGTAAAAGTAGGTGCTATGCTTCCTATGATGACACAGGAAGGCTACCGTATCATGGGCCGTGTACTCGAAGTCGATGATAAGGTTAAGATGGACTTTAATCACCCATTCGCCGGCAAAACCGTCAAGTATGAAGGCGAGATAGTCGAAGTACGCGATGCCACACCCGAAGAGCTTCAGCCTATTCACGGTTGCGGCGGTTGTGGCTGTGATCACGGCTCTTCATGCAATGACTGCGAATCCGGTGCCTGCGGCGACGGCTGCGGTCCACATGACCACAATCACGAAGGCGGCTGCTGCGGTCACTGCCACTGATTAAACCCATACCCCCTAATAAGTCGGACCAATCCGGTTACACTACCATTGTACCGGATTGGCCCGACTGTTTATTATCTATGGGAGTATCTTTTACATATAAGAAATACAATCAAATAAAAATTAAACAAAACGTAAGTTTTCACGTTATTATACTATGAAATAATTATCAGTATTCTAATAGCTTAGAACAGCATATAGGAACCGATAAATTTTATATCAATAAATATTATATTTTCTATGAGTAAGTTAGTCTATCTTGTATTAGGAGCTTTGGTTAGTGTTGGTATTGTTTCTTGTGATGAGAGTGCAAAACTTGCTTCTCAGGCGGAAGGCATATGGTCAGGTACAACAACTGTCCTCTCCAAGAAAGACCATCATAAAGATAAGCATCATGCCAACGCTCCCCAACCCTTAGGTGCTAAAGTTAATTCGATAACACCATCGTTTACTTTTACACCCGATGCCTCAGTCAAGAATGGTGGTAAGCTGAGCTTCTCAGGTGTATATTCTGTAAGCCAGCCAGTCAGTTCACAGTCAGTAGAAGTACCTTTTGATGCTACGGCAGATATAAAAGTAAGTGCTAATGGTACATGGATGGCTAAGGATGATGATGAAATAATCGTAACTATTGATACTTCGTCAGTAAACACAACTATAGATCCGGCTTCTGTATCTCTCGGTTACGCCGTACTCACCGATAAGCCGGTAGCGGAACTTGACTCGCTGAAAGCACAAATTCTTCCAAATATAGATGCCAGCTTTACTCAAGAAGTACGTAATCGTGTTACATCACTTCACAAACTTGATGACATAAAAATTCAGGGTACCACGATGACCCTTGAAATAGGGGAAACTGACTTCACACTGAATAAGCAGTAAGCAAATAGGAATGACATTAAAAATAGAAAAACTTGCCGGTACCGGCAAGTTTTTCTATTTTTAACCCGGAATAGCTGTTTTTAAGTGAACAGAGTGTTCCTTAGATCTTCTCAGATATAGAAATCTCAAATATTTTTACAGTCTTTTTCATCATGAAACGTAGTAATATATCGTACCTGCTGCTGGTAGCGGGCATGCCGCTGACGGCGGCGCAGCATATCCGGAGCGGGTATGTGGAGAAGGGGGTGTGCGGATCTGACTTTCCGGCGGCTCTCGGCAATTGGGAGAAAGGTCAAAAGTGGAGCGACGATGACAATTTCTTTATATCGCGTGTGAAACCGCGTGAACGCTTCCGTAACACTGCGACACAGGTCAATCCGGGTCTTGACGAAACGAACGATAAGAAATTGATTTTTTGGGTACCGGCTAACAATGAGGAGTTTAATGCTCTGCCTGACGGTGTTTTCGACAGCGAGGTGTTCCCGATGTGGTCGTACATAACACATTACGGTAACTGGTCGACTCCGTTAGTGCGTATGCCCGGCGGCTTCGCCGATGTGGCGCACAAGAACGGTGTGCCGGTCAGTGTCGTGGCATCGGTACCATGGTAATATCTCACAGGCATGGAAAGAAGCTCTGAGCTGGCTGACAGAGACCGGAGCGGAAAAATTAGCCGATTATCTGCTCTATTACGGTGTCGACGGTATCGGTTATAACTCGGAATTTTATACCACATCAGATTTAGTGACATCACTGTGCGAACTGCATGAAAATACGGTGCACCTCATGAAAGAGAGGGGTAATCCGCTGACTGAATTTATCTGGTATGACGGTACCAATAAAGACGGAGCGATAACCTTTGACCGGGGACTCGATATCCATAACCGAACTCTGTGGGGTTACGGTGACAATATACGTACCTCTCTGTTTCTGAATTACAACTGGAATTTCGAGAAACTCCTTTCAAAAACCGTACGTAAGGCTGAGGAGTACGGACGTACACCGCTCGACATATACTGCGGTATCAATATGCAGGGCCGTGAACCGCACAACGAAAGCACGGAGATATGGACTTTGCTCGAACAGTATCCCGTGTCGATAGGTCTGTGGGGCGCTCATTCCGAAAATATGTTTTTTGAGAGCCGTGCCGAACAAGGTTCGTCGCCCGAACGTCATCAGCGCACTTATCTCAACCGTATGCTTAACTGGTTTACAAACAGTTCACATAATCCTATCGCCGCCTACCCTACCACAAATTCACTGATATATTCGGCTGAAAACACCGAGTTTTTCGGTATGTCGAAAATGATGTCGGCACGTTCAGCACTCAGATGGAATCTTAACGACGAACCCTTTATAACCTATTTTAATCTCGGAAACGGCCGTTTCTTCAATTACAAAGGTGTGCGCAGCCATAACTCCGAGTGGTACAACATCTCCATGCAGGACTATCTGCCCACATGGATGTGGTGGTTTGCTTCAAAATTCCTCGGACGTGATACCGAAGATATGACAGACAACGGACTGAAAGCCGAATTTGTCTGGGACGACGCATGGATGGGCGGCTCCACGATACGTGTGTACGGGTCATCGTCCGAAGAATATCTGCATCTGTTCAAGACTGAATTTGCACTTGAACAGGGTGACGAGATTACTTTCCGTTACAAATTGCTCAACGGTACGGCAGATGCCTGCATCGCCATGTCGCTCAAGGGTAATGAGGAGCAGCCCGTGGCAGAGAATGTAATGCAGGTGGCAAACGCAGAGACCGTACCCGGACAATGGATAGAAAAAACCTTTACTGTCGGCAGTGATTTCAGTATTACCGACGGCAGTGAGGTGGCAATGATAGCACTGCATTTCCGTAACGCTTCCGACCTCGATATGCGTTTAGGCGAATTTTCAATAAAACGTCCCTCAGCCCTTAAGACTGCTGTCGACACTCCCGTTATTGAAAGCGCACAGTTACTTTCCGCACGTCATGACGGAGTTGATGGCAAGATAATATTCCGTATGCCTAACGATAAGGGTGACGACGTGTGCTATAACACAGATGTCAACACCTCGCTCTTCAAACTCTATTATCAGCAGGAGGAATGCGAACCTGTACTGATGGGTATGACTACTTCATGGGCAGGACTTGTATTCTCGGCTCCTTATACCGGTACCTCCGGTGCCGATGTGCGGTTCGGTGTCAGCGCTCTGGCTCTTGATCATATCACAGAAAGCGATATAAGCTGGGGAGAATGGCAACCGGTTGACGGATATTATGAGATTTCCGATGAAATTCAACTCTCTGACACTATTCTCCAACCGGGCGACAGCTTTACAGTAGGTTACACTGATGCAGCGCATGAAGCGGCCGACTGGACAATAACCGATTCAGAGGGTAATACTGTCGCCTCCGCTTCATCGTCCGGCTCGCTTATTGTTGCCGGCGGACTCCCCGAACCTGGTATCTATGATCTCACTGTCAAAGGTATGGAGAAGAGTGACGAAGGGCGCACGGAAACCAACCGTCTGCTGAAAGGATTTATTCAGATTACAGGCGAAGGTACAGGTGACATACCGGTCATCACCTCTCTAAGTGTACCTGACGCTATCCTTGCCGAAGACTCCGGCTCTGCTGAAGAGCCTGCGACATATATCTCTGACACCGACCAACCTAAACTAAGCTATACTCTCGAACCGGGTAATGCCTCCATGTCGCGAGGTGTGCGTATCGGTAATGACGCGCTCGGATTCCGCTTCAAAGACACTAATATGTCATCCGACAAGTCATTCAGCGTAAGTTTCTGGTTCAAACCGGAGAGTTTCAGCCATAAGTCGGTGCATATACTCAATATCCGACACAAGGAAGACCCTTGGTCAGTCAATCACTGGGGCTGGTTCTGGCACACTCTTACCGAAGACAGTGGAAGCGATGCCTTCACTATCCGTATGGCCTCCGGCAAAGACGCCACCTACCATTTTGACGGACTGAAACTGACACCCGGAGCATGGTATCATATAGCTTATGTTTTTGAGTTTAACGAAGCCGGTAAGGTGCGCCCGACATTCTTTATCAACGGCGAACGGCAGACAATCACCTCGTGGAGTCTCGGCAACACCAACTATACCGGTGAAGTCGATTTTGAAGGGCCGGTATGGGGTTGGAAAGAGAATAACGTAGTGGCTATAGGAGGTTATCTGCACAAAACCGATTCGGTCCGGGGCAATGCCGATAATTTCATGGTCTGGGAAAAAGCACTGACCGAAGATGACATTGCGGCCGCTATGTCTGACATTGATACCGACGCCCTACCGGAAGGACTTACGGGCTACTTTGACTTCGAGTCAGACCCTGACAAAGACGGTCTGTTCACCAATCTCGGCACAGGTTCATTCAAAGCAGGTATACACAGCTATAAAGATACTGAAGTCGAGGGTCAGGGTACACTTCTGTGGCGACAGCCCGAATACTGCACTGGGTGTCCGTTTGTGACAGGTAAATCATTCGAATTGACTCCCGTTGTCAGATGGTCCGCCCCCGGTGCAAGAGTAATCGAGACTGTAGATAATACCACAGAAGGTTATGTACGTCTGTCATACACCGGTACCGGAACCGACTCAGAAAGCTATCCCGTGCGACTTAGTGTAGCCAACGAATACGGCGAAGACCATAGCGACATAATTCTGCGTTTCAACCGTAGCGGTATGGAAACCGTGACACAGAGCGCCGGTAGTCTGACAGTAGCCCCGACATTCTTCGACTCTGAAATCAGTGTCACTACTCCTGAAGCCGGACACATCGTTGTGTCACTCTTCACAAGCGAAGGACAGTGCGTTTTGGCCAATGATTTCACGGCTTCCGCAGGCGAGACACTGAAAATATATCCAGACGTACCTTCCGGCCTCTATCTGCTTCATGTAAAAAAAGATGGTTACAGTCTCGGATGCAAAAAAGTAATACGCCGCTGAGATTAATATTTTAACTATCTTTGCATTCTGAAATCTGACAGTCAGCTAAATCCACAAGCAACGCTTGTGGATTTAGCTGACTGTCAGAAATAACCTATAAATTTAAATATGAAAAATTTATTTACACTTTCGGCAGCCCTAATGGTTGCTTTCTCAGCAGTAGCAGCTGAGGATGTATCTGTAGTCTGGGCAGGTTCAGAGCCTGTCTTCAAAGCTGCCGCTATCAGCCCCAACAACAAGTGGGTATGCGGCGATCACGTAATCTGGAATCTCGAATCCGGAGAAATAGCCAGCTGCACGAGCGAAGAAGTCCGCCTATTGAGTGTGGCCGATAACGGCAAGGCTGTAGGGTACGTAGGAGATTTTGCTATAGTAGTTGATCCGTCAGGCAGTCTGAATTTCTTTGACGATACGACGTTCAGCATTTACTCTACCGCACGTGGTATCAGCGCCGACGGCTCGATAATAGTAGGTTCTCGTTTCGATGATGCTTACAGACAGACCGCCTGCTACTGGGAAAACGGCACTTATCACGAACTTCCGGTTCCTGACGCACCGGAAGATATACCTGCCGATGTAGAAATCTACTCGGTAGCGACCAGAGGAATAAGTGAAGATGGCAGTGTGATTGTCGGTAACATCCTTACCGGAACATCGGCTGAGGCTGTTATAATGTGGACCCGGACTGACTCAGGTGAATACGAATTCCATCCTCTCTACGCGGGTCTTATGGAGTTCGGCTGGGAAATGGAAAAACCTTATATACAGATGTCGGCACAAAGTATCAGTTCCAATGGTAAATGGATATCACTGATTCTCCAGCTCAATGATTTTGACGATATTACCTATTATGCCGGACGCTATAATGTAGAGACAGGTGAGGTGGAATGTGCGGAACTTCCCGATGATAATTTAGCATATTATACAGGTGATTATTATGTTACCGGCATTTCAGATAACGGTACCGCAGTAGGTTTCGTAGAACAGGAGGAAATGTCTATGTTCGGTCGTCAATCCTTTATATGGACTTCAGACTCCGATATGCTTGAACTGCTCAGCACATATTGCGACGGTAACACGGAGATATCAGCCCTTGAGAACAACGATGCTTTAGTATATACAGCTATCAACGGTAATTCCGATATTATCACCGGTTTCACAGTAATAGACGGTGTGAGCAACTCTTTCGTTATCAATCTTGACAGCAGCCACTCAGCAGTAAGTACTATTGAGACCGGTAAAGAGGATATAAAGAGCATGTATGACCTTCAGGGACGTCCAGTAAACGGGAAGCCTGCTCCCGGTATCTATATCGTAACCGAAGAGGGTAAAACACACAAGGTGCTTGTTAAGTAATACCTGACAACCCGAAAGCCGCTCTGACGGCATTAAGTGCTACTTAATAAATAATGAGAGCATACCGCAGTTGCAGTATGCTCTCATTATTTATTAATACCGGGTTATAACTGTCACAGAGATCAGCGTTTACGTTTTTTGGCAGTTGATGTTTTTTTTGTCCCGGTACCGGTTGTTTTTTTAGCGGATGCTGTAGTTTTTTTAGCAGATGCTGTAGTCTTTTTAGCCGTGGCAGCTTTTTTAGCGGTGGTAGCTGTAGCTGCCTTCTTAGTACCGGTGGACGAGGACCTACGGGCAACGGTCTTTTTAGTACCGGTAGCAGCAGTGGATTTAGCCGGAGCTGCCGCCACAGTCTTGGCACCGGGTACAGACAGAGTGTTGCCGGCGGCAATAGCGTCCGATTTCAGTCCGTTGGCCTGTTTGAGCTGGGCTACTGTGACACCGTACTTGCGGGCTATAGTAGAAAGGGTCTCACCACTTTTGATAGTGTGACTGACAGGCTTGGGTGCCGCAGCGGGCTTGGAGGCCGCAGCAGGCTTTGTCTGCTTGGCGGCTGCTTTGGGCTGTTGTTTTGCAGCGGGTTTCGCACTGCTCTGGGCTACGGCAGCCACCATAGCCGATACTTCTTTAGACGCTACTTCCTTACCTAATGAAGTTGGGGTGTTGATACGCAGCTGCTGGCCCACACGCAGGGCATTGCGGCGAAGACCGTTGCCTTCACGAATCTGCTGTGGTGTCACCTGATAATCTTTGGCTATTGAAGCCAGTGTCTCACCGGCTTTTACTTTATGAATCACCGAGCGCAGACGCTGTTCATTGCTCAGTGTGGGCGCATCGGCCATTTCTGAACGTACATTCTCATTGTCCTTGCTCTCCATCTCTTCGGCGGCGATAGCGGCATCGGCAAGTATAACATCTGAAGGTACCTGCTCACCCGGCTCGGCTGTTTCACGACGAGCGTACTTCTCACTCTCATAACCGCGTATGGCATCTGCACTCAGCAGATAAGCCTGTACCTGACGTGACGGAAGCACCAGTGTGTAAGATGTCTCGGCACTACCCGGTATGATGTCGGCACGGAACTGAGGGTTAAGTATACGCAGTTCGTCGACCGGTATATCGAGTACTTTGGAAATCTGTTCGAAATGTATACGCTCAGTCACCTGCAGAGTATCGGTCACAAGTGGTTTCGTAGCCAGTACGGGACTGATGTTATGCTGCGGATAGTAGGTCATCACATAGTTGATAGCAATGAACATAGGTACATAGCCACGTGTCTCAGGGGTCAGATAATTGTATATTGACCAGAAGTCATGTTTCTTAGGGTCACCTCCGGCACGACGAATAGCCTTATTAACAGCTCCCGGGCCGCAGTTGTAGGCGGCTATGGCCAGACTCCAGTCGCCGTATGTATCATAAAGGTCTTTCAGATAACCGGCGGCGGTAGCCGAAGACACATAGGGGTCACGGCGCTCGTCGACAAGAGAATTGACCTCAAGACCCAGTCCTTTAGCTGTGCCTATCATGAACTGCCATAGACCCGTAGCGCCATGCTTTGACACGGCATTGGGGTCAAGGCCCGACTCTATGATAGGCAGGAATTTCAGTTCAAGCGGCAGACCGCGTTCTTCGAGTGCCTGCTCGAAGATGGGCATATAGTAATGACTCAGACCCAGTATGACAGCCACCTGCGCACGGCTGCTGCGTGTGTAGCGATCGATGTAGCTACGCACAATCTGGTTGAAGGGCATGTCTATAACCGTCGGGAGTGCCGCAAGGCGCCGCTTAACCTCGGCATCAGGCACTTCCGTGTCGCCCATGTTGCGATAGCGTTCATCGGTAGCGGTATAATTCTTCATATACCATCCTTCGAGCATACGCTGAGCATCGGTCTCGAAACTTTCCGGATAGACTATCGAATTGTCTCTGATGCTGTGTTTAAGGTCAAGTACGTTTGCGTTGCCGCGTGTCTGGGCGTGGCCAGTGCTAAGAGCCACGGCCATAAGAACTGTGAGTAAGAGGTATCGTATCGTCATTGCGAAGAGATGTTTTTGGTGTTGGGGTGGAGAGAAGCCATATACGTTGTGGCGGTGTCAGAAAGTAAAGGCCCAGTTCAGACCGAAGGCCGGTTTAGAAGGTATGGGACTGCCTAACATAGTCGGTGTGAGGTCAAGAGAGAGATTGTCGCTTATGTCGAAATGTGCCAGTGAGGCGTCAACGTAGGCATCTACCATACAGAGCAGATACAGACCCACCACAAAGATGATACACAAATCGCGGTTACGGCGGTAATAATCACGGCGCGAACGCATCACGGAAGTCAGCCAGGTCTTGTCAATGTCAGCTTCACTGGTAGTCGGCGGAAAGAAGTTCATATAACTGTCCGTGCCGGGGTCACTGTCTGTCAGGTCGCGGTAGGCTTGGGTGTAGTCCTTGAGCATCTTGTTGTTCCACGATGTGGCGTAACCGAGTCCCATGAAGCCTCCTACGACTATGGGTAATTTCCAGTAACGACGGTTGTAGACCTGTCCGAGACCCGGAAAGAGGGCTGACATCCACACGGCGCGTGTCGGGTCGGGATTGAATTCCTTCTTGCCTTTGAGCAGATAGGGATTGCTACTGTCTTCAACGACAGTGAGCACCGAGTCTCCCTGACTGATGACTTCAGCGCCGGGCACAGGCACCAGCACTTTTCCCTCCAGATAAACGGTACTGTCACCGGCAGTCTCGGGCAACTGCGCCAGCAACGAGGCATCGACCGGAGGCACAGCCAGCAGCACACACAGCACCGAGAGCAGCACACGCTGCCACAAGGGCGGGAGTCCGGGTGAGAAACCGCAGCAGGGAATCATGCTCATAGACGTCATTCAGGATTCTGAGTGTCGAGACGTGACAGAACCGACATGATATTCTCAAGTTCTTCGTCAGAAGTGAATTTGACCGTTATCGAACCCTTGCCGTCAGGACGGCGCTTCAGTCTGACCGGCGCAGGCAGCCAGCCTGACAGACGACGTGACATCTCGGCGTAACGTCCGGTATCGACAGCCGGAGCTTCCTCAACCGGTTTCTCCGGCTCTTCCGGGCTGACCTCTTCGGCCTGACGTGCCAACTCCTCGACACGACGTACCGACAGACCCTCCTCAACAATACGATTGTAGAGGTCGAGCTGACGCTTCGAGTCGGAAACAGCAAGCAACGCGCGTGCATGACCCATCTCAAGTTTGCCGTCACGAAGTCCGAGCTGGATTTCGGCCGGCAACTTGAGCAGACGCAGATGGTTGGCTATGGTGACACGCGTCTTGCCCAGACGCGCCGAGAGGCGTTCCTGTGTGAGATTGTATTTGTCGATAAGCATACGGAAAGCCAGAGCCACCTCAATAGCGTTGAGGTCTTCGCGCTGTATGTTCTCGATAAGAGCCATCTCTGTCACTTCTGTATCGGAAGCCTCGCGGATATAAGCCGGCACGGTTTTCAGTCCGGCCATACGAGCGGCACGCCAACGGCGTTCGCCGGCGATAATCTGGTACGAACCGTCGTCGAGGCGGCGCAGCGACAGCGGCTGAATCACCCCCAGCTCACGTATCGACACAGCCAGCTCCGAGAGAGCGTTCTCATCGAAAGTGGTTCGTGGCTGAGCCGGATTGGGGTGGATATTGTCTAACTCTATCTCGCTGATGGCCGACGAGCCGTCGGTGCGCACCTCCTTGATCGAGATGAGCGAATCCAGGCCACGACCGAGTGCGTTACGTTTTATCATCTTTATTGGGTCAGGGTGTCAGGCTGTTTGTATGCTATCACTGTTCCGCCGGGGCGGAGGGTATCACTTGCGGCGGCTGCGGGCCATTATCTCACGGGCCAGCTGGCCGTAGGCTATCGAACCGCGACTGTCAGGGTCATAGAGTACTACAGGCACACCGTGACTCGGACTCTCGCTGAGTTTGATATTGCGGGGTATGACAGTGTCGAACACATTATCATCGAAATGGCCTTTCAGTTCTTCGTATATCTGGTTGGCCAGACGCAGGCGCGCATCGTACATGGTCAGCAGGAAGCCCTCTATCTCCAGTGACGGACGCAGACGACTCTTGATGATACGTATAGTGTTGAGAAGCTGTGATATACCCTCCAGAGCGAAGTATTCGGCCTGCACAGGTATGATGACCGAATCGGCAGCTGTAAGGGCATTGATGGTTATCAGTCCCAACGAAGGACTGCAGTCTATCAGTATGTAGTCGTAATCGTCCTTGACGGAAGCGAGCACCTTCGACAGTGTACGCTCGCGGTCGTCACTGTTCATAAGTTCCACTTCGGCACCTACAAGGTCAATACGCGAACACAGCAGACTGAGCCCCTCAATCTGCGTGGGCACCACTGCCTCGGCGGCGGGCACACCGTCAACAAGACACTCGTAGACAGTCGAGGTTACCTCGCTCGAATCAACACCGAGTCCCGAGGTGGCGTTGGCCTGCGGGTCGGCGTCTACAAGAAGCACTTTTTTTCCTTCAAGGGCCAGACACGCGGCAAGGTTGAACGCTGTCGTGGTTTTGCCCACTCCGCCTTTCTGGTTGGCTATTGCAATGATTTTACCCATGCTTGTTATTCTCTCTTTATACTCTCTCTTTGGTTTTAACTCGCAAAACTAATCTTTATCTCCCGTTTTCACACTATTTTTTATCTTAAATAGTGTGAATTGTCGAAAACTTATTTTCTTTCCCAGTTATTTCAGGCATCTGCGGCGACTTCCCAGACTTTCTGCTTGCGTCTGCACACACGCGAAAAGGAACACCACAGCAACAGCGAAGCTGAAATCAGCGCTCCCGAAAAACTGTAATACACTCCTATTGTACCCATACCTGCTGTCACGGCCATCAGCAGCATCAGCGGCGCACCAATGACGAGATAACTGACTACGGCTACCCACAGCAACGGACGCACCTCACTCGTGCCACGCAGGGCATTTGCGTAAGTTATCTGAATAGCATCTCCGTATTGGTAGAGCACAAGCGGCACTATGAGTGACATAGCAGCAAGTATCACGGGTTCATCAGGACTGAACAGATGTATCAGAGGCCGTGTCCATACAAGAAACACCACCGAAGCCAGCGTGCCGAGCAACAGATTGAGATGCAGACCGGCGGCAGCTGTACGTCTTATACCTGTCACATCGCGCACACCTGTGCAGTTGGCTACCCTGATTGAAGTGGCTGTACCTACACTCAGGTATATCATAAAGCCTAACTGAGCTATAGTATTGACTACCTGATAAGCGGCTAACTGTACCTTACCGAACCACCCCGACACCACAGCGCCGAGAGTCCACAAGGCACATTCGACACCACTCTGTATGGCAACCGGATAAGATGTCACCCACACTTCGCGGCGCAGGGCGCTCACACCCGGCGAGGAGTCAAGGACACCACGCCAGTACTCACGGTAACGACGTCTGCGGCTGAAGCATAGCAGTATACCTATACAGGCACCTGTACGTGCCGTAAGAGTCGAGAGACCTGCACCTATCAAACCAAGACGCGGGCAACCGAAATGTCCGAATATCAGGGTATAATTACCTATGATATTAAATATATTGGCTCCCAATATCAACCACATCGGCATTGCGGTATCGGTAGTACCGTTGGCCGTCTGCTGACAGCAGTTGAATATGGCCATAGGCAGCAGCGAACCGAGTATGACCAGATAGTAAGGACGTATCAGCGGCAGCAGTTCCTCCGGCTGTCCGAAACAATCAAGAAAGAAATAGAGCGTACCCATCAGAGCCATGAAAAATACCGACACCATAGTGTTGACCTGCAGACCGGCGCGCAACGTGCGCCCCGCCTCATGACGTCTGCCCTTGCTGTATAGCGCACCGATAAGCGGTGTGATACCTCCGGCAAAGCCGAACTGCATCACAATAGCGACCATAAAGAAACTGTTGACAAACGCTGCAGCCGCAAGTTCGTCAAGACCGTAGGCACCAACCATCATGGTGTCAGCGAAGCTGACCACGATGATACCGACCTGAGTCACCAGTACCGGCAACCCGAGACGGAGTAACCCTGCATAGGCCTGTTTATAAGTGTTCCAGATGCTGGCGCCATGCGCTATATGTGCAACCTTTGATGAACGTGACATATCGGCTGTGTAGAAGATGTGTGTATCGTTTCAGAATGCAAAATTACACATTCCGCTCCACATAACCATTCTTTCTGCGCGTCTTTCGACAATATTGTTCCCGCCGACAGTTATGCGGCACAGCTAAATGATAGTCAGCACAACAAGCTGACTTAATAACAGATAATATTAAAACGTGTTAAAACCGCATCATTAACATATTTATTGTTTGCAATATACCTATATTTTACCTACCTTTGCACAAAGGTGTGTTTCGCAGACTCCATTATGGACTAACCCGCATACTTTTGTTTACCATTATCTTCAACCAGATGACTTCATAGACAAAGTCATTCTCTAAAAAACTTCTTTTTCTTTATCTCATGAGACAATTTTTTACTTTCGTGGGCTGGAGTATAGGCAGCGCACTATTGTGTGCGGTCCCGGCGACTGAGGCGCAGGCATATACGCGTACCGCCACCTCCTCTCCCGTGACTTCGGTAAGCTCCGAAGTGCCGGGACGCCCTCTCCACACACTGCCGCAGCGAATACGTGCCGCTTCGGGAGTTACTCAGCTTTCAAACATAAAGGGCAGCCCGGAGTCCGGTCTGATGCGTGTTCGTCACGCAAAAAAAGCTCCTATGGGTCTTCCGGCAGCCGAGCCACGCGGCTCACTCTATGGTGTAGTAGCATCATTCCAAGGCATACAGTCCTCTTCACAGTCCTACTGGGGTGAGATTAACCCGGCTTCGGGCCAGGTGGTGAATATATTCAGCGGTTCTTTCCTCGCTAATTCTCAGGACTTCGACATACAGGGCGGTGCCATACGTGACGGTATACTCTATATAGCCGACATTCTCACTTCTATCGTTGACGGCGCACAGGTGGAAAACATTGTCTGGCGTCGTGTCGACCTTGCAACCGGCGATGAACTGACACCTCTTTACTTCGGTGAGGAATATGCCGCCTATGCCTACAGCATGACATACAATCCGGACAAGGATATATTCTATGTTCTTTCGCTCGACCAGTCAACTTATTCATTCGGACTTTACGCTACAATAGACCCTAAGAACAATTTCGCAATACAGTCGCACGGTCTGCTGGCACGCAGTAAATTCTTCGGTTCGATAGTATATAACCCGGCAGATACTCAGGTTTACGTATTTGACGAGGCTAACCAGGTGTACACCATTGACGAAGCTACAGACTCTCTGATAGAGATGGGCACTGTCGATGAGGACTACGAACTTGTGCGCTACCAGACAGCCACAGCGATGACTTACAGTCCGCTCGACCGTTCGTTCGTAGCTTTCTATCCCGATGAATTCACGGAGTCTATAAAACTACTTTTCATCGATGACGAAACATACAGCGTCACCGAGAGTCCTGCGCTTTACCCGAACAATCCGTATCTGTCACTGATGTGCTGCACCGACCCGTATGCCGAACTTGAGGCACCGGCCATGCCAGCCGAGGCAGTGTTCAACTTCGCGGGTGCTTCACTCAGTGGCAGCATCACTGTCACAGCTCCCGAACTTACTTACGGACGTCTGCCTATAGAACAGGGCGATGTGCATATAGTATTCGAGATTGACGGCAAAGCCGTCTTCGAAGCCGATATGGCTGCCGGCGAGAGTCGTACTTTCACTTATGAAGGCAGCGAAGGTGTCCATGAGAGCGCCCTGACTGCAAGCATAGGCGACAAAGCAAGTCCCATGCGTAAGACCTCATTCTGCCTTGGTAATGACACACCAACCGCACCAACCATGCTCAAAGTCGAAAACGGAGTGCTGTCATGGGAGCCTGTCAGTGACAAGGGTGTCAACAATGGTTACGTTGACACGGCAGCTGTGACTTACGATGTATTTGAAAACGGTGTCAAACTCAACGACGCACCGCTGACAGATTCCATGTTCCCTCTTGCGACAGACCGTGACCTCAGCCGTTTGAGCATCAGTGTTACAGCTTCTGCCAACGGACACACCTCAGAGCCTGCCGTACTCAGCCTGCTGCTCGGCAACGCTATGACACTGCCTTTCGAGATGGTACCGACACAGGAGGAATTCAACCTCTTCCAGTCGCTTGATGTCAACGGTGACGGTGTAACCTTCGGTTACGGACGCAATATGGACTCGGGCGATTACTATTTAGGTATCGACCTCACCCGCACTTCATCGGCTGACGACTGGCTGTTCCTGCCGCTGCTGGCTTTCGACAAGCCTGAAAATCTGTACAACATCAGCTTCTCATACAGTAACTTCTCATTCTATGAGGCTTCCGAGAATCTGAGTGTCTACATCGGCCGTGCCGCTGACCCACAAGCCATGACACAGCTGCTCTACAGCGGTCAGAACCTCTACGAACCAACTCCCATCACAATAAGCCGCCGTTTCGCTCTGCCGGAGGCCGGTGATTATTATGTGGGTTTCCACTGCACCTCACGCAACGGTTACGGTGTAAAGTTAAGCGATTTCCATATCGAATCGCTCGAAGGTTATTCTTCGCAGGCACCCGCTATGCCTCAGATAAGTGCAAAAGCCGCTCCCTCAGGGGCACTCAAAGCTGATATCACCATAACAGCTCCGACACTTGACCTCGTAGGCAATGCTCTTGATGCAGCCGATACCATAACCTATACCGTCAGCTGCGGCGATGCTAAATCAACACTCGAACTGCTTCCCGGTACTACCGGTGAGGTATCGGTAGATGTTCCTGCCTCGGGCTATAATACAATCTCTGTAATAGGAGCCAACTCCAAAGGCGAAGGTATATCCACCAGTCAAAGTCTGTATGTAGGTATAGACCGTCCGCTGGCACCCCGCAACATCAGATATTCGACTTCGGCTGACAACATGACCATCACAATGACATGGGATAAGCCCGAACCTATCGGCGAAAACGGCGGCTATGTAGATGTCGACAATCTTGAATACCGTATCTACGTAGTAGAGGGTGTATCATACAATCAGGTAGGTACCACACACGAATGTTCGTTCTCGTACACAGTACCCACCACTCCTCAGCATCAGTACTACATCGGCCCCGCCGCTGTTAACGAAATAGGTGAATCACGTTATTCTCTGTTCACCCGCGAAACTCTCGGTACTCCCAACCCCATACCTCTGGTAGAGAATTTCAATTCAAATGGCTTTGCTTACAATCCCGTCACCCATACCATGTCGGGAGAGTTCATCAACTCTTCTGTAGAGTCAATAGCCTCGGTACTGAATATGGGTACAGGTGTGGCTACCGATTTCAACGGTGGAGGTCTGGTAGTATTCAACACCGGCAGTGTTCCCACCAAGGCTGAAATTCTGCTGCCCAAAGTCACAACCTCAGCTTCGCAAAAGACCGGCTTCAAACTGCGTTGGCTTGACTGGAAGTACACTCCTGCCTACTCTCTGTGGGCACGTCGCTACGGTGCCGAAGAAGCTGTGAAAATAGCTGATATCGAGCCGGAATATCCCGAGCGCGGTGTATGGAGAGAAGATATAGTTGTTCTGTCCGACGGTTTCGAAGAGGCTCCATGGGTTGAATTCAGAGTTCGTGCAGACCTTTCTACCGAACTTAAAGAATACGGTTTCATCGACGGATATGAACTTCTTCAGAATGTGGAGAATGACCTGAAAGTGGCTTCCATAAGCGGTGTCACCGAGGCTACAGTAGGCGACGATGTCAACTTCCAGGTACGTGTTCTCAACGCCGGTATGGAGGTTATGAGCGGTACGCTTACCACCACTGTTACCGATGCTACCGGCAATGTGCTCCTGTCAGAGACCGATGATATACGCCGCCTGCAGAGCAACCGCGAGTATCTGAAAAATGTAATGTTCAATGTCGAGGCTGAATATCTCGCTAACGCTCCGCTGACAGTGACTGCCACTGTAGAGGCTGACGAGGACGAAGTGCTTGAGAACAATACCCTTTCCGTACGTCTCGAAATCAAGGCTCATGAGGCTCCGGTAGTGACCGACCTTGCAGCCGAGCGTAACGTAGACGGCACTGTGGCTCTCACATGGAGCGAACCCGACCTGACATTCGGCGGTGAGGACGGTTTCGAAATGGCCGAGCCTTTCATACTTGCGGATTACATCGGTCAGTGGCGTAACATTGACTTCGATGGCCGTACCTGCTGGCTGGTGAACGGTCTTGAATGGCCCAACAACCGTCAGCCGTCTGCATGGATGGTTATCGACGCACAGTCCCTCAACATCATGAGCGATGCCCGTCTGGCACCCCACTCGGGAAGTCAGTACCTCATGGCCCGCAGCTGTGAATATGATGAGGAAAGCGGCGATGGTATGGTTCAGGCTTCTGACTGGCTCGTCTCTCCTGAAGTAGCCGGTGGCACAGAGGTAACATTCTGGCTTGGTTCTATCAGCACTGACTACACCGAATATGTCGAGGTATGGTGGAGCGCTACAGAACCCGAATTTGACCCCTATGTACCCGTAAGCCCCGATGAGGACGGTTCGGTACAGACTTCGAATACAAACGGTTCGTTCAAACGTCTGCGCACATTCTCCAAGAGCGGTGACGAGGGTTGGGAATTCGTTAACTTCACGCTGCCCGCCGAAGCTCGCTACTTCGCACTGCGTTACGCAAGCTTCGACTCATTCGGCGCCATGATAGATGATATCGTCTACACTCCGGCCCGTCTGTTCAGCTGGGAGGTAGCCGGCTACAAGGTGCTTCGCACTGTTGACGGTGTACAGCAGACAATAGCGGAAGACGTACAGAGCACATCATGGAATGACAGTACTCCCGCTGACGGTTCAGCTTCGTACAACGTCCTCACCACAGTACTCAACAACGATTTCCGCAAAGACGGTCCGCGTTCAAACACAGTCACTATCGGCAGTTCATTCGTTGATGATATCAGAACTCTCGAAGGTGTCTACGGTTCTACCGGCGCGATAATAGCCGAAGGACTCGACGGTCAGGCACTCGCCATATATGCGGCTGACGGCAAACTGATGCAGTATGTACACATCACTTCCGATCGTCAGAGTATACCATGTGAGACAGGTGTCTATATTGTCAAGGGCGGTAACGCTTTTGCCAAAGTAATGGTGAAATGATAAATATCGCGTGTGCACGCGATATTCCGACAATAATACTTAAACCACAATACACATGAGACTAATATTTAGTTTGATGGGTGGTGCCGCTATCGCAGCGGCGGCCTGGAGCACACAGACTCCGGCCGCCGCCGGAGTACCGGCTAAGTCAGCTGATTCACCGGCAGGGCATGTATACGCTCTATACTCTACCGGTCTTTCGGATCAGGGCTATATCGGTTGTTTCGGTCCGATAAATCTGACCGACGGCACTGTCACCTCCACTTTCAGCAGCATGGATTTTATTAATATGGAACCCCAGCTGCAGGATGGCGCTATGCGCGGTGATATACTTTATATACCTGACTTCTCTCAGAACATGGTTACAGGTGACCTTTCAGTATTCTGGAAGGTATTTGACACCACTGCCGGACGTCGCCTTGACAATATCAACTTTACAGTCGAGGATTTCGGTTTCTGTTACGCTCTGACCTACGATAACGACCGTGATATGTTCTACGGTCTGGCTGTCGACCTTGTTACATTCGGCTTCAATCAGCTTATTGAAATTAATCCTGCTGACTGGACTACACGCCATATCGGTAACGTAGGTAACGGTGGCAGTGATTTCATGGCTTCGCTGGCATACAATCCGGCCGACGGACAGCTGTACGGTATCAAGAACAACGGCGTCATGTATATGGTAGACCGTGAGACAGCTTCTTGTTATGAGGTCAAGGTATTCGAGGATTACGAGGATTTTGTAATTCCACAGGAGTCAACATCACAACATCTGGTGTACAGCCCGCAGGATCACTGCTTTGTCACCATGTATCCAAATAATACTGAACAGGTATACCAGTTAGCTTATATCAATGTAGGTGACGGCTCATTCGACGTCTATGACGGTGAGCCTCTGCCGCAGGGATATATGTTCGCCGGTGTTTTCTGTACAGACCAGTATGCTGCTGACAACGCACCTGCCGAACCGACACTCACAGCTGTAGAGTTTGACGGTCCGTCACTTTCGGGTGAGGTTGCGTTCAAAGTTCCCGAGTCAACTTTCGACGGTACACCTCTTTCCGGCAACATCGAGATGGTTATCACTGTTGACGGAGAGCCTGTATGGAATGACTCTGCCGAACCCGGTGCAACTGTAAAGACTCAGGTCTCAGTGGCCGAGGGTCTGCACGAACTGGCAATCTTCGGACAGACATACGGTGTGGCCGGCCCTAAAGCCAAGAGAACGTTCTACGCCGGTCATGACACCTCGATTCCGCCTTCACAGCTTAGCCTTGACGGTTCACTGCTCTATTGGTCTAAACCTTCGGCTTCAGTCAACGGCGGTTATATCGACATGACCTTCATGACATACGATGTCTATGCCAACGGCGAGCGCATCAATGAGGAACCGATCGAAACATCCTGGTATGTTATCGATACTGAGGGAGACATGCGTCGCGTGGCATTTACGGTAACAGCTACAGCCAACGGTCATGTGTCACAGCCTTCGGAAGCTCTTTCCACTGTAATAGGTACTCCCCTTGAACTGCCTGTATCCATAGAGCCGATCCGTGAGCAGGTGGATCTCTTCACTGTGATCAACAGCAACAATGATGAAAACGAGTTCTCATACTACGAGAAGGACGGTAAGTCATATATTGCTGTCGGTAGCGTACAGTATTATCAGAGTCCCGATGACTGGTTCTTCCTGCCCGCTATAAAATTGGACGATGTAGACGCTCGTTACAGCATTAGCTTTGACTACTCCAACTACTTCGGAGTCGCTGACCATAACGATGACCTTGAGATATACATAGGCACTTATCCCGTGCCTGAGTCAATGTCAACCCGTATATACAACCATGCCGAACGTCAGACACCCGAAGACACTACGGTAACCGCAGATTTCGGTATCACACAGCCGGGAGCTTATTATATAGGCTTCCATTCCAGTACTTCAGGTGCCTACCGCTATCGTGGTGTCAAGATGCGCAACTTCCACATAGCTCTCGACGAGGCGTCTTCCGCTCTGGCACCCGGCGAGACAAATGACCTGACAGTATTTGCGGCTCCTCTCGGAGAACTTAAAGCAACAGCCAGCTTTACCGCACCGCTCAAGGCCATCAACGGCACGGCACTCGATATGGACGAGACTGTGACATTTGTGCTTTCCTGCGGTACCAACTCGGTACAAGCCGAAGCAAAACCCGGTGAGCGTGTCATTATGGAAATCGAAGTACCCGAAAGCGGTATGCAGAATTTCTTCCTCACTCCTTCAACTGCTTCGCAGGGTAAGGGTGTGGCTCAGTTAGCCAAGGCTTATGTAGGTATTGACGTACCGGTCTACCCCATCAATGTCCAGCTGTCGGCATCAAGTGACAATAAGACATTCACACTTACATGGGAAGCTCCGGAACAGGGTGAACACGGTGCCTATGTGGACACTGACAATCTGGTGTACAAGATATATCTGTACAGCGCCAACAACAATACGCTGTTAGGTACTACATCGGAATGTACGTATGACGTTACTTATACCGGCTCGTCACAGCAGATATACCGTCTTGGTGTACTCGCCTCAAACGAAATGGGACAGTCGCTTCTGTCACCTTACATACAGGACATCATCGGCCCGGCTCTACCGATACCTCTTTCCGAACGCTTCAACAGCACAGGTTTTGACTATACTCCATGGCAGAATAATGGTGAAGGCGAATTTGGCAACTGTCTCTGGAATTCGGTCAGCTCAATGGATGGTATTGGAATCGGTAATCCCGTCATTTCCTTAGGCGCACTTGATTGCTACAATCTCGTTTCCGGCCCGGGTATGGGTGAACTGATATCTCCGAAGATGTCTACCGAAGATGTTAATGAAGCAATAGTACGTATCCGCCACTGGCAATACGCTCATGCTGCTTCTATGCAACTCTGGGGTCGCACCTCAGAGGCTACGGATTATGTGATGATAGCTGATCTGACACCCGGTTCGGCTCAGAAATGGGTAGACTGGAATGTCGAGCTTCCGGAGTCATTCATGAATCAAGGCTGGATTCAGTTCCGTCTCCGTGCTATCTTAGCTGACTATAGCGATGCCCACTGTCTGGTGGAGAGTTTTGAAGTACTGCGTGATGTGGAACATGATTTCTCTATGCAGTCGCTGACTGGCCCTGAATCAACTGTAGTTGGCGATGATGCTGTATTCGCCGTCAAGATTGTAAACTCCGGTCTTGAAATAGGTACAACCTCTATCGTCGTTGATTTACTTGGTGATGGTAATGTTATTGCTTCGGAAACTGTAAATGTCGGACGTACTGACGCCGGCCGCAGCTTCGAACGTAATTTCACGTTCCCGATGCTTGTCGAGTATCTCGCATATAACGACCTTCAGGTACGTGCAAGCATTGTAGCCGATGATGACGAAATCGAGCACAACAATACTGCTGCCCTATCATTCACATTGGCAGACAATGTACTTCCTATCGTTGAAGACCTTAATGCTTCAGACGCTGTCGGCAACGGTGTTGAGCTGACATGGAGCCGTCCTAATGCTGTGTACGGCGAGACCGAAGGCTTCGAGAATATGCCTTCGCACCGCAACACCGGTACAATAGGTCGCTGGCGTAATGTAGACCGTGACGGCGGTGTACCTTTCACTATCAACGGACTCTCGTGGGTGGGCAATACCGACCTGGGTGCATGGATAGTGTTTGATGCCGAGGCTATGGGTACTATGAATGATGCCCGTCTGTGCCCGCATTCTGGCAAACAGTTTGTTATGGCCCGCTCTCTTGCCTATGAAGATGGCGAGGAGCCTGTACAGTCATCTGACTGGCTTATCTCGCCGCGTGTCGAAGGCGGTACTACAGTCAGCTTCTGGTTCGGTACTATCGATAGTACTTATCCGGAGACCATAGCAATATGGGTATCTGAGACTGATGATGATATAAACTCGTTCACCATGCAGCAGCCCTTCACCAAATCGGGCAGCGAAAGCTGGGAGCAGGTTCAGTTCACACTTCCTCAGAATGCCCGTTACTTCGCCTTCGAGTATCGTAGCTGGGGTGCTTTCGCCGCTATGATTGATGACGTTGAATTCACACCCGCCGAACTTTCGGAATGGGACATAGACTCTTATCGTGTCTATGTCACCAATGGTGAGAACCCGCGCACTCTCGTGGCTGACAAAGTGACCGACACGAGATATAATCATATCGATGCTTCGACTGAGGAGGGTGCTGTCTACCATGTTACTACTGTAGTAACCGATGCCGAGGGTAACCTCTACGAAGGGCCTCTGAGCAACGCAGCGTTTGTCGATGGTAGTTCAGTCGCTGAAATCAACAGCAATCTGCGTATAGCCGGCGGTCGCGGCAACATCTACGTTATAGGTGCTACTGCCGACAACATCGCTGTCTACACTGCCGACGGTAAGCTGCACAGCCTCACCGCCTGTCCTGACGGCACAGCCACTATACCTGCCGAACCCGGCATCTATATGGTCAAGGCCGGTAAGACGGTGGCTAAGGTAAGAGTTCTTTGAGATAATCTTATCCCGATATTGTAGTAGAAATGGTGAATCGGAAGTTCCGGCTCACCATTTCTAACTTTATTCTCCTGTCACTTATGTGCTTTATGGGACTGTCCGCTCATAGAATTTCTATGGGCGGACAGTTCCATAATATAGTAAAGCTCTACACGTCAAATAAAATAAACAAGTAAAAAATTACCTATATATGGTAATTTTAGTATATTTGCAAGATATTTTACAACTGATGAATGTTATCTTTACTGATGATGCACTAAGAGAATTGTACGAGACCGGAAGAACTAAAGATGGCAGATATAAGAAACTGGCAAGAAACCAGCGTTTTATTGATGCGTATATACAGGTAATCAATTTGATGTTGAGTACAGAAGTTACTTCCGATCTTAAAATGTTCAGTTACCTGCATTATGAACAATTAAATACCGTCCGGAGAGTTCGGTCAGAATAATGAATAACCGCGTCGAAAGATTATTATTCACTGAACATGCCGGTGGTATAGAAGTCAAATTAATTGAAATAGACTCGAAGCCCTATGGCAACAAACGCTAAAGACATCATACCCATACGTCCCACTCACCCCGGTAGCGTACTGAAATGTGAACTTCAGGCCCGAGGTATAAAACAGAAAGATTTTGCTCGGGCTATAGGTATGCCTGCACCAAATCTAAGCGAAGTTATTAAGGGTAAACGACATATAACTGAAACTATAGCTATTAAACTGGAAAAAGCTCTCGGTATATCATTTCAGATATGGATGAATCTTCAGAACCGATACAACTATATACTGAAACGCCGGGCCGAAATTGATTCGGTTGATATAGCGGCCACTATGGAAGAGCAGTCAATAAGTTCAATTCTTAATCTGACTTATATATAAGTTTTTTGGTATTAATAAGAATACAGCAGCAGAACGCCTGTCAGAACTAAAAAAACATCTGTCAACAGACATTAATAGTTTACAGGCAATGGAAAGTAATACAGTCGGATTTTTTAAGCGCAGCGATAAACTTAAAATTGATGAAGTAAATATGCGCACATGGCTTCTTCTTGCATGGTCGGAAGCAGCTAAATCCGATATTTATAAATCATATTCTCCGGATAGCTGTCTACTGGCAGCTACAGATATTGCGAAAGCTGCCAACGAGAATACTCTGACTGTTACCGGACTAAAAGACATTCTTAACAATAATGGAATTATCTTCTGCCATATTCCCCAACTTGACTCCGCTCCTATTTATGCCTATTCAGTAATGGTCGGGGAGAATCCGGCTATTGTGGTAACTTATCGGCATAATATGGACAAACTCGCATTTTATGTACTTCATGAAATCGGTCATATACGACAACATCTTAACTCCGGTAAATCATATATATCTGTCGAAAACGATTATTCATCTCAGTCTCCCGAGGAAAAAGAAGCTGACGAATTTGCTAATAATATCCTGATCCCTCCGGCAGTATGGAAATCAATTATGTCGGTAGGCTCTAAAAATCTCACACCTTATACTATCGTCCATATAATCGCTGCCGAAGCAAAAAAACGTGGTATCAGTCCTACGATAGCTATCTCACGGTATAAACATGACACAAGATGTTACGCTGTACGCAGTTATCGTTCGCCAAAAATATCCTGACCGATAAGAAACTGACTTACTGATAAACAGAGTGCAGGTTACATGTAGCCTGCACTCTGTTTATCAGTAAGTCAGTTTTGGTTTAGTTTTGAGATAATTCCGGTTGGGTATCAGTTATCTTTGTTGTCGGTAAAAGTAAGTTTACCGCTGATAATATCGTCTATCATACCGTCGTAGGGTGCCTCTGAAATTACTTTTTCGTTATTTACACCCTCGTTACGTGAATAGAATATCTTTCCGAACTCAGGAACGACATATTTAGGATATGTCTCATATTTAAGACGGCTTTCTTCCATCAGAGGAATAAAATCGTTCTGGAAACATACTGTAATCTCGGGATGATCCTTCACCCATTTAGGGAAGAATATCACACCATGCAACTTGTTCTCGCCGGGCATGAAATTAAGGCTTACATCAGTACCGGTAGGTTCAGTCCACGATATCTTATACACCCCGTCTGTGAGCTTTACAATATCAGCTTTCTGGTCTCTGACCCAACGGCCACCAACCATTCCGCTATGGATACGGTAATCCACTGTATTTTCATTCTTCACATATAATTCATAATTCCATCCATTGGCATAGGTATAGATGAAATGAGAGCCTATAAATTTATCCATAATTGTATTTTATTATTTTTGATATTGCAAATTTAAGACATTATTTTTGTACCCGATTTGCAAATAAGGAAATTTAATTATCATTTTAGGCCAGATGAGCAAGGAACAGGAAGATTACGTTGATTCCATTAAACAATCTCCAGATAATGAAATATTTATCAAGGAAACGGGCAGGGAAATAGTTGACCTTCCCCAACATTGGCATACCAAGCATCAGATAATCCATACTCTTTCCGGTACCCTACGCATACAAGTGGAGGATAAGGTATATTTTGTTCCGGAAAATCATATTGCATGGATTCCGAAAAATATCGTACATAAACTATCCAGCAATAACCGTCAGATTTCATTACAGATGATTTATTGCGACTTACTCTCTTCTTCAAAAGATATATTTTCTGTCTACAATACGAACACATTTATTTTAGTAAATCTTAAATTCATTGCCCGGAATCCCGGTGTAATCAGAAGGTCTGAACAGCCGAAACTCTATGATTACTGCATAAGTTTTCTTAATCTGTTTCCGGCGACAGGAGAGAGATATAAAACTCCGCTCAGAGCATTGGTAATTCCTGACGACATACGTTTACAAGCAATACTGAAATATATAAACGAACATCTCGATGAAGAATTAGGTATGGAACGTGTTGCCTCACAGTTCGGATTTTCCGTAAGAAATCTCAGCAGACTTTTCCGGAAATCGGGAATAAGATTCACCGATTATGTCAACTATCAACGTATAACACGTGCGATTGAGATGTTTGCCGACAGAGATAAGACAATGCAGGAGATTGCCTATGAGACAGGATTCAGCACTCCCGGTAATTTCAATAGAGTTTTCAAACAGATTACAGGTACAAAGCCAAGCACATTCTGTAAGAAAAAATAACAGACTGCTATACTTTTATGTTATAGATGTATGCAAGGTTTGACAGCAATAAGTATTTAACAGCTAAAAGACACCTTTCAAGGAAGTTGTGATAATTAATATTGCCGTACAAAACTAATTATATGCCGGTCACATAAAAGTGTACCGATCTTATTATCAACATTATATTATTCTGAGTATGAAAAAAAAATTTACAACTATCGGATGCTTATCAGCTGTCTTACTGATAACACTGTCGGTACAGGATATTGTAGGTGCCGAACGGAAACTGAAGTCTACATCTCTTTCGGAACCGGGTGAGCCTACCGAAACTGCTTCGTACGATTATTACGAAGAAGGTAGAGAATTTGAAGGACGTCTCAGAACTGTAGAAGATAATTCAGACAGAGAGACAAGTATTGTCACCTTCCACTATGATAATCTGGCCACACAGAAAAAAGTGGAGGTGACAGCCGAAGGACCTATGAGGCAACAGTACTCAGTAACGCTCTATATCGGTGACAACGGATATGCTGAACGTGCGGAATATGAATATCCATATACAGGTAAAAGCGAGGCCATTACATTTGAATATGATGAAGCCGGACACCTGACAGGCACACGTATTGTCGAGAATGACGAGACACTTGAATATACACTCACATATACATCAGGCAATCTGACACAAGTCAGATGTATAGAGACTGAGAACGGCATAATCGAAGAGGACTATACAGCCAACTTAACTTATACGGGAGTACCTAATACCGGAGAACTGATGTTCTATGACACAATCTTCGGTATTGACCTTGAAGTGCTGGAATATACCTATTTCGCAGGACTGTTGGGCATTGCCTCACCTGAACTGCCGACCGGTGTAACAGTGCGCGACGAGGATTCTGTAGAAACCGAGTCGTTTGTATGGACTCTTGATACGGACAATTACCCGACCAAACTGGTTGTGGGTGACGAAACCATGCTTTTCACATGGACCGATGTCAGTGGCATAGAAGAAATAACAGGTGAGACTGACGAGACTCCGGTTATCTACGGAGCTGACGGGATCAGTCGTACTACTGTCGGGCAAGGTCTGAACATAATACGTAACGCTGACGGAAGCACAGTCAAGATTCTACGTAACCGTTAAGAAATCTGATATACTCATAAACGCCTCTGCGGACAGAATGATACTGTATTGTTCTGTCCGCAGAGGCGTTTATTTTTGACCTTTACTGTCAGCAGAAAAACTATGGAATGACAAGCTAAACGGGAAGATATTGCAGGAATGTCGGATTTTTTGTAATTTAGCCGCACATTATGAAAGCAATATCTGAAAAACTCATTTCTGAAATTATAAAACCGGTTGTTCTCTTCTCTTTGCTTATACTAATAATGATTTTTACATGCGGTGTGCAGGGTAAAGAGACAACAGGTAGCGAGTTTGCGGAGCGTATGTTCTCCCGGCTTGACTCGACACTTATGAACCTCGATGCTTATGACCGCGACAACCTTAAGCGCTTCAATTCGCTCAAAGAGAAAGTCGGGCAGGGAAAGAGCGATGAAGAGAAATACATACTCTACGGAGTACTGTATAATGAATATAAAACGCTTTCGGCCGATTCAGCGCTGAAGTATATACGGCTCGCGCAGGACCTTGCCGAAAAGAATAACAATGCACGATGGCTGGCAGAATGTAAGATTCGCCAGAGTTTTGTCATGGCCGCTTCCGGATTGCTGAAAGAAGCTCTTGAGGTAGTGGCAGGACTTTCCGGGTCGCAACTCGACCGTGAGACACGTCTCGAATATTACGGTCAGATGGTATATCTGTATAGTCATCTCGGCAATTTCTCCATAAAAAGTAACCTCAGCAAGAGCTACTACAATAAGGAAAAGCTATATAAGGATTCCATTGCAGCCATAATTACACCTCAGGATAAAGATTATCTGTGGTTTATGGGCTGGAAATATGTCGGCTCCGACAACAAGACCGAGAAAGAGAAGCTGATACGCCAGCTACGCTCAGACCTTGAGACCTCCGAACTGGATAGTCGTCAGGAGGCTATGGCTGCCTATATGCTCTCACGTTTGCTGAGTGAGAACGGACACAATGACGAGGCTCGCGCTTACATGGCAGCTTCCGCTATCGCAGACCTCAGAAGCAGTAACCGCGATATAGCATCTCTCGAAGAACTTGCCAATGAGATGTTCAAGCAAGGTGATATAATAAGAGCATACAATTATCTCAACGCCGGCATTCGCGCATCAGTACAATATCCAAACCGTGTCAGAATGGCCGGGCAGCTACAGGCTTTCGATGAAATTTCGCGTGCTTATCAGCAGCGTCTCACGAAGCAGGAGAAACGTACCCGCACATTCCTTATAATAGTGGCCATACTGTCAGTAATACTCCTTGCTGTCATCGTTGTGCTTATAAAGTCAGTGCGCACTATCCGGGCCAAAGAACGCAGTCTGAACGAAGCAAACAAGAAGCTCAATATCAATATGACCGAACTCTCGAAGGCACATGACGAGATAGAATCAGTCAACAAAGCACTCAATGAACTTAATGAGCGTCTTAAAAAGAGCAATGAGAAACTATCCGAAGCCAATTATATTAAGGAGGAATATCTCGGATATGTATTCGCACTGTGTTCAAATTATATCAAGAAACATGAAGATTTCCGAAAGAGTCTGCAGGTAAAACTCAAAATGAAGAAATATGACGAGATTGCCAAAATGGCTGACACTTCCGGCGTAGCCAAAGAACAACTAAAGGAATTCTATCACAGTTTTGACTCGATATTCCTGAATATCTACCCTAACTTTATAGAGGATTTCAACACTCTGCTGCAACCCGAGGAGCAGATACACCCGAAGGAAGGAGAACTTCTCAACACCGAATTACGCATCTACGCACTTGTCCGGCTCGGTATAAACGACAGTGTGAAGATTGCCGAATTTTTGCATTGTTCGCCTCAGACAGTCTATAACAACCGCTTCCGGGTACGAAACAAATCACACATCGCAAAAGAAGATTTTGTAGAGACTGTGAAAGTACTCGGCCGTTTCAAACCCTGAAAAACACCCCTCCGGGTCATGTTACAAGACCCCGACAACCTTACTTTTTAGTATAGCGACAACAATATAAATAGCTGATAACAAGAATCTAAAAATTTACTTGGCTTACTGTTTTCTTACTTGTAGGTCTACCGCCTATTTTATACAATAAATAGAGTATCTAATTTTGCGGCGTGCGCTTCCCGAAGCGTACGCCGCTTCTTCAGTATCTTATGGACTGCAGAACATGATTACCCTTAAAAGAAAACTCAATAATACTAACTGACACCCTACATGAAAAAATTCAACTTCAAAAGGCATTTTCCGTTTCTGACGGTACTGATGATGTTCCTGATGGCAGGTATCACCCAAGCCTACGCACAGGACATCACTGCCTCCGGCCAAGTGGTCGAACAATCTGACGAACCGCTCATCGGAGCAACCGTAAAGGTAAAAGGAACATCAACAGGCACCGCCACCGACATTGACGGACGCTTCACACTTAAATGCAAGGCAGGCTCGATTCTTCAGATACAGTACTTGGGCTATACTCCCAAAGAGGTAAAGGCCGCCACAGATATGAAAATCGTACTTGACGAAGAGAACCGCTCTCTTGATGAAGTAGTGGTAATCGGTTACGGTCAGGTAAAACGCAAAGACCTCACTACAGCAGTCTCGACCGTAGGTGAAGAAGACCTTGCCAACCGTCCCATTATATCGGCTGCGCAGGCTATCCAGGGTAAGGCTCCCGGTGTAGCCGTACAATCGCCTACAGGTGCTCCCGGCGGTACAATGACAGTACGTGTACGCGGTACAACATCTTTCAACGGTTCTAACGAACCTCTGTATGTAGTGGACGGTGTACCCGTAGATAATATCAGCTTCCTTGCTCCGACAGATATAGAAAACATGCAGATTCTGAAGGATGCATCATCGGCTGCTATCTACGGTTCACGCGGTGCTAACGGTGTAGTACTTATAACTACCAAGAACGGCAAAAGTGAGAATGCAAAAGTATCGCTCAATATACAGGCCGGTTTCACCAATGTGGCCAAGAAACTCGATGTGCTCAACTACGAACAGTACAAAGCTCTGCAGGACGAAATAGGTATACTTAACCTTCCCGAAGGTCTTAAAGATGAAACAGACTGGTTTGACGCTACCTATCGCACCGGTAATACTCAGACTTATCAGGTAGCCATTTCTCAGTCAGCAGAGAAAATAAAATATTACCTGTCTGCCACTTACGCACAGGATCGCGGTATTCTCAAAAGCTCCTTCTTCCGTCGTTACAGCTTCCGAGCCAATGTGGAAGGTGAGATTCGCAAATGGCTTACAGCAAAGACCAACATCATGTACTCCGACTATTCGTCGAACGGCGGTGGAGCAATGGGTACAGGTTCAAACCGAGGCGGCGTAGTACTTGCAGTAGTAAATACTCCTACTTACGCACCTATCTGGAATCCCGAGGACCCGACAGAATACTATAACAACTTCTACGGTCTTAATCTCCAGCACCCTCTTGAGAACGAGGCCCGCGAGCAGAGCAACCGCAACCGTGAGAACCGTATCATAGCATCAGGCGAACTTCTGTTCAAGATACTGCCTGTGCTGAACTTCGACTCCAAGTTCACTCTTGACCGCCGTAATGCTCTCAACACCACATTCCTTGATCCGCATCTCACCACACGCGGACGCGAGCAGGGCGGTGAAGGTTCGGACAACCGCAACCAGAACACCGTACTCACATGGGATAATGTGCTGACTTGGAATCAGAACTTCGGTGACAACAATATCGAAGTGATGGCCGGTACTTCATGGACTGATTCTGACTACCGCAACAGCTGGATATCAGGTCAGTATTACCGCAACGGCAGTATCGAGACACTCAACGCCGCCAACAAAATCAGCTGGACTGGTACAGGTTCAGGCGGTTCTCAGTGGGGCATAATGTCTTACTTCGGCCGTGTAAGCTACAACTACGCCAGCAAATACCTCGCTACCGTCAACTTCCGTTATGACGGTTCGTCGAAACTTCACCCCGATCACCGCTGGAAAGCCTTCCCCTCAGTGTCGGCAGCATGGCGTCTGAGTCAGGAAAATTTCCTCATTGACCACAACTGGATTTCAGACCTCAAACTCCGCGCCGGCTGGGGCAAGACAGGTAATCAGGACGGTATTGGTGATTATGCCTATCTGCAGCGCTACAATATCGACCGTGTGGAATGGTTCAAGGATGGTCAGGCCACTGCTGTTCCCGGTATCTCACAAGCAAACCTGCGTACCACCGACCTCACATGGGAAACCACCACACAGACAGGCGTCGGTGTTGACTTCGCCGTGCTTCAGAACCGTATCTCACTGAGTGCCGACTGGTATTACAAACGCACCACCGACATGCTTATGTGGGTATCTCTACCTTCAGGAGCCGCAGCGGCCAGCTCTATCCAGCGTAACGAGGGCGAAATGACCAATACCGGTTTCGAGTTCGGTATTTCAAGCCGTCAGTTCCAAGGAGTATTCTCATGGACAACCGACCTCAACATGAGTTTCAACCGCAATAAACTCAATAAGCTTCAGCTCCAGAAGATATACACTACCGCAACAACATCAGGTTATGTCAACGAGCCTGTGGTACGCAATGAACCGGATCGCGCTCTCGGCGGATTCTACGGTTACATCAGCGACGGCGTTGACCCCGAGACAGGTGAACTGATGTACCGCGACCTCAACGGTGACGGACGTATATCATCAAGCGACCGTACCTATATCGGTGATCCTAACCCCGACTTCACTTTCGGTATGACCAATACACTGTCATACAAAGGTTTCTCACTCAGTATCTTCCTGCAGGGCAGCTACGGTAATGACATCTATAACGCCTCACGTATGGAAACCGAAGGTATGTATGACGGTAAGAACCAGACCACAAATGTACTGCGTCGCTGGCAGATACCCGGTCAGATAACCGATGTACCTAAAGCCGGTTACGTAATGCACAATTCAACCTACTTCGTAGAGGACGGTTCATATATCCGCATCAAGGACATATCACTCAGCTATGATTTCCGTGGAAGCTGGATGAGAAAACTCGGTATCGCCAAACTACAGCCTTATTTCACTGCCAGCAACCTTGTGACTTTCACTCACTACAGCGGTATGGACCCCGAAGTAAACCAATGGGGTAACAGCGGTGCCGTTCAGGGTATCGACTGGGGTACATATCCTCATTGTAAGAGCTACGTATTCGGAGTAAACGTCGAATTTTAATTTAACCTGTTACAAAAACCAGAACCAATGAAACTTAACAATATAATACTTGGGGGTGCATTTTCGCTGGCTCTCATGATGACTACAGCCTGTGGTCTTGATTATTCACCGCTTGACACCTATTCCGACAAAACGGAAGGTATAACCGAGGAACAGGAGGAAATTGTATTCCTCAACCGTGCTGATGTGGAAAGCTACATGAAGCGTCTGTATGACAAGATAACCAACCGTCAGGAACACTGGTATCTCGATATGCTGCTCATAGCCGAGAGCCATTCTGACAATGCTTACGCCGGCACCACAGGCGCCGAAGTACAACCCTTCGAGGATAACTCTATAGAAGGCTCCAACTCAGTGATTGCTCGTGACTGGGATCGTTTCATGACCGACGCAGCCGACGCCACCAAATTTATAGTCAATGTCGACAAGGTGCAGGATGGTTCTCTCACACAGGCAGAAGTGGAAGAGTACCGCGCACAGGCTCAGATTTTCCGTGCCCTTATATGGTTTGACATGGTAAGACTGTGGGGTAATATTCCTATTATAACCGTACCGGCCGGCAATATCACCGCTGACAATATCGAAGAGTCGTATCAGGCTTACTTCCCCAGCCAGAATACCGAGCTTGAAGCCTATCAGCAGATAGAGGCTGACCTTCTCGAAGCTGTCAAGTATGCTCCTGACAACAACGGCGACAAGACCCGTTTCTCAAAGAGCGTGGCACGTGCCCTGCTGGCCAAAGTATATGCCGAGAAACCACTCCGTGACTATAACAAGGTGATTCAGTATGCCGAGCAGCTGGAGGCCGAAGGCTTCACCTTAGTACCGGATTACGCCACACTCTTTGCCGTTGACGGTCCCGTGAAAGACGGTTTCACCGCAACACCGCTGGCCGAGAACACAGTAGAGTCAATCCTTGAGGGACATTATGCTATAGGTTCAGGCAACTGGGCTTCGTGGATGTTCGGACGCTGTCTCGAAGACTGGGATAACTCCTTCACATGGGCTAAATGGGTGACTCCCTCACGTGATCTCGTATCCGCCTACGATGCTGTCGGTGATACCCAGCGTAAAGAACAGTCGATAGTTTGGTATTCATGCACATGGAGCAACTACTACCCCGCCGATAACTATGCTTTTATGTATAAATGCCGCTCAGGATACAGTGTGCTGTGGAAACTCCGTTATGCAGATATACTCCTTCTCAAAGCTGAGGCATACCTGATGGGTGAGAACCAGAACCTCGCGGCTGCCGCCGAAATCATAGACCGTGTACGTGCCCGCGCCGGTGTGAAACCTCTTACCAGCTCTGAAAAGTCATCACACGAGAATCTGTTTAACGCCTACCTCAACGAGCGACGTCTGGAACTCGCAATGGAGGGCCAGCGCTGGTATGACCTCTGCCGTCTTGACATGGTGGAAAAAATCATGAACGCCGTCTATGCCAAAGACCCGGGACGTCATGCACTTAAAACACCTTTCACGGCTAACTCATATCTCATGCCGATTCCGCAGGGTGTGATAGACAATAACGACAATATCGTGCAGAACCCAGGCTATTGATATAATAACCATAATGACAACCTGACAGAACCAAACAATGAAAAATCTGAAATATATACTCGGCAGCGTGTGCTCAGTCGGAATACTCGGAGTATGCGCCTGCGGACAGAATACTCCTTCACCGGCCAACGATAGCAAACCTACCACTCCCGATACCCCCTCAGCCACCACAGGCGATGTGAAAGTCATAACCACGACTTCATCACGTTCGCAGGACTTGAAAGAGAGTTGGCTTGACTTCAGTTCCAAGTCGAACATGAATCCCTCTACCGTCTACCTTCTTCCTTCGGAAACATACCAGACAATGGACGGATTCGGTGTGGCTGTTACCGGCTCGACATGCTATAACCTTATGCGCATGAAACCCGAAGACCGCCAAGCCTTCATAAAAGAGACATTCTCCCCTACTGACGGCTACGGATTCAGCTATGTGCGCGTATCAATAGGCTGCAGTGACTTCTCGCTGAGCGAATATACATGCTGTGATACTCCCGGTATAGAGAATTTCGCTCTGACTTCGGAAGAAACAAATTATGTAATTCCGATTCTGAAAGAGATACTGGCTGTAAATCCTAATCTGAAGATTATGGGAACACCCTGGACACCGCCCCGCTGGATGAAAGTCAACAATCTACAGGATCGTCAGCCCTATAACTCATGGACTTCGGGACAACTTAACCCGGATTATTACAAAGACTACGCACAGTATTTCGTGAAGTGGGTCAAAGCCTTCAACGAAGCCGGTATTCCGATCTACTCGGTAACTCCTCAGAACGAACCCCTCAACCGAGGCAACAGTGCTTCGTGCTTCATGGGCTGGGAAGAGGAACGTGAGTTTGTGAAAGAACTTGGGCCGGCTCTCAAAAATGCAGGTCTGGATGTGAAAATCTATGCTTTCGACCATAATTATAACTACGATAATATGGCCGACCAAAAAGGTTATCCCTCCAATATCTACGAAGATCCGGAAGCAGCCGAACATCTTGACGGCGCAGCTTACCACAACTACGGCGGCGACAAAGAGGAGCTGACAGTGGTACATAACGCCACACCGGGTAAAGACCTTGTGTTTACAGAGACATCTATCGGCACATGGAACGATGGCCGCAACCTTGACAAACGCCTCATAGACGATATGGAGCAGGTAGCACTCGGCACGGTAAACCGCTGGTGTAAGGGTGTGATAGTGTGGAACCTGATGCTTGACGATGAGAAAGGTCCCAACCGTCCCGGAGGTTGTCAGACATGCTACGGAGCTGTTGATATCAACCACGACTATACCACACTCACACGCAATTCGCATTATTACATCATAGCCCATATGTCAAGTGTGGTCAAACCTGATGCAGTGCGTATCGGCACAAAAGGCTTTACAGCCGACGGACTTACCTACACGGCATTCAAAAATACCGACGGCTCGTATGCCGTAGTACTGAGCAATAGCCAACAGGAGTCAATGCCGATTACCTTTGATGACGGCAACCATCACTTCTCTACCACCGTTCCGGCACGCAGTGCCGTGTCGTACACATGGAAATAATTCCGAGGCAGACAGTCAATCTCTCTTAAACGACAAACAAAAATGAAATACAACAGAATATTACCCCTCGCGTTCGCATCGGCCGCTATTCTTACTGCGTGCAGCGATGATAACTACCTCGCAGGCGACCCCGAGATGAATATAAATGCCACTCTCGACCGCGCTTTCTTCGGCGACAGCATACCCTTCACTGTAAAGGCAAGTGACCCCGATGTAGCTCTCTCGACACTGCGTGTTGAACTTTTCTTCGGGGAGGAAGTGGTAAGTGAGAAAGTAATACGCACCAAGGAGAACGGTGCCGACTACACCGACAAGATATTTGTACCTTACTATGCAAATATACCCGACGGTACGGCAACTCTGCGCATGACTTTACAGAACATTCACTTCACAAAGAAAATCGAAGAGTTCAATGTACCTATCTCGCATCCCGATTACCGCTCGCTCACTCTGAGGGCAGAAGACGGTACGGAATATACTCTTGACCGTTCGGAGAAAAACCTCTACATCTGCACACAGCGTTTCCCGCAGGAAGTAAAAGGCAAAATTATAGCACCTAAATATGGTGAGAACGGTAACGAACTGATATTCGGATACGAAAACAGTGCCATTAAGGTAGGGGCCGAGGGTTATATACCTTTTTCCAATTCCTCAGCAGGTAAATATACTATCTCATTCAATTCGGCTACCTTCGAGGGCGCACCTTTCGTAGTACTGACAATTAACGGCGACCGTCTGGAAACCATAGACGAGACTCACTCTAAAATCGATCTGAACCTTACCAAAGGTGATTTGCTCACACCGGCCGGTTTCCCAAATTATGACGACTGGTGGATTGACCCCGATTACTTCATTCAGAATGAAGACGGTTCGCTTATCTTCAATGCACAGCAGGGCCGTTACCGCATCATAGCTGATACCGGATTCCAGTATTTCCGTGTATATAAACTGAGCGGTAATGATCCCGCCACTACCCAGACCGACGGTACAGGTGCAGTATGGGCGATAGGTGACAATATCGGCTTCCCGTCAGTATCGTCCAATAAAGTAGGCTGGACTACTGAAAACGCACTCTGTCTTGCTCCTGTAGGTGAAAAGACATATCAGATTACCTTCGTAGGAGGCAAAACCATTGATACTAACGCCATAAACTTCAAGTTCTTCCATCAGATGGGCTGGGGTGGCGAATTTGGGCCTTCGACTCTCGTATCGACAAGTGACATCGTACTCGTAGGAAATACGGAGACTAACGGTCACGACAACGGTAACCTCTTCCTTGCCGACGGCAAGCAGCTCGAAGAGGGCGGTATATATGTATTCACTATCGACCTGCAGGGTGGTATCAATGATGCTATTCTCTCGGTAGATTACAAAGGTCAGCAGCAATTCGAGGAAAAACCCATCTGGGTCAACGGTATCAGAATGTGGACTTCCGACAATGCCTCATACGAAGCTACTGTTGAAATCAATCAGGGTGCCAAAGTAGAATTTGACGGTTTTGCAGCTCTCAGCGAACTCTGGTCAGATCCCGACTATTTCAGCTATGACGAAAATAAGAACATGCTGACATTTAGTCCGGTATCGGGTAACTATAAATTTACTCTCAACCGTAATTCAAAGACATTGAGTGCCAAGCGTGTTGATGCTGACGGCAACGATATGACACTTGATGCTGACGGCAACGGAGCAATCTGGGTATTAGGCTGGGGTATCGGTTCGCCTTCACTCAACAATCAGCCGGGCTGGAACCCGGGACAGGCTTACTGTCTGGCTGAGATAGCACCGAAAATCTATCAGTTTACCGGTGTGGCAGGCCCTGAGAACGGTTCGCTTGTAGGTGACAGATTCCGTGTTGACTATCTTGACTTCAAGTTCTTCCACCAGAACGGTTGGGGAGGTGAATTCTCGGGTGACAGCGCACTGAAGCTCATAGGTACGGCTTCCGACTTCATTAAAGGTGACGGCAATTTCAACCTTGCAGACGGTGTGACACTTGAGACCGGTGAGACATACCGTATCACCATTGACCTGTCAGAGGGTGTTTCAGCCGGTACCATAAACATGGTTAAATTATGAAATTCATTTCATTGCTATACAAAGGTGGATTCATAGCCATAGCTCTTACGGGGGCTATGGCTCCCCTCCCCCTTCCGGCGGCGGTACCCGTTTATCTCAATGATGAGAAGAATATCGAGGAGCGTATCGAAGACGCTCTCTCGCGTATGACACTCGAAGAGAAAATAGGTATCATACACGCACAGTCCAAATTCAGTGCTCCGGGAGTTCCGCGTCTCGGTATTCCGGAACTATGGTGTACGGACGGCCCTATGGGTGTACGTCCCGAAGTACTCTGGGACGAATGGGAACAGGCTCAGTGGACCAACGACTCATGTACCGCCTTTCCATCGCTAACGGCACTTGCAGCCACATGGAATCCGGAAATGGCTTACCTGTATGGAAAAAGCATTGGTGAAGAGGCTCGTTTCCGTAACAAAAGTGTCCTGCTCGGCCCCGGCATAAACGTCTACCGTACTCCGCTCAACGGTCGCAACTTCGAGTATATGGGAGAAGACCCCTATCTGATAGCTCGTATGGCAGTACCTTACGTGAAGGGAGTTCAGTCAAACGGTGTGGCGGCTTGTGTGAAACACTTCGCACTTAACAATAATGAGATAAACCGCCACACATCTAACCCGATAGTAGATGACCGCACGCTTTATGAGATATACCTGCCCAGTTTTAAGGCAGCTGCCACTGAAGGTGAGGCATGGAGTTTCATGGGTGGTTATAACCTCTTCCGTGGTGAACATGCCAGTTACAACCCTATTCTCATGAATGATATTCTGAAAGGTGAATGGAACTGGGATGGCGCGGTTATCTCCGACTGGGGTGCCGTGCATGACACTGAGAGCGCTGTAAAAGGCGGTCTCGATATGGAATTCGGCAGCTGGACAAACGGTCTGACCAATGGCCGCAGCAACGCCTACGATAATTATTGGCTCGCTACTCCATACCTTGAAGGAATACGCAGTGGTCGGTACTCGGAAGACGAGCTTGACGATAAGGTAAGACGTGTGTTGCGTCTGACTTTCCGTACAGCGATGAACCGTCAGCGTCCTTGGGGTTCTATGGTAAGCGATGAGCATAAACAGGCTTGCCGTGAAATCGGTGAAGAGGGTATAGTGCTTCTGCGCAATGAGAACAACATTCTTCCCGTCGATGCTTCTAAGGTAAAGAAAATAGCTGTCGTAGGCGAAAATGCCATAAAAATGATGACCGTAGGCGGTGGCAGTTCCTCACTGAAAGCCGCATACGAGATAACACCGCTCGAAGGCCTGCGCAACCGTTTCGGCAAGGACATTGAAATCACCTACTCAAGAGGTTATGTCGGTGACACGACCACTTCTTACAACGGTGTGGTGACAGGTCAGAATCTTGCCGACTCGCGCACTCCCGAAGAACTGCGTGCCGAGGCTGTCAAAGCGGCCCGTGAAGCAGATATGGTGATTTTTATCGGAGGTCTGAACAAAAGCGACCATCAGGACGCCGAGGACAGCGACCGTTACTCCATGGAACTGCCATACGGACAGGACGCCCTCATAAGTGCATTGCGTGAGGCTAACCCTAACATGGTGGTTGTGAACATCAGCGGTACCGGTGTGGCTATGCCCTGGGCCAATAAAGTGCCCGGTATAATACAGGCATGGTATCTCGGTAACGAGACCGGCAATGCTCTCGCCTCTGTCATAAGCGGTGACACTAATCCGAGTGGTAAGCTGCCTTATACATATTACGCCTCACTCGATCAGGTTGGAGCACATAAGATGGGAGAATATCCGGGACATCCGAGTATCGACAATCTCGGCAACGAAGTCATGGATATGCCCTACAACGAAGGTATATTTGTCGGCTATCGGTTTACTGACAAGAATAAGCTGCGTCCTACTTTCCCCTTCGGACACGGACTTAGCTATACTGATTTCGCGTATGGCGACGTGTTTGTACCGAAAGTCATGAAGAAAGACGCCTCCGCTATTGAGGTTACAGTACCGGTCACAAATACCGGCGACAGAAAAGGTAAGGAAATTATACAGCTCTATGTACGTGACATAAAGTCGAGTGTGGAGCGTCCTGTGAAAGAACTCAAAGGTTTTTCAAAGGTGGAACTCGAACCGGGTCAGACTGAACAGGTCACTTTTAAACTCGGACGCGATGCCTTCAGTTACTTCGATGCCGATAGGCATGAATGGGTCATGGAACCCGGTGACTTTGAGATACTCGTCGGTGCTTCGGCAGGCGACATACGTTCAAAAGCTACTTTCAGAGCCGAATGACCCTTTATAAGTTTCTACAGTTTAAAATATTGGTTGGTTTAACATACACCAAGCTGGTTGTCATAATTAGAAACAGGTTAACTTCAGTCCGGGCTGTCCGCTGAGGGATAGCCCGGATTCCTTCACTAAATTCCGGAATTTCAAAATGTTTACAAGACCATTATTATTCATATCTTCACTGCTTGCTGCAGCCCCCATGTCTTTTGCAGCAGTTGATTTCGGTGAGAAAGTTATCATATTTTCTCCTGATGATCCAGTCGATTCGATTACAAATGCCATAGACCGTGTCAACGCACGGCTGTTCGGCAAAGAGATGGACTCCGACAGGTATGCCATCCTTTTCAAACCGGGCGACTACCGGGAGGCAGGACTGATAAATGTACCTTTCTATGTACATGTAGCCGGTCTCGGCACCACGCCATACGATGTGAAAGTATCCAACATACACACTCCGCCGCATCTGCGCGACGGCAACGGTACATGTACCTTCTGGCGTTCGCTTGAAAATCTGTCAGTGATAGGGCCGGAGACATATAACGAACCCGAAACATTCAAATGGGCCGTATCACAGGCCGCTCCTCTGCGCCGTGTTTATTCCACACGTACTATGCGCAATCAGTGGGAGAACGGTTGGGTAAGCGGAGGTTTTACAGCCGACTGCCGATTTGAGGCTCCGGCAGGCTCTGACCATCAGCAACAATGGTACACCCGTAATTCTATTCTGCGTAAGGGACGCGGTGATTTCCGCGAAGAGAAATACAATTATTGCTTTCAGGGTGTTGAACTCGGTGAGGAGGCTGACAAAGCTTCCTATACTGATAACTGGGATAAGGGCGGCAACGTAACTTTTATACCTACCACACCTGTGGTAAGGGAGAAACCCTTTCTATGTATCGGTAATGACGGACGTTACAAAGTATTCCGCCCGGCTCTGCGCTATGACAGTCACGGTGTTTCCTATTCGGAGACAGATCCCGGTGCAGGAGAATTTATAGATGTTGAGGATAACTTCATGATTGTGAAACCGGGTCATACCGCCGAGGATATGAACCGGGCTTTGAGCGAAGGTAAACATCTGCTGATTACTCCGGGAATGTACACACTTAATGAGCCATTGCATATCACCCGGCCGGGAACAGTAGTACTTGGACTGGGCTGGGCCACTTTGATTCCGGGTGAAGGGAACAGACAAGGTGCGATAGTTATTGACGATATAGATGATGTATCAGTGGCCTCATTACTTTTTGATGCTCATTACAGTTCGGACACTCTCGTAAAAGTAGGTGAGGGCAAATCTTCCGTCCGTCACAGCGAGCGTCCTGTAATGCTCTCCGACCTTTTCTTCCGTATAGGAGGGTTCCGGCCGGATCCTGTACATGTGGACCGTGCGATAGAAATAAATTCAAATGATGTTATAGGCGATCATTTCTGGATATGGCGTGCCGATCATGGTGTTCGAGGCAGTGTGGGCTGGAATGTAAATACAGCACCTAACGGTCTTGTTGTAAACGGTGATCGTGTGACTGTATACGGACTGTTCAATGAACATTTCCAGGAATACCAGACTCTATGGAACGGTGAGGACGGACGTATGTATTTCTATCAGTGCGAAACTCCCTACGATGCCCCGGGACAGGAGTACTATATGAGCGAAAACGGGACTCGTAACGGATATGCCGCCTATAAAGTTGCAGATAATGTCAGCAACCATTATGCCTGTGCTCTCGGTATATATGACGTACTGGTAAACGAGATAATGATTGAAAATTCAGTCGAAGTCCCCGACACACCCGGTGTTGAAGTATATCACGTATGTAATAACTCGCTTTCCAACGGTGGTAAACGCGGATTCGGTTATGTAATCAACGGTCTGGGCAAAAGTACCTATGACACTTTCCGCGATAATCTCATACGTGTCAACAGTTACCGGGAAAAGAAATGAGGCACAGGATTCTTCAGTTTTTGCTCGCCTCAGTGATTGCTCTTCCTGCAACGACTGACGTTGCAGGAAGAAGGCACATCACAACTCTTAACGACGGCTGGCTGTTTCAGGCACCAAATAGCGAAAATACTGAAGCAGTCAGCATACCTCATTCATGGAATTCAGATGCCTACCGTGTTAAAGACTATCTTCGTGGCACGGGGGTGTATGAAAAACGGCTGACAACAGATTTCAGTGACAGCACACGCCGTTACATCATACGGTTTGAAGGAGTGTCGAAAGACCTGCGGCTTTCTGTCAACGGAACTACAGTCGGTTCTCATAAAGGAGGCTACACACCGGCCACTTTCGACATAACACCTTACCTCAACCGAAACAACGATAATGTTATCCGTGTTGAAGTTGATAATATCGCTGAGTCAACACCTCCGGTATCAGGTGATTTTACCTTTTTCGGAGGTATATACCGTGATGTACATCTGCTCGATATTCCGTCAGTTCACTTTTCAGTCAGCGAAGGCGAAGGTCTGAAAATAGTAACCGATAATGTATCGGCTGACAAAGCAGACATTTCATTGCAGACTACAATACTGAACGATTTACCTGACACTTCGGAACATCTTACTCTTACCGCACGTCTATACGATCCTGATGGTAAACTGCTTGATACTGTCAGCCGCAAAGTCAACGTAAGACCGGGTAAGGCGCTTGTGGAGAAAATCAGCTTCGGGACTGTACACAATCCCCGGCTGTGGAGTCCCGAGAATCCGGAACTATATAAAACTGAAATTCTGCTCAGTGACCGTAACGGAAAAGAAACGGACCGCCTTACTTCCTACACAGGCTTCCGATGGTTTTCACTTGATGCCGACAAAGGTTTCATACTTAACGGTCAACCCTATAAACTACGCGGTGTGTGCCGTCATCAGGACCAGAAACCCATAGGACCGGCTATCTCAGACGAAATGCACCGACGTGACATGCAGATGATAAAGGACATGGGAGCTAATTTCATCCGAATATCCCATTATCCGCAGGACGAAGCTGTGCTTGAAATGTGTGACCGTCTGGGGCTGTTGGCATGGGAAGAAATTCCGGTCATTGATTTTGTACCTGACAATGAAGAATATGCCGCTACTGCCGAACAAAACCTCCGGGAGATGATACACCGTGATTTCAATCACCCTGCGGTAGTGATGTGGGGATATATGAACGAGATTCTGCTGAAAACAGACCGTAATCACAAAAAAGGTACCCCTGAGTATGAAGCGGCACTTGAGCGGACACGACAGTTGGCACAGAGACTTGAAAAGGTGTTACATGAGGAAGACCCTTACCGCCTGTCGACTATGGCATATCACGGCAGTGACAGTTATCACGATGCCGGACTTAGTGCGATAACCGATTTGTCAGGCTGGAATCTGTATCAGGGTTGGTATGGCGGCGACATGACTGAATTTGAACGTTTCCTCTCGCGGCAGCACCGCGAGCATCCCGAACGTCCGTTGCTGGTGAGTGAATACGGCGCAGGTTCTGACAGACGGATACACTCGCTGACTCCCGAACCGTTCGATTTCAGCATGGAATATCAGCAGAATTATCTGGAACACTATATTCCGGTGATCGAAGACAGTACGTTTGTAGCCGGTGGTACATACTGGAACTTTATTGATTTCAGTTCGGCGTTACGCGAAGAATCAATGCCTCGTATCAACAATAAAGGTATCGTAGACGCTTACCGCAATCCTAAAGATGTGTACTACTATCTGCAAGCACGCTGGATAAAAGATGAACCGGTAATACACATAGCTGTCCGAGACTGGCCTCAGCGTGTGGCGGTATCTGACTCCGCTATGACAGTAATTCCGGTCAAGGTTTACACTAATGCAGAAAATATATCCCTGAACATAAACGGTAAACAGATAAATTCCGTACCTGTCAATAATTGTATCGCTGTTTTCAATGTCCCTTTCAGTCATGGAAACAATATACTTGAAGCTGTCGACAACAAAGGCAACCGTGATGTGGCTACAGTAAATATGGAGTTCATACCGGGTTCGCTGACAAACGACTTTCCGGAATTCGGTGTCAATGTAGGTAGTCACTGCTGGTTCCGGTCAGACGAAAGCGGTTTTACATGGCTGCCTGACCGTCCTTACTCGGAAGGCGGCTGGGGCTATATCGGAGGGACGGAACATTCTACCACCGGAGAAATCGCAGGTACTGCCGACAATCCTCTCTATCAGACCTTACGCCGCAATATTTCCTCTTATCGTTTCGACCTTCCTGACGGTGAGTATGAAGTTGAATTGGGATTTGCCGACCCATTCGGTAAAAAAGAGACTCTGGCCTACGCACTGGGAGCCGACCGACCAACAGGCAACGGAAATGAAAACAGATTCGATATCTCGGCCAACGGTGAGATAATTGAATCAGATTTCTCTCCCGCCTCAGTAGCCGGAACATACTTTGCTGTAAAGAAACGTTATATACTCCGTTCTGAAAACGGAGTGCTGCAACTGGACTTTATTCCCGAAAAGGGTGATGTTTTCCTTAATACCATTAAAATACGTCGTCTTTGATTATGAAGAGAATAATGATAATGGCTTCGATGCTGTTATGTGTCGTGACAGTGGTAGGACAGAATCTGTGGAACCGCACGCACCTTGAACAGGTGAAAAATTCCCTTGACCGTCCTTTCTATAATTCCGCTCTGAAAGCACTTATAGCCGATGCCGACTCACTGCTTAACGTTGCGCCACTCTCGGTGATGATGAAAAGCAAAACTCCGGCATCAGGCAATAAACACCATTATATGAGTCAGGCACGTTATTTCTGGCCTGACCCGACTAAACCTGACGGACTACCTTACATCAACCGCGACGGATTATCAAACCCGGAGATACGTCAGCTTGACCGCGAGGCGCTCGGACTTACAGCCGACCGTATCACGACGCTGGCACTTGCATATTACTTCACAGATGACGAACGCTATGCCGCAAAAGCCACCCAACTTATAAGGACATGGTTTCTGGATAAAGATACCCGTATGCTTCCTGATATGGAGTATGCACAGATGATACCGGGACATAACGGAGGCAAAGGCCGTTGCTACGGTATTCTGGACGGTTATTCATTTGTCGAAATGCTTGACGGCATAGCCCTTCTGGAAGGCTCGAAGAGTTTCACATCTAAGGATTCCCGTGAACTGAAGAAATGGTTCGGTCAACTTTGCCGATGGATAATAAATTCTCCGCAGGGTAAAGAGGAAGCGGCACAAGCCAATAATCATTCAGTAGCTTACGATGCTCAGTTACTCGCCTTCCTACTCTATGCCGGTGACACAAAAGAGGCTGAAAAAATTATTACCGATATGGCTGACAGACGGATTTATCCTCAGATAAATCCTGACGGTAGCCAGCCTCACGAACTCTCTCGTACACTCGCCTACGGCTATTCGGAATATAATGTAGCTCATTTCCTCGATATACTTCAGATGGCCCGTAAGGCCGGCATGTCACATCTCATTCCGGCTGAAGCACAAGAGAGAATATTCACGGCACTTGATTTTCTCACTCCATACCTATCGGAAAAGGCTCCCGCATGGCCTTACAGTCAGATTCATTCTTTTGACCACAAAAAACTGGAAGTTGCGGCAGATGCCCTCCGTGCCTTGCGTCTGTTACCCGAGTCCGATTCAAGGTATCATGAATATGGTACGCTTTATAATGACACTCGCGTATGGAATCCTGCTGAACGCCTGAATCTGCTCTATGTCTCACCCCGTGAGATAGACGATGTAATGGCGTTTGCCATTCCTCAGTTACGCTATGCCGTAAACCGCACGGAAGCGGAAAAACGCAAAGAGAACAATGCAGTAAAGCGACACGTTCAGCCCTTCAGCCTGCGACCTGACGGAAGTCTTAATCTTGTACATCCTCATCACTGGTGTTCAGGTTTCTTCCCCGGTACCCTATGGATGGTCTATGACTTTACCAACGACCCGTCATGGCGCGAAGAGGCTCTGAGTCAGACATGGACTATCGAAGAAGCTAAATGGCATAAGGGAACTCATGACTTAGGCTTCATGATGTATGACAGTTTCGGACGTGGTTATGACCTCACCGGCGAACAGTCACTACGTGATGTAGTAGTACGTAGTGCCCGGACACTCGCCACACGCTACAATCCGGTAGTGAAAAGCATCCGCTCATGGGATCATAATGCCGACCAATGGAAATTTCCTGTCATCATCGACAATATGATGAATCTCGAACTTCTGTTCAGAACCACACAGCTTACCGGTGACTCTACTTTCTACAAGATTGCAGTTGATCACGCTAATACTACTTTGGCTAATCATTTCCGTCCCGACGCATCTTCATGGCATGTTGTGGACTATGATCCTGCCGACGGTTCGGTAAGAATGAAAGTGACGCATCAGGGCTACTCTGACGATTCTTTCTGGAGTCGTGGTCAGGCATGGGGACTTTATGGCTTCGCCAAATGTTACGAATATACCGGTGACCGCCGCTACCTTGACCATAGCCGCCGTATCGCCGATTTCTTCCTTTCACTCCCCAATATGCCTGCCGACCTTATCCCCTATTGGGATATGAAAGCTCCCGGCGTAGAGAACCTCCGTCCCGGAGAACAAACCGATACCGTAGTGCGTGATGCCTCCTCAGCCGCAATCCTTGCCTCCGGTCTCCTACTCCTTGCAGACTGTATCGAGTCTGCCGACCGCACTGACAACGCTATCGACCAACTCCCCTACTCCGCCTCCACAGAAACGGCCACTCGGAAGTACCGTGACTATGCCGCCCGTATACTCAATAATCTTACCACCGGCTATCAGGTAACTCCCGGCACTAAAGAGGGATTCCTCCTTGACCATTCCACCGGCCACCATCCGGGAGGCACCGAAATCGACGTTCCACTCAACTACGCCGACTATTATTACCTCGAAGCTCTCCTCCGCCTCAGCAATCTTTCAGAAAGATAAAATAATTCTGATAACCTACATTTAGTCGCACAGATACGGTAAAGGACATTCTTCAAATGGTGTCCTTTACCGTATCTGTGTGACTAAATGTAGATTATATCGTTCTCTAATGACCTTAACCCAAAGAAGTTCTTAATGACCTAAGCATGTGTAAATAGAAGTCCTCAGCCTAAATTTCAGTTTGATGGTAAATTGACCGGACATGACGTATGCATACGTATGATTTCTTCGGCAAGATATAGGTCACTTCGGCATATCAAATCTGCAGTGCCATCGTCGATAATTTCAAACAGAGGTGACAAGTAAAGCATATCCATCGCCTCTTCAAGCTCAATGTGCTGTTTTTCTGCAATCAGTTCAATGATGCGGGCATACTTCATGTCTCGTAATATGCGCGTTGGTTTATTCATAATTAAACTTTTTATACTCAATGAACTTCAGACATCTGTCTATGGCTCTTTGAGTGATAAAACAAAGTTGGTTATTAGGCATTTCGTAGGTAAGATTCTGCAATGCCTGTTCTTTGTTGTATATACCGGCCATGTAGAGGTCAACTGTCTGAAATACCTTATCGTTAGCAACGCCGCCTTCTATAATATCATACTGTTTATAGATATCTTTTCCCTTTCGGCAACTGCATACGAAGTCAAGCCAATCCTCATCGTAAGAATCAAATATTTTAATTCTCATATCTGAATCTATCGAATATTCAAAAATATGTAGGTAAGCGTCTTTACCGGTTCTTAGAAATCGATTGGCATATTTCTTCGCCTGTTCTTTGAATCGGGTAACATAAAAACCTTTTCCAAAGTCAAGGGCGACACGCGAATGTTTTACATCCGGAGAAGAAAAACACCGGTCAGAAGAATGGTAAACTAACATAAGGCATACCCTTTATTTTTCATCATCTCAATTACATCTTCGGCAACATATTCGAGACTGAATGTATGAAGGACATCGTATGAGGCTGCTAAATAATCCTTTATTATACCGGCATTTTGGAGTTGCTTATAAATCAGTGAACATGACTTACCGGTCATCAAAGCCACAGCCCCAATTACGCAGGTTACATAGTCTATTTGTTTTTTTGTCATAGTCTCGGATATTACTTCAGTTTATAACGAGGTCACTGAAGAGTGTATAACATGAGATTAAAAATGATGACTTCAAAGTTAATGAATTTTACTGTATTTGTAAAATCACTATCCATTAAACCATCGCTTTCTGTCTGTTGACGTCAATCTCTAATCAGAAACAGAGTCATACAGACACGGTAGATATACTATATCACCGTACTATCATTAAGATACATGTTACCGCAACACCCTATTACGGGCATTGCGGTAAACAATATCCTGCAAAAAACTGATATCACAGGTAAGGAAGTCGGCAAAACAATATTCCCCTCACTCACGCCGACTATACTACCTTACCTCGAAGTTCCCATTCGTCTTTGCAAGCCCTAAACAAAAATCACATACGTTACTTCAAGTAGTTTTTACCTTTATATCTCTTTTCCAATAGGGAGAAATAAATATATTAAATATAAAAAACCACGGATAAAGTACTTCTATTCCATATACAGACCACCTATACATGTTGTATGGAGCCTTAATATGCATCCCTCCTCCATCACTAATTATATAGCTGATTTCCCCTCTAACATTTCCATGATAATACATTACTACCCCAAGGATAAGTCCTGTTATAACTCCTAAAATTATACGTATACGAGAGATATTCTTAAATTTATAAAATGTACATATAATTGATTCAGCAATCAATATATAGGCCATATAAAAGCAAAGATTATCGTCAAACATACTTCCTACATAATACACTTGAGATAGCATTGTCTGTAGAAAAATAACCACTCCTGAGACTATTACTATTGTAGCAATTTCACCCCAGGAAGTTGTCTTTATACTCTTACACAAAAGATAAATAAAAAAACTTGTTACTAACCATACTAATTCAGTACGCATATTGAGGAGTAACTCTACCAATCGAGTAAATCTATCTAAAATAAGCATATTGAGGAATATTAAAAGAGAAGTGATTAAACTAATCCGAGATAATAATAAAGCTATTTAGAAACTTGTGGATTCAGGGTAATTCATCTTCATCTAATAAGTCATCTAACACATCAAGGAATAGCCGTAAGATCCACTTCAAAGCCTTACCTATCAACTTTATTAATTGAAAGCAATATATACTCATAATGCTACAAGAGCTGTTAATTCAGATTCAGACCTGCTGCCTTTAAAGGGTAGACCTTCAATTGAGCTGTCAACATACTCTGAGTATAAATCCACTATTGTTTTTGTTACGCGAGGATAGATAGTACGAATTTCAGCCTTATTGACACCGGCAGCTTTGAGAAGAAGACTGAAACAGTCAACATAGATCAGCAAATCTCCGAAGAATATGCGCTTATTTCGACTGAGATGCTCCATTACCACAGCCATAAGCCCTCCTATATGTATGTCAAGATCAGTTTCTACTTCTGAAATTTTTGACATAGCTATTAACTGACGCCGGCAATCAACTATAAAGCTATCGAGCGTTTCTCCACGTACAGCAGCCATCAGGTCTACTGTTCCTGAAAGAAGTTTGGTAGGACAAAATTCACTTGTTGCCACTATACCGTTCTGATACGGTACTTCTATTATGAAAGTTCTCGGCACACCGAGTATCTCTGCATCAAAATTCAGTCTGAGCGTTTCCATCGTTATATGTTTAAACCTTTTATTCAGAAATACCCGTAGGCATACAAAAGTAAACGAATTTTATGGAAAAACTTCAATGGACGGATGTTGTAAACTCTGAAAGATGCCACGCTCACGATAAGACTTTTCAGTGAAACACTGACGCCAACGATTAAAATCAGCATCGGTTTTCAACAGGACAGATATATAGTATGACAACGAACCATATATTTTACCACTCGGCGCTCTATATTCGATATTGCGTTCAGTCTCTTTACAGGCAGTAACAACAGTAAGTTTTGCACCGGGAGTAAACTGCTTCGGCTTTTTTACAGTAATTCGTCCCGGAGGTGTGAAAGCATGATTTGTACCCCTGACATAACGTAGCAACTTGGGGTCAACATCGCTCATTTCATCTTTCTGTATTCCTTTACTGAAACAGGCATCTACAGCCACGAACAGTTCACCGTCAGATCCTAATCTGTTTTTTATAGCTTCCAAGAGCGGACATAATTCATCATCAATAAGATGATATTGTCCGACATATTTTCCACCCATCTTACGGCTGTCACGGCAAGCATCATACGGGATAATAGACTCATCATACTTTTTTGATTTCTCTTCATCGCGGTTATCATCACGAATGGGTTGTCCATGTCCTGAGAAGTGGAAATAAACCATATCCCCCGGTTCACACCGATTAGCGAGAGACGTCAGTGCGGCCACAATCATTGCTTTCGTCGCCTGTTCGTTGACAAGAGTAACTATATCATTAAATCCCTGCTTTTTCAATAAAGGCTGAAGCAACGCCACATCATTATCTCCATGTATTATACTCCAGCCTGTCTGTCGGGTATCATATTGACCGATACCGACGAGTAATGCACGGTTAGTTGCCGAGTCTGTCAGAAATGAAGCTGATAACAATAATAATAAAATTATTCTAAGTAACATTATTTTAACTGATTAATAATTTTATGACACTGAGCAACAAACTCTTCGTCATCTGCAAAGCATACGGACAGCTCGGTCAGAATCTCCTTTGCCTTTTTACGGTCATGTTTTTTCAGATAAGCCATAGCCAGACGCATACCGGCTTCCTGCTTTGTCTGAATGTCCTCGTCAGGAATATCGTGATATATCTTTTCAAGTGTAGGTATATCAGATGCGGAAAGAGTTGTCCCGCTGCTACGGTCAGAATCCGGAATATAATTGTAGTCTACAATTATATCATCAAGTCTATCCATATCTGACTGCTGTATCCTGAACACCGAGAATATGCCGATTATGATTATAGAGGCTATAGAGAGTAGCCATATCATACGTTCACGAAAACGGCCTGCTTGAAAAATACGGTTTCTTTGACTGCGTCCGATTATACGGAGCAGTTCTTCATCACTTATATTCTTCATGGCAAGGCCAAATTCAGCATTATCCTGCTCAGCCTCCTTATAAATTCCGTCAAGAGCAAAAAGATAGATACGGAAATCAGTCAGAAAACTTTTATCGGTTTTCAGACGCAAGTCAAAAGCTTCTTTTTCAGCCGGTGTAACTCTGTCATTGATATATCGTTCAAATAATTCTATGTTATTTTCCATTTCGTTTCTTCTTTTCAGGTTTATCATCAATTATACCGGCATGGTAGAGTGCCAGTTTCACACGATATATCAAATCCCGCATACAAAGCCATCTGCGGGCTTTGACAGCTTTGGCATTATCGGCAACAGACTTACCGTTATTACAATATGGCGATATTGATTTTGCAATCTCAACATCACTCATATCCTCGTAATATGTCATACGTATAATCGAAGCACAAGGTTCAGGAGTATGGATTAATTCATCACCAAGCAAAGCCTGTGCCTCAGGATCTTTATAAAGCTCCGACTCTTCTTCTTGTCTGGACAGTTCATTCAGTAAATTGGTAATTCTCTGTGCCCTTGCAGAAAGCTTGCTTTTATCATCTGAATCCGGCTCGTCAATGGAATCTATTCTGCCCGTTTTGCGGTATTTCTTACTTGCCATATTCAGACCGACTGTTAGGATATATCTATCCCAGTCATTTTTTTCTCTCATACGTCCTTCACGGATATTCTTATGAATCGCAATGAAAACATCTTGATAGATATTTTCAGCATCAGCCCGACTCATATTAGTCGTCTTGTATTTATCCATGAGAATATCAGTGAAGTCACCTCGTAACCTCATATACCATTTCTGTACGATTTCTTCGTATGTCTCTGCCATATATGATATGTATTTTATTCAATCAGTATGAATGATGACCAGATTTCAGGATTATCAGGCAGCTCTCTACTGAGCCACTTCTGAGCTGTATGAAACGAGTCATATATTGTTTTACCTTGCGCAACTTGTTCATAGAAGGCTGCCATAAACTGAGCTGTCCAATAGTCATCGACTTTCGTAAGCGAACAGATAAGGTTACGGGTACCTGCAATTCGGAATGCACGCTGTAGACCCCACACTCCTTCACTGTCAATTTCACCTAACCCGCTTTCACAAGCTGACAATACTGTCAGTTTCAGTTCCGGGAAATTCATCAGTTCAATCTCCTCCGCAGTCAGTAAGTCATCTTCATCATCCGACAACTGTCCGGTATTCCATAAAAGATTACCCCTGCGCAGGACAAGAGCGGAAATCTGATCTTTGCCTGACATAAGAAAACGTCGGGCAATATTATAGTCATGACTTTTCGGGTCTTCTGCCGCAGAATTTAACATCTCTGCGTTTCTGTAAAAACCGTGAGCAGATATATGAAGAGTTGTCAGATCTTTACCTGACAATTCTTTTACAGCTGCTTCCGTAGCTTTATCATTAAATAAAATTTCAGGCTTATAATCATCTAATGCCTGCTCAATAAGCTGAACTTCATATTTTACATTCGGAATATCCGTCCATGCACCGCGTTCCACACTCTCACCCTCTCCAAGCGGAGAGTTGTAATCAGAAACACCAATAATCCCTATCTTATCACCTATACCGACAGAAGGCTTAATATCACATAGATTGAAGACTCTGTGTAATCGGTATCTCTCGGAATAAGGAATATGGTTCTCATCTCTCATATATTCCAAAGGCTCTTCAGCGATAGCAGCATCAGGACAGAAATACACATCGGTAGCATCTGTCAGAAAAGATGCGAGAGTTGACCATATACCGGCAGGCATATCTGTTACCTTAGCAGAGTCACCTATAGGTACAAAACTGATTTCTTTTGAAGTCCCATCAAGAACAAAAGCACCATAATAAGACACGCTACCTTTATCAAACTCAACTAAGTCAACATATACTTCTCCCGGCCGGACAGTATTCTTCAATGCAGTAGTTGAATTAATAAGCAATTCCTCCCTGAATCTGTCAGAATCAACAAAATCACTTATGATATATCGTTCACGAGAACCAATCTCATCTCGAAGTTGTCGACTTAGTAAATCATTACCTTGTATTTCAGCTCGGTTAAGCTCTCTACGCAGATTTTTAATAATGTCATAGTCTTTCTTAGCCTCAGATTTTTCGGACAGATAAGCTGAAATATTGTTCTGTGTCCTGAAAAGCAGACCCTTTATAAGCAATGAATAGTTCATCGCTACTTCCGCCATATCGTCGGTTACTTCTATAAGAGAAATCGCTTTATTGCGGCGGTGAAGAAGCTCTTCATTCAGATTACGTCTTTCCCATGAGTTCATAAATAGTAGCTGAGCAAGCAGGTCATCTCGATATTCCTCAAAGAGACGTTTGGCATAGATAGCCACATCACGATGCTTCATCTCGGTGTACAATTCATTCCAGAGAGGACTGGTAGACGGATCATCGCTTTGTACGGTTGAATCAAGCTGAGTCAAAAGTTTTTCAGCGGTGTCATAATCACCCTTCTTTATGGATAATCTTATCTGATAACACCGGGTATCGAAATTCTCAGGGCGATACGTCTGATACTCGGTCAGTAGTTCTTCCGTCTCCTGCAGGTTGTCTGTGGTAAGCGTATAATCTAAGGCCGAAGACAATGCATTAAGACGTCTGTATGAATTTTCCTCCAGCATTGAAGTGTTTCTCAGCATGGACTCTACCGTGACTCCCCATAATTCATCATGACCTTGTGTTTTATATAGTTTAGCCAAGTCATTAAGGATTCTGTCAGTAAAAGGATCAGCACCGGAATAACCGAGAGTATTGCCGTAGGCGGCTACAAGGAAATCTGTAGCTTTCCCATAATCACGGATTTTTAGATTATAATGCCCGGCAAGATAAAGTATTTCTGTCAGAAGACGAGGATCATCCTTGATAAATTTTGTATAACAGAACTCAATCCTGTCAAGAGCTGATATCAACACAAAAGAGTTATCATCTTCAGGATAAATCTGTGAATTTATAATATGGTGTATCAAGTGATCTTTGCCTACATAATCTATATATTTCTCAGCTTCACGGAAAGCATAAGCTGACTTGTGCGGATCAACAAATGTAGCTGCCACCCCCAGATTTTCGTAATAGTAAAACTTATCTTCTTCATCGAGTTCAGGTTCGTCTATATACTTCGCAAACTCTTCTAAACAAGCTAACGCATCATCCTGATATCCGGTGATTCTAAGTAATTCGACAAAATTATATCCGGCTGCCAGGTAATCAGACAGACACGTGCTGTAGGAGCCGGCAGTATTCAGATAGTTTTTCGCACTGTCATAATCTCCGGAGGCCATAGCCAGTTCACCTGACAATTTGTTTGCTCTGAACAATTCCTCACGAGTCTCCGCACGTTTGAGAGCTTCAGAAGTATATCGGACAGCCTGTTCATGTCGGCCGGCACGCTGATTTTTCTGAGCATAGGATATTAAAAACTCAACAGCTGTGGAAGAAGAGACTTTACAGGAGTGTAAAGCAGCTTCGGCAGCCGGAGCCATGATTTCGAGTGCCTTAGAGTAATTTTTAAATCTCTGACAGATTTCTGCAGCGGCTTGGGCCGTAAAGAACACAAATTCTTCCGAATCCGTACCGAAATCCTGTCGTATATCTTTAACCATATCAATATATACAGAATCTGCCGCCTCAAATCTTAACGCCCTTTCGTATGCAAGCGCAAGATAGAACTTAGCCGGTATAATACCCCTGTCTTTAGTGTTAAGATAAAGCAAGGGGCGAATATTAAGCCCCTCGATATAACTTATACTCTGCTCAATCTTACTGACACCTTCTTTAACTGCAAGATATGCTACGGAATTTTCTAAAATTGATTCTTTGAAGTAAGCCATCAATGAAAAGCCTATCAGGATAGGCATCACAATCTGCTCCTGCTTCGAGAGTCTGCGCTCTATAAGTGACATATCTTCCTCCGCTACCGCCATATTATGAATATCGAAAATGTGCGATACATCAATATCAGGTATGTCATCACGATTAAATCTGTATGATGAGCCTAAACTGAAAGATGTTACCGGATACCCGTTACCGCAACACCCGATAACGAGTATTGCGGTAAACAATATCCTGCGAAAAACAGACACCACAGGTAAGGAAATCATTATTTTAACTATAAACCGGACTGTGAATGACTCAATACGATTATTTGCCGAGAATTGACTTAATGATTGTTCTGCCGATTTTGCGTTCAAGACCGGCTTTTGAAGTAGGAATACCCGTTTTACGGGCAATCTGCTGTTTTGCCTGAGTTACGCCTAAGGCACGTTTCCATGAGAATGAAAGACCGGGTATTTTCATCGCAAAAGTTATTTTTTTATTCTGTGAGTGATTATAAGTTTCATTTCCGGGTTATCGATTTCAATTTTACCCAGCCGTCCGAGTACAGACTGTCCGAGGAGAGTACTGACAGTGTCTCCCATAGCCGCATGAATATTTCCTCGGTGAGCTAAGGCCGCCGAACTCCATTCCTTATCCTTTTTAGGCAGACGTTTTATAGCTTCATTTATTGCCGATAATGCTCTGTCAACTTCCTGATCTCCAAAATACATGGCTGATATATAAAAATATGCATAGCCATTATCCGGATGTTCGGAAATCTCACGGTTGAACCAATCCATCGCATCCTGATACTTCTCTGCACCATAAGCTTCCACGCCGCGTGTATATGCATACGTATCCGGTTCCTTTACCTTTTTCTCTGTTTTTGCTGTCGCCATGAACGGCATAAGCACCGCCAACAGAAGCAGTATTCTCCAAATATAAGATGTCATATTATAACAAATCTATTGATTATCAAAAAGTACTTAACTCGACTTCTTACATCATTATATCTTAGCCTATTACTATAGATACTTTTCTATTCCTATATACCAAAATACCTTCATAAGTAAACAAATAAATTTATCAATAATAATGATATTCGGTTTGCATAAATAAATCTAACTAAGTATTACTATCTTAACCTTTTACGGATTACGAATGGAAATACAGCCGTCTTCCTTCTATATAGAGCAATAAAATACATCAAATCTATCTTAAAAAGGATTTTTGGCAATAGTTACAAAGCAATCTTACATATTTTATATAAAAGAAATATTTGTGGTCGAAGATAAAAAGTACCGTGATATTGGCACTTTTTTTGTTTTTTAAGGTAAGTACCAAAAGAAAATATAATGTAATTTTGTATTTTAATTCTAAGCTTAAATCACTATAGAATATGGAAACCACAAAAGAAATCAAAAATGCAGAATTTGGCGGCGAGCGTCCGCTCTTTGCCTCACATAATCTTTTACTCGACCATGTGACCATCCATGCCGGTGAATCAGCTCTCAAATGTTGCTCCGACATCGTAGCCCGTCATTGCCGTTTCGAGGGAAAATATCCTTTCTGGCATGTAAAGGGCTTCGAGATAACCGACTGCCTATTCACTGAAGGCGCACGCGCAGCCCTATGGTATTCGTCAGCTTTGAAGATGCGCGACACTCAAGTAGATGCTCCGAAAATGTTCCGTGAAATGGACGGTGTCGACCTTGAGAGAGTCAATATTCCCGATGCAGCCGAAACTCTATGGCACTGCCGCGACATACGTATACGTGACTGCGACATACGTAAAGCCGACTATCTTTTCATGCACTGCGCTGACATTGACATAGACCGCTATCACCAACAGGGTAATTATTCTTTTCAATATTGTAAGAATGCAGTTATTCGCAACGCCGAAATCGACTCGAAAGATGCATTCTGGAATACCGAAGATGTGACTGTATACGATTCGAAGCTCATAGGTGAATATCTTGGCTGGCATTCACATCGTCTCCATTTGGTGCGTTGTCACATTGACGGCACACAGCCTCTCTGCTATTGTCATGACCTCATACTCGAAGACTGTACTTTCGGTCCTGAAGCTGATCTTGCTTTCGAGGACTCCACATTGAGAGCTACCCTCAAGTCATCACCTGTCTCAATCAAGAATCCCCGCAGCGGCTCGATAACCCTACCTTCTGAATGTAAGATTATCAAAGATGAGAACATTCTCGCACCTGCCGACTGTAAGATAACAGTACAATAATGCTTCAGACACCTTCAAGAGTCAATACAGGCTCATATAAATGGGATTCTCGTCCCGATACACTCCCTCTTTGGGTGGCGGATATGGATTTCGCCACGGCACCATGCATTATCGAGGCTCTGCAACGGAGAGTAGCTCACGGCGTATTCGGATATACTCTCGTTACCGATGCCTATTACGATGCTCTTATCAATTGGTTTGCCACACGTCACGATTATTACTTCAGGCATGAGCAGGTCATTTACACTTCAGGTGTGGTACCTGCCCTCTCGGCTATCATCAAAGCACTCGTCCGTCCCGGCGAGGGAGTGATAGTACAGACACCGGTCTACAACTGTTTCTTCTCGTCGATTCGTAACAATGACTGTCGTGTAGTCGAAAATCCGCTCAGGCGTATCGATCTGCCTGATGGACGATTCACATACGAAATGGATTTAGAACAACTCGAGCAGGTAGCACAAGACCCCTCCAATACCATGCTCCTACTCTGCAATCCTCACAATCCGGCCGGACGTCTGTGGCGCCACGATGAGCTGGAACGTCTCTCTGCTATATGTGCAGCCAACGGAGTCAGGGTTGTCAGCGACGAAATCCACTGCGAGCTTACCGCCCCCGGCACGCAATATAATCCATACGGAAAAGTCGACCCGACGGCTATAGTATGTCTTTCGCCCTCGAAGTCTTTCAACACAGCCGGTCTCCAGATAGCCAACATTGTCTGTCCCGGCCGTGAGACACGTGACCTGATTGACCGTGCAATCAACATTAACGAAGTCTGCGATGTCAACCCTTTCGGTGTCGAAGCTCTCAAAGCAGCTTACACCGAGGAGGGAGAGAAGTGGCTTACCGAAGTAAGAGAACAGATTTGGTCAAACTATGAATATCTCATCGACTTCATGCGTAGACGCTTCCCGCAGTGTCCGGTGAGTGTGCTCGAAGCTACTTATCTGCCGTGGATTGATATTTCGGAGCTTCACGAGAGTGCAGACCGTCTTGAGGAAGAACTGCTTGACCGTGCAAGCGTATGGCTCAATTCAGGCACTATGTACGGTCGTGACGGCTATCTACGAATCAATATAGCATGTAGCCGAGAGCTCCTCGCCGAAGCTCTGAGACGCATCGACGCCGCCCTATCCTTCTAATGGCCGACATTACAGTCATACGCTCGGGGCGTCGCCTGTCTACAGGAGAGCTGCTTCGCCTTACTGCCTCGTTATCATGGCCGGCCATGATGGCACAACTATCGAGTATAATGATGCAGTATATTGATGCCTCGATGGTAGGTCATCTCGGTGCTGACGACTCAGCTGCCGTAGGTCTGGTCTCGACTTCACTTTGGCTCTTCTGGGGTATCTGCTCGGCAGTGACAGTAGGCTTCTCGGTACAGGTTGCCCACAGCGTAGGTGCAGCCGACTATGAACGGGCACGCGACATTCTGCGTCAGTCTATCACAGGATGTCTTATCTTCAGTGTCATTATTGCTGCAATAGGTGCTGCAATAGCCTGGCCACTTCCTCATTGGCTTGGAGGTACGGAGACAGTGTGTCCCAAAGCGTCAGTCTACTTTCTCGTTTTCGTACTCGCTCTACCGTTGCTGACCATGAATTACCTCGGCGGAGGTATGTTACGTTGTGTCGGCAATATGAAAGTGGCCGGAGGCTTGAACGTCATGATGTGTATACTGGACGTTATCTTCAACTGTCTGCTTATCTTCCCTTCGCGAGATGTCAGCATAATAGGGCTGCATATCCGGCTGCCGGGAGCAGGACTCGGAGTGCTCGGAGCTGCCCTCGGCACTGTGGCAGCCGAGATTGTCACTGCCTGTTCGATGATGGGCTATCTATGTCTACGTCAACCGGAGATGACCATCTTCAAAATTCCGGGTTCCTATCGTCTACGACGTGACGTGCTTCATAAAGCCCTGAAAATTTCCGCCCCGATGACGCTCGAACATGCCGTCATCTGCGGTGCCCAGATAGCTATCACCGTCATTGTAGCACCCCTCGGAGTTATGGCTATCGCAGCCAACGCCTTTGCTGTCACCGCCGAAAGTATCTGCTATATGCCGGGCTACGGTATAGGTGATGCTGCAACGACACTTATCGGCCAAAGTTTCGGAGCCCGACGCCTCGATTTGGCCAAACGCTTCGGTTATATAACTACCGGAGCCGGAATGGTGGTGATGACCCTGATGGGTGTACTGATGTATTTCGGTGCCCCTTGGATGATGGAACTCATGTCGCCTGTTCGCGACATTGTCGACCTCGGAGCACATGCCCTCCGTATCGAAGCTTTTGCCGAACCGATGTTTGCCGCCTCTATCGTAGCTTACGGTGTGATGATCGGTGTAGGTGACACTGTAATACCGGCATGTCTCAACTTCGGAAGCATCTGGCTCATCAGACTCCCTCTCGCCGCATGGTTCGCCCCCACAATGGGCCTCGCGGGTGTATGGACAGCCATGGCCATCGAACTGACCCTCCGTGGTATCTTCTTCCTCTGGAGACTCATCTCCGGCCGCTGGCTCAAAGGGAAATTACCTTCCTAATACCCATTCCCCACCGTCATACCACAACCCTTACCTCAAATAAAGTATGACCGCACACTTGAAGAGGCAAGTGTGCGGTCATACTTATAATCGTCTCTATCGCCATAATCTGTGAAACACTACTACAGATTATGAGTGAAGACAATTTACCAATATACCTACTTCATTTAAATTATTCTTCCCATATAAATTCTTTACAATGAGGACAGGTTGTTGTCTGAGGTGAAATGGGTTTACCGCAGACAGGACATATACCTCGTCCGGTGTCGGTATCGTACACCGGTTTGGGATTTTCCACTACTCCCTCATAGTTCGATACATGAGTGCCGGATTGTGTATTGTCCATATTTAGTCTGTTGAGTTCAGCAATGCACTCTTCAACTTCATGAGCAGCTCCCCATTGGATAGCCCTGATATACTGTTCTGTATCACCGGCCCACTTATAATATTGCCATATAGTATTTATAGCCTTTTTATTACCATTATTGACTGCTTTAGTTAGCCAGTATAATCCTTTTTGCAGATTTACCTCTGTACCTTTGCCGTTAATATACATATAACCGGCATTATTCTGGGCTTCAGGATAGCCTTGAAGAGCAGCTCTTTCAAAGAAACGGAGGGCTTTTGCTTCAATCTTGTTCTACTCCATTTCCATCAGCATATCTAAGACCGAGATAATACAGAGCATGTACCTCACCTCTGGCGGCTGCAAATTTGAAAAGTTTGATAGTAAGTCCCGAATCACGTTCTTGCTCGGTATCTTTTAATATACCGATTAGGACTACTCCATAATCATCTCCGGCAAGAGCACCTCTCATGGCAAACTCAAGAGCCTTGTTATAACGCTTCTGATACAGATGTAGGGCAGCCGTTAATGAATTGGCATATCCGTTACCTTGCTTAGCCTCATTTAAAATCTTAACCCAGTCTGTATTCGGCTGATGGGTTTCAAGGAAATGATAATATTCTTGTATTTCTACAAGAAACTTTTCTTTATCTTCCGGGTTTGAATATGTCAGTTCTCCATTCTCTTCTTTTAATGGTATGGTTGCGACCATGCTATAGTCAAAATCCCGGTCTTTTTCGAGGTTCTCAAACTTTTCCCACAGACGATAACGGAACCACTCCGGATAATAGAGCGTCTCAACTTCTTCATCAGTCGGTATAGAGACCTTAAGTGTAGCGCAGAGAGAATCTATAGAAATATGTTCCTCATTATCGGATTGAGGACTGTTTTTATTTTTACAAGTTTCGTCTTCGGATTTAAACCACAATTTTAAAAAATCTATGTTAGGAAGTTCTTTATCAAGAATTACATTTACGATAACCATTTTTGCTGAATGAGCCAAATGATTGTGAACCTGCATAATCCAATCCGTAATAACAAACATACGGTTGATACAATCCCTGTCGATTCCGGTGATAAATGAACCGCCTGCATCTAAAAAGGTAATTATGTCTGTATGTTCTTTTTCCGATATAAAAGGAACAATCTGGCGATATTTAAGGCTTTTAAGCACTTCTTTCAGTGCTCTTTCATAAGAATTAAGCCAGCTGCGAAGACTATTAAAGTCCTCTTCTCCGGCAATATTAGCCTTACCCAACTCTTGAAGCATATCCTCTCTGACGGGTATAAAATCATTTTCAATAGAAGTCGTGACTGACTGTGAATATGCAAGGGCCTCATACGCAGCTACTATTAATGAACAGTCCTCAGCCTTTGACATCGCATAATTTTTAATAGCTGCATCAATCCTTTCTGCTTTTCTCTTTAAATCGGCTACATACCTGTCATGCTCCGAAACAGGTACATCATCTGTTGAATAATCGGTACCATTGGAAATGAAATGTCTTAGAGTATGTTTAGTTTAAAATGATTTTAGCACAAAGAGAGATTTTGGGATGATTTTACAAAGTTGAAGAGGGAGCGATGCGGGCATCGCGACCGATGAAATCTTTGTAAAAGCGCCCAAAAGATCCTTTGTGATGA
>JAAVDM010000025.1 GCA_014801815.1 Bacteroides sp. | reverse complement strand
TAGCTGTTCACAGTGTAGCTGCCTTCGATTACAATATCACCGGCGGGCATCGTAGCCGGAACCTCACCCCACCCTGCGAAGGTGTAGCCCTCTTTCTCGGGTGCATCGGGTACCGTGATGGCTGCCCCGTACTCTACCTGCTCCTCGGAGATTACATCCTCGCCGATCTTAAATGTGGCTGTGTAGGTATTCACCATGTAGCTGCCCTCGAAGACAAGGTCACGGGCAGGCATCGTAGCCGGAACCTCACCCCACCCTGAGAAGGTGTAGCCCTCTTTCTCGGGTGCATCGGGGACTGTGATAGTTGTGTTGAACGCTACCTCTTCTTCAGAGATTATATCATCACCGATCTTGAATATAACCTTATAGATATTGGCGGTGTAGGTACCGTTAATCTCGACGTCATGCGCGGGCATAGTTGCGGGTACTTCACCCCAGCCGGAGAATGTGTAACCCTCAGGAGCTACAACCTCCGGAGCTACGATAGTAGCACCATACTCTAACTCCATAGACTGGAACTCCACATCGTCAATCAAGAAGGTGACTTTGTAGGTATTGATGGTATAGCTACCTTTCACTTCGAGGTCGTGAGCAGGCATAGTCTCGGGGAAAGAGCCCCAACCGCTAAAAGTATAACCCTCCTTCTCGGGCTCAGCAGGAGCCACGATAGTTGCACCGTATTCAAGAGACTCTGTCTTAACTACATCCTCACCAGCTTTGAAAGTAAGGGTATAGCTGTTGACTGTGTAAACACCTTCAACCGTAAGGTCATGATTAGGCATTGTTTCAGGAAGATCTTTCCATTCAAAAGAATAGCCTTCCTTTGCAGGGCCTTCAGGCGCAGTGATAGGTGTTCCGGCTTTGACTATAGAAGAACTAACTACTTTACCATCAACTACAAATGTAAGCGTATGGTTATCGCTACTGTATTCAATATAGACAGCTTTGACCACAATGTCTTGAGCGGGCATTGTGAGGTACATTCCCTCCCATTCAGAGAATACGTAACCCTCTTTCTCGGGAGCCTCGGGAGCAACGACTTCAGCACCAAACTCTAATGTCTTGGTCTCGATAACCTTATCATCAACCATAAAGGTAACTTTGTAGCTGTTAATACTGTAGCTACCAATTACCTCGATGTCATGAGCAGGCATCTTGTCGTAATCTTTCTTCCAGCCGTCAAAAGAGTGACCCTCTATGACAGGCACACCGGGGTTGGGGATATCGGCACCATATTCTAACTCAAGAGTCTCGATAACCTCATCGCCTATCTTGTACACAGCATTAAAGCTTTCAATACTGTAGCTACCTTCTACAACGATATCATACGCAGGCATTTTGCCATTTTCAGGTAAGCCATTCCAACCGGAGAACTTATAACCTTCTTTTCCAGTAGCAGGAATATAAGCATCAAGCGGAGTATCATAATCTATCTTTTCAGTAGCTACGACCTCGCCATCGATTTTGAAAGTAGCAGTATAAGTATTGGCAACTATCTTACCTGAATAGGAGGTATTAGCAGACACAGTAGTGCTACTAAAGTTTTTGTCCCAAACTAACCGACATCCATCTAGGACTGTAAATTTAGGTGGACAGGTAGGACAACCCGATACTTGTTGTGTTGATATTGTCGAAACGCTGCCATCGAGACGAGTAATTTCAAAAGTAATAGTATACGTTGTATTACTAGTACCGAAGAGACCCATAATAGTAATATTATCTTTTACTGTAGTCTCATACGGATTAGTTTGCTCAAAATTATCCCAATATTTAAATGATATGCTAGCGCCACACGAAGCTTTTAATTTAATTTCTTTACCATAAGGGACAGATTTAGTTACAGGTGTGCTTCCCTTATTGGTACTACCTACATCTTCACCATCTACCTCTAACGTAACCATAGCGGTATTGCTGGGCTTAACGGTATTGACAGATAAATTTGAACTGAAGCTTACAGTAAAATACGGTGTCAGCTCTTGATACGGGGTTGAAGGACTACCTACCAAGGCGTTGGATGAAAACGTGAAAGACGTCCCGTCTTTCTTTTTAATGTCGTTTACCTGACCTGTTGAACGGTTCTTCAACTTAAAACTCACAATAGCGTTAGTGGCGTTGCTGCGTATACGCATATACAGACAGCTTACACCGTCGTCTAAATCTACTTTCTCAGCCAAGCCGCAACATTTGTCGTCAATGAAAGCCCCAATCTCATACTTATTGAGGTTCTCAAATTCTTCGGGCAGGCTGAAAAAGAGACTCATGTCATAGCGGTACTCCGACGGGTTAACTTCCCACGCATCGGATCGGACCGCCGCAAACAACGCGAGGAACACTGACATGACAAGCATGCACAGCGCTCCGAGCGTTTTGCCATTTAATCTTCTCTTCAACATTAATAATTTAAGGTTAGGTTAAAAAATATTTATAAAAAACACTATTATACCGATTAAAGGAAACATATTGAACGCACCTACGTCCACTGTTTAAATTACAAAGTTAATATATTCTGCAATAATTCAGCAACTAATGCATAAATTCTTAAATAATTTTAAGAATTATATAAATTCCATTGCAACCGTTCAGAGTGTCTATATAGCTAATATTCACCTTTTTGTATAGATGTGATTCGTCACGTCCATATAACTGCCGATATACAACGCCCGACACGTAAACACGGGCGGGGCATAAATACAAAGGAGGGTGACAGCATGACTGCTGTCACCCTCCTTTGGGTCATGCGCTGAGGCTATGGTTTATTTAACCATTACCTTGCGGTAGATGTATGTGTCGGCAGTGCGTACGATGATGATGTGTACGCCCGGTTCGAGCTCGTTAACCTTCAGCTGTGAGGCGGCACCCTTGGCGGCTGCAGCAACACGGTTGCCGGCCAGGTCGTAAACCTCAAGCGAGATTACTGACGACAGGTCACCGTCAAGCGAGAGGCTGCCCTCCTCGATGACAACATCGAAGTCTGAACCGCTGACAGTCTCGACTGCAACTGTGCTGCCCTCAAGGCTGATAGCGTATGGTGCGCTCATCGAATAGAGCTGATTCTCGTTGAAGGTCAGCTCGGATACAGAAAGTATCTCCTCGTTATCGGGTGTGATGTAGCGGAAGCTGATTACGTCGCCCGGATTACCGTGAACGTTGATCATCATCACGCCGTTGACATAGACGCCTGTACCACGACATTCGTCGCCGCAGAAGGCACCCACAGCGTACTCGCTTGCGTCAGCCTTGCTGCCGTTCTCGGCTACTAAAGAGGCGGTAACAGGCATTACAGAAGGATACTTGTGGATATCAACCGCCCAAGGAGCATTGCTGATAACCTTAGCGGGCTGAGCCTCGGTATCTCTTACGGGAGCGAAGCTGTAGACAAACTCCTTGTCGGAATTGCTGAAGAACAGATAACCTGCACCTGCGGTGAGGCTCTGGAGGGCACCGTTCCAATTGCCTTCGGCATCAACCTCGGCATAGCCTTCGAGACCTACGAGCATATCGCCTTCCTCAGCCTCAAGAGCTGCGAAGAGATCTTCGAGAAGCATACTTGCATCGTCAACAGGACAGCCAATCCAGTTCCAGCCGGCGTGCAGCTGCACTGTGTCGGTGGGATTGTAGGCGATACCTGCCACACGTGCGGAAGCAGACTCGTCAGCACAGAGCTTGTAGGCAACTGCGGGAGCAAGTTCCTTGAGTGTACCTACCAGACCGTATTGCGGGTCGCGTACGGCCTCCTGAGTCTGAGACAGGATGTGGTTAACAACAGTGTTGTCACCACCAACGAAGTCAGACACGGCAACGGGGCTTTCCATGTTGTGCGAAATCCAGTTCCAGTTCTGAGCAATGTCATAGCCGAGGTCAACCTTCTGGAGCTTGTAGTTGAGAGCAACCACGTCAGACTTATATTCCTTGTACTGAGCAAAGGCTTTGAGGGAGATCTCTTCCTTGTCACCTCTGTCGAAAGGAGCGTCATATTTTATTCTCTCGGCGTTCTCGGGATCACTCGGATCAGAGCCGTCAAGAGTATAGTAGATGTCGGCACTCTCGGTGTCCGAACCGATTTCTACCATGCTGCCGCTGTAGAGCTTGCCGCCTCTTACGCCGGCTGCTACGGGATCGAATACCCAGATAGGATGTTCGCCGATAACGAACTCGGACAGGTCAACACCGTTGTTGGCGCGGATATAAGCGTCGAACGAACGTACAGATACCTTCTCGTCTGCTTCGGGACGTACAAATGAGCTTGCAGTCTCATTGAGAGTGTAGCATACGCCGAGAGTAGTCTCGCCGTCGAACGAACCGTAGAGAGAGAAGTTCTTACCCTCTGCAGCTGTCATCTCAGGCACGGGAGTGAAAGGCACATCGTAAACCGTATCATTCTTTGCCGAATAGCCGATAAATGTCACAGGCACGCTGCGGTAAGGAGCGGCTATGTTGGCCAGATAAGGACGGTTGGCAACAAACTCGGTCTGCTCGGTAAGAGTCTCTGACTCCTTGTTATCGAATGAGTACACGTGCAGGCCGGCACCAGGACGGCTCTTAACTTCCTTATCAATAGCAGGGTCGATAGTCCAGTCAGTCGGAGTGAAGGGAAGCATGATACCCTTCCAGCCGCCGAACTCGTTTGAGCCTACGCTGCCCGAAACCTCAATAGTGAATGAGATTTTGTGGTCGCCGAGGTTGAAGCTGGCGGGTGCGTTGAAGGCGTAGTTGCCATCGAGATTTATGTCGGAAGCAGCCACACGGGTACCGTCCTTGCTGAGGATTATGTTCAGATGCTCGGCACCGGGGATATCAACACTGCCCACATAGATGAGACAGTTGGGGTTAAGACCCTCGAACGAGGCAGCTGTGATACCGCCTTCGCTCTCGGCTGCGCCGTTGCGTGCGCGAACACCCATAGGAGCGTTGGACTCGCTGCCGGCCGAAGGAATAAGAATGCTTGTAAGAGAAGTACAGCCTTCGAAAGCACCCTCACCGATTGAGGTCACGCCGGGGAGTGTGAGAGTCTCAAGATTTTCGCAGTCCTTGAACGAACCGGCACCAACCTCGGTCACACCATCGGGCAGAATAACTGTAGTAAGGTTACTCATACCTTCGAATGCTCCTTCGGGAATAGTTGTATTCTTGATGCCTGAGAGGTCAAGTGTCTCAACCGAATCCAAATTGTCACGGATAGTATCGAAGTCCTCATCGCTCATCTCGCCGGTTACGGCAAGCTCGGTGAATTCCTCATCAAGGTTGGCGAGGGCGGAAGCGGGAACTGCATCACCTTCCTTATAGTGATGTGTACCGGAGATTCTTATCCATGTATCGCCTTCGAGTGCGGGGATAGTATAGAAGCCGTTGTTAGACTCAAGAGTCATCTCTCTCTCCTCATACTCAGGCGCTGTACCGGTCTTGGTCATCACCTTGGTCATGAGGTTGACAGCTACATCTATAGAGTCGGGAACATTGTTGAGCTTGAAAGTAAACTCGCTGCCCTCACGATAGAGTACAGGCTTAACTTGCTGGTTCATTACCCTACCATCCAGATACTGGAACGGCCACATTATCACATTCTTCCATTCGCAGTTTTCCGGCATCTCTACAATCTCGTAGGTAACATCCTGAGTGCCTTCCTTGTTCTCGAAGTTGAGGGAGTAGTAGTACACCACTTCGAGTTCATGGTTCTGAGGCATAGTAGGACCGGAGGTTGCTGAAGGATCCCAACGGAGCAACATACGGCCGCCGGTCATACTCCAATATTGATAAGGAGTAAGGGAAGTGCCCTCACTGTAGGATTGAGCATTCACCGGTAGCTGATTCATACTCTCCTGCAGCAACACATCGGTTCCGTTGTCATATAACTTGAAGGCTACTCCCGGACGAACATGACCCATTTTTTTATCTCTGCCACTCTGGGTAGTCTGGCAATTCGGAAGAAGGAACTCTACTTCGACCTTACTCTGACCTACTACGATACTGTTCAGGTTAGCAGCGGCGCCGTTGCCGAATGATTGGATACGACTATTATCCAACTTAACCCAATAGATATTCTTTACCTCCTTAGAGAGGTTGAGCAGCGACCAGTATGTGGAAGCCACACTATAGCTGGCTTCAGAACCCTTAGGCACTTCAAGACTGATATTGCCGGCACCGGAGGGGAAGGGATTAATGCTGCCGCAAGTCGGTGCAACTATCGGCTTGGCAATTATCTTCTTAAGGTTTACGCAAGACGTGAAGGCACTGTTGCCGATATAGCTGACATTAGCCGGGATAGTAAGCTCGGTGATCTGTGTACAACGGTTGAAGGCATTATTGTTGATGCGCTCAAGGTTGTTGGGAAGTATCACTGATTTCAAAGCCGAGAGTGTACCTGCCGCAGTGGGAGTGAAAGCGTTCTCGGGAATTGAGTTACCGGTCATCATGGCACCCTTGATAGTCACATCAGCCAAGTCAAGGTCGATGATCTTTCCTGCGTTGGCACGGAAGACATCAAATTCGCTCACGAGCATTGTACCGATCAGCTTGACGCGCTCAGGACAGTCGGCAAGAGCCTCTGCAAGTTTACCCTGCTGAACATTGTACACCATGTAGTCGCCTGCATCAGCCTCACTAACGACGATTTCGACGTCAAGGTCTTCCAGAACTGCCGGAATAGAGATGTTGGCGATAGGAACTTTATTGATCTTGGTCACACCGTTGATGATGACTGTCACACGATCAGTGGGGGCAATGGCAGTAGCCTTCAGGCTGAACGGCATACCGCGAGCCACCTGAGTAGCACCACCTTCGATTCTTGCACCTGAAACGCTTGTAGGCATGTTGACGGTATGGTAGATCACCGGGTTGTTGATTGCCGAAAGACGATCGGTGATGCTATCGGCCTCAGCCTCTACGAGCTGCCAATCCTTCTTGTTGTAAGATGTGGCAAGACGGATCTGGTTGCCCTCGTTAACCTGTGCCTCTTTTACCTGACAGTTGAAATTGTAGGTGAGAGTAGCGGGGTTGTAGCTGTAGTAGTTGCTTATAACCGAAGAGATGAACTCCTTGATACCACCGTTCTTGTCAGTAAGTACTATACCGTAGAACTTGGCTGCATCATTTCCGCCGGGTACCTTTATAGCGTTGGCACGCACGACAAAGTTTCTGCCGAACGGAACGTTGACAACCTCTGATACAAGACCGATACCGCCGCCGTCGCCGGTAATCTTCCAGGTAGTGTCAACCGTTGTGGCCTGAGGCTGTGTTAATTCAACGTGAATAAGGGTGTTGGCGTTGATAGTTGCAGTGTAGACACCATCGGCGTCAGCAGTAAGACGTGTGCTGTTGGCATAAACCGCCATGTTGGCATCGCCGATTGTATCGTCACCTACGGCTGTGAATTTGTAAACCGAACCCGGTGTAAACTCGGTGCCCTCGGTGAGAGGAGTAACATTCAGACCCTTGCGTTCCTGCAGTGTGACATGGTAGGTGTCGACAGTCTCCTTACTGAAATCGCGTTCAACGATCTCCTTGAAGTCCTGCCAGTATTCCTTTGCCATGTAGGCTGATTTGGCACCTACGGGCACAGTCAGCTTGGTCTGAGGTGTAGCTGTGAACACACACCAGTTGATCCATGCTACAGCGGAGCGACGCACAGTAACATCACGAAGCTGGTTACAGCCGGCAAACACGTTGTACTCCCATGTGGCTACCGAAGCGGGAATATCCACTGAGGTAAGACCACTCTGCATGAAACAGCCATTCTTGAAGGTAGAGATGGTGGGAGGCAGTATGATAGTCTTGAGTGAACGATAACCCTGGAAAGCCTTGGCCGGAATGGCGTTGGCGGGGTTGGAACCGCTTGCAAGGACGCGTACCTGAGAGATGTCAAGATAGGTCAGTTTCAGACGCTCGCGTATGAAGGTGAAGTCGTTCACATTCATAGTACCGAACAGGGTGAGTTCTTTAACACTCGCTGTCTCGTTGTCGTCAAGCAGGTTCTGCAGATTACCGGCCTCGACCCACAGAGTGCTCTTCTCAAGCACATCGGCGGCATTCTGCACATTGACCGTTATCTGCTGATCGGCAAGTACGTTGGTGAGCTTGTAGTTGTTCGATGCATCGGGTGTGATGATAAAGCCGTTGGCCTTGACGGTGACAACCTTGTCAGCCGAGTTCAGATTCACCTTGAAGGTGTAGTCACGGCCCTTTATGACCTTAGACTCTGATGCCTCCACAGTATAGTCACTGTTAGACGCAGGCATGTTGATTGCGAAGTAGGGTAATTCGCCGCCCTTGGCCGGCATCTCACCCGGAGCCAACAGGTCGCCCGCTACGGGAAGCCACTCCGAAGTGCCCGATGCCTGAGTCACAAGACGCACGACATCGCTATTACCCACTGATACTCCCGAGGGGAGCTTGCAGGAGAAATCAATATATCTTGAGTCCCAGCCGTATATCTGAAGAGCAACAAGGCTGAAGCTGCGCTCGTCACTCAGAAGAGCCTTCCGGTTGCCGTTGGCATCGAAGAGAGCGACTGCTATCTTACCGTTGAAATCGGTGTTAGAGATATTCTTCAGTGAGCCGACGCGAACTGTGAAGGCACCTGAAGTTATGTCCTGAGTGTCAAGAGTCAGACCTATCTGACGCTCGTCACTGGTAACATGTACGGTTGACCATTCAAGATTATTGGTGGCGGGCTTAATGTTGTAGACGATTGTCATCAGGTCATTGTAGGAGTGAGCCTTGCTGACAACCGGATTAAGTGCGTCTGAAGCATAGAAACCGTCGGCTGAACCGCCCCAACCCCAGTTGATGTGGAGATAGGGGGAAGTGCCTTGTATCTCATAGCCGTCACACACGAAAGCGTGACCTGCCGAAACGTCCTGACCGCAGTACAGCACGGGACGGTCGGCGTCGATCTCACCTACGATGATTTCATCCCATGTGGCTTTATCAAGCTCCGAACGCTTCTTGTAGGAGACGCCGGCGTCATAGCCGAACATCGAGCTGAGAGCGTAGGGTACCTTAACCTCGAAGGCACTTGAGCTGGACATACCGAAGTCGGTGCCGATAGCGATAGCGGCGTCTGCAACGAGAGTAGCTACGGCCTCGGCCTCCTCGGTTGAGTAACCGTTACGGTAGTTGTCCGTACGCATAGACGACCATGCGTAATCGGTGGCCTCGCCTTCATTGACCAGCGCAGCCGGACGTGAGGCGGGGAGATTGTGGTATTTCAGGATCTCGGCAAGCGCAACACCCACACAGCCCGTGAGACGGCGGTTGGGGATATTGTTGTTGAACGGTGCTTCCTGACTCCATGTGGCGGTAGAGAGGACCTTACGATTGGAAGCAGCTCTGTGAGGAGCGCGTGCCATCGAGGTACCGTCATACGTACTTACTACAGGAGTGGAGAGAAGACCGGCGGCAGCATCGGGAACTCCATCCATACTCCACACGGAAGTATCGGAGTAACCGATAACCGGCAGACTGTTCTGTTCTGCCGATACAATCACGAAACCTTTTCCGTCTTTGGCATTGAATACGTAACAGACCGGATTGAGGGCATCATCGGTGGCAACATGCGCCAGGGTGAACGCCTCCCTGTCGGCCAGCCGGTAGATTTCACTCACCTGAAAGAAATCAGCGGCTACGTCTTTGGCTTCCTCCACACTCAGCGTCGCACTCCAGCACGAGAAACCCGGGAGCAGCGTACATGAGGCAAGAAGAAGTTTCTGCCGAATTGATGTTAGCATAAGATGTTGTTGTTAGGTTATGGGTAAAATTCTCTGTTTAGTATAGGTCAGCGTATCCGCTTCCGGATACGCTGACCATTGATAGAAGGGTAAATCAGATTGTCTGAACGTTTTACTTCACCATCACCTTATGGCCGTTGATGATATATACGCCCGGAGCGAGCTGATCCTTAACCTCGACGGCCTTGGCATCCTTGAAGAGGAGCGTACCGTTGAGGTCATATATTGTGAACGAATCCTTACCGTCGGCGGCTAAAGCGCCAATCCATGTCGACGGGTCAATTGAGAGTGTTCCGTAGATAACCAGATTATGAGCCGGCATAGTGGCGGGTATTTCGATATCCCAGCCGTCGAAGACATAGCCTGCCGGAACTTCCGGTTCGGGTACTACAATTTCCGTGCCGAATGCAAGCTCCTTATCCATGTAGATCTCGCCGTCAAGATATACAAGCAGACGGTAGAGGATTGCATCGTAAGTACCATTGATAACAAGGTCGGAAGCCGGCATCGTAGCGGGTACATTCTGCCAGCCGCTGAAAGTGTAACCCTCGCGCTCGGGAACCTCGGGTGTCTCGATAGCTGCACCGAAGTCAACCTTATAGGTGTCGAATATCTCCTCACCTATCATGAAGATAAGAGTGTAGCTGTTGACTGTGAAGCTACCGTTGACAACGATGTCGTGGTTAGGCATTACCTCGGGTACGTCCTGCCAGCCTGCGAAGGTGTAACCCTCTCTGAACGGTTCGGCGGGAAGTATGACAGGTTCGCCGGCCTCGACAGTGATTGTGGCGATGGTCTCGCCGTCAATCATGAACACCGCGTTGAACAGGTCGGGGCTGTAGGTGTACGAGCCTTCGATTACGATGTCATGAGCAGGCATGGTCTCGGGTACGTCCTGCCAGCCGTCGAATCTGTAGTCCTCCTTCTCGGGAGCCGCCGGTACGTTGATGACCGCACCGTATTCAACGCTCATGCTCTCAACCGTCTCACCGTCGATTACGAATGTAGCCGTGTAGCTGTTCACAGTGTAGCTGCCGCTGATGACTACGTCGTGGTTGGGCATTACCTCGGGCATATCCTGCCAGCCTGAGAAGCTGTGACCCTCACGCTCGGGAGCGGCCGGAGCATTGATCGCATCACCGGGTTCGAGTTCGATGGTCTCGAAGATCTCACCGTCAATCATGAACACTGCCTTGAAGATGTCGGGGCTGTAGGTGTATGAGCCTGTCACCTCGATATC
>JAAVDM010000024.1 GCA_014801815.1 Bacteroides sp. | reverse complement strand
TCGGCCAGCGCCGAGAACATAGCAGCCACACTGTCCTCCTCACCCGCCTCCTGCTCCTGCTCGCTGGCAGCTCCCCTGTGTGACTCGACGGTAAGCCGCAGCAGTGCCGACACCATTGCCGGCACTCCCCTGAAGCCACACCTGCGAGCAAGAACGGTCAGCCGGGCATGTACATCCCGGCTGACCGTCACATTCAACCTTTGTTTTTCGTCTGTCATATCCTCCCTATCCCTTAGATTTAAATTTAGAACTCTCAAAATTACTAAATATTCCGAAATCATACAAGTACCAGATACGAAAGATCCTGCTGCTGTTTCCCCGGTCAGATTAGAGAGCTCCTCTCTATGTAAAAATTAAAAGCCTTTACCCTTCGTGCGCTCATATACTACCTCTATTTCTGCGTCAACGTCCTTTATGCGGAAGTAGACGGCGCAACCCTGCGGAATAGTGTCAGGAAATTTCTGTGCGAGAAGTGCAGCAATAACCTCATCGACGTTTGAGAAGCCAATGTCGGTAACCTCAGCCAGAAGCTCCCCACGAAAGTAGGCACGGGCATAAACAAGCTTCTTCGGCGACAACCTGAACTGTCTGTCCTCGTTCTTGGGATGGTTGAGATCCTGCGCTGCTCCCAGCTTGCTTGGAGCATTGGAAAAGAAGATAAACTCAATAACCTTTGCGTTGAGTTCCCATGCCGAGGAGAAGTCTGGCTTGATATATCCTCGTGTAACGTTATGGCCTCCACTGTGGTTCATCGCGAAACCAACCTCGGAGATCGACGCGCCACAATCGTTCTGGGCGATCGTACCCCATGTGTGCCGGAATGTATAGACGCAATACAGTTTGTCGTCCGGAACCTTCAGGATTCTGCACACGTCTTTTATTCCGGCATTGGCGTTAGCCCCGAAGCTGTCACTATCCGCATAACGCCTGTGGAAGTTGAAAAGGTAGGGGTCTTTATCGTCGGCCCTGTATTTGTCGAACAGCGGCTGTATTATCGGCTCGACCCTCATTTCGATGTAGGCCTCGTCTGCCCGACTCTTCTTGGTCTTGGCTCGTTTGTAGCCAATAATTCCGTTACGGTAATTCTCCTTACGAAGCTCAAAGAGATCGACAGTGTTCATGCCGGCGAGACACAACACTATCATGGCGACGTCCCTGCCGAGTTCAGCCTTCGGACGTGACGACGTGGATTCAGGATGGGCGACGCTGAAAAACCTCCGGCATTCCTCCGCGCTGATGGCCCTTTTCTCAGCCCGGTCAGCCTGTGGTATCTTTACCTTCGCCCACGGATTGGTCTTGATCCTGATAATGTTGTTGTCGTAGTCGTTATACTCTTTCACAGCCTCCCGGAATACCTGACGCATGCACACCGGATACATTTCCTTCGCTCTCGCTGTCATTTCAAGCTCCTTGATCCAGAGATTGACCCATGTAGAGGTGAGTTGTCCGAACATGACCTTAGTTGTTCCGGCATATCTCTCCAGATGCTGGAGTGCCAGCTCATAGTTTCGCGCATTCCGAACCTGTCCCCTATCTCTCATGCGGTCAATGTGAAGGCGCGCATAATCGGAGAAGCACAAGTTCTCGTCCTCCATGGCGAGAAAGTCCACGACCTGTTTGACCGTCCACTTAGCGATATCCTTACGGTTGAGACGTTGGGTAAACTCCAATATGCGACGGGCACAATACTCGTTGATGAAGGGATCTCTGATCTCGCCGTCCTTGTCGAGATGCTTGTGATGGATGACTTTATCAGTCATGATATATCCAGGCCTCTGGTTATGCACACACCGGATATAGACAGGACAAAACCCATCTTTTCTCGTCTTTCTTATAACTGCTTTAAATGTAGCCATATATATATTTATTTAGTCACTGTATACAGTGTAAGTTTTGGTGTAAGTTTAGTGTAAACGGGTCCTTCTGAAAATGCACTAAAAAGTGTAAGTTTTACCTCCACATTCTACACGATAATCATGTAAACCTTGAAAGTGTCTTAAAAATAAGATAGGCGATAACCCACCTTGTAACAGTGAGTTATCGCCTATTATAGCGATTGTCAGTATATTATACTCAGTCTTCGATAGCAGCCTGCGCCGCAGCTACACGTGCGATAGGCACACGGAAAGGAGAGCAGCTTACGTAATTCATGCCAAGGTTAGCACAGAACTTAACTGATGAGGGTTCACCACCGTGCTCGCCACAGATACCTACCTTCAGATCGGGATTAGTGGAACGACCCTTCTCTACGCCCATCTTAACGAGCTGACCTACACCTTCCTGATCAAGAACCTCGAAAGGATCAACTTTAAGTATACCCTTTTCAAGATAGAACTTGAGGAATTTAGGAGCGTCATCACGTGAGAAACCAAATGTCATCTGAGTGAGGTCATTAGTACCGAACGAGAAGAAATCAGCAACTTCAGCAATCTTATCGGCAGTAAGAGCAGCACGAGGCACCTCAATCATTGTACCGATCTTGTAGCGGATGCTGTGGCCTTTCTCTTCGAATACTTTGGCAGCTGTAGCATTGATTACATCAGCCTGATTCTGGAGTTCCTTGAGGCTTCCTACGAGGGGTACCATAATTTCGGGGTGAACTTTGATACCACGAGCTTCGCAGCTGAGGGCAGCTTCAAGAATAGCGCGCGCCTGCATCTCTGTAATTTCAGGATAAGTAATACCAAGACGGCAACCACGATGACCCAACATCGGGTTAAACTCTTCAAGAGAATCTACCTTAGCCTTTACTTCTTCAAGTGTAAGGCCCATTTCCTCAGCCAGCTCTTTCTGTGTAGCTGTCTGGTGAGGTACAAACTCATGCAAAGGAGGATCAAGAAGACGGATAGTTACACCATAACCGTCCATAGCCTCAAATATACCCTCGAAGTCACCACGCTGCATGGGCAGAAGTTTTGCAAGAGCAGCACGACGACCCTCTACATCAGAGGCAAGAATCATCTCGCGCACAGCCTTAATACGGTCACCTTCAAAGAACATGTGTTCTGTACGGCAGAGACCTATACCCTGTGCACCAAAGTGACGTGCCTGCTTGGCATCACGCGGAGTATCAGCGTTAGTACGCACAAGAGTCTTGGTAAATTTAGCAGCCAGATTCATGATAGCGCCGAAATCTCCGTCAAGTTCCGGTTCAGCAGTAGGCACCTGACCTTCGTAAACCTCACCGGTAGAACCATTAAGAGAAATCCAGTCGCCTTCCTTGTATGTTTTGCCACCCATCTGTACGGTCTTAGCCTCGTAATCAACTACGATTTCACCGGCACCTGAAACACAGCATTTACCCATACCACGAGCAACAACAGCCGCATGACTGGTCATACCGCCACGCATGGTGAGAATACCCTGTGCTACAGCCATACCACGAAGGTCTTCAGGTGATGTCTCAATACGTACAAGAACAACTTTCTTTTTCTTTTCAGCCCATGCTTCAGCATCTTCAGCTGAGAATACTATCTGACCCGTAGCTGCACCGGGTGAAGCGGGAAGACCCTTTGCAATCACCTGTGCACGCTTAAGACCTGACTTATCGAATACAGGGTGAAGAAGTTCATCAAGTTTCTGAGGCTCCATACGGAGAAGCGCGGTCTTTTCATCGATTTTACCTTCACGAAGAAGATCCATAGCAATTTTCACCATTGCTGCACCAGTACGCTTTCCGTTACGGGTCTGCAACATCCAAAGCTTTCCGTCCTGAATGGTAAACTCCATATCCTGCATATCGCGGTAATAATCCTCAAGATGATCAGCAATACGGAAGAGTTCATTTGCACAGTCGGGCATTGATTCCTCAAGAGCGGGGTATTTGGTACGACGCTCTTCTTCACTGATACCCTGAAGGGCTGCCCAACGGCGTGAGCCTTCTATGGTAATCTGCTGCGGTGTACGGATACCTGCTACAACGTCCTCACCCTGAGCATTAATAAGATACTCACCGTTGAAAATATTTTCACCGGTAGCAGCATCACGGCTGAAGGCAACACCGGTTGCTGAATTATCACCCATGTTACCATATACCATAGCCTGAACATTAACGGCAGTACCCCACTCTTCGGGTATCTGGTTCATGCGGCGGTAGAGTATGGCACGTTCGTTCATCCAACTGTCAAATACAGCACAGATACCTCCCCAAAGCTGTTCCCATGCAGACTCAGGGAAATCTTTGCCTGTATATTCCTTAACGGCAGCTTTAAAGCGCTTAACCAGCTCTTTAAGATCATCTACTGTAAGTTCGGTATCCAGTTTTACTCCTTTTTGCTCCTTCACTTCATCCATAATGGCTTCGAAGGGGTCAATATCGGTCTTCTTAGCAGGCTTCATACCGAGTACTACGTCTCCGTACATCTGAACAAAACGGCGATAGCTATCCCATGCAAAACGAGGATTACCACTTTTTTCAGCCATAGTTTCAACTGTAGCATCATTCATACCGAGGTTGAGGACAGTATCCATCATACCGGGCATAGAGGCGCGAGCGCCTGAACGTACGGAAACAAGAAGGGGATTTGCAGGATCATCAAACTTCTTACCTGTAAGACTCTCAACGTGAGCTATAGCTTTCTCAACGTCTTCCTTAATATCCTCGACAACCTTATCGCGGCCATACTGAGTATACTCTGTGCAGACTTCTGTAGTGATAGTGAAGCCCGGAGGAACAGGCATTCCGAGCAGATTCATTTCGGCAAGGTTTGCACCTTTTCCGCCCAGGAGATTTCTCATCCCGGCATTACCTTCGGCTTTACCATCGCCGAACGTGTAGATCTTTTTTGCCATCTTTAATATTGTTGATTATTGCGAATTGTCGCTATTTATGGGTTCTTATGTAAGGTCTTCCCCTAATAGGGAGGATTGTTGATAATATCCCCCTGACCAAGGGGCGTTGATATATTGGATGACCAAACAGAGTTTTTACAATTGCAAAATTAAAAAATATTGATGGAAATCGCTAAATTTGCACACATAAAATTTTTCTAAAAATAATTATGGGACGTAAAAATAAGGTATTACCTACTTTAGAAAGTGTGAAAATAACAGGAATGGCCGCAGAAGGAAAGGCATTGGCACGTACTTTTGTACGCCCCGATGACGAATCTCCTATGGTGGTCTTTGTACCTTTTGCAGCTCCGGGAGATGTGGTTGATATCAAACTGGATAAGAAAAAGCGCTCATTTGCTGAAGGTCATATTGAGCGTATAGTGACTCCATCACCTGATAGAATCACACCTTTATGTACCCATTTTACCGTGTGCGGAGGATGTAAATGGCAACATATCCCCTATCGGCTGCAGCTTGAACATAAGCAGACTTTGGTTCAGGATGCTCTTGAGCGCATAGGAAAGATAAAATTACCTGAAATAACACCTATACTCGGAAGTAAAAAAGTCTGGAGATACCGTAATAAAATGGAATATACCTTCTCAGATAAACGTTGGAGAACATGGGATGAAGTACGTTCCGGCATAACTTTTGACGATAGCGGTCATGCTTTGGGTTTTCATATTCCAGGTGCTTTTGATAAGGTACTGCATATTAGAAATTGTGAACTGCAAAGTGAGATTGGTGACAAGATAAGGAATTTTATTTTTGAATATGCCGAGAATAACAATCTGTCATTTTACAATCTTAAAGAGAATAGAGGCTTATTACGTACTCTTATGATACGCACTGCTTCTACCGGAGAGATAATGGTATGTGTTGTATTCGGCGAAGAATTAAATTCCGGCGGATATGGATTACTTGAGGCGATTAAATTACAGTTCCCTACCTTGACTTCTATAGTATATGTCATTAATAAGAAACTCAATGACTCTATTTTTGACCAGAAGATAGAAGTTTTCAGTGGTAATGATTACATAGAGGAAGAAATGGAGGGTCTTCGTTTTCGAGTAAATGCAAAATCATTCTATCAGACCAACTCGGAGCAAGCCTACGAACTTTATAAAGTGGCAAGAAGATTTGCAGGACTTGAAGAATCTAAATCTGAAAAACCACTTGTCTATGATCTCTATACAGGTACAGGGACAATAGCTAACTTTATAGCCCGGAATGCTTCGAAAGTTATCGGTATAGAATATGTACCGGAGGCTATAGATGACGCAAAACTCAACTCTGCAGTAAATAATATCAATAATACTCTTTTTTATGCAGGAGATATGAAAGATATTCTGACTGACGAATTTATTGCTATTCACGGACGTCCGGATGTTATTATCACCGATCCTCCTCGTGCGGGAATGCATGAAGATGTGATAGAGGTAATTTTAAGAGCAGCTCCTGAGATTATAGTGTACGTAAGCTGTAATCCGGCTACTCAGGCACGGGATCTTGCACTGCTTGACGGTTCTTATAAAGTTACAGATGTGCAACCTGTTGATATGTTTCCACACACCCATCATGTAGAAAATGTAGTCAGACTTGAACGTCGATAAAATATCGGTATGGTGAGAAATTTCTTACCATACCTGTATACATTAGACACAAGTCCGCTTACCGTCCATATTTTAAAACCGATTTATCATATTTGAAGTCTATTATCGAAAATAATACCATATCATAGAATAGTATATGGTATAAATATCAGTGTTTAAGGTATAACAACTTTTATATTTTACTGTTTTTATTATAGAGAGGACAGTCTTAAACTCTACTCTCTATATCTACCATCTGAGAAATCAGAATATTATTCATAATTATAAATTATTTATGTTAGGTAATTTCATTTATTCAAATCCTACTACACTCTATTTTGGAGATCAAGCTCAGAAAAATATCACTGAAGCTCTGAAAGGTTTCGGACCTAAAGTACTGCTTACATACGGTGGCGGTTCCATAAAACGTAACGGTATATACGAACAGGTATGCGAAGCTCTTAAAGAGGCCGGAAAACAGGTTACGGAAGTATCCGGTGTAATGCCTAATCCGACATTAGGTAAGGTGCTTGAAGGAGCACGGATAGCTCGTGAGAATAACGTTGATTTAATACTTGCAGTGGGTGGTGGTTCTACTATCGATTATGCAAAAGCTGTGAGCGCCGCTGCTTACTACGAAGGTGACGTATGGCAAAACTTCTGGGTAAAACAAAAAGAACCTGCAGCTGACCAGCATATAATTCCTATAGGTGCTATCCTCACGATGGCAGGAACCGGCTCTGAGATGAATGGAGGTTCTGTCATTACAAATGAAGAAACTAAAATGAAGATAGGCAAAGTATTTAGTCAGCGTCTTATGCCTAAATTCGCTATACTGAATCCACGTTACACTTTCTCAGTACCACGTTATCAGATGGTAGCCGGAATATTCGACATAATGAGTCACATTATGGAACAGTATTTTTCAGGTGATGATGACAATACATCTGATTATCTTGCTGAAGGATTGATGCGCAGTGTTATTGCATCAAGCCGTGTAGCCATAAAAGATCCTGAAAATTACGAAGCACGCTCCAATATAATGTGGTCGGCCACATGGGCTCTGAATACCCTTATCGGTGAAGGTAAAAAAGAGGATTGGATGGTACACATGATAGGTCATGCTATCAGTGCCTATACCCATGCTACACACGGTATGACTTTGGCTGCTGTATCAGTGGCATATTATCGACATATAATGCCTTATGCAGTAAAACGATTTGCCCGTTTCGCAAAAGTGGTATGGGAAATACCTTCTCAGAATAAATCAGATCTTCAATTAGCTTCCGAAGGTATAGATGCTTTGGCTGCCTGGATTAAAGAGATCGGTGCAGCTTCTGAAATATCATCACTTGGTGCCACTCCGGATATGCTTGAGGGGATAGCTGATGCCACAATTATTCTCAACGGCGGTTATAAAGTACTTGATCACGATGAAGTTATAAAAATACTGCAGGAAAGTCTTTAATATAAACCCTGTCAGGAAATATTAAAACAGCGGCTGTTGTTAAAAATACACAATAGCCGCTGTTTTCTTGTCTATTATAAAGTATTTTGGTAATTTTGCAACCGTTTCTACAGAATAATATATGTATGTTAAGAGTTGCTATCCAAGGTGAGAAAGGTTGTTTTCATGATGCCGCAGCACATGCTTATTTTGAAAAATATCGTGACATTATGACAGTTCCGTGCGATACGTTTCCTGACATGTTTGACACTATGGCAACCAATAAGGATATGGTAGCCGTAATGGCGATAGAGAATACTATTGCCGGTCCCCTATTACAGAATCATGAGCTGCTGCGTAACAGCAAGCTTTATGTTACCGGTGAGATAAAACAACGTATATCTCACGTATTATGTGCATTATCGGGTCAATCTATCAATGATATTACTGAAGTAAATTCACATCCTATGGCTCTTATGCAGTGTGAGGAATTTTTACGGCGCTATCCTCATATCAAAGCGGTCGAAAAAGATGATACAGCCGGCAGTGCAGCTGAAATAGTACGCAAAAATCTTTTCGGTCATGCTGCGATATGCGGTGAGTATGCCGCACATCTTTACGGTCTCGATATATTAGCCAGTAATATTGAGACTAATCCTCATAATTATACACGCTTTCTTGTTCTTGCTCACATGTCAGACAAAGATAATAACCGTATTAATGCCATACATAATAATATCAATAAGGCAATGATACAGTTTACACTCCCTCACACTACCGGAGCGTTATCTAAAGTATTGACCATATTCTCATTCTACGATATAAATCTGACTAAAATACAGTCTACTCCGATTATAGGATGCGAATGGGAATATAGATTTTATGTTGATCTGACTTTCAATTCTGAAGAACGCTATCGTCAGGCACTCGAAGCAGTCAGACCTTTATCCAATCAGCTTTCTGTATTGGGTGAATTTACTGACGCCCCTACTGTCGGATAACACGGTAACACACAGTGTCAGACTATTTTATCTTGTTATACTTTTATAATGAAGTCATCTAAACTTTTTTGATTTGTGAATTTTTTTAAGGAATATCACAGCGAACGCCAGATAGTTCCAACCCTTCCAACTGGAAACGGTTGTGTCAAATCTGCACAGAATGGATC
>JAAVDM010000023.1 GCA_014801815.1 Bacteroides sp. | reverse complement strand
TGAGCAATATTTCGGCTCAAATCCCAAAATCATAAATAAGGATTATTTTCCCGCAGGTGATGCTTTTAGAGAAGCTTGCGATATCCTTCAGATAAAGACCATTACCGACTCTGATTTCTGCATGGATCCTGTTAATGACACTCTTTGCAGTCGTTATAATTCTGATTTAAAGCTGTTCGCACTCATTATTGCTGGTATCATTAGTTCGGAAGATTGGGAAGACCTCTATAATGGCTTCTGCTCGAAGCTTGACACACTTATATTACACCGCTGTGATTCTATCCTCATAAAGTGTAATTTTGATTCTTCGATTAATCAAAACTTCAAACAGTTCTATCATCAAGATAATGGAACTGATTTCTATTTTGTTGATGATATATATGAATCGTTGGTGTTCCTTGATTTCGTCAACGAATATATTTCATATCTTGAAATTGAAGGCATAGAGAATGACTTGGTTAAGCTCATTATGCATAGCCGCGAGAATGCATTAAAAATAGTTCAAACATATCCATCCCTTATTTCCAATGAAGGATTTAAGGAAGCATTAATTACATTAGCTCCTCAATTGAGAGATAAACTGATTTCAAAGAAAGAGGATGAAGATGATGATGTTTCATCAATCTCAAGACCTGAGTTCACCACCACAAGCACACCAACGCAAAGCGATAGCAATCATTCAGATTCAGAAGAAGACAATGGCGTTTCATCAAGTAATGGCGAGGGTCATGATGAATATGCTACTTCTTCAGTTAACGTAATGCAAAATAGGAATATTGGAGCAGGCACATCAGAAGCATCTGATAATCCAATTTCAAATGCTCCTATGACTGTTCCGACCGTCCTGGATGTATTAGGAGATATTCTAGAAGACGGAGAAGAAAAAGGAAATACCCCTAAGTATACCAGCCCATCAAATCCTATCGCTCCTCACTCACAAGAAGAAGTTGATGTCCCTTCAAGTTCTGAAACGCCGGCAGATTATGTTTACGATGGAGAAGATGATGAACCTATTGGCAGTGTCGACAATGACTCTGATTATGATAATCTTGATGAGGCGCCTACTAAACCGCGCGTATCTAAGACTACACGTCGACATCCGAAACCTTACACAAAAGCGGAAGTTAATCGTTTGCGAAGCAATCCATCTCCACTTGCGCTTGAATCTCTCCCACCCACAAAAGAAGAGCTTGAGATTCTTGGTCAAATGAATATAACTCCTGAACAAATTGCTGATACAAATTATTTGGCTCAGCTGCGATTATATCAGAATCTCATTGAAAGAGGCGATATGCCTGAAGAAACACGCGAAGACTTCGTGCATAATGCGGCAGATGTCACAACCCATAAGCTAACAAAGGGCAAATACATACACACATGTAGTGCTGCTCGTGGTGTTATGTATATCTCTCCCTCTGTATGGGATAAAATGCTTGATGATCGATGGGAGATATGTGTTTACTTGGATGGTAAAGGAAGTAAATTCCATTATATCAAAGATCGAAATGAGTTCTTGCAACTTGTAGAGAAAGATGATGTCGTAATAAAAATTACGGGTAAGGAAAAGGTTGATGTGGTTAACCAACTATACTCTGACATACTTAATGGTGTTAAAGGCACAGCTTACACATTAATAAGAGTTGCTGCCACAACAAATATGGATGGCGTTTTCGCTCATTATGTTGGGAGCATGGCTGAGAAAAATGACGGCAATGAAATTCAAGATGAAAATTTAGATGACTATTGATAAAGATAAAAAGCTCGACAACTATAAAAGCTTCTTTGTTGACCAAGTAAAAGAAGCAATAGCCGAACAGCAAAAAGTAAACAAAAGTGCTATGAGATCGCTATTCAAGACTGGCGACCTCGCCCTTGCTTACATAGATTCTGTTCAGAACGAAACTGGATACGTCATTATAAAATGCCCTCGTGGTATGGCTCCTCGACTTAAAGTTCAAAAATGTATAACTGTCATCAAAAAAGGTGCCTTCCAACGATATGGTTCGTATCCCTTAGAATGGGATTGTAAATGGGAAACCTTTTGCGCAGACTCAGATCTACATTCATCGGGTTCTGACTTCACTCCAATGTTTTATATAAACAAGAGTGTGTCTACCTATGATTATATTGCTTGTACAGGATTAAACTCAAATCTTTACGACCTTTTCAAAAAATCGTGCGAGAATGGTAAATCACTGTCTGTCATCATATATAACCCCTTCCCTCCAACAGAATATTATAAAAACCTGTCTTCCTATATAGATGGTAATCGTGATAACACAGAGCTACTGATGGAGCCGACTATAAGTTATGAAGATTGGCAACCTGAAGAATTGGCTTTTGATTCAGCGAAACCCAATGCCATCTCTGATACAATTCTCGATACGCTTAACAATAATAATATTTGCATTGTACAAGGACCTCCAGGATCTGGAAAAAGTTATAATATCGCGGCCATCATTGCGCAATACCTCTCAAACGGCATGAGGGTATGTTTGACGACAATGGCGAATAAAGGACTTATCGAGCTTATTAAACAACCTCCTCTCAAAGACTTATTATCAGCTGGGAAAATTGCCAAAACAAATCTTTCGGCTGATGAACGAAAACAAGTCGTTGGATTAAAAGCAGCACACTCCAATCTACAAATTGGGGAAGGAGAACTTTTATGCGCAACAAATTATGTGCTTTCAAGCGCATTTAATCCTGAAAAAATAGTGCTAAATGGCATACCTCAATACGATCTCATTGTAATTGAAGAGGCTTCGCAGGTTTTTCTCACAGCTATTGTCGCTTTCAAAAGTTTGGGTAAACACTGCTTAATTGTTGGAGACCCAATGCAGTTGCCGCCTATAGTAAAGTTGAACAATCCCCTTTATAATTCATGGAATGTTCATTCTCAGATTGAAGGTCTTAAAACAATCGCCTTAGGCTCAGGCTTTAAATCATATAGGATTGTTACGACCTTCCGATTGACAAAGAAGTCTGCTAATCTGACGAAGTATTTTTACGACAATCGATTTGTGTCTGTAAAATCCGAGTATAAAAATTTCAGCAAGATAGATGATGCTTTATTCCCCGCCGAAGGTGGCGTGATTTATATTTGCACCGATGACATTAGAAATGGCTTTTATTCGGATTCTTGCAATGCCATCTTACATAGGGTAGTTCGTAATCTTGATGAGCAATATCCAGATTATCATGTAGCTCTCATTTCTCCATATAGAGATACGGTTCAAGAAATGCAGAAGTATTTCTCTACACCAGACTACAATCTTGATATAACTATTGAAACGATAGATAGGATACAGGGGACAACTGTAGATTATGCGATATTGTATCTTCCTGGAAGAAACCCTGGATTTGCACTAGAGGATCGGCGATTTAATGTGGCTACGAGTCGTTCGCTTAGCACGACTTTGATCATATCTGATATGCCGGTGGAGAATATTCATTCCGTCTCTCCAGTTGTGAAGCAATTTATTGCCCATTGCGATAGACTGAGTACAAATGGAACTTTTATAGAATCACCAACAAAAAATATTTCAGAAACACCTTTAACTATTATACCAACGGCTACGAATAAGGCATATCAACTTCCTGGAGTCAAAGTTGTGGGACACGTCAACTTATCGAAGTTCGAGCGAAAAAAGGTTGAAATTCAACCTGAGAAGAAGAACTACTATATTATTGACACTAACGTGTTCATTAATTGTCCTGACATTCTGAGTAAAATTGATACCAAGTATCCAGTCATCCTCTCAGCTAAGGTAATCGATGAACTTGATAAATTTAAGATTCGTTCCGAACAAGAGAAGAAGAACGCAGAAACCGTATTGCGGCTTCTCAATCGTGAATCTACACGAGAAATTAAGTTTGAAACAGCTGACGCTTCGCTTCTGCCGCCCGACTATGATAGGCGTTCTCCCGATAATCTCATTTTATCAGTAGCTCTGAAATATAAAAAAGATAATCCGATAATGCTTACCTCTGATAATGGGCTGCAATTAAAATGCAAAGCTTTGGGGATTACAACAATCTCTTTAAAAGTTTTCCTCAAGAAACGCTAAAATATGGATTATAAAAAACAGGAGAATACGAAGAAGAAATCGGTTCGTATTATAGAGCTTTCAGCCAAAGAAGCCCTTGACTCTTTGATGAGTAATGATTTCTACTGCACGACTGAACTCCCGGAATACTTTGATTTTTTGGGTGTGTTGAAGTATGCTACAGATAGCATAGGCGACAAGTCCCTCGATGAATGTGTCAATGACGATTGCCAACCGAAATCGGTACATGGTGTCAATCTTGATGTGATAACGAATAAGGATGGCCGTTATGCTGTCTGCCCGCTTACTCTGGCGAATCCTTTCCTTTACTTTATGCTCGCTCGCGATATATGCAGCGATAAGTCTTGGACTGCAATAAAGGAATGTTTTAAGTTGTTCGGCAGCGAGCATATAACGGCTTGTGCCATTCCGATTGTCAAGGTTGACGATAAGCCCGAATCATTCAAGGGGGCCACTTCAATCCTGAATTGGTGGAACTCTATGGAGCAACGGTCAATTGAGTTGTCGTTGAAGTACAACTATATGTTCATGATGGACATAACGAACTGTTTTGGCCAAATCAATCCCGAATCTATTGCCTGGTCTCTTGCGAGAAAGGATGCGCCATATCAGACCGATGAGAATGCTGCGCTCGCTGCCGATATTCAACGCTACTTGAGAGCTATGCAAGAAGGTAAAAATATTGGCATTCCACAAGGCAGCGCACTATTCTCTTTAATTGCCGAGATTATCCTCGGATATACTGACATGCTTCTTGCTCAAGAGATAACGACAGCTAAAGATAAAGGAACTTTACCTAAAAATCTTGAATATGAAATACTGAGGTATGTCGATGACTACCGTATATTTTGTAATGACCGTGATGCGTTAGATAAGATATCATATATGCTACAGCATATTCTGGAGCAGTTCAATTTCCGTATGAATCCATCCAAGACGCGCACATCAAGTGAGTTGATAACGGATACAATAAAGCCTGACAAGGCTTTTTATATATTCAATACTCCGATTGAAAGTAAGCAGACATATATGGATGAGAATGGGTATGAAAGAAAAGAACGTGGCTATGATTTCGATGGCTTCCAAAAACATCTTTTGTTCATATATGAGTTTTCAAAACGTTTTCCAAATTCCGGTCAAATCGTTACTCAGCTTGAAGCGTTCAGCAAAAGGGTAGAAGACCAGTTGTCTGCGAAGATAATTTCTTATGAAGAAGAGTCTCTAAACTTAGAAACTGGTGAAACGACCAAAGAGACGAAAACGAAAGAGAGGAAAGGACATATTTGGGAAAATATCTCGGCGATGGTTGCGATTGCAGTAGAGATTGTCGCCAATAATCTTCGTGCCACCAATAATGCACTGAAGATTGCGAGTCAATTATTGTCAGATATGCGGAAGGAGGATGCGGAGAAGAAGAGGAAGATTATTGTTCTCATCTACAGAAAACTTATCGGTATTCCAAATTCTGCCTTCCTGCAAGTGTGGGTTCAGAACATCACTCATACTACAGATGACTGGTCTGCAGGCGACATATACGATATGCCGTTGTGTAAAGTTGTAGCCAAGCAGCCAGTAACGCTATGGAATAATAACTGGCTTAATACGGATATAGCAGCCGCTTTCCCACAGGATAGCATAGTTGACAGAGACGTATTAGCTAAGACGGGTCAAGTTATTACATTCAAAGCTAAACGTCAGTATGATGAAAGTGTTTATTGACTAAAGCAACTATGACAATGACGATTGACGATATAAAGGCATTGATTGCTTCGGATGAGTCGAGGACTATGGAGCTGAAGAAGAGTACCGGCGAACTGAAAGACGGTATGCATGCGGCGTGCGCGTTTCTGAATACGGAGGGTGGTTGGCTGTTTTTCGATATCACGCCGAAGTCGCTGAAGATTGTAGGTCAGCAAGTGACGGATGACACCCAACGAGAGATCGCTCAGGCTCTCGCCGGATTACAGCTGGTTGTAGACGTGCGGCCGGAATATGTTGATGTGCCGGATCGTCCGGGCCATAAACTTATCGCCATGCACTTCGATGGATGGGTGTGGGGAGAACGTCCACACACTTTCCACGGTTGTCCTTACTACAAAGTTGAGAGTACAACCAAGGTCATGCCGCAGGATATGTATGACAAACGAATCAGAGCCTTAGAACCGAAAACATATTCGTGGTGCATACGTCTTGGTGTCGAAGGAGGACGAATTTCTGCCAGTGTTTTGAGTGGGCCTATATCCGATACCCTATCGAAATGGAAGCTACTTAAAAATGGTATTCCTACAAATGGAGCTGCCATGCTTTTCTCCGATAGAATTGATGAATACGACAACTTCAAGATAAAGATGGCTCGTTTCTTGGGTACAGATAAAAACGAGTTTATCGATGAGATGCATGTAGAGAGGAATTTCTTCGACTTGCTTGATGCAGGATTGGCGTTCTGTTTCAAACACCTCAATCTCAGCAGGAAAATCACTAACTGTAGTCTTCAACGCGAAGAGCGTCTTGAAATTCCTTACAAGGCACTGAGAGAAGCCATAATCAACTCGCTCTGCCATCGTCAGTGTGAGAGATATAATCTGCTCAATGGCATCGTCATCTATGATGATCGCGTAGAAATCGGCAATCCTGGTATCTTCCCTTCTCAGATTACACCCGAAAATATCAAGGAACCTCATGATTCCTATCCTTATAATGTCAAGATGGCAGAAGCACTCTATCGCTCAATGTGGCTGGAGAATTGGGTTCGGGTGCAAAGCGCATAATCGAAGCCTGCCGCGAGCAAGGCGTAGAAGAGCCAACATGGTGCTGGGACGGAGGCTTCATCTACGTCACCTTCAAGCGACTAGCCAAGTTGGATTCTTATTCCGCTCAGGTACCGACCAAGCAAGAGGAAGAACCGATCAACCACCGACCAAGCAGCCATAAGTTCACCGCACAGTTCATCAGAAAGTTCACTTGAAACCATTTTGAGTTCACCAGAATTTTTAACTGGTTCATCAGAGAATAAGGTAATGATGCTTTTAAAGGTTAATAGTAGAATGACGTTAGACAAAATAGCTGAGCACCTCAACATGACGAAAAGAGGTGTTCAGAAAGTCACGAATCGTCTTCAAGAAGCCGGTGTACTTTCTCGTAAAGGTTCTAAAAAAGCCGGCGAGTGGATCGTAAATCAAGGCATCAAATAGCATAGTGGTCTCAAATAACCCATTTTATATCATAAAAATGAGTGAAATATCATTCAATAAGAGTAATGCTTTAATTGAAGAATTTGAAACATCTCATAAATTACTACAATTAGGATTTGGAGAGTTGCAAAATATTAATATGGGTAATGATTTCTATTTTCTACCCTTTCAACTGTTGTCACAGGGCTTTGAAAGATTATTCAAAGCTTATATATGTGTTGGCTATTTTCAGTGCAATAATAATCTTCCAAATCACAACGCATTAAAGAATTTAGGCCATGATTTGATAAAACTTTTTGACGAAATCATGGAGAAATACTATATAAAATATACACCACCAATTTTTGAGGAAGATTGGGACTTTATCTACTCTAAGAATTCCTTAATCAGAGAAATAATTGAAATATTATCAGATTTTGGACAGCAGGCAAGATACTATAATTTCAACTTAATTACATCCAACCCTAAATTAGGGAAAAATCCTAAAGAAAGATGGAGTAATTTAGAAGCAAGAATAAGACCTCTTGACTCTAAACAAATAAGTAGATTATTCAATCCAGATACGGCTGATGAAATATTTCCAGAAATAAACAGAGTAATAATTTCAAATTGTGAAAGACTATTAATTTGTTTAGGACGCCAAATTTCATATGGCACATTAGGATTATTAGGTAAGCAATTGGCCAGTTCCCTTTACGATTATGCCACTGGAAAGAGGATGAGATAGGCAATCAAGATTATAGGAAGTCAACTATCAAATTCAATCAAACGGACATAGTCAAGCATAAACGATCCATTCGAGATTATTTTTGCAGACGTTTTAATCCCAATTACAAATACAAAAGCATTACAAAAAGGCAATATAACGGAGATTGGCCTTTTTATACAAATAAAGTGGTAGTCGAGCGTAGAGGAAAACACTGGTGTATCGTTACTATAAACGGCAATGATTATGCATTAAATGGCGCTGCAAAGAGACGATATAATCTTCCTACTCCTTATGAAGGAGGAATGTCAATACCAGGAAAAAGTGTTGAAGATTTTATTCAAATTGCATTGAATTTATAATAATCTCAGTAATCATACTAATCTCCATTAGTCTTATGTTATACAATTATACGACAAGTGAGAGAACTTGCGAGCAAGGACAAGGCTGCTTCCTATGGTTTCGGCGGAGCAGAGCGATGAAAAGCGATGCAATGTGCCGTAGGAGTGAATGTTGGAGTAGCGAAAAATAGTTCTGATAAAGAATTGCTTTTTAGGATATAACAAATGTAAAGTTTTCCAAGTGAGACTACAAATTAGAAATCAAGCAGTTACAAATCGAATTGTAGCTGCTTTTTCTTTTGCTTTGAATACAAATCTGAACACAACGGTGTATAGTGAAAAAGTGGTCAGATGCAAAACCCGGTTGAAGTGTTAAAAAACTACCCGAGTGTAATTCTGTCCCTCATCTCTCTGATATTGTCAAAGGCTTTCTTTTGCATCTCATCTTGTAAGACTTTATTTGTCAGCTGTACTATGCGTTTATTACATTCGGATAAAGCGGAAGAAATATCTTCAAGATATTGGGTGCAATTGTTATTTGGAGAGTGTAATTGGGTAAAGGTTGCCAACCTATATTCCGATTCAAGACGATCCTTAATAAAAAGGAGCGATGTGAGCTTGTCAATGCTATCTCCTTTTGATACAAAATCGGCAAACTCTCTCAAAGGATTTCCTTTGGGGAAAAGAAGCTGCATGGCTTTAATGAAGTCTGATTCTATCATATTTTACGTTCTAAATTTTAATATTCGATGCTGTTGAAGCGGGATTGGAGAGCGGAGAGACGGGCGATGAGGTTATATCAGGAGCCATTTGTAAGCGGCACAGACATTAATGACTTGTCCATGAACATCCAACACACGGTTCTCATAGGCGGTGACCAGAGTTAATTTGTCACATTTGAGCGACATTCCAGCTTTAACCAAAGCAGTAGTTTCTCGTTTGAGAGTTTTTTCAGAGGATATATTATAGGCGACCTGTACAAGTTCAACAACTGTTGCTCGATGACAAACAAGTTTAATTAAATCTTCTTCCTTTCGTTTGCAAAAGTATTGGGAACGAAGTGAGTCAAGTTCCTCTCGTTGGTCACGTAATATTTCAAGCAATACAGAAGTATCTATTAATGTCTTGTATTTATGGCGTAAAGCTAATAAACTTCGGTAAACCTACAAAATTTCGCATTGTAAACTACGATAATTAGATATATTTGAGGTGTAGGAACTACGATAAACTAAAATACTGTTTACGAAAGTTGGTTGAGATCTCAACATAGAAATGATGCGTAAACTTGTGGAAATTCGTCCGAAGTACAATAATGGCATTGTTGTACTCCTAGTACTCATGCATCGAAGAGGACTACAATTGACAGAATCATCTGATTCACATTGCGAGTTAGTGATAAATTTCAATTCGGAAATGAGTTTTGAAGAATTTTTGGAAAAACTCAAGAGTTACCTGAGGGAGTACCAAATCTGTGGCCTTACTTCAGAGGAAAATCAGATCCTTTGTTCAAAATTGATTTTTATAATCACTGAAGATTAGCGATTTGACGTATAATAACCATTGGTGTCGATGATACGCTGGAGTTCGGGATCAGCAGAATGAGACAGAGGTTGTATTTGTTATAGTAATTCTTTGGCTTTATTTCGGATTAGAGAATTTCCCAATGACCTCCCTTGTCGGCTTCCGGAATCGGTTTCTCCTGACGTAGTAGTTCAAGAATGTCAAACAGCTTCTCTAATTTTTTTGGATTGTTACGAAATCGCTTGTAGTCCTTCTTATATTGTGATGTGGGCTTAAGCTTCTTCATAACCCCATTGATTTTTCCATAGCCTCAATAGACGACATATCCAGAGACGGCTCGTTATTCAACGCCCCGCTCTCGGCTTCTTTCATTGCGGCAAGCGTCACGGCATTGGGTTCATGGTAGGCTGCCTCAAGCAACACAGTCTCCACATAATTGTTGAGACTGCGGTTTTGCTTCTTGGCAAGCTGTTTGAGCCTTTCAATCAGATCTACAGAAAGACGGAAACTCTGATTCTTCTTTAATGCTATTTCCATATCCATATTATTTTATACTGCAAAGTTAGTGTAAATGTATTACAAATATAACAATTCTACAATATAAGTTCTCTGATTATGGCTTTTGAGGAAACCAAGGAACAGCAGCAGATGTATAACTACTTCCGCAGTTGTATCTATTTCTTCCTTATTATCGAGATCGTGATGAACCTGCTGATAACGCCTGACAACAAGATAACACAGTTCATTCTTGACCTTTTGAGGAATCAGTGCTCACTCTTATGGGAAGCGTGGCAATGGAGCCCAAGGCCTTCGACCGGTTGCTTCCCAACATCACTGTTGACAGATTCTTGTTCCCGTATTGAGGGAAATAGGTTTTCTTAGTCGAACAGCCTTCCTGATGGGAAAAGGAGCCGTCTGAAAAGACAAAACCGGATACCTTTCGGTCATTAGTATAAACATAGCCATATTACTGGAGGGTTACTCCTCAACAGTGCCCGTTTTTCCGATCGGCTACAGTACAGAATTAACATTTATTCTATAATCTCAGATGTGGATGTAGGGTGGTATATGCCATCCGAAGATCATCTTTTCAGTGGTCTATGTACACAGAGCCGAATGATTATCAGTATTGGTAAATTAAAGGTGGTTTCTCGGAACGACCCCGGGAAATCACCTTTAGCCTTTTTGATTTTCGATGTTTTTTATACTGTTTAGATTTTGTCGTAGATCATTTTGTAGAAGGTGTCGCGGTTCTCTTGCGGACCGTGAGCTGTCTTTTCGCAGTTGTACCATTCCAGATTCTTCATTCCAACGGCTTCGAGAACGACCGGTTTGAAGTAGTCAATAAAGAAAGGACGGAAACGTTCAGTTTCGGCCTGAGAGGTAGTCACCAATACTGTGCGCTTGATATCAATTTTGTCCGGAATGAGTTCGCCTTCGGCTGAATATTGATATGCCTTGCCTACGAGCATCACTTTATCGAAGAAGCCCTTCACTATGGCTGGCATAGTACCCCACCAAATGGGGAAGATCATGATGAATTCATCGCTTGAGAGAAGGTAGTTGAGGTATTTATCCACAAGGGGATCAGCCGTCTCTCCTCGGCTGTACAGTCGTAGACTCGCAGCCTCCATAGCAGGATTAAATCCATCAGCATATAAGTCGATTACATTGTATTCTTTGCCTTGCTTTTTGAACTTCTCTTCGATCTCAGCTAACAGAGCATGATTAAAACTTCCATCGTAGGGATGGGCATAAAGTATTGTTGTCATATTGGATTTAATAAGTAATACTGTTTAGTTATTTCAACGTATGGTTCTTTGGTTTTGTTCCTTTTAGCAAGATAGAATAGGAAAGGAATAGGATAAAATTATAGTCGGGAATCATGTCGACTGATGATATAACCGTCGAGGAAGAATTTATAGGTGTGTATCAAGTTAGCATGGTGTACATCTGTATGGTAGGCACTCGTGGTTCTTAGGCGGATTCAAGAAGCAATCGGGTTATTATAAGTAGCTCTTAAAAATTAAACGATACATGTTTTGAGGTAAAGTCATTGAATCCTGAACCATAAAACTTGTTATTTTGGGCCGCTTCGGACTTGTCACTCAGTCGGATACTGAAGTATTCTCTTTCGCTCCGCGTCCGAATCGCTTCAAAAATAACTGCGTTTTATATGTTCATTAATTTTTAAGAGCTACTTTTTATTTCGGGAGAATCTTTAACGTAAAGATTCAATTGTTTGTTTAAGTTTCTTACGTTGTAAGGGCGATGTCCCATATTCTATTAAGACAATGTTGCCATTTTTGTCGGTTACTATAGTCATAGGATAACCCTTAATCCCGACATACTCCTTGAATTGTGTGTCATTTACCAGAGGTATCCAGTTAAATCCGGTATTTTCCAAAACCGGACGTGCCGTTTCAGGACTTTCATAGGTAGCTGAAAAAAACATTACGTCCGGCATTTCGTCTTTCCACTGTGACAGTTCAGGCATTTCAGCTCTACAGGGGTCGCACCCGGTGAACCAACAGTTCAGAACCGTTACTTTACCTTCTATGTCTGAGTTGCTCCAAGTTTTCCCGTCAATATCGTGTGCCGTAAATTGAGGAAATCTTTCACCGACTTTTATCAACTCTTCGTTATTGGTGGTCAATCGTATTATCCGAGCTTTTTTCTCATTAAACATCTCAAGGAGGATATCGGCTTCCGGAATCTCCTCCACAGGAATAGCATATTGCTTTGCCTCTTCCGGGAGTGTTTCTTTTATTGACATCCCGAATGCCTTTGTGCCATTGGCTGTTTTAATTGACATTATTCCGTCGAGCAGACTGTTGTCTACCGGAATCTCATAGAAGAAATATCCGTCTATTATATAGATATTTTTTTGCTCTTTTATGGCTTGTGACCACACGCCTATTGTATAAGCCATAAATGTGGCGGCTACAATTAATTTAGGTAATCTCATAATACCTTCAATTTAAAGATTTAATTCAGTTTACGTTGTAATTGTATTCTTGAGTATTCAGGGGATAAAAACTCAATTATAGATCATCTTTGATTCCCGGGAATCGCTCCTATGAAATTAGCTATATATATTAAAGCTCTGAATGAGTTATTCATATAGACTTCTGCTCTCCATTTATGGAAATACCGGTAAACAGTTTGCTATTGGGGCAAGTTGTAGGGGAGTATACTTCGTTTATAATAGAATCTTTATAATTCATGCGAGGATGGAAGTTTCCGACCACCTTACCGGGAACTTCTTTTTATATTTATATAATGTGTGCATAATTGCCTTATACACTTCCCTTCATTGTGATTCCACAATGAAGGGAAGTGTATAAGGCAATTATGCACACGGATTGGGTTCAGAATTCGAATGTCTCAAGTTTCATTTCACTGAGGCTTCTCATTGTAGCTACTTCTCTGAGGAAGACCTCTGATTCGCTGTGAGCTTTCAGAGCATCTTTATCACGCCATGTTTCGCAAATCATGAGTACGTTTGGGCGAGTAGCACTCTCAAAAATATCGTATGCCACACACCCATCTTGTTTGAGAGAGGCAGCAGTAAGGCGTTTTGCAGCCTCAATCACTTCTTCACGCTTTTCAGGCGCAACGCTTATAAAACAGTTTAGTCTTAACATATTTAATTATTTATAATTAGTTTGGGTAAAATGGTAATTTAGCACTATTTATCCATGTGATAAACAATTATTCAACCGCTTTGTTTACTTACTCCGATCCTCTTTAGGTATATAAATTAATTATGTATGCCTTAACTCTTGAAAAGATGATACATATATTGTTCTTAAGCCGGATATCATCACAATAGGCTGCTTCAGAAAAGTTTTTATAACTTTGTGTGCGAAAATAATTACAATATGTCAAGGCTTATTATACATATACTATTAATCGGTATAATGTTATTATTAACCGTGCAAAGGTTGTTGGGTGCTTCCGCTATGCCTACACATAGCGGGCTTCAGCATATAAATGAAACCTCACTACCTGTATTATTAGATAAGGCTCATGGATTTTATGAAAATCACCCTGACTCAGCTATATTCTATTACACTGCTGTAGTTAACAGGTATTCACCCTCACTCAAAGACAACGAGAAAGAGATCTGTCTCACAGCTGCTCTTAGTATATGGGAATTGGTATTTTTTAATTACTTTGATTATTCCTCTGCTTTTGAGTCACTGACTAAGGCGAAGGAAATAAGTAATGATATGAAACGTGACGAACCGCGTATAAATCTCTATTATGGGTGTATGTACCACACGGTATTTGAACAGACCGGTGATTATGAGACGGGGGAGAAGTCTTTTGATTATTTCAGTAAGGCTTTTGATAAAGCTATTGAAAAGCAGGATATGATGGTAAGTAGAATGGCATTCGGGAATCTTTCAGAAGTAGCAGGTTCTTTAAATAAGCTTGACGATATTAAGGATCGGGTAGCGCGTTATCGTAATACTGCTGAACTTAAGCAATGGGAGGGACGTGAATTTGATCTCGGACTCTATGAGGCACAATGCCTTGAGTCGACGGGGGATTACAAGCAAAGTGCGAAAGTCTATCAACGTCTGGGTGAGCTGGCAGAAAAGCCGGGATTAGAACGTTACCGTTATGCAGCTTTACAAGGTCTTATCACTTCTAACATTAGAACCGGGCGGTTTAAGGACGCTTTGTCACTCATTCATCATGCTGATACACTGTTTAATGCCGACAATATGCGTGACGGACGGCTGATGCTTCATAATATGCGTGCAATTTGTTATGATAGTTTGGGTAATTATGATATGGCGCGTCAAAGTATGGCTGAATATGTTATGCTTAAAGATTCGTTGCTAAATTATAACAAGGCTGCTGCAATCAAATCAATCGAATTTGTTGATGAATTATGTGAGTTTGACCGTCAGCTTACAGAGTCAAGACAGAAGCGTCAGCGTCAGATGATAACGCTTGTGATGGTTATTCTGATTCTACTTTTCGTATGTGGCGCTTGGCTGAAACTCCGACGTAAAAACAAGGCTCTTGAAAGTGCGAATCAATCCTTGTATCGTAAAAATCAGGAGTTGCTTCATCTTGAGGCTGATGCCGTGCGAATCCGTGAGGTGGCCGCGAAGACTATAATGGTGGACAAAAATAATTCTGACTTACTTCAAAAATATAAAGGAAGTACAGTGACTGATGACATGCGTGAATCTTTGTGGCTCTCTATTATGGATACGCTTGACCATTCACCGGAAATTTATGATGCAGATTTCTCACTTGAAAGGTTGGCTGAATTATGCGGTTCCAAAGCTAAATATGTGTCACAGGTCATTAATGAAAAGGGGGATAATTTTAAGACTTTGATTAATACACGGCGTATACATCAGGCTTGCCGCAGCATGTCGGAATCGAGTAACCTTACCATAGAAGCTATAGCAAATAATGTGGGGTTCCGCAGTCCGAATGCTTTTCGTACCTCATTCAAACGTGTCACGGGTCTATCACCATCGCAATATCTTCAGATGGCTAAGAAACAGGAAGTTAATAATCATGAGTAGAAATAAAACTGCGCATATTCTTGAAGTTGCGTAGACTTGCCGTTAGAAAATTTGAAGGTTAGAACATAATTGTCATAAATTTGCGGCATAAAAATTTTTGACAATATAAACCATTATGAAGAAAACATTTCTACTAATTCTGTTTGCAGCCGTTGTGGTAGTGGGTATGTATGGACAATCCCACTCTGCAAATATTGCGGCGACACTGCCTGATTTTGATGAAGACGGTGTCAGTGTAATCACCTCTCAACCACAGGGTGATATAAGGTACTATGACCGCACGGGTTTCGAAGTCAACATGACTTCAGAGGGTCCGGAGATAACCAGCCAGTCCGGAATGTTCTGTGTGGTGTTCGGTTCAGATGGAGAAGTCTGGCTGAAAGATCCCGTTTCAAATGACCTAAGAGATTCGTGGGTGAAAGGTCAGGTTGAATCTGACAATAATACGATTCATGTACCTACTGGCCAGTTTACCGACTATATGGCTTCTATGACTTTCGGTCGTCAGCTCTGGGTACTCGATTTCAACGAAGATACAGGAATGTATTCTGTAAATCCGTTTATAAGCGAGATTGTATATACAATAAATGATGGTAAAATCTCACTTGAAGGCACTTCCAGGCAGCGCATAATAGGATCTATATTCCGCGCCAAAGGAACTACTGAAGAAGAGTATCATTATGAAGGCACATGGAGTGGAAAGGGTAACTATGAAAGTGTGTATGTTCCATACGTCGACACACCTTGTACTATACCCACTGACGCTGTCTGTGAAACAATTACTTTTCGAGCCCCTGCCAATTCAGGCGGACAGTGGGCAATGAATGTTATGGAGGCAAAGTTATACAGAACTGATAATGATGAAATATACCTGTCAGGATTTTGTTCTTCAGGTGTATATTTCACTAATCTTGAGTGGGCTATAAAGGGACGTAGCAAAGACGCACAGCTTATATTCCCTACCGGACAGTTCTTAGGTGCATATTATGGCAATCCTTATTACTTTACCGGGGCAAATACAGCTAATTCAACTGATTTATGTGATGTTGTTTTCGTCCTCAATGAGGAAGGGGTGTATGAGTCCAATAATTTCATCAATTTTGCATCTTCTGCAACTGCCGAGTATCTCTATTTCTATTATGACGGAGCTACTCTTTCAAATAAAGAGCTCCCGGAGATGGTTACTCCGCCTGCCTCAGCACGTCAACATCTTTATAGAATGGATTATCAGGGATATATTCAGTCTATTGATTTCTATTACGATAGTTCGGCTAATGTCACAGTCGCCGCTACCGATAAGAAAGTATATATAAAAGGTATTTATTATGGTGTGCCTGATTCATGGATTGTCGGAGATATCGTTGGTGATAAGGTGATATTCTCATCTGCACAGTATCTTGGATTTTTGAGTGAGATGAATCCGGAAATGTGGTTTATGGCTTTCGGTGATGATTTTGCCAAGCCTCTTGATAAGATTGAATTTGATTATGATCCGTCAACCGGAGCCTTAACAAATCCGTCAGCAAATATATCAGTATCAATTTGTGAACGCCGTAATCTGGGTCTTCAATGGTACTTCAGACCCTCTTTGGAACTAATCGAGGAGAATGCTGCCACACCCGCTAATCCAAAAGATCTGGATTGGATAACGTATGAGTGGGATCCAAATGCCGTTTTCGTATTTGAGATTCCGCTTGAAGATACGGAAGGGGAGAGTTTGGTTGAGAATTGGCTTTCTTATCGTATCTATACTGATACAGATGAAAATGGTGTAGAGGTCTTTTCAATGAATCCTGAGACTTATCCGGACATGAATCTTAGTGAGCCACTGGATATATTCCCTTACAATTATTTCGGATTTGATATTTCTTTCTCTTATGGGCGTCACTATGTGACTATCAGAGATGATTGGTCAAAGTTTAAGCGCATAGGCGTTCAGAGTCTCTACGATGCCGGCGGTGAAGAAAAGTGCTCTGAGATTGTATGGTTTGATCTAGAGCTTACAGCTATTGATTCTATAATTGAGGATAATCGACATGATGATATAATATATAATCTTCAAGGTCAGATTGTCAAGGGGCAACCGCTTCCGGGTCTTTATATCCGTAATGGAAAGAAGATCGTAATCAGATAAGTATCTCTTAATAAGTCAATATTTAATCAAAAAGGTATATGTCACCAGTGACATATACCTTTTTGAACATTTATTCTTAATTCAATACTGTATTTGTGTTGGAAACATCGTTTAACTTATTCGGTTTACCGATTAGTAGTGTTAAAGTGTCTATTCAGATATATTCTCAACTATCTTATAGGCCGGAAGATTACCGTATTTAGCTGCTATCCGGTAATAACGGTCTGCTTTTGCTTTGTCAACCTTGACACCCTTACCATCACGGTACATATTAGCGAGACGTTCGTAAACTACTCCCAGCATCTGCTTCGGAAGTTTTCCGTTTTTTATGATAGACTCGTAGAATCTAAGAATAAGTGCATCGTTGCGATTCATAAAATCATTGTTATAGAGCATACTGCCGATATAGTAGCGTGACCAGTCATCGCCTGCGTCGGCAGCTTTTGTGCGCTCCTCGATACCTGCAAGAAAGCCGTCCTTATATATCGGCTCATTTTTGATTCCGTTGGCGGAATATACCAAATCAATGAGATCTAAAGCGAATTGTGCTTCACGGTCTTCAGGAGTGTTAGCAGGTGCTTCCTCGGTTCTGGGTCGGAAGAGTAGTGTACGGGAATAATTTTCACCGAGATCACCTGCGATGTAATGCCAGAAGAAAGCATCGGGATAGTTAGCAGGACTACTGTCCAGAAGCTGATTGGCATAAAGTAACATACTACGTGGATTGCCCATTTGGGTACCTTTAAGATAGTTTTCTGTGGCTTTGGCATTATCTTTGGGCATACCGTTACCCACTAAATACATATTGCCCAGTGCCAGATAGCAGAAACTCTGATCCATCGGATTACATGCGTCAAAGTATTTCTTGGCTTTTTTGTACTTCTGATTATTGAAGTAACATCTTCCAAGGTTTGCGTTAGCCTCATTATATCCTGATTTTGCCGCTGCTTCGAGTAGTACGATTCCGTCAGACGCTATCTTGGAGAATTGCGGAGTTGTGGTGTATAGCGAACCAAGTTCTGTCATGCTGCGGGGATTTTTCTCGTTGACTACCAGTCTCAGGCAAAGTTCAGCGAGTTCGGGGCTGTAGGTTTTATGATAGAGGGCAAGGTTTATGACACTATCTTTCGAGATTTTGCCTTGAGAGTAGAGCTGAGCTATTGATTTAACTTCAGATTCGACTTTCTTCATGTCTACTTTGACTGTCGGTTCTTCCTTCGCGTCATTCTTGTTACCGAAAAGGAGTGATATAATCTGGTCTCCTATACCGGCGCTGGCAGACATTGTAACGACCAGAAAGCCGAGAGTAATTAAGAGTTTTTTCATAGTATAAAGTGGAATGTTAAATTATTTATATAATCATTAAATAAGATAAATATTGGTAATGTTTAGAGTAAGCTGCTAAATAATAAGTATTATTGATAAAACAGCCCTTCCGCTTACAAGCGGAAGGGCTGTTTACAGTCTGACCGTATACCGGTGAGATAGGGTTGGCGTAGCGGATTATTTCACTACGACCTTGTAAGTCTCAGAGCCGCTCTTGGCTTGTGCTTTGAGTACATAAACGCCGGCCGGAATACCGGAGAGTGTATTCTTATCAGTTGAAGCTACCACGCGGCCGGCCATGTCATAGAGAATAGCACCGAGGCAGTCGCCGTTGATAGTCACTGTACCTTGACCTGTGGTCACACCAAGAGTGAAATGTACCTGTTTGATACCGTTCACACCGTTGAGGTCAAGAACCTCTGACATTGGTGATATTACACCTCCTTTATAGTGAGCCTGCACGGTGTAGAGTCCGTCAAACGGAGCAGGAATAGTGAACCATGCGTGAGGTTCGTAAACATTGCCGTTGTTGATTTTCTCACCGTCACGGAAGATATCGAAGAAAAGAACATCTGAAGGCTCGTTATCGCTTACCTGCTCTGAAGAAATATGAGCACGTATAGGCCATGAGCAGAGTCCCTCGGGATTAACATCTGACATGATAATGGAAGAAGCGTTCTGCCATGTGCGACCTTCGTCTTCAGAATAGAGATCCGAAAGACCGGTAACACTTGTGGAAGCTGCCTGATAATACATCGGAGCCTGTTCTACAGCGTAGTCACTGATGCGGACCGCCACACGGTAAGTCTTACCGCTTTCGATGAGTATCGGAGTGTTGAGCCATGCTACAGCCTGCGATACAGTGTTGAACTCAGCGTCGAAGTTTGCACGTGCTACTTCCTCACCGTCGGCATAGATTATTGCTTCGGCGTTAGTAGGTGCATCTTGCAGAATTGAAGGATCATCATAAAGGAATGTGGACACAGCGTTGATGTATTCACCGATGAAGGGTTTGATCTGCTCCTGAGTCAGCTCGATAGCGCTCATAAGCGGTTTGCCTTCATTGCCTACATTGTAATCCCAAAGTATGGCCGAGTTGTCAAGATAAGAAAGGTCATAGAGGCCGAGAGAGTTGTGCCACATTACTTTCACGCTTTCATCGTTTGCATCGTAGCGCAGACCTTTGGGCTGTTCACCGGCCAGTTCATCGCCGATAGCTATGTCGTCAACCAGCCACATCAGCTGTCCTACGCCTTCGCCGTGAGCGTTGAGACGGAGCTGGAACATCTGTCCTGCCAGTTTATCGCCAAGATCAACATGAAGGGTATGCCATACGTAGGGTGATGTCTCCGAAGCGCGTACTGAAGCTATGGTAGTCCAGTTGCGACCGTCGGCAGAAGCTTCAATGTCAAGGAAGTCGGAAGTGAGATTCTGGGTGGCAGAGTTCACAAGACGCATCTGATAACGGAAGTCGATATAGAAATCCGTGTTGTCCGTAGCGTCCATATAATGACTTGTAAAGAGGCTTGACCAAGGCTCGGTGGCTACTGTAACTACAGCGACAGCCGGTGTACGGTTCTCAAAATCACTGCTTGTAAGATGCCAGTTGATGAACTGACCGGACACACCGTAGTTGGTAGATGGTTGCCATGTATCCTGACTCCATGTGATGTTCCCCTCTGAGTCGATTGATGAGTCATCGAAGTCATAGAAACCTATAAGGCTGCAGTCGGAAGAAACGTAGGCAGAAGCGACGGTGGATTTGCTTGACAGCTTGGTTTCACCATTCTTTGTATAGAGGGTGCATACGTGGGCTGTGTGGCGACTGCCGGCAATACCGTCGGCTTCAACGTAATACACACTTCCTGTTTCGGTTGCCTCAATCTCTTTGACCTCATTATTGTCAACATATACCTTGTAGCCTTTCAGTTCACATTCTTCAGGTAGGGAAGCTATGCCTTCGAATTTCACTTCAAGTGTGGCGGGCGAAGTATGATAGAGGTCAACTGAAGCCGGAGCCGGAGCTGCCAGAAGACGTGGATTGTCAATAGTCAGTAACCATGTTTCGGCACTATAGGAATCCTCCTGAATGAGGAGATGTTTACCATCACCGGTTGTAGCTATGGTTTTGGCGTATGAAAGACTGTTGCTGAAGTTGAATGAGGGCATTGTGTCATTCAGATATTCGGCAAGAGTGACCATAGTGCCTGATTGATGGTCGTAATAATAGAGTGTGCTCTGCCAGTCACTGTCCTGTATTTTGAGAATAGCGTTACCCTCATTGGTGACAGTATAGCCTGTGACTGTAGTGGTACCGGCGGGCAGTTCGGCTTCTTCAAGTGTAGCGTTCTCCACATCGTAGAGATACAGTTTCGGGTGAGTGCCGGCGACACTTATGGTCACATAGCGTCCGTCTGCACTGATGGAATGAGCGTAGACAGCGTTCGCACCGCTGAGGTCGGGCATTTCGATATTTACAAACTCATCTGCCGAGAGCCAGAGTGCTGTAGTCATGAAGCTTTCGCCATTGAGAGAAAGACTGACTGCACCAATAGCCGGAAAACCTGTCGCTGAGTTAGCAATCATCGAACTTATCATGGCATCGGCCGGACGGGCAAGAGTATTGTAGACATAGCTGTCGCTTGCTTCGTCATATACCCAGATACAAGCTTCTATAGGCATCCAGCTTGATACGATGTTACCGAATACGATGTTACCGTCTTCCGAGATACCTGTGGCGAGGCTGCCGTCTGTGCTGTCATAGAAGAAGTCGATGGTGTAAGGCCCGCAGCCAAGCATATAGAGCTTACCGTTGCGCCATACAGCTGCTGAGGTTATAGCTTGCCCCTCCTCATCATCGCTGAAGTTACGTTTTGGGGGAGCATAATTTTTCGGTGGGTTGTAATAAGGGCCGACCTCGTTAGAGAGTCGCATATCGGGATTGCGTACGCCGCCGGCTATTATACCGGCATTGTTTACGGCTGTAAACCGACCTCCGTCAAGATGTGAGCCGAAATAGTTGTCGCCGTCGGTAAGCCACTGTGTATCGCCGTCGGCAACTGTGTAGAGAAAACTTGTGTACATCGAATCGCCCCACTGGCTCTTGATACCTACTACTTGTGAGGCATCGGGTGAGATACCGGAGGCGATACCGTCTAAAGTCTCAAGACTGTCGGCATAAGCACTCATCCCGACTGACAGGACTCCTGAAAGGAATAATGGTAAAGTAAACTTCATGATGTTAATGTTATTGTTTCACTGATAGATTAAGTAGTCCTTTTCTGAACGGGAACGCTTAATATGTTTGCGAAGTTAGTAATTAAAATGCAAGTTTACAAATAAAAAGCTAAATTAGTGAAATATTAATGTGGCGGCTATGTGTTCTCCCGGACAATCGGCTGTAAATATTGCAGGCTCCATTCAGTACATAACGCCGTTATGTACTGAATGGAGCCTGCAATATTTATACTCCCGTCTGTAAAGGAAGTTGTAGACGTATTGGGAGGTTTTTTATTATTTGAACAACTTCAGAACGTCCTCTGCTATCTGTGGTGCTGTAAGACGGTTGTCTGTAAGTATCTGCTGATAATTGTAGCGGTCGGCGAATTTCTTGGTCAGGCCGTAATTAGCTACTTTCATATCGCTTGTGCCGTAGTAGTGTGCTACTTTCTCACCGAAACCTCCGTCAAGCACGCCGTCCTCAACAGTTATCACAAGTCGATGGTCATTATTCAGCTTCTCAAGCATCTCACTGTCAAGTCCACTCAGATAGCGCGGATTAATAACAGTTGCCTTGATACCGTTTTTCTCAAGCAGGTCTGCTGTCTGCAAAGCAAGCGGTAAGAATGTACCGGCTCCGATTATAGCAACTTCGCTGCCTTTACGCTCAATACTGAACTTGTTGAGGTCTGACCAGTCAGTCTGTACGCTGCCTTCTGCATGGCGTACCTCACCGCCGGGAATCCTTATTGCTACCGGATATTCGGTCTGTGCCATTGCCCAGCGCTGCATGGAGAGATATTCTTCTACATTGGTCGGTGCAAGAAATACCCAGCCGGGAATATTTGAGATAAGCGCTATATCGAACCAACCGAGATGAGTGACATCGGTCATACCTAAAACAGTACCGTAGAAGATATTGAGTACTACGGGTGTTTTGTTGATGGAAATGTCCTGTGAGAGCTGGTCGTATGCACGCTGTATGAATGAGCTGACGACTCCGAAACAAGGTCTTCCGCCGGCTTTGGCTATACCAGAAGCCATAGCGGCAGCCTCCTGTTCGGCTATACCTACATCAATAAATTGCCGACCTGCTTCCTTTCTGCGTTCCGGTCCGAATGCAAGTACTCCCGGAGTGCCTGCGGTCAGCACACATACCTTAGGATCAGCCTTCATCTCCGCTAACATTTCCTGTGCGAATATATCATCATAGCTTTCACTGTTGTCTTCTGATTTGGGTTTGCCTGTTTCAAGGTCAAACGGGCCTGAATAATGGAATGCTTCCTTATGTTCTTCGGCCGGTTTGTAGCCGTGCCCTTTATCAGTGTGGATATGTACCACAACAGGGTGATTAGTATCTTTAACCTTGCGGAAGGCTTCTACAAGAGCCTCCACGTCATTGCCGTCGCCTACATAGATGTAGTCATAACCGAGTGTCCTGAAGTAATTGTCTTCGGCTCTACCATCAGTGGCCCGCAGCTTTGCGAGGTTATCATACAGTCCGCCGTGATTTTCGGCTATAGACATGTTGTTGTCGTTGACAACAACGATGAAGTTTGAATTGAGAGTTGCACCCTCATCAAGTCCTTCAAAAGCCTCGCCGCCGCTCAGTGAACCGTCGCCGACAAGAGCCACGACATTGTATTTCTCTCCGAGCAGGTCACGGCCTTTGGCTATACCTCCTGCGAGGCTGACAGCCGTAGATGTATGACCTATCGTGAAGAGATCATATTCAGATTCATTAGGATTGGTATAACCGGTTACTTCGTCATATTTTGCCGGGTCAAGAAACGCCCCCATACGGCCGGTCAGCATCTTGTGTATGTAGGTCTGATGTGACACGTCATATACTATTTTGTCCTGTGGCGTATTGAAAACATAATGTAGAGCTACCGTAGCCTCGACAAGTCCGAGATTGGGTCCCACATGCCCCCCATGATTGGAAATCTTTATGAGAAATGCTTTACGGAGTTGATCGCAAAGTTCTTTGAGTTCATCAATACTCATAGTGCGAATATCGGCAGGGGATTTAATTTTTGATAATTCCATGTTTTTATTCAGTGCTTTAATTTTATAATTATATAGTTATAACGTTTTTAATTACATTTTGGAAGTGCCTTTTTTCACATTAAAAGTACCATAATTACCGATGCTACCTGTATTATGGCCTTACAAGTTCGCTTTTATATTTATTATTTATTAAGGTCTTGGTATTGACTGACCTTATCAAAATCAGAACCCTTCCTATGGCTCAAAGCCATAGGAAGGGTTCTGATTTTGATTTTCTTTTATTGTATTACTCTTTTGTCTTTATTATATTGAGTAATTGATTGTTAGGGTTAAGTGGTGTTACGTCAGTCAGAATAAGTGTCTTGACCATGTGAAGAGTACCTTGTTTATATTTCCGGAAGTGAGGAGAAGCGATGTGGTCTTTGTACGCTTCTTCACTGGCGTATGTTTCAAGGATAGTGATGTTACACGGATTATCCTTATCTGCTACGGGATACATCGTAAGTACTCCCGGCTCTGTCTGTAATGACACTTCACCGACTTCGAGTGCATATTGCAGATACTCATCAAGATATTCAGGATAAACCTCTATCTTTGAGAGTCTCATTATTCCGTCAGACTGCATCTCAAGTTTTTGAGCCTGAATGACTAGGCCTGTTAACATCAGCAGAAGTGTGATAATGTACTTAATTCTCATTTACCCACTCTCTTACCTGTTGCTCGGTGGCATTGTTGAGTACTTTGCCGGGACGGAACACTGCTTTAGGTGCCGATACACGCAGGTCTTTTTCTGTTTCACCGATTTCACTTCCTCCCGATGTTGCAAACGGAATAATGACTTTACCGTATGTATTGTATGTCTCAAGAAAAGTGTTGACTATAGTCGGTGCAGTAAACCACCATATAGGAAAACCCAGATAGACAGTATCATATCTCTCAAAGTTCTCTACGTGGCTTTTCACCTTCGGACGGGTAGTGCGGTCTTTTGACTCGCGAGTACCTCGGGCGCTCTCGTTCCAGCCGTCCAGATCTTCTTCCGTGTATGGTTCGACGGGTACAATCTCAAACAGTTCTCCGCCGGTCACAGCAGCAACTTTTTCTGCAAGCGCTTTCGTATGGCCTTGTGCCGAGAAGTACGCTACAAGTGTCGATGCACCCTTTTCAGCTCCAGTTGTTTCTTTTTTGTTGTCAGTAGCACATGCTGTGAACACTATCGCGCCGACAATTATCAGAATGGACAGTATTTTTTTCATCATAACCGGTTTTATTGATTACACATAATTTGTCAGCAGCAAAGTTAGTGCAAACTTCTGCCGCTTCCAACCCCCGATTATGGTAATACTGCCCGAAATCACTGATGATTATTTTTGTCTGCTATTCTACCGTTACAGATTTAGCAAGATTTCGTGGCATATCTACATCACAGCCTTTATTGACTGCGATATGGTACGCCAGAAGTTGCAGCGTAATAGCGGCGAGGATAGGGGAGAGCGGCTCCGGCACGGCCGGTATCTCCAGTACGGCATCGACCATAGGGGGGATAATCGTGTCACCCTCGGTGACGATAGCCACAACCGTACCTCCACGGGCCTTGACCTGCTGTATGTTCGAGACTATCTTCTCATGCAGCTCGTCCTGCGGGGCGATGAATATGACAGGCATGTTGCTGTC
>JAAVDM010000022.1 GCA_014801815.1 Bacteroides sp. | reverse complement strand
GCTGAAACTGTTCTTCATCTCAGGCGTTATATCTTTGAGGACCGACGAGACGGCCTCTTCAAATTTGACGGGCAACTGTATGAGGTTCATTTTTATATTTTTATTTTATTATTTTTTTACTCATACGGCTGCCCGCCGTTTTGTGTTCAGGCTGTTGGCAACATTTAGCACTTCCCTGTTAGAATGTTAATTTTTTTATATTAAAATTTACCCAACCATTGTTTCAGACTCCTTCATTAAAAGCAGGACAAAATATTTTCGATTATATTTACTATCTTTGCGGGATAAAATAAGATACTTACTCCAATAATAAAACTCAGATATTACGATATAATGATAGAAACAGACCGATTGATTCTCAGACCATGGTATGAAGACGATGCGCAGGCACTATATAAATATGCGAGCGATCCGGACGTGGGACCGATTGCCGGGTGGCCTGTGCATACTTCGGTAGAGAACAGTCTGGAAATAATCCGGACTGTGTTTGCTGCGCCTGAGGTATATGCGGTGATACTGAAAGCGACAGGAGAAGTTGTAGGCAGTTGCGGGATAATTCTGTCTGACGGTCTACACTCTACCGAGATGCGACAAGACGAAGCGGAGATAGGCTACTGGATTGGAAAACCTTATTGGGGACAGGGGTTAATTCCAGAAGCTGTCAGGGCTTTGCTTTCAAGAAGTTTTAATGAACTGGGTCTTAAGGCTGTCTGGTGCGGATATTATGATGGCAATTCCAAATCGAAAAGAGTCTGTGAAAAAAGTGGTTTCAGATACCACCATACAAATAAAGATATCATCTCCCCGCTCGGAGATGTGCGGACAGAACATTTCCACGTAATGACAAACGAGGAATATCAAGCTTTACGCCGACAAACACCGGACTGAGCTTACAGCCGAATATGATACTGACGACATCATCTCTCCGCTCGGAGATATGCGGACAGAGCATTTCCACGTGATGACAAACGAGGAATATCAAATCTTACGCCGGCAAACACCGGACAGAGCTTACAGCAACTTCCGAAAGAATATAACGACATCAGCTCTTTGCTCGGAGAAGCACCGGCCTGAGCTCTCGGTAGAATAAATATATAAGCCAACAATCATTCTGTATCTGATAGAAAATAATGAAAAATCTGAAAGATATGTCATTAGAGGAATTATGGGAACTGTTTCCGATAGTTCTTTCACCGCACAAAAGAGAATGGTCAGTCTATGCAGAAGAGGAGATAAAATTTCTATCAGGTCTATTATCAGATTACGCACCGATAATTAACCATATCGGAAGCACAGCTATACCGGACATTCAGGCTAAACCCATTGTCGATATTCTCGTAGAGATTACACCGCAGACAGAATGGGTATACCTGAGAAGTATGATGGAAGCCAACGGATATATCTGTATGTCTGTTTCAGACAACCGTATGAGCTTCAATAAAGGCTACACAGTCGCCGGATACGCCGATAAAGTATTTCATATTCATTTTCATTTACCCGGTGATAATGATGAAATTTACTTCCGCGATTATCTTATTTCCCATCCGCACACCGCAAAAGATTACGAACAGTTAAAACTAAGTTTATTACCGGAATACCGACATAACCGCGATGGCTATACAGAAGCAAAAACCGAGTTTGTAAGGAATATGGTCAACATAGCGAGAAAGGCCGAAGCAACTCAACCGTAACATATCTTTTTTACTACTCACCTACCCTATCACCGATTATTTTTTGTACTTTTGTATCGCAGAATAAAATGATAATTATAAGTTAAGCAATAACTTACCCAAAGTTTAATTCTTCTTGTGAGGTCAGTCTCACACATTATATTTTGCATAAACGAATATTATGGAAAAAATTACTACGGAGTCTGCAACTGTAATACCCAATCTCCATAGTATACACTGAATATCAGCAGAAATAATGAGTAACATTATATTACAGAAGGGTCGGTTTTATATGAAGTATATGATACCTGTCCTGACGGGAATCATTGCTTTGATAAGTCTACAGTCATGCGGCGACACTACACGGGATAAGCTGACAAACATCCAACAAATACTTGAAGAGCAACCCGACAGTGCGTATATTCTTCTCAAGGAAATCGATTATAATTCGCTGGACGACGAAGCGGATAAAGCCCGTTACGGACTTAGCCACGCCCGCACCAACTTATATATGGGTCGTTCACTCGTTGCAGACACGATGCTTGTTCAGTCAATAGATTTCTTTAAGTCTATCGGTGATACGACATCATATATTGAGGCTTCAATAGCTCAAGCCATGCATTTACGTGTTCTTGACAGGAATACTGAAGCATCTGATCTTATCGAATCACTTTCATCTGAAATGCCCGTCAATATCCGCCGACAGCTCAATCAGGAGTTGCTTGGGTTCTCATTTGCTGACAAAGATTTTGAAAAATCTTTGGAGATAATAGACCGTCAGATAAAACTGGCCGAAAATGATACAGAACGACTGGATTTTGAAATCAAGAAAATCATACCTCTTATCTCCTTAGGGCGCAGCACCGAGGCGGTCGCACACTGCGACTCGCTTTTTTCGTTACCGTACGCACCGGCGGCAGGTTCGGACGAATGGCTATATCTGCGTATGAACTACGCCGGCGCACTCGGAGAGAGAAGAGAAACAGCAGCCAAAGCAGTTACGATTCTTGAAGATATAATACAAAGAATGGGTAATGCTCCGGCTTCAAGACTGATAGAATTTTATATCCCTTTGGTGAATCTCAATATGAACGCCGGGGATATTGAGAAAGCCGAAAAATATCTCGGAATTATTGATAAAAGCGGTATTGACATTACAGACAAAGATGTTGTGGCAGCCTCCTATCTCGATTTTCTCAAAATAACAATAGACTATAAGAAGACCGGAGCACTCTCTCTGAGTAGAATCACAAACGTAGCTCAGTCACTAAGGAAAGTAAGTAAAGACCTTGAAACAAAGAAACAGGAACGCAACGACGCTTTGGAGTCAGCATACGATTTGAGCAGAAGTAATTATGAACTGACTATCAGGCACCAGAGAATGTGGATAGTCATCATACTTATCGTATTTATGAGTGCTATCGGTATTATATTTTTCTGGTTCTTATCACGCAAGCGACGTAACAGACTTATGGAAGCTGAAGAACGTATTGACACATTGGAAGAACTGTTAAAATCGGCAGCTAACCCTGCTACCGACAGGAAACAGGGCTTACTTAAAAGACTTCTTCTGCAGCAGCTCGGCATTATCAAGGCGTTCGCTGAAGCACCGACTGCACAAAATCAAGATGCACTACGTAAAATCAGCAATATCGGCAATTCCGACACACCGATAGACAGTCTTGTAAAATGGTCAGACCTTTACCCGGTCATAGATGAACTGTACAAAGGTTTTCACGAAAAACTTCTGAATAAATATCCCGGATTATTTTCAGAAAGAGAGATTCAGATACTCTGTCTGATTAAGGGCGGATTCTCCACTAAAGAAATAAGTGTGCTTGTACAGCAGTCATCAAATTCAATCTATGTCAGTAAGACTGCCATAAGAAAGAAGCTCGGACTTCAGGCAAAAGAGGACTTTATGGAGGTTCTTGACTCCGCCCGCTGACAGCCATATCGGGGCTTAAGATGCCGAACAGTTCATTTAAGAGTTTTGTAATATAATCTTTACTGATTATCAAAACTTTACATATCATCATTTAAGATAATTTCATTACTGTTTAAGTAGGCTGAAACGGTATTTTCAGCCTAATTTTGCGGTGTTGAATTTCAAATATCGATGATATGAAAAAGTTATTATTCGCCCTCATCTCAGCATACGGTATGCTGTCGGCACAAGCACAAAAAGAGAGCCGGCTTCAGGAAGTAACGGCAGTCGCTTCACGTACTACAAACAGCGCAGACGGCTATACCACCAACCTGCGCGGCACAGATATTGCCAGAGGGAAAATGGCAGTCGACGTACTTCCTTTTCTTCCCAATATCTCACGTGAGAACGGTACTTTCAAAATTAACGGTCTTGCCGTCAGCGAGATTTATATTGATGGTGTGAAACTTTCCGACCTTTCGGAACTTGACAATCTCCCCGGAGAAATGATTGACAAGATACAGGTCAGGTATCTTGCAGGCGCCGACCAAAATGCAGCATTAAGCGGAGGGTCGATACTGATTACTCTTCGTCGTCCCCCTGAAGGCGGATATTACGGGAGTGTAACGGCCGATGCCGACTGGTATCGTTCCTGCGGTTTCGGTAACGAAGGATTGAGTGGGATAATTAATTACCGTTATAAAAACCTAAGTATCTACGACAACTTTTATATTGGCGGCTCAAAACTTCAGGAAACTGCCGAACAATGGCTCATCGGTCCGGAATTAAACACATTTCTGACTGAAAACACACGTTCAGACGGATTCGACTTCAGAAACCGTCTTAGTCTTGTACAACAATTTAACTCAGGTGTACAATTAGGTGCAAGCTACCTTATCGCCACCACCTCCTCAAAGCCCTTCTCACTATCATCTGACGGCAATATCATGTCGGCAATAGATAAACGGACGAGCACAACCGTTCAGGAAGGAACGCTGCAATTCAGTATGCCTCTCAACCACGAGGGCGCTGTAATGGAACTCATAGCCGACTACCTCAACCGTAACGGCCATGAACACACCAGTTACACTCTCGCCGCTGAAAATGCCGGAGCGACTCATAACAAAAATAACCTCAATCTATGGAAATTCAAAGCTGATTTTCTTTATCCGCACAGCCGGAATTTAACATGGAAATTCGGTACTTCCGTTCAAAAGATTTCGTCAGCTTTTACTCCGGTCATCTCGGTTGAAAGCGATCGCTTTAACATCAGCACCAGTCCCTCCGCAACCTCAGGCCTCACTCCCGTTGTGTACGCTTCAGCTCAAGGTATTATCCGGAAACTGCGTTACAGCGCAGGTCTTAACTGGCAGCTAAATAAGATAAGTTACGAGGACAGAAACGCTAAAGTCACAACCGACAACACACAGTGGGCCATAAATCCTACCGTACAGATAATGATGCCGTTCGGTGCAAAGATGAATCATGCCTTCATGCTTAATTACAAGCATACGTTAAGCGATATTCCATATTCTGCAATATCGTCCGTGATAAATTGGGAGGATTCCTATAACTACACCGTCGGCAATCCTGATCTGAAGGCGCAGTCGGCCGATATGATTATGGCAGGAGTATCTTTATTCAGAAATAAAATTAATATAACAGCCCTCTACGCACACTCACATAACAGAATATATTGGCAGACTTTTCAAAGTGTCGAAAATCATGATGTATTCTATACGAAACCTATTAACATTTCCGGTCAGGGAGTGTGGGGCTTTGGAGCCGAATGGATAGAAGCACCTCTCAGATGGTGGAAATTCAAATTATCAGGACGTATTGAGATTACACCTGAAAATATCACAATCGACAATACCCATTACGGAAACACACGTTTCAAAGAATACTTCGCTCTCAACAACAACTTTTCATTTTCCGGAGACTGGGGAAGTATGCTCAATCTGAATTTTGAACCTACTTTCCGCACTCTCGACCGCACCTATCACGCCGTTTACAATATCGAAGGCCGTATATACAAGACATTCTTTAACAATAATCTTCAGATAGCCGTTGAATTTACGCCCGCAGGGAACCGCCGCAGACTTGACAGACAATCCGGTATGAATAAAATATCATATAAATACACCACACCTGTACAGAATATTGGTCTGTCACTTATATGGAATTTCTCAGGTGGCAAAGAAGTAAATGTCGATGTTGTCGACGGCATACAGGATTACCGTGAAACCAAAGACAACAGATAATGCCAACCGAATTATGATTATGGAGCGCAATTCATTCAGTGCGTTCCATCTCGGCAAGTGATGTGAGACGGCTAGCCTTCCATGACAGAACAAGAGCGATGGAAGTAACGGCTACAAAAGCGATTGCCGTTGAATGGAACATGTTACCGAGACCCACAAGCGGAGAGACCACAGCGGCAAAGGCGTACTTGACCACACTGAGTATAGCCGACGCCGTTCCGGCCTCTTCACGCCCCACCTCCATCGACAGTGTGTTGGCGCTTGAGAATATCATACCGGAGAAAAGCAGCATCGGCACAGCACAAAGCTCATATAATAAAAACGAAGCCTCATTCCACATCACCACAGCCTCGGCTACTGCAAACACAAACATACCTACACACCCCACTACCATTCCCTGCTTCATGACTTTGAAACGCAATGCCAGCGACGAGCCTATACTCATGGCAAGAGCATTGCCTCCGAAAATCAGACCGAATGTCATAGCATCAAAGCCATAATGTGTCTGAATAATAAACGGAGCAGATGCAATGTAGGCATAAAGAAGACCTATGGCCACCGCCTTGATAGTGACGTAGATCATAAAACGTCCGTTAGTGAAAAGTGAGCGGTAAGCCTTAAGATAACCGGAGAGACTTCCTGTCTTAAGGCGCCGCTGCGGCGGAAGTGTCTCATTATAGCGGGTTGTCCAGAAGGTCATGCCAACCCCTATCGCCAGCAGCACTACAAAAATACCGTGCCAACCTACCCAATCTGTCATGAAACCACCCAGAACCGGCCCAAGTGCCGGAGCCACACCATTGACAGCACCCATTATTGCCATTAGTTTGGCAAGCTGACGCCCCATATATACATCAGCCGGAATAGATGTCGAGAGCACCATAGCTCCACCTGCCCCCAGACCCTGAAAAAGACGGCATACAATAAAAAAAGTGATTGTGTGCGAAAAGAGTGACAGTGCCGTCGATAATACGAATATTATCAACGAGATTATTAGAATTGGCTTTCGCCCGTAGCGGTCACTGGCGGAACCCCACAATACCGAACCTATTCCCATTCCAGCCATTGCCATCGAAATACCCATCTGAGTCATTGAGGGCGTGGTGTGAAATTCCTTCATCATCGAAGGAATTGTTGGGAGATACATATCATTAACCAATGAAGAAAACGCACCAATAATAGCTATAAACGCTACAAAGACGCCGTAATGCTTCGGAGCCGGCGATAGATCGGATACAGTCGGTTTAACAGTGGAATCAGAAGCCATTTGTTCTAAATTTTACTTTTGAAACAACTGCTTTCAATCTTATGTTCACTGTTTACCATAGCGATACAGCTCTATTCTGAAAGCAAGGAACGCTTCACACCGTCTGTCCGAAATGAGTAAAATCCGTCAGATTTATTTCTTACCTATAGGTTTTGCAACCTTAATAACAATAAAGATTCAGGTAGTGACTTTTCAAAAAAATAGCTAATTTTGTATCTATAAGTCATTCTTAAAAATTAGACGATATACATTTTCAGGTAAAACTGTTGAATATTGAACTATAAAACTTGTTATTTTTAGCCGCCTCGGACTTGTCACTCAGTCAAATACCTCAGTATTCTCCTTAGATCCGAGTCCAAATCATCTCAAAAATAACTGTGTTCTATATGTGCATTAATTTTTAAGAGATACTTAGAATGTGTTTAGTTTTAAACCAAATTAAAGATTTGAATATGTATTATTAATTTTTGATTTCATCACAAAGGATCTTGGGCGCTTTTACAAAGATTTCATCGGTCGCGATGCCCGTATCGCGCCCTCTTCAACTTTGTAAAATCATCCCCAAATCTCTCTTTGTACTAAAATCATTTTAAACTAAACACACTCTTAGAACCGACTATTCCATACATATAGTTTTCCCCAAAAGTATAACCTACCATTTGATATTGATAAACCATGATTATAAAAACTGCCAGCAGTGAAAATGCTTCACTGATTGCCGATGCTATTCTTGAAGCTATCGGAACGGATATTACAAACAGTCTCGCCGGAGAGAACAGCTCACCACAGGAAGTACACGACATCTTTGAAAGACTTGCGAAGCGTAATGATTCCCAGTATTCTTATCTCAACACACGGATTGCCATGACTGACGATGGCACACCGATGGGAGTATGTATAAGCTACGACGGTGCAGATTTAAAAAGACTCCGCCGTCCGTTTTTTTATGAGGCTAACACCATATTAGGCTGGGGTATAAGCGATGAAGACATAGAGACTCTACCGGGAGAAACGGAACCGGACGAATTCTATCTTGATACAATCATGGTATTACCTCAGTTCAGAGGTCAAGGTGTGGCAAAGGCTCTTATCGCTGATGCCAAGAGCAAAGCTGACACAATCGGCAAGCCACTCGGATTGCTCTGTGACACTGACAATTCACGTGCCTACAGACTTTACGAAGCAGTCGGTTTCAAAAAAGTCGGGCAACGGCCCTTTGCAGGTCATCTAATGAATCATCTGCTTTGGGAATAATCATTCATGCAAAATCATTGAATTTTTTCACTTACAATAGTTCGGTAGTTCCTGAGAATATCAACTCGCAGTAATTTATTGATATTTGGTAAAATATATAATTTTACCAAACTATTGTAATCATTAGCTTCACACATATATTTAACCTCAAAAAGCATGAAACTCAGCAATCGCACAAAACGCAATATAGCATTAACACTTATGTGTATCGGTATTATGTGTACCTTAGCCCGTATATGGAAAGTTGCTATGGTACCGACGTCAGGCATGGCATGGTTTGAATTATGCAGTATTATAATTTTGACTTACTTTAGTTTTGATCGTTTCAACATATACCGGAAACGTGTGAAGAAAGGTATTGTCTTCGGTAGACGCTAATCATATACGACAGCATCAGACGGTTTGAGCTCCTGAATGGCAAGGTATTGAAAGAAATTTACTAATTTTGTGGCCGGATTGGCTGAGGCAAATCCACGACATTTTAGTAAATTAAGAAGCGTTATGCTTATCTTGTAGTTTGAGAACGTAGGAAATTCACAAATTTGTGCGAGAGATAGCATAGTGGTTCTCACGCGTATAGCGTGGGCTGCTATTGTTACATCTGCACAAAGGGTTTTCCTACGACCTTCAAACTAAGACGTGGCATAGTTGGCTCACGTTTCTTCATTTTCCACTTAATTAAGTTAGGGGCCGACAGCTTAGGCTACAATATTATGAAACGTCCTACTCAATTCCTGATGACTCTGCTGCTTCCGGTATGCAGTGTTACAGCTCAGGAAATTGCAAGAGTCGAATACAAGGAATTTGACTCACCGTTGTTCTCGTTCAAGCGTCCGGTTCTCATCTACACCCCGGAGGCTTATGATGAAAACCCTGAGGTCGACTATGACGTAATCTACGTCTTCGATTCACAGGCACGAGCCAGTTTTGATTTGGTGCAGTCATTGCTTCACTTCGCTCTTCAAACTCCGAACAACGACCGCCAGTATATTGTGGTCGGTGTTGCGAATCCGACTCACTGGGAGATAGAATATAATAGAAACAACGACTTCCTGCCCGTTCCACAGCATTGGCAGATGACCACACCTTACTACGGAAGTGTTGACAAATTCAAGAAGTTCCTGAAGGAGGAACTCATGCCCTACATTGATTCCAACTACCGCACTTCCGGACATAACGCAGGAATAGGGCACTCCTTGGGGGCATCGTTTGTGATCGATGCAATGACACAGGATGATATGTTTGACGACATCATTGCCATTTCGCCGAATATGGCTTGGGACGATGACTATTACGCCAACATGATCAAGAATTTCGATTTTGCCGGGAGCCGTCCGCGTTTCATAGCCCTCTCAATGGGTAGTGAAGGTCTCGAAACTGATACGCTGTATCAGTTCCCGAAGGTGTGGAGAGACAGTTGGGAGAATACAAAAACATTCCTTGACTCTGTTTCCATACCCGGCCATATTAAACTGGAAGTGATTGACCTCCCTGAATACGACCACAATCAGGTTATCTTGCCTGTGCATATGCGTGCGCTGAGGGATTATGCCACATATCGATATAACCCGGTATTCATTGACAATAAATTCTATCCGGTTCATATAGAACTTACGGGCTCGTCAGTAGATGGAGATGTATACATCACAGGAAATCAGCCGGCACTTGCCAACTGGAAGCCGGAAGGAGTAAAGATGAAAGTCCTTAATGACACCACAAGGGTTATAGACCTCAACCTACAGTTGCCTGCTGAATTCAAATTTACGAAAGGAAGCTGGGAGAATGCGTTTTTCATAACGAATGGAGAGCCGGGCAATCTGCGCATCTCATCTCCGGCGAAGGCTGTAAAATACTATAAGACATTTTAAGTACAATGGTTCTGACTTATAATGACTGAATCATCTGAAAACACCAAGACTATTATAAAGTGCAGGAACTGCGGATGTTCCTGCACTTCCAACTTTTGTCCTGACTGCGGTCAGTCGGTCAAGGAAAAGAGACTTGAGAACAAGACCTTCTTCATCGGACTTGCATCAAGTTTGTCACGTATCAATAAAGGTTTTGTCGCTACGGCGTGGCAGCTTCTTGTGCATCCGTGGAAAGTGATTCGCGACTACATTCAATGCCGCCGGATTCGCTACACACCTCCCGTAACAATACTTATATTGGTGTGCTTCATCAACACGGTCGTATCAGGACTTATTTCCTCCGAATCGCAACCTGCGGTTTCGAATATAAACGGTATAGAGTTACCTCTCATATACAGAGTTGTATTCTATATCGCTAATTTCCTAATGACTAACACAATAGCTCAGAATCTTATTATCTATATACCGGCTTTGCTGGCTATACCTATCGTATATGGGAAAGCAGGAGCTAAGAAATATAATCTTGCTGAGTATTTCACGGCAATGATATATATGGCCACAGCCATTCTGCTTTTCAGTATTCTTCTGAGTCCACTTTCTGTCGTAGCACAATCTCTGTGCTCATGGCTGGAAGTCTGTTATTCAATTATCATTTGCTGTATAAGTTTATATAAAGCTTTTCCAATTAATTCTTTAAAAAGCCGTATCAGGCATTTTATTCTCTATCTGCTCGTAGCTGCTTTAATTTACTTATTACTTCTTATCTTAATCGGCCTATTCGTACACTCAGCTGAGTTACCTATCTGAAATTCTTAACCTAATCACAGCTGATAAACCAACTTCATGCCGGACTGCCGATATAGGCGTCAGCTTCGAGACGTGAGCGGAAGATAATGAGCTTTACATGAGCACCTCTTTCTGACAGAATTGAGCGGATTTCCGGCAGTTGTTCTTTACGGAAGTTGAGTATCCACTGACGGAAATCTTCATCTAACTCCCTCTCCACCCAGGGCATATCGGGCCGTTTACGACCGATACGCTGCTTCACCCCTTCGATACACACTTCAGTAGGTAAGTCAAACAGAAATACAGTTTCACACATTTTTATCCTGTGTCGTAGAGTGCGTGTATAATTACCGTCTATAATCCATTTGTCACGTTGCAGAATCCTGTCAAGCTCTATATCAAACTCCTCACGGCTTACGGTGGTACGGTCAGCCTTGTGCCAAAGCATATCAAGATAATAGAGCGGCAGGCCGGTCAGCGTAGCAAGTTTACGCGCAAATGTACTCTTACCCGACCCGGGACAACCTATAATCAATATTCTGGAAGTGGCAATTTCGTCTTTAGTCATTTCTCTGTGATTTAATCAATTAATTTATTTCAATTTAATTAGCTTTAAAGTTACAAAATTAACCTAACTCGAAAAGACATACCGGTCAATTTTTATTATATTTGCACAAACTTAATATTACCGATTATGTATAATGATACTTTAGCAGATGGTCTGATTTTCAGAACCGCCACACCGAAAGATTTACCTGCTATCACCGAAATATTGAAAATGGCTGTCAAGCGTATGCTTGAACAAGGTAAACAGCAATGGAATGAAAACTACCCTAATGAAACACACATACAGGCAGACATAGAAAACGGAACCGGCTATGTGCTGGATCTTAACGGCAAAGTAGTAGCATACGGCGCAGTCGTATTTGACGGGGAGCCGGCATATAGTTACATCACAGGAGCGTGGCTGGCGGACAGACCATACGTAGTGGTACACCGTCTGGCTGTGTCACAGCAGCAGGAACGCCGCGGACTCGGAAGAGACTTTCTCAAAGCTGTCGAACATTTGGCACTTTCACGTGGTGTAGACGCTTTCAGAGTCGATACCAATTACGATAATTATGCCATGCTGCATCTGCTGGAAAAATCAGGTTTCAGCTATTGCGGAGAAATATACTATGAAAAAGGCTCACGCAAAGCATTCGAAAAATTACTCTAACCCACTCTACTTCCAAAAGATTCGCAGATAGAATTTGTGTTCCGTTAATCAAGCATTTTTACGGAAAAATCCGGGAGAATAGACTCCCAACATCTATATCCGTAAGAAGGTTCCGAAACAAGTAAAATTATCGTCAGATAATCAAATCTGAGATTTTATAATCTACTGAAAAACACAAATAGAACCTCGGTTTTCTCAAACCGAGGTTCTATTATATCACAAAGTTTCTTAACACACTACGTTGTATAAGGCAAATGATAAGCATCCCTTAAAAATTAATGAACATATTCAAGATTCAAAGACTGTAACTGAAACCATATATCTTTAATTTTTAAGAACTGATATTAATACGGACGGTCTTAAAACCGAGGTTTTAAGACCGTCCGTATTAATATCAGCTATATCAGAATCAAAGTAGGTTCTCACGCTCTGTGATTGCAGCGTCTGTCATGGTATAACCGCCGAGACTTCCCTCTTTGGCCTGAATGCAGATATATGTCATCGGTTCAGCCGAAGTGCATTTGAGATTACGATCGCAATTGGTTGCCACTCTGATTACAGAACCCTCAGCCACATCGAACACATCATCGTCAACCTGAAATCTTCCGGCACCGGAAAGAATTATGTAATTTTCCTCATTCTCTTTATGGCTGTGGAAGAAAGGCACTGTCTCGCCGGCGGGAAGAGTGCCGAATGAAATCTCGCATGAAGTTGCACCAGTAGCGTCTTTCACAAACTGTTTACCCTCGAAGCCGTGCAGATTGCCGACTGAGGCATGGGCTAATTTCTCACCCTTATTAATTGTCTTGATCTGGTTCATATATTTAGAATTGATAATAATTTACACCAACTTTTTCTACAAAAAGCTATTCTTCATTCATATATTGCAAATTTACATTTTATTCTTCATTACCACAAGACATTACTGAGAAGTAACCTACTTACCTCAAAGTAATTATTTGTGAATATCAGCGATTTTCTTTTTTCAATATATCTGTCACAACTTTATTATCTAAGTAGCTGAGGTTATTTAAACTAATTTGATTTGTGAAATTTTTTAAGTAAATTTACGGAATACGCTGTATTTTAATTATTTTACTATTTTATTACACTTATAGAAATAAGTGTAAACAACTTCAGACAAATTATCTCACGAATTGTTCCTTCGCTTAACCACTTAATCGCTTATCCATTTATCAAAGTGAAATGCAAACATATCTATCTCGCGTTGCGGTAGTCTAAGTTTCCGAGCCTCATCTCGCCATGATTTCATTGCTGATTTTACTTCGTTAATGATGAATTTAGCTTTTTCGGCAGATAGCATATATTCTTCGGATGATTCCCAAAGAATATCCAGGTCTGCTTCATTTGTCGAGCAGTTAATCAAGAGGCTTTGATTATCGGAAAGGGTCGGATTGATATCGTATGCAGGGGAAAGTTCCCAGCCCTTGCGCGTCAATAAAAAACCATGATTGCGGAAATGATCATCTGAGTTTCCGACAACGATGTAAAATGCAACACGACGATATAACTCTTCTAAATTTTGTTTAACATTACTGCCATGTTGGATAATAAAATCAACTATATCGGGATAACCATAGCCGGCAGATGCGTTGTCGCCATCGGTCAGTCCAAGGAGAGTCAACGCTGACGCGAAATGTACTCTCTTACCAATATCGCTGCGGTCAAATCGCTTTGAGAGCAAGATATGATAATCATCTCCCGGAATTGTACGTGTCGCAGCTACATTCAATCCGGCTTTCCGACCCATAACATGACTGAAATGCTCCCAAAGTCCAATATCATAATCATCTTTTCGTGAAGGGAACTTAGCGACAGTCAATTTACCATCCTCGTCAATGACGGAGGCTTTTGGTCTTGCTCCACCGAGCGATGTGCCCGAATGTAGCAACTGAGAGAGCCATTTTTTTGATGGTAAAAGATGCTTTTCCTCACTGACTTCAATCTCATAAGCTGCGTGCATAAGCTCTCTGACACTTGCCAATGGTGGCACTCGCAAACTGGCTTCGCAATTGATGAACTTACCACCGGGTATTTCCGCAAATCGGAAACCACCCATTCGTGACTCGTCATCAATTCCCTTCAGGTAGTCAAAAGATGTGAGACGACGAACCGGTCGTTTTTCTTCAGAAGCGACAATCTGCTCACGACGATTCAGCAATGTACGTCCCCAGCGGTCAGGCAGTGCATCGGAGAAACAGGCAAATATATCCCGTTCAGGACGAGAGTACTGAATTCCGGGATAGTTCTGTAAATCTTCACTGAGAAACACGTCGCCATATTTTACAAGCCATTCCTTATCATACGAGAAACCGTATGTCTCGCTGCCACGAACCAAGTCATACGACAATTCTCCAATCAGTTGGGGCGTGTCGAGCCAATCAAAATCAGCATATACATATAACTTCTTCATAACTTATTCTTTCTTTGATGCACGTTGACGATGCTTAAGGCTTAAATCCTGTAATGTACGACCAAGGATATCTTCCTTTGCAATTAGCAGAAGATCGTCATCCAATTGTAGGGCATAGAGAACACGGGCATAGATACCGATTGAAACAGTCGGAGACCCTTTTTCAATACGGTTTATCGTAAGAGGCGAGCAAGTGGCTCGTTCCGCGACCTGAGCTATAGAGAGGTTACGACGTAACCGGGCAAGTTTTATCTGCTCACCCATAATAGCCATTTTTTGCTCCAACTTTCGGGGTAATTTAGTTCCCATAGTGTTTTTTGCCATTTTATTCAAATTAGATTCTGCTCCGTAAAACCAGATGTATAGTAGCTCTTTTCCTCTCTACAAAATTGTTGATAAATCATTCGTTGAATTTCGATGTTTGTTTTGAATAGTAGTCTCTGCAAGACATTGGTCTTATTCGAAGAAGCTTCCTCTACCATGCTCAATCTATCTTTTAATTATGCAAAAATAACAAATATATTTATTATATGATATATTGTAATAGATAAGTAGCTCTTAAATGGAGGAATTTTATATATGATCGGCAAGAAATCAATCAACATAAGGTGACCGCTATAACGCAAATAATCAGTCCAACATAGGTCATAAAAAATCTATTCCGTTCCGGAGAGAGTTATCTTATCATTCCAACATTACATGTCGGTGACGTTGTCCCCAGGCACACATTTCCTGTATTACTTTATAAAGTGATACACCATGTTCGGTGATAATATAATTCTCTCCTTTTTTTATCACCATACGATTGAGAATAAGATGATTGAGTGTAGTATACAGTACCTTATCGGTCAGGCCGGACCAAAAATCTCTGATTGCGGAAAAACGTGAATGTCCCTTGATTATAGCCATGCCACCGGAACAGTCCACTTACCCGACAGCACATCAAGAGTGTCAAGTACCGATAGAATATTTCGACGCAGATCAGGACAGTCTTTCTCACGCAGTTCCTCACCTATAACATTCAAATCTTCTTCCATATATTTCAAACGCATAAAGTCCGGGCCGCTTACAAGCAGCCCGGACTTTATTATAGATATTTACTGTTCAGTGTCTTTTATAATCTGCACAATGTATTATTTCGTACCTGTTTCAAGGATACAGATTGCTACGCGGTTCCATGATTCTTCCTCGAACATCTCACCGATACCGCAACCTTCGGCCTGGATTCTCGATGCAGGAATCTTATAGCGCTTCATAAGAGCATCCTTAACAGAGTTGGCACGCTGATTGGCGAGACGGATGTTCAGCTCTTCCGGACCGTCTTTTGAAGCATAGCCCTTGATGACAACCTTGCTTCCGGGGTGATTGTTGAGGTAAGCGGCAATCATTTCTACATTCGGCTGCTGGTCAGCACCGATTACAGAAGAACCTATCTTGAAGAAGACATAGCGTACTGACTCAAGGTTGTTCTTAACCTTAACCTGCTCAACTACCTTCGGAGGCTGATTTCTAAGCTGTTCAACCTGGCTTGCAAGAGAAGCTGCTTTTGCAGCGAGAGCTGCGTTCTCAGCGGCCTGAGCGTCAACTGTGCCACGGAGACTGTTAATCTGACCGTTAAGAGCGTCTACCTCAGCCTGATCGTAAGGCCTTACGACTCTGAAGCCGTTACCGCCAAAGTTATAGGCAACACCTGCTGTAAGATTGAAATTGGCACGATTCTTATCATAAGAAGCAGAAGCCTGCTCAACCTTCGGCTCACCGCTCATGTTCCAGAGAACTGACGGGCTTACTGATACTGTAACTTCATCACTTACATTGAAATTGAAGTTAAGACCGGCTTTAGTACCGAAATAGTTTATATCCTTAACAGCAGTCTCGAATCTGTGCCCCCAACCTGCACCGGCCTGAGCCTCGATATCGAACGGACGTGTGTGACCGGGATAACCTCCGAAGAGATTAAACAGATTTACAGCTCCGAATGCACCTACATACGAATCATCAAAAGCTGTTTTGCTGTGAGGGCCTCTTACAGAAGAGGTATTTATTCCAAACAGACTCTCAGCACCAACTCTGAAAGTCGGAGTTATTTTCTTGTCAAGCTGAAGACCAACTACAGGACGCATTGCACCGAAGAATGCGTTGTTAGACATAGGTGTAGTAACACCACCTTTGATACCGAGCGACCAGTTCTCTCCAAATTTCGGAGTCTCGATTGCTTTCTGGGCAGACGCTACGAACATGGAGACTAATGCCATAGCTGTAGTAATGATAATTTTTTTCATAGTTTAAAATTGGTTTAGCTTTAATTAAAATGGAGGGGTTAGCTCCAAAGTACCTTTTTCAGAAAATCTCATGTGGAGTAATGAACCTCTCTTATATCCTTTTGTCATTCGTCATTCTCAACATTAAGATTGTCGTCTGTCTATATAATGACTTATTTTAAAAAAAGTTCTTAATTTGTTAAGAAATGTGATGTTTTTTTATTTACTCCGATAGTTATATCACTGTGTATCAACAAAAATAATTTTATAAAAATTTTTATATATTTTCTTAATCTTTTTTAATTTGGTTATCTTCTCCAATGACTTTTATACTTCATCTCTCAACTTTCTCATAGGAAAGTTAAACAGCCCAACCCATATACAGACACCCAATGTCTCTTAGAGAGTAAGTAGCTCTTAAAAATTAAACGATATATGTTTTGAGATACAGTTTTTGAATCTTGAACAATAAAACTTGTTATTTTTGGCCGCTTCGTGCTTGTCACTCAGTCGAATACTGAAGTATTCTCCTTCGCTCCGCACCCGAATCGCCTCAAAAATAACTACGTTTTATATGTTCATTAATTTTTAAGAGCTACTTATCTGACCTTCCAAGTGTCCAAATAAAGGGAAAGATTTAATTTGACAGACTCCTACTTAAGTCCGGATACTCCCTTATAGAAACCACAAAAAACAAACACATGAAAATACTCGGTATAAACGGTAGCCCGCGCAAACAGTGGAATACAGCCACATTAGTGGGTAAAGCGCTTGAAGGTGCAGCCTCAACAGGCGCTGAAACGGAAATGATAAATCTCTACTCACAGCAGTTCAAAGGCTGTGTCAGCTGTTTCGCGTGTAAACGCAAAGGTAGCAAAACTCACGGTTTATGCGCAGTGCGCGATGCTCTTATACTTGAAAAAGCACTTGAGGCCGATGCCATAGTAATAGGCTCGCCGGTCTATTTCTCCTACCCTACGGCCTATACCCGTGCCTTTATTGAGAGATTTCTGTTTCCTCTTGACAGCTATCTCTATGAAGACGGCATAAGACAGAGAATACTTGACCGTATATGCCGGCAGCAATAATTTTCACAATGAACTGTCCGGAAAAATGGCTGGATCAATATCATTATCCTGTAATTCTCGGCTCAAACCGTGAGAAACTTGAAAGAGTACTCGGTTATGCCGAACAGTATTTCTCTTGTGACACCTACCAGTTTGCCGATTACTCAAAAATAGATATGTCACTGTTCAGTGAGGAAGAGAAATGTATACACCGTGACAGACAGTTCCCGCTTGATGAACAAGCCTGTTACGAAATCGGACGCCGGCTTGTAGCTAAAGTATCAGAACTCAATAAGCACTGACCCCTTCTGTTAACGTATATACGGAGAAAGGCTATCAGCCGCCTACCGTAAGTTTATAGCCAATACCACGTATATTTATAAGCTCAAGGGTTGTTGAAGCGGATAGATATTTGCGTATTTTGTAGATGAATCCGTGCAGACGGTTGAGATTGTTATAATCATCGTTCTGCCATATCCGGTACATCAGTGTCTTCGCTTCAACCACTTCGCTGGGATGACGGAACATCTCATCTATGATTACAGCCTCGGTATGGGACAGTTCTATTGTATTCCTGCCTACTTTCAACCGTTGAGAAGAAAAGTCAAGGGAGCAGTCACCGACGGTAAGTTTTGCATCCTCGGCTGCTCTCCTGTTTCTTCTTTTCAGCAGTGCTTTTATACGTACTACAAGTTCAAGAATCTGAAACGGCTTGCGTATGTAATCATTAGCACCGATTTCAAAGCCTCTGACCACATCGTCAAGAGCAGTGCGTGCTGTAAGGAACAATACAGGCACCGCCGGTGCTGTAAGCCTTATGAACCGTACCATTTCGAAGCCGTCCATACGCGGCATCATCACATCGGCCACAATAACATCAGGTTGTACGGACTGAAATAGATGTAGTCCCCCCTCTCCGTTTGCGGCACATACCACTTCGAATCCTTCACGGGTCAGAGCATCTTCAATAATGAACGATAGCGTGGAATCATCTTCCACTAAAAGAACCTTATCTTTTTTCATCTTTTCTGAGTTTAATCGTAAATACAGTTCCTTTACCCGGACGACTGCTGACGTCTACACTCCAACCGAGCAATTCCGTGATCTGTCTGACATAGAAAAGTCCGAGACCGTAACCGCCTGTTTCGTAGCGGTCGCCCGAAGCCACACGATAGAACTTATCAAAAATGTAAGGCAGATTCTCTTTCGCTATGCCTATTCCGTCATCTGTCACCGATATGGTTCCTGAATCGGCGGCAATGGCAACCGTAACAGAATCACCCGAATATTTCACTGCATTGTCTATAAGATTGGAAATAACATTGCCAAGATGCAGCGAATCAGCCATAATACTAAGACCCTCCGGAATATCTATCATGATTGTCACAGGTTTATCAGCTTTCAGTTCATACATTCCGGCAATCTCGGTCACAAGCGGTCTGAGTTCAACAGCCTCAATATTCAGTTTCATTGTCTTAAAACGTTCCATGCTCATTGACAGAATATTCTCAATCATTCCGGACAGAAAACTCAGACGTTGCATTATGATTTTCAAAAACTTCCTGTTTCTTACTTCATCACTTTGGTCATAATAACGCAACATGGAATCGGCCGCAGAGTAAGCTACAGCCACAGGTGTTTTCAGTTCGTGAGTCATGTTGTGTGTAAAGTCATCTTTCATCTGTTCTATGGTGCGCAGTTTACCCACACTATGAAGCAGATACCATATCAAAAATCCGGTCAGAGCAAGCATACCTGCCGAGGTGGCTATAATACCTGACATCTGAGACAGAATATGACCGTTAAGCGCACTGAAATAAGCCGTGTAGACGGGCGGCTGTCCTTCGGAGATAGAAAAATCAACCGACCACATATTTTTCAGATTGTCCGGTTTCTCGGACGAGGGACATATCATGGCCTCACTCGGATAAAGTCCGGCATTATTCAGTTCCTTGCGGAATATGCTGTCAACTATGGCATAGTTTCTTCCGGCCATCAGAGTATCCGACTTTTCTATGAGATGGAAATAACCGCTCATAGTCTGTCCTAACCTCTCCAGAATATTGGGGTAGTCATATCCTCCGTCCGGTGTCTTCTCACCCTGCACTATTAGTGTCAGCTTAATAAACGAATCATCATTACCGAACGATGAAGAACTGTTGATACGGGTGATTATCTCAAGTATGTCGGCACGACGCACACATTCGCTGACAGTTCGCACTGTCTGTATCTTTATCGTATCATAAAGTCCATACAGGTACCATACGTTGCCGGCAACCATAAGCAGAATGGACGTCAGGCAGATAGTTGTGATTATTCTGAAACGTTGCATAATGCAAAATTACACAATTTTACCATACCGTTTCTCTCAGCTAAGACTAACTAAGACTAAAGAAGGTTCAACTAAGACTATCGGAGTGGCCTATAGGGTAATTTTGCGGTAAGTAACCAATCAGACATTTTTATGAAAACTTCCTTATCATTGAGACAGCTCCCGATTGTAACGGCAATCATTCTTATGCTTGCAGGCTGCAGCACGCGCAAAGCGCTCATATTCGCAGACCGTGACTGGTACATCAGCAATTATTACGGACAGATTATAGACCGTGATACCACTTACCGTATGACTTTCGGTAATGTTCTGATTCCGGACCCGTTGCCTATCATATCCTCGGTTGATTCACTCGTAAAATATCCCGGTATGGATAAATTAATTTCCGATATACTGCATACCGCACGTCTTGACAGTGCGGAGATACTGTTTTACGCCCCGAATATGCAGACTATGTTCGTAAGACCGAAAGAAGGTGTGCAGCTGACAAGACCCTCTTCTCTTTCATCATCTCTTACTGATGAAAGACCTTATACCATGTGGATATATGAAGACGATGTAGAAGCATGGAAAAGAACTCCTACAGAGATGTACACCTATACTTATTTCGACCGCAAGAATAAGCGGATACTTGTCGTCGATTTTTACGATTATGGTGATGAGCCGATAGCCCAGATATTTGTATTTCAGACCTCTACAAAAGCTCTACAGAAAGCCGGTATCCCGGTTACCATCAGAAAATCGTTTTACCGCCATGACTTAAACGACTATGAGCACTATGTGGAATTTTGGTCACATTTAGTCAACTGTCACCGCGAACTGGCTTTCTCAAACTATAAAATCGGTCAGGAACAAAAAAACAGAAAGAAATGAAACGGCTGCTATTCTATATTGTATTATTTCTGCTCTCTCCGGTATTAAAAGCTCAGGAGTCAAACAGTCATGTATCAGAACCCGATTCCGTATCAGAACCTGACGTCACGGCTCTCAGTGAAGTTGTGGTCAAGGCACCTGTTGTCATAAGAGAGGCCGACCGCACGGTACTAAATGTGGCAGCTAATCCGTTATCCACCGGAAAAGATGCTAAAGAACTCCTCGCCACAGCACCCGGTGTATGGGCCACTGACGATACACTGTCTATCTACGGCCAGGGCGGTACCACCGTATATATTGACGACCGTAAAATCAATATGTCCGGTTCGCAACTTATGACATATCTGAAAAGTATCAGGTCATCAGACATCTCAACTATCGAGATAATCCCCAAAGCCGGAGCGGAATACAATGCGGACTCCGCAGGAGGTGTTATCCGTATAAATCTGAAACGCAGACGTGTTGATGGCATCAGCGGAGCGGCAGGTATAAACGTGACGGCAGGCGAATACAAACAATGGTACAACCCTTTCGGTAACGTGAGTCTGCACAGCGGCAAATGGACAGTAAGTGTTAACGGTAACCTCAACGGCAGTCCTTCAGAACGTTATACCACATACCGCTATTCGACTAATACAATCGAATCGCTGAGTCTCGATGGTATCTCACACCACAAGAATAAAGTTCTGCAGGATAATATTATGGCAGCGCTCTTCTTCGATCCATCAGACTCGGACCGGTTAGGACTACAGCTCGATTATAATTCCGACCTGTCACGCCAAAACTCCACTTCACATACGGAGAGCATCAAAACCGAAACTACAGCGACTACCTGCGGTGAATACGTAAATCATAACAGATTCCGGAACTTTAACGCCACTCTCAACTGGTCACATTCTCTTGATGAGGAAGGTTCGGTACTGAAACTGATTTCAAGTTACAATTATCAGTCTTCCTCCGTAGCTGAAAATAACATGATGTCATGGAGCGACCTGCAGACGGACTCTGTTTATACTACTGACAACACCAACCGATACAATATATTCGTCACCGATTTATCTCTGCGTAAGGTGTTCAGTTCCGCTCTGAGTCTGAACGTCGGCGCACGCTATACCTTCAATGATATAGCCTATACCTCATGGCATCATTATCTCGGCGGGGCACAGTGGATTGATAATTCTGTCTACGACTATGACAACTCTTATACCGAAAATATAGCTGCAGTGTACGTGTCAGCAAATGCACAGACCGGAAGGTGGAAATTCAAAGCCGGAATACGCGGTGAGTATTTCAATACCAACTCTCATCGTAACCTCCCATATACGGTTAACAATAACGAATTTAACCTGTTTCCTAACGCCAACATCTCTTTCAGCCTGACAGAAACCGGTAATTACACAGTGAGTACGGGTTACTACCGGAATATCAGACGTCCATCGTTCCAATCTTTGAATCCGGTCGTAAGACAGGTATCAGATTACTACTACACTGTCGGAAATCCGGCTTTGACACCGAGCTTCACCGATGCAGTCAGCCTCGACTTTGTGCTTGCTTCAAAATTCACAGTAGCTACAGGGTACTCGCAGACAGACAAGCCCATAAGACAGATGATCATTTCAGATACGGACTATCCGGAAAGAATGTATCTTACATGGGACAACGAAGGCAAAGATCACAGTATATTCGTCCACGGCGATGGTTTTCTGAATCTCACAAGATGGTGGACTCTCTACTCAAGTCTGACGTATGTTCTTACCTCCCAACAACTCAAAGCCGGCGCCCCATACGACACATTCGGCTACATACGGTCAGTGATAAGCACAACTTTCTTACTGCCTAAAGATTTCAGTATCACTCTTAACTGTTTCTATAATTCAAAAATGAAAATAGGTAACATACACGTCTACCCTATCCTTAACATCGACCCGACAATACAGAAACGGTTCGGCAAACACTGGCTTCTGTCTCTCGGACTTGAAAACACACTTCAACGTCAGAGCAGAATACGCACCGTATATGAGGGTTACAGCAACATAGGGCGTACCAAAAACTATCTTAACGCCAAAGTATCCCTCACCTACAATTTCAACTCAGGTAAAACCTTCCGCTCACGCCGTATCGAAAATAGCTCAGACAACTACCGTCTAACAAAAGACGGTACCTTATAGAGCAAACACTCTGCTTCTCTGTAAACACACGGTATCTCTCACCCCCGAAATAAAAATTTTTATTCCGGAAGTAAGAGATACCGTGTGTTTATTCTCTCTTAGTTAGAAAAGTATCTGGCGCGTCATCTCAGCATGCGCCGGAGTCTTGACATAGATACTCCTGAAGTAGCCGATTTCGGCTGTATAATACACCGGCTTGACTTCATCAACTGACTAAAAAATTTGTAAACATGAAAATATTTGACCTAAACTCTTGCAACGTTCGGAATTACATGTTACATTTGCACACGGGAATTCGGATTCCGGACATTTCCATTTCTACTCATCTGACTTACAAATATTTGCTCAGAATGATGACATGGCAGATGGGCAATAATATCACATTATTTATCAACCTCGTAACGCTATGGAGAAGAAAAAAATAGTCTTCTTTACCGGTGCCGGTATGAGTCGTGAGAGCGGTCTACCGGTATTTCGCGGCCATGAAGGTATCTGGAACCGGCTCGATGTAGAGCGGGTTGCCTCGGCTCGTTCATGGTATTGCGGACGCCGCAGTGACTGCAACGAGCGCCGGCAAGCTATGCTTGACTTCTTCAATACGCTGCGACGTGCCATAATGGCTCATAGTCCGAACGAGGGACATCACATAATAGCCGAACTCGAAAAAGATTTCGACATCACTGTCATAACACAGAACGGCGATGATTACCATACCCGTGCAGGTTCGACTAATGTGATTTATCTGCACGGAGAGGCTTTGAAAAATACCTCCTCAGCTAATCCCTATCGTCCTTTGCCAATAGATACTGACAATCCCGACATCAGAATCGGTGACAAAGCTCCTGACGGCTCACAGATACGGCCTTTCGTAATCTACTTTGACGAAAACATCGACAAACGTTTATGGCAGAAGGCTCTTCAGGCCACACGTCAGGCAGATTATTTCGTAGTCGTAGGAAGTTCGATGCTGGTATTTCCGGCTGCTGATCTGCTCTCTAAGACAAAGTCCGGTTGCCGGGTGTTCGTAATAGACCCGGGCGAAGTGAATCTACCCGTACAGAGCCGATAACCTTTTACCCATATCTCCGAACCGGCCTCAACCGGACTCGAAAGTTTCCGTCAGATCTTAAATCAATCCATACAGGCATGACGGACGACAACAGTAACGGGTCATCATGCGAAAGTCGACTCATAGATAATATATATGCCAAAGCAATGCAGACTGATAACAGTCTGTCGCCGGTGCCTTGCCCCCCTCCTGAGCTTGGCACTGTTGCCGAATTACTTGCCAAAGTCAAATCTCCTATCTATAACATACTCGGATAGCCGTCTGCGGCGTTGGCAAGCCTGTACCCTCTGTTCCGTAGCTTCCGGGCCTGACATTCTTACTGCCACAGGAAGACTACTGCTTGCCATAACCACTTAAAACTATCTGATATGAAACGAGCTAACGACACTTATCAAAGCCTCCGCTATCCCCCGCTTGATGCAGTGCGCGGCAACGCACTGCTCATGATGAACTTAATCAAGACTGACGAGAAGGCTGCCAGATTTTTCTTCTTTGTCGAAATGTTCAGCAGAATGCAGAGTATAGCAAACAGCTACAACCGCTCTTTCGGCACCGAGCTCACAGCCGCCGGAGTCAGCAGCTTGACCTATCTCTCATGCTGGGAAAACCATTGGGCACGTCTGAGTTCATACAAGGGAGAAACCACACCACACAACTGGATGACCAAAATAGCATCACAGGCTACGTATGATTATCTCGTCGAGGAGCGTTATATCTCTCCGATATGCGACACGCGCACTACAGATTACCGCCTCAGACTACGTGGCATCAGAGACACAAATGTGCGTCAGGCTATTGTTGACCTTGTGTATATACCCGGTCAGCATAAGGCGCTTGAGATGTACTACGTCAGAAAACTTCCCGACGCCGAGATAGACAAAGCTTTCGGCAACCATGAAACCGCCTCCGACATTCTCAGGACAGCCGAAAAGAATCTTATCGAACAGTTGCTCAATACAGAGAATCCATACGCCGAGCTGGCTCTCTCGACAAAGCGTCCCATCAACCCTGAACTCCGCTGGCAGGTATGGCATGATCGTATCGACGACGATGAAATCACTGACTCCCGACAGTTACTGCGTGAACTTCTGGCCGATCCTGCCGGACGCACCGATTGGGACCAGAACGTTCATAATTTCATATTGGATATAATAGATGAATTGAAGTGGGAGGAACGAGACCGTGAAATATGGTGCGAACGTTTTTTCAAGGACACACCTTCCGCCCGCCTTGCCGAACACTATAAAGTGCGTAGCACATGGATAGACAATCGTTATTCAAGACTTAACAGACAGTTCCGCATTGCCGTGCGCACATGGTGGAACCTTCATACAAACTGACCTACCCGACGACGGCCGTGTCGTTGGCGATTGAACATGAAGAGAGCGCGTATTGAATACGCGCTCTCTTCATTACTTAACAGGGTCTGTGGATTTAAGCTTCTGTATCAAGTTTGGCTACTTCCTCCTTGAAAGCCGGAGCCGGCTTAAAAGCTGGAATATTGTGAGCCGGTATGATAAGAGCTGTGTTCTTGGAAATGTTTCGGCCTGTTTTCTCAGCACGTGTCTTGATTATAAAACTGCCGAACCCGCGCAGGTAAACATGTTCACCACGGGAAAGACTATCCTTTACCACGCTCATGAACTGTTCAATTACTGTGACTACAGCTGATTTGTCAAGACCTGTGGTCTTGGCTATCTCACTTGCTATCTCTGCTTTTGTCATATCTATTATATCGTTTTTAAGTTATTGGGGTTTTAGACTGCAAAATTACTAAAATTCCGTGAGATAACCGCTAACTTTATTTTTAATCGCATATACAAGTCTGTAACAGCCTCTTCTGAGGGCTTATTTTACCCTTTCAAGAGTTTACCTTTGCGGTGAAATATAAGCAAAAAACCAAAAAGAAATGGCTACGATAAAAGTAAAGTTCCGTCCCTCGACTGTCGCTGACCACGAGGGCACTGTCTACTATCAGATCATGCATGAGCGTAAGGTTAAGGTCCTGCTTTCAGAGTGTCAGGTATTTCCATCAGAGTGGGACGAAAAACGCTCCTTGGTAGTAATCGACCGACACCGTAACGAGCGACGCCACATCGTCAAGTCCGTACGCGAGTGCATACGCCGCGATGTTGACCGACTCACACGCATAATCGGCCGTCTGGACCGTGCCGGTATTGTCTATACCCCTGAAGACGTAATCGACGAATTCGAGCGCTACGCGGACCAATACACCCTATTTAATTTTATGCAGAATATAATCATACGTCTTCGACAGAACGGCAAGACACGCACTGCCGAGACTTACACCGCCACGCTCAACAGCTTCCGTAAGTTTCTTGATACATACGACACAGGCCAGCTCTCACGTCTGCCCAACAACGACCTTATGCTTGATGCACTCAACTCCGATGTGCTTGAAGCCTATCAGGCATGGCATCAGAACCGGGGTGTAGCACCTAACACCATCTCCTTTTATATACGTATACTCCGTGCCGTCTATAACCGTGCTGTCGAAGATGAAATCATCGAAAATCACAATCCATTCCGTCATGTCTATACCGGTGTCGACAAAACCGTCAAACGCGCTCTTCCGCTTGCCATCATCAAGAAAATAAAACGTCTTGACCTTTCCAACTCTCCAACGCTCGACTATGCACGCGACATGTTTATGCTCAGTTTCATGCTCCGGGGCATGAGTTTTATCGACATGGCCTTCCTGCGCAAAATTGATCTTGCCGAGGGCTACATAATCTATCGCAGACGCAAGACCGGCCAACAGCTCACCATCGAATGGACCCGCGACATGCAACACCTCCTTGATAAATATCCGGAGAATATCACCCCATACCTGCTACCCATAATACGCCGTCCCGACGCTGACGAACGCAGTACCTACCGCAACACCGCCTACAACATCAACCATAGCCTCAAAAAGATAGCACCTATGGTCGGTGTCACCGTACCCCTTACTCTCTACGTCGCCCGCCACAGCTGGGCCTCCGTAGCCAAAGCGCAAGGCATACCCATCAGCGTCATCAGCGAAGGCATGGGCCACGATTCCGAAACGACCACCCGCATCTATCTCGCTTCCCTCGACACCTCTGTCGTCGATCGCGCCAACTCCCTTATCCTCAAAGCCCTCAAATAACCTCCACCCCTCTCTCCTCACCATTTTATTTTTATTATCCCCAAATTACAGTTAGATACTTAAAACAATAGTTCCATTAACGTCTAAACAATTTGATTTTTAGACGTTAATGGAACTATTGTTTTAAGTATCTCTTAGGTAAGAGATACTTAACTAAAAGCAAAGTTATAAAAAAAATCTGATATATAAATTATTTCGTAAGTAAAAGTTTTTAAAAATATGTCAATTAAGATGTATAATTATAATCATGTTTAGAAAAATACAAATTTAACAATTTATATTAAACAGTAAATTAACAACTTATATCTCATCCATATCTCTTACCTAAGAGTGCGGACTTCGGAACAAAGGATTCAGTAAGATGAGTGCCTATACAGTTACGAGTAACGTTACGACAGTGCCTATTGGCGTTGGCGACGCCGTAGGCATGGAAAAAAGTGAATGGTATATAGCTATCGTCAATCATAATACAGAGAAAGCTGTTGGTGATAAACTTAAGAAATTAGGCTATGATTGCTATGTACCAATTCAAGAAGAATATCGTCTATGGAAGAATGGAAGACGTACAAAAGTTAACCGTGTAGTAATTCCATCTATAGTCTTTATCCATTGTACAGAAACAGTTCGTAAAGAAATTGTAGCTTTGCCATTTATACATAGATTTATGACCAATAAAGCCGGTCTAACTATGCAAAATGGAAATAAACCCTTAGCTATAATTCCTAATGATCAGATAGAACGACTCCGTTTTATGCTTGGACACTCCGACATACCAATCACTTTTACGTCCAAACCTTATAAGAAAGGAGATTTTGTAAGAGTCATTAGGGGTAAACTGACCGGACTGGAGGGTGAAGTACGTTATATTGACGCAAAACAGAGTGAAATAATTATAAACATTGAATTTTTGGGGAATGCACGTCTCGCCATAGAAACTATAAACGTTGAACTAATTCCCTCAAAAAAGAAATGAAGTATAGACCCATATTACATAGTACATAGATAATGAATAAATATATTGAATATCTTTCTACACTACCAAACGATTTTCTACATATAGCAAAATCATTTGCACTTGACAATAATTCTCCACAGATAGAATCGGCTCATATTCTCCGTGCATTATTACACAAAGATATAGATTTAATTGATTTCATAGAAAATACTCTTAATTCAGATTATTATTATATTCTTGATTGGGCAGATGTAAGAGTTAGTCAAGCTCCGAAATCAGTTTATCCTATGAGAGAAATAAAACTTTCGGAAGAAACTAAAAGTACTATAAAAGAGACTATAAGAATAAATCAGAAATCTGATAATAATAATGAGTTTAAAGCCCTGTTAGCTGCTGTAATAACTCCTGGAATCGGATTTTCAGTCGATCAACTTAAGACTCTCCCACTATCACATAATAATATTCTTAATACCTTATTCCAACTTACCAATTATAATCAAGATATTCCCTCTGTAATTAATGAAAATATCACAATAGCTCAACCCATAATTACATCTTATCTGAAAGTATTTACAGATAATGATTTTAACAATGAAATTATTGGATTTGACACTAAAATTCGTAATATGACAGAAGCTCTGTCAAGAAAAGATAAAGCAAATATAATAATCACAGGTGAGCCAGGAGTCGGAAAAACAAGTCTTATACAGGCATTTCTCAAAAGAATAAAACATAAAGGACCCAGTTCGCTAAGTAATATCTATCCTGTAGAATTAGATGTAATCACATTATCTCAAGGTGTATCATATAAGGGTGAAATCGAAGATAGATTTAAAAAAGTTTGTGACGAATTACACTGTCATCCGCAACCACTTCTCATAATTGAGGAATTTGACAGAGTAATGGACAAACAATCTGTACTTAACGGAATATTACCATTACTCAAACGCTTATTAGCAAAAAATCAAATTCAGGTTATACTTACTTCTTCTATTGATGGATTTACTAAAGATATCGAAAAAGATAAGGAACTAATATCGTATTGCGAAAAAATTACAGTAGATGAGCCGTCCGAAGAAGAAGCCATAGAGATACTTGCGGCTAAAGCACCGTCATACAGTGATTTTCATAAGATTGACTTATCTGAAAAAGTTACAGAAGACATCGTAAGACTGGCCAAAAGATATATACCCGAAAAAAGTCTTCCATCTTCTGCCATAGATTTACTTGACCGGGCTATGGCGTCTTTAAAAATACATCTTGAATTAAACGATAATAATAAACCTCCTATAATAAATAAGGAGCATGTCAAGGATGTAGTAGCCTCAATGACCGGTTTACCAATAGGTAACATTCAGTCAGAGGAAAGAGAAAAACTATCTAACGCGGAAATTATACTCCATAAGCGAGTAGTCGGACAAAATCACGCTATCAAAAGTATTCTTGACGCTATATATGAATCAAGATCCGGATTAAATAAGAAAGGGCAACCTATCGGATCCTTCTTTTTCCTTGGTCCTACAGGAACAGGAAAAACAGAACTGGCGAAATCTCTTGCAGAATTCCTTTTCAATGATGAGACTTCAATTCTGAGATTCGATATGTCTGAATATAAAGAAGAACATTCGGTAGCGCTTCTTTATGGCGCTCCTCCGGGATATGTAGGATATGAAGAAGGAGGTCTATTAGTAAATCAGATACGCCAGCACCCTTATTCAGTAGTACTTTTTGACGAAATAGAAAAAGCGCATAGATCAGTATTCGATCTGTTTCTACAGATTCTCGATGAGGGTAAATTACACGACCGGCTCGGACGTGTAGGTGATTTCTCTAATGCCTTAATTATTTTTACTTCTAATATTGGAAGTGAGTATATTTTCAAATCCTTCGAAGCAAATCATATTCCCACACATGACGAAATGCTGGAAATAATGCAAGGTCAGTTCAGACCTGAATTTATGGCACGTCTCACTGAGATTCTACCTTTCTCTCCTATTACAAAAGAAATGATATATAAGATTTTTGATATACACATTCAGAATCTTATTAAATCACTTAACAGTCAGGATATAAATCTGGAGATTGATGAAACTGCGAAACAGTACATTACTAAGGTAGGATTTAATACCCACTACGGTGCACGTCCAGTCTTGGGAATCATAAGAAAAGAAATCAGACGCCCCCTTTCAAAAATGATAATAGCCGGTGATCTTAAAGCCGGTGATACTGTCTTTATGAAGCATGATGCAGAAAGGAATGAAATAGTTTGGGAAATTGATTAATTGTATACTGGGACGACATACTACTGAGCCTCCAGAGCAGCAACCCGAAAATAATTCAACACAAAACAATATACCACCTATGGCAAAGAAAACTGTCATTACTAAAGTCCTGGATACCGATGCACAGGATGGCATAATAGAGTTTCCTCAGAACCGTACTCTTTATGTTGATCAGTTTACTGATCAAGCGCCTAATACAGACGAAGAACGTGAAGGATTCAGAGCTAAGAACATGAAGGATGTATTTGAACATTATCAACCTTCAAAGGAAAGTGTAGCTCTTGAGACTGAAGAAGGAGGGTCAGTCTACGAAGATTTTGTTTTCCGTCAGATAAAAGATTTTGAAGATGATCAGCTGATTGAACAGAGTGCTTTGCTTTCTGATAAAAAAGCTAAAATTGATGCCTATAACGCTATTATACGTCAGTTGCAGAAGAATAAGCCTTTACGCAATGCTCTCAAAGATCCGGCATCAAGAGAAAATCTTTTAAAAGTTCTGAAAGCTCTGAAGTCAGAGATTGAAAATGCTGAATAATCATTAAGTTTATGTCAATACAGGAACAATTAAATACCGGCAATCTTGCTGAAGAGAATCTTCAATTCAGAGAAACTGAAGCATCAGTCAATCCTGCGGAACAACTGCAGACAGGGCTTAAAGGCCTTGACAAATTCGGAGGCTTTCAGTTGATAAAGGGCCTTATAAAAGGAGCTGAGAATCTCGATCCCCGTAGAAAAGCTGTAAAGAATATATTCCTTACTGAGTCCACATACGAAGAAACCCGTAAAAAGGTTAAAAATGAGCTTGATATGTGGATTGAAATTCTTGAAAACGGTGACTCGGATCCTATGACAATCATTGACATGTGCAATGAACGTTGTGAGAAAGCTAAAGAAAATTTAAGCACAAATCTCTTTAATATACATGAAGAGATACGTGCGCTCGAAGTTACTTACCGTACACTCGATTCATTCTTTGCAAATGCAGGCCAGTCTAAGGTTGATTGTGTCACACTTATGAACGTAGATAAGAGTGAACTCGAATCATACGACTCGGAGGATACTGTCACAGTACGTGATGAGCTTGAACAATATTATGACCGTCTAAGCCTCAAAAACAACTATTCCCTTTTGGTTATACCGGGCTATGTGGGCGACAGTGACGTAATCAGAATGTGGGCGACGACAGCCTATAAGAATAAAGTTCTTCTCATAACTGATTTTAAAGACAGTCTTAATTTCAGTATGCTTAAGGAGGAGCTTGACGATGCTAATCTACAAGGTCAGGATGTACAGCTTGCCAACGTCGTAATGACATGTAATTATATATTAGGCCGTAAAAAATCTGAAATAGCTAACGAAGACGATGACTTGTATTTACCGGCTTCGGCTGCTTTGGCCGGACGTATGACCAATACCGAAGATGTAGTTATTGCCCAGGGCATTGCCGGTAAGAAATACGGTACTCTGAGCAACATCAAAGGAGCCAGAATGGGAATGCGAAAATCAGAAATAGCTGCTATTATAGACCAAGGTGTTATCCCCATTGTGGAAGAGGATGGTCGTGTCATGGCATTCTCTAACCGCTCTCTGTATAACGGAGCAACTCTCGGTCTGCAGGAATATCCGATAGTACGTGTATTTGACTGGATGGCAAAAGTATTCCAGAATTTCTTTAACGACGAGGCATTCACTAACTGGAATTCTTCTGTAAAAGCAGAGCTACAGCAGGCAGTACATGATTTTCTCAGTGATTATAAAGGTCCCGGCCGCCTGATTGAAAACTATAGTTTGAAAGGTATTAATCAGGATCCTAAGACAAAAGATATATCTATTCAGGTTGAACTCAAACCGTTCTTTGCAGCTAAAAACTTCTTGATAGAGCTTACAGGTCACAATGGCACAGCCGGTGTAGACTGGGATCAGAATGTAAAATAACTTACTATACGGATTTATAATCCCCTATTCATAAATTAAAATAACATTTATGGCAACAAGAACCGCAACTATTTCCGCCGATGGTATTCAGGAGCGTGAAGTACTGTTCGTGAAGTACGAACTCAACCAGAACACTGACATTGAAGGTCAGCCCACAGGTACAACCCGTGGTGGCAAGATTACCGTTAAGGTAAAGTCTAACGACGACGGCAACACAGACATCCTGGAGTGGATGATAGACACCTACATGAGCAAATCGGGTACAATCTCATTCCCAAACCGTCAGGGTGGTGAAATGAAGCATCTCTCTTTTAAAGAGGGCTACGTAGTAGAGTATGCCGAGACTTACGACTCTACCAACGATATTCTCCAGTACGAAGAGTTCACTATCAGTGCTAAGGAGATTCAGGTAGGAAACGCACGTCACAACAACCGTTGGACTATTGACAACTAATCGTCTGTCTTTGTTAAGGTAAGTCTTAGCTAAGACTTACCTTAACAAAGACTTAACACACTATATATGGCTTTACACGGAAGTTTGAAGATTGGTGGCCGAACCTACGGAGTCGTAGAATGTGACTATAAGTTCTCACAATCTATAGATGATACCGGCAAACCGACTTCCCGTCCTAAAGGAGGTGAGATAACAATAGTTATCCCATCAACAAATGACGACGATATGTTTTTTTATAACTGGATGTTTCATAAGTCTGAGGTAAAAGCCGGAATCTTACGCTTCTGCCTTTATTCAAATGATAACAAAAGAAGTTATAAGACTGTCAGTTTTGCAAACGCTTATTGTATTGAACTCAAGGACTATTTTAATGATCACGATGCCAAACTGATGTACACTACTATAAAAATATCAGCACAGGTAATCATGATAGGAAGTGTCAATACCTCGCTCTTTACTAATGCATGGACTAAAGACTCGGCCGACATGCTAAAATCTAATCTCACTGATTATCTCCGCAGCACGATTACAAATAAATTCAATCCATTCTAAATCACTATGTCAACAACTGTTTCAAGATTTACCCTTACAATTGATGACGTCAGGTCAGATGGCTTCCTTATTGAGATAGAAGGCGATTTGTTTAAGGTAGATAATTTCATACTTACACAATGTCTTCTACAGCCTAATACTCTCAGATTCCGTATGCTAAAAGGCCCCCAAGAGACCGAAAGTGAAATACAGTTCAAAACCTGCGGAAGTATTATCGGTAAGGACATAACTCTGAGTCTTGAAACAGAAAATTTTGAAAAGATT
>JAAVDM010000021.1 GCA_014801815.1 Bacteroides sp. | reverse complement strand
GTCAAAATGCCCCAACGAACTATCCAGCCTTCAGATGTAAAAGCATGGGGGCGTATCGTCCGCTATGGTTTTTGCCTACAGCAATTCTGCCTTATTCCATGCTCATTTATCCTGATATTGTTATATAAAACTATACAAAATCAATAATCCGTGCAAATGTACGACAGCAATAATTATAAATAGATTCTCTTGCTTTACTGCTTTTATTCTTTTCCATTTTATCAATTCGTATACGGAAGATCTCGACACTTAATTCTGCAATTCTGTATCGGTATTCGTATCAGTATCCTTTTTTATATACGTAAAACTTGACTCGAAATAAAATCTACCTCCTGAGGCCGTATTACAGTCGACTGTAATACGGCCTCAGGAGGTAGTATTTATTTTAGTTATAGTAGTCTGAGAGCGGTGTATCAGATACGGTCAAGAACAGTCTCAATAAGACGGCGTACACTCGGTTTGTAATCGGTGTTAGCGTTGGTGGCGCGACGTTCGGCGATGATGCAGCAAACAGTCATAGCTTTATGTCCGAGCATCTTAGCCATGCCCTGCAGACAACCTGACTCCATCTCGAAGTTGGTGACAGGACGTCCGTGATAGCGGAACTCCTCGATTTTGGCATTCAGATCGGGGTCAGCAAGACGAAGACGCACCATACGGCCCTGCGGAGCATAGAAACCTACAGCCGAAATGGTGTAGCCCCGGCGCATATCATCACGGCCGATACGCTCTACAAGCTCGGGTGCCGCATCAACGGTATAGGGAGCGGCCCAATCAGGACGCCACTTGGTAAACTCACAGAATTCGCGCTCAAACTCAAGGTCACACACAGCATCACGGTCAGCATAGAAATTAAGTATGCCGTCAGTACCGGTGGCTTTCTCAGCTATACAGAAATCACCTATGTGCAAATCATCCTGCAAAGAACCGCTTGTGCCTACACGTACCATTTCAAGAGTACGGTGTTCGGGACGTACCGTGCGTGTGGCAAAGTCGATGTTGGCAAGAGCATCAAGTTCGGTCACTACGATCTCAATGTTGTCAGAACCGATACCGTGAGATATACACATCAGTTCCTTACCTTTATACGAACCTCCGACGGCATGAAACTCACGGCTGGTGACATCATAGTCGATACGGTCAAAATAGGACGCAACCATATCGACACGACCCGGGTCGCCGACCATGATTATCTTGTCACGCAGCTGGTCAGGACGCAGATGTATATGAAAAGCCGAACCGTCCTGATTGATGATGAGTTCGGACGAAGGGATTACTCTTTGGGTAGTCATGGTTTTATTAAGTTTAAGATTTACGAATTAACAAGTTGTACCACTATCAGACGCCCACCCTCCTTGGTCGAGAGCAATATCTTGCGACCTTCGGTCAGAGGCACATAGCCTCCTATGGGTATCTGACGGTTTTCGGTCTTGTCCCACATATCCGGCAGCCGGCGGTTGATGAGAATCCACTGTCCGTTATGGAAATGGAAATCACCGACAGGTTTTTTATCTTCGGGAGTGGTCTTCTCATTGGCCACAACAAAACGGTTGACATGCCACATGTAGAGTGTCTGTTTATCGTAGACCATAAGACGGTATTTTTCCGATACGAACTGACCGTGGCTGCGAGAATAGTAGAAATTAAGTATCGGCAACTGACCGTGATAAGTAGTACCGCACCAAGGACATTTGGGTTTGGTGGTATTGTCAAACACAAACCACTTGGCACTGCAGTCAGGATTACGGCAAGGCTGCATCAGATCGGTAGTCTTGACAAGAGCCTGTTCCCATTCATCGGCAGTAGGACGCTTTGACGGGTCATGCAGACCGTCAATAAACGCACGGTTGAAGAGTTCCTCCAGATAAGGGCCGCATATAGTATAGGGCAGTTTGCCGGGGTCGCCCTGCGGCAGTTCAAACTTACCCAGATTTTCGGGACGCACACGGTTCGACTTATCAGTCGGGTGTTCTATAAACAGAGCCTTCTCACCCATCGACAGCAATTCGTCGTTCTTCTCATCGTCTATATCATGCACTTTACTGCCGCGCAGAGGGTGACGGTAAAGCAGATACATGTATACCATAACAGCCAAGGCATGTTGGTCGGTAGTACGTGAGGGCAGTTTGCGGTTCTTGTCGGTAAGAGGGAGGTGACGTGTGGCGAGTACTTCAGGTGCGATAAAGTCAGGCGTACCCACCACATCAGGCGGATATTTGCCCGGCACCACAAGGCCGTCACAATCTATAATACAAGCATTACCTCCGGGAGGGTCAAGCAGCACGTTATTGTATGACAGGTCACTGTGTGCCAGACCGGCGGCATGGAGACGTCTCACGGCACGCGCTATCTTGATAAGCATGTGGAAATGACTGAGCCATGTACCTTTGTCCTCCGGACGCAGGTGACGGTTGCGCAGCTTGGCCGAAGCGAACCATTTGCCGTTTTTCTCCTTACCGGCATAATTACCGTCGGCAAAGAAAAAATGTTTCTGGTAAGTAGGTACTACCAGACCTACGCGACCTTCCCACTCCACAAGACGTGTCGGCCAGGCGAACAGATTCTTCCAATATTCTCCACCAGGCTGATTGAATATTCTGTCGCGGTAAAGTCCTACGATATTGTTGAGACGGTCACGAGCATTGGTGTCGAGTTTGTCACGGAAGAAGAGTACCACTTCCTTCTTGTCCTTACACCAATAGGCATCTTTCATACCTCCGGAAGCAAACGACTCGTTGTCAAACTCGATTGTCGTGCCGTCGTTGGCAGTCACTTTAACTATTTCTCCCATTATTCTGTCAATAGAGTATTGCTATGGTGCGGTCGTCATGATTGCCTCGGCTACGGAAGCCAAGCCACGCCAGCAGCTCGGCGGCACAATCCTCACTGTGTCCGGAAAGACTGACCGCAGAATTTAAGGCCTGCATCATTTCGGTCCATTTCTCGGGACGCTGTAGATTGGCGTCTGTCTCAAACCACGGATCGCTGACACCATCGGTCATAAGCACAAGGGCTTTGAAGTCAGGAACTATTGTAAAACGATAGCGGGTACGGTCGCTGAATATACTCGGCATAGTGAGAAAGCGTGTCTGACCGGCATACTCTCCCCCGTCAGGCTCTCCCATTATCTTTACAGTGCCGTCATCAAGCAGCAATCCTATGGCACCGTCACCGACCCAATAGGTAGCCACAAACCAACCGAAATCAAACTTACGGCATACAGCCATAAGCAACGTGGTGGAATAGTCTCTGACTACCGCACCCGCCTTGTTCTCGCTCTCGGTCTTTATGGCTCTTGAAGCCTCCCATGCAGCTTTGACCACTGTATTATAAATGAATGTACCTACACGTCCGGCATTTTCCTGTGTCGGATCATCATTATAGCTGCCTATTGCTTCTATAAAGTCATTTCCTACTTCACTCAGCAGTCGGCGCACGGAGTTTTCAACCTCACGACATGCTATCCGGGAGCCTTCACGCGAATACTTGGCAGAACCGGCACCGTCAGCTACAGCTATCACATACCACCCGTCATCAGCCAGATAACCGATAGTGAAATCATCGTCACGCGGACTGCCCTCGTGAGCATGGCTGCGGCCACGACGACTGGCCGCCACTATATCCTTACCGACTGAGCCATCAGGAAGTATACCGACACTAACATACTTCATGTCATTATCCGTCTTAGGATAGTCGATACCGTCAGGCACAGGCACATTCTGCCAAAGGCTGTCAGGGTCTGTGTTGAAAGCCACGTGTATTTTGCGTTCAAGTAACTCGCGATCCGGACTCCAGCCCGGATAAGAAAAATAGAGTGAGAACTCCAATTCACCGGCCAGAGCAGGCACGCCCGACAGAGTTATGTTACCGGCGGCATCGCGGTGCAACTTCAGCCCCGAACCGGCAAGACCCTTTACCTCATGACATTCAAATACCTCCGGATTTACCTGTATGGTATGGCTATACGGCATACCTTGCCGACCGTTGGGGAATTTCATATTAATCCTGTTCAGGTCGTTGCGTGCTATGATTAGTTGGTCCATAAGTTCTGTCTGATACTCGTTCCACATACGGCGTATCAGCCACGTTTCAAACTTCTCCAGCTGTGCCTCATCAGGACAATGGCCATGCACGGTCAGTGCTTTGGTCACACGCTGTCGAAGTCCGTCGACTGTCACTGTACGGTGTATGATACGTAAACTGCGGTCTCTTCTCATGGCGACATCATATAAAATAGGTCATGCTGCACCTCAACCCTGAGTGCGTCCTACATCAAAAGCCTCGTTAGTAACTTTCAATGTACCTTCGATTCCGCACCAAGGACACTTGATAAACTCCTGCTCACCAACACAGAATATACGTCCGCACTCGCAGGTGACAAAGCCATGCTGATTGCCGCAACACGGACATATAGGCTGTCCGTAAAGACGACTCACGCTGATAGTGGCAGGTTTGTAACCCTTGGCACTGAGACTGTCATAGATGTTTCCGTCTATAGGATAGGCTCCTACCAGTTTGAAATCGGTAGCACTCAGATCATTGCCGAAATGCATTCCTTCCGGACGGCGGGCATACTTTATCAGATAACGGTTGCCTGTGGTCTGACATTTACCCTCGAATACGGCGTAATTATCGTCTATCTTGGAACTGTTTCCAGTTTCCGCACGGTCTTCAATCTTTACCTTTTCGAGATTGATACCCTCCATCGGGGCATGTTTGATACCCTCCTCACCGAAGTCGGCCACCGACTTACTGCTGGCAGTCACCGAGGCACTTATCCATCTGAAGAATTTCTTGTACGAATCCTCACCGTCGGCGTTGAAACGTACTATACTGTCAGTGAGCTGTCCGAACAGCAACGGGTCAACATTGTCACCGATGGCAATGACCGTCATAGCGGCACGACGCCGGAAACTTTTATTCCAACGCGCAATGGCCGACTTGGGGTCATCAGTAGGTATACCGTCGGTCATCAGAAAAACGACCGGCTTCCAGTCGCCTTTCCTATCTGCGGTAGTTTTGACCACATTCCGTTCTATATCGTCCATCAGATGATTGAGTACGGTACCCAGACCCGTACCACCGCCTATGGGAATCTCGGGCGGGAAGAAAGTATAGGTCTCGGTCAGCGGAACCAGTGTCTTAGGACGTCCGGCAAATGCAATGACCGACACCCATGCTGTCTCAAGAGCATAGGGGTCACTGCGGAGCTGCTGTACAATTTCGCGCATACCCTTACGCACCTGTTCGATAGGTTGACCTACCATCGATTCAGATACATCTATGACTAAATATACGGGGAGTCGTCGCATTGTGGTTTCTGTTTAATTATGATTGGAGGGATTTGTTCACACTATTATATTGACCTCAGCGGGAGGCGGAGGCAATGTCAGATCATCAGTCGAGCCTACGCTGCGGTTGCCTACACCTATCGAATCGCTTACCCACTTGAAGAACTGTTTGAAGCCGTTTGAATCAAGCGTATCAAGCATATAGACTTGGTCGGTAAGCTGTTTCAGCGGTTCGGTACGTGCTTTCATGCCTGCAGCACAAGCTACAATAGCACCGAATTTACGCCGCTTCACCTCCTGAATCTGGTTGTTATACTCCTGAATATCCGAAGGCTTGCCGTCAGTAAGCAGGAACAGAAGCGGCATCCAGTCGCCTTTGCGTTCAGGTGTACTCATACGCACCTCCCTGTCGACATGCTCACACAGTGTGCGGAGAGCTGCACCGGTATGTGTGGCTCCTGATTCGGGCACTGTGATTTCGGGCAACTGTAAGTCTTCAAGCGGTGTCAGCGGGAGCACCGTCTTGACATCCTTATCAAAGGTGATGATACTTATAGCGGCGTTCTCAAGGGCGAACGGATCCTGACGCAAACTTGCAATCATGGCCTCCAGTCCGACCTTGACAGCCTCGATAGGCTCACCGCGCATCGACCCCGAAGTGTCGATGAGTATATATACCGGTAATCGGCGCATGGTTATCAGACTACGATATTGATTTCAGGCGGCGGCGGGGGCAGCTCGCTGAGTCCGGTGACATCACCGTGACCCTCGTCCACTTTCATGGAGCTGGTGCTGATAGAAGCCGAAACCCATTTGAAGTATTTCTTTATTGTGTTGCTGTCAGCCTGATCAAGACTCACCACACATTCCGTTATCTTCCTTAAAGTGTCGGTTGAGGCTCCGGCACCGGCGGCACAAGCCACGACAATACCCCATTTACGCTTCTTAAACTCATCAATGCCACGCTGCAGATCATCTGTAGGAGCACCATCCGTCATTATGAAAACCAGAGGTTTCCAGTCACCTTTCTTTTCAGCGGTAGTCTTGGTCACCTCGGCGTCGGCACGCTGTGCCACAAAACTGAGAGCTTCGCCCAGAGCCGTACAGCCGTTGGCAGTAAGATTGGGAGCCTGAAAAGCCGACAGTTCTGTCATAGGCACTACCTGACGTGCAGTATTGTCGAAAGTTATTACACTCAGATAAGCTGTTTCAAGAGCATAAGGGTCACTGCGCAGGGTTGAAAGAAGCACCTGCACACCGCTGTTGACGGCCTCAATAGGCTCGCCGAACATTGAACCGCTCGTGTCGAGCAGCAGATATACCGGAAGTTTTCGCATTTTATATTCAGGTTTAGGTGGAGAAAAAAATCAGGCCATCTGCTTCTGCAGACGCTCCAGAGTCTGGCCGATAAAACGATCGGCATACGCCTCACCGATAGCGGCAAACTTCCACTCTCCGTTGCGACGGTAGAGCTTACCCATAATGAGAGCTCCCATACCGGCATACTGAGACTCGGCAGCTACGTCATACTGGGCAAATACCTCCTTGACATGTGTAGGCGTACCCTCGAACATACGTATCGTGGCGTAGGGTATCTGTGAGAAGTCTTCCTGACCGCATGTATTAAGGAAGAATACAATCTGGTCAATCTGAGGGCTGACACGTTTGAGGTCAACGGTCAGAATCTCGTTGTCAATACCGTCATTACCGTTCTGGTCACCTTTAAGGTCGTCACCGGTGTGACGCAGAGCGCCGTCATAGCTGGACAGCTTGCCCGGTTTCTGACCATATTGTGCCAGCAGCTCGGGACGATAAAGAGGTGAATAGATAAAGTCCACAAGCTGCCCCTTTGCGTCAAACATAGCGCAGCTAAGGTCAAGGTCGACATCTATTGTCTGTTTGCCTATACCGAGAAAACCACCACGTTTGGTTATGGCACCCCAGTTGCAGCCTACACAGAAATCGGTAAGTTTTGAACCGTTGTTTTTCTCAAGATTTATTTTCTGACCTTTCTGTAAGTTGATAGCCATAGTAAGTTTTTTCAGTTATCAATTATACTTTTCGAGGAAGAACTCAAGACCGCCCTTGTAGCCGTTGCCTATAGCCTCAAACTTCCACTCTCCGTTGCGACGGTAGAGACGGCCGAATTCTACGGCTGTCTCAATCGAGAAGTCCTCTTCCAGCTCATACTTGGCCAGTTCCTCGCCGGTCTCTTCATTATATATTCGTATATAGCTGTTGTGTACCTGGCCGAAGTTCTGACGGCGTGCTTCGGCCTCGTGTATGGTAACGGTGAAAATTATCTCGTTGATACGGGGGTCTACTTTATCAAGATTGACAGTTAATGTCTCATCGTCACCGCCTACCGAGCTGGACCCTGTGCGGTCGTCATCACCGGCAGCCACAGCACCGTCAGGTGACAGCTTGTTATTATAAAACACAAAGAACTCATCTACCGGGAGCTTGCGGTCTTCACCGACCATAAAAGCTGCGGCATCAAGATCAAAGTCAAAACCTGTACTGTCGTTAGGGTCCCAGCCGAGACCTATGCCTACTTTACGCAGACCTACGCCTATGCGCTGGCCCTTCTGCAGATTGATTGCCATGTCGATATATATTTAAAATATGATGCAATATCGGGTATCTATTTGCAAATTTAGTTAAAAAGTCACATAATACATCATGACAATATGTGTTTATCAACATATTTTCGAAGTAATAGGTAATTTTTCGGCAGATTTTACGTATTTTTGCATTTCCAAGGGGCACACCATACATAACAGCGTGCCCGTTGGCGTTTATATTTGCTGTTATGCGTGCCACTCTTGATTTTGTCAATACCGTTTTTGACCACTATAATGTTCTCTGTTTCGGTGGTCGTCTGCCCCGTCTGCCAATCAGACTGACGGACTCTCTCACACACCTTGGTGCATTCGTACACCCCAAGGTATGGCCGGCCTCACGTCCGCGAGGTGCCGGTGAATGTCACATGCGCATCAGCCGATGTCTTGACCGTTCGGAAGACGAACTGGTCGATACCATCGTGCACGAAATGATACATTATTATATATGGTACACCCATACGGTCGATGACGGACCGCACGGGCGTCAGTTTCTTGCGCTCATGAATGATATTAACCGACGCCTCGGACTGACTATGAGCGTACGCGGCCTGACAACTTCAGAAACTCTTGACAGTGACACACGTATCAAGCCGCACCTCATCTGTATCACTCACTGGCGCGACGGACGTCGGCTTATAACCGTGTGTGCCCGTAAACGACTGTTCGAAATACACGCTGCCTTCACTGCCTGTCCGCGTGTCATAGCTGTGGAATGGTGGTGGAGTGCCGACCCGTGGTTTAACCGCTACGGTCTGTCACGCACTGCCAAAGCCATGCTCATATCAGACACTGATTATGACAAACATGTGGCGACAGCAACCCCGTGTACCTGTGACGGACACAAATTCCAGCCTATCACAGCCCGTCAACCCAGCTCAAAACCTTGACAATACAAAAGCATGCGTCCTATTATAACCCACTTTACCGACGACGACCTCTATAAGTTCACGATGTGCTGCGCCGTGGTCGACAATTTTCCCCGCGCCGAAGTGCGCTACACATTCACCGACCGAAACAATATGGTCTTTCCGGTCGGTTTCGCCAAAGCTATGCGCGAACAGATAGACTCCCTTGCCGATGTGGTCATGACACAGGAGGAGGCACGTTTCATGAAACGTGCCTGTCCGTATATACCCCACTGGCTCTACGACTATCTCCGGGGGTTCCGCTACAATCCGCGTCAGGTCATAATAACACAGGACGCTTCGGGACATCTCCAGATAGGTTTCGAAGGCCCCTGGTGTCAGACCATATTACTTGAAGTCAAGACACTGGCCATAGTATCGGAGCTTTACTACCGCATGATGGGTCTCGAACCGCTGGTAGACCTCGGTAAGGTGCGTCTCGGTGCCTGTGACAAAGGCCGGAAACTTCTTGAAGGTGGATGTGTATTCAGCGAGTTCGGCACACGCCGTCGCGCCTCACTAATAGTACAGGATACGGTAGTGGAAGCTTTTACCGATGTCAGCCACTCTTCAGATGAATGGTTAGGCCGCTTTGCCGGCACCAGCAACATATATCTGGCCATGAAGTACAACCTCACTCCTATCGGCACTATGGCTCACGAGCTTATATGTGCCATAGCCGGTATGTACGGCCCTGTCATGGCCAACAAGCTCGCTATGCAGGCTTGGGCACGCACTTATCAGGGTGCTTTGGGCACATTCCTATATGATACTTACGGCTGGCGCATATTCAGCCTTAACTTTACAGAAGACTACGCCAATCTCTTCCGAGGACTGCGTGTGGACAGTGGTAACAACCGTGAACAGCTTGACAAAATCATAGCCAAATACCGTTCGTTAGGCATAGACCCGCGTTATAAGCAGGTGGTGTTCAGTAACGCCCTGACCACAGACTCGGCCATTGCTCTGCAACATTACGCCGAGGGACGCTGTCTGCCTTCATACGGTATCGGCACTCACTTCACCAACGACATCGAGGGACTACACCCGCTCAACATCGTCATTAAACTGACATCGGTGAAACCCGAGGCTTCGTGGCCGTTCTGGTGCGACACGTGCAAACTCTCTTCCGACCCGGGCAAACATTCGGGCAATCCCGATGTGGTTGCCCGCTTTGAAGGAGCATTGCACATACGCTGAATAGCTGAGAAAACATGACCACACAGATATACCATGACATCTGCGCCTATCTGCGCCGACTCACCAAGGACACACCCTACGAGGGACATGTATATGCCGTCGGGGGCTGCTGTCGTGACGAGGTGATGGGCAACGACATCAAGGACGTGGATCTTGCCGTCGACCTGCCGGACGGCGGCATAAGATTCGCTAATTGGCTGGCCGCAAATAAGCTCACGGTAAGTGAACCGGTACTGTTTCCGAAATTCGGTACGGCCAAGCTGCAGTTACGTGAATTTCCCGACGATGAACTGCAGGTGGTACAGACACGCCGCGAAAAGTACACCGACCACAACAGTCGCAATCCGGAGACGGCATTCGGCAGTCTGCAGGAGGACTGCCTGCGCCGTGACCTGACAATCAACTCACTCTATTACGACATAACCAACGATCGGCTCATCGACATCACCGGGGTTGGTGTAAAGCACATACACGAACATGTGCTCCGTACCCCTACCGAGCCTTTCGAGACTTTCGATGATGACCCGGTGCGTATATTGCGCTGTGTACGTTTTGCGGCACGCTTCGGCTGGAAAATTGACAACAATCTGCTTGAAGCCATGAGTGCAAATGCCGGCAGGCTCAATATCATCTCACGTCCGCGTCTTATCGGCGAATTCAATAAGTTGCTTACAGGCCCGCGTCCGGATATAGGACTGGGCTACCTGCGCGACATAGGCGCACTTTCCTTCATATTTCCGCAGCTGAACCCGCTCAAACGTCTACCCGATGATACACGACAGCCTGCCAAAGAGGATATGAACCCGTCCGACTACAGTGTATGGGACCATACTCTTGACACACTTCACTATCTCGAAAAGACGGAGAATCACCCGTGGCTACCGCTACGTCTGGCCGCCATGCTGTACGAGACCGGCAAACAACCCTCGAAAGTACGGCACCCGGACGGCACTGTTTCCTACCCGCAGTACGAACTGAGGAGTACAAAAGTGGCACGACAGATGATGCGTGCGCTGCATTACGACTCCCCCATAGTACGCCGTACTCTTTTCCTTATCACACATCACCGCGCAGCCGTGACATGGGGTGAACATGCCGAGTATATGACTGACCGTGACCTGCGGCGCCTGCAGTTGGCAAGCGGTAACTATGAGATGTTCGAAGCACTGCTCGATCTTATCGACGCTTTCAATCATGCCTCGGGCATATATCTCGAACAGGTTAAGTATATACGCCGGCGCACACAGGAGATGATAGAAACCGGCGACCACATGTTTGACTTCGAGCTGCCGGTAAGTACCGAAGATATAAGCCGTATCAAAGGTACGCGAAGCCAGAAGTTTATACATCGTGTCACTCAGCATCTTCTCAAAATGGCACTGCACAACCCGAGACGCAATGACTACGAACGTCTGATACGTCGTTTCAGATAAGTAGCTCTTAAATCAATTTAATAAAGAACCTATTTACCCAACTGACTTATGGCAATCAATCTCACCAAGGGCCAGCGCATTGATCTCGGTCTGAAAAAAGTACGTATCGTGCTTGGCTGGAAACCTAATATCGGCACCGGGTTTGATTTCGACCTCGATGCCTCAGCTTTCATGCTCGGTAGCGACGGTCAGATTCCGGCCGAACGCTTCTTCGTGTTCTATAACAATCAGAGATCTGTCGATGATTCTGTCGAGTCGTCGGGTGATGACCTCACCGGCGATGATGGAGAAAGCCTTACCGTAGACCTCGAAAAGGTTGACCCGCGCATCGAAGAGATTATCTTTACCGTCACTATCCACGAAGCCGACACACGTCGTCAGAACTTCGGACAGGTACACAACTCCTTTATAAGTCTCTATAACGTAGAGGACCCGAACCGTGAAGTGGAAGTGGCCCGCTATGATCTTGACGAGGACTTCTCTATAGAAACCGCCGTAGAATTCGGTCGTCTTTACCGACGCAACGGCAGCTGGCGTTTCGAAGCTATGGGACGCGGTGTGCATGGTGGGCTGCAGGAACTCGTTAACCGTTACGCTCGCTTATTCGCCTGAGCGGTCATACTATTCCATTTCACAAAAAATACCCTCTCTGCCGAGCAGAGAGGGTATTTTTATAGTGTATATTAAATAATATCTAAATCATTGAGTTATGAATTAAAATTTAAAAAATATTATTATTTATTTGCAAATATCACAACTTCTTAATATCTTTGGCTCTGCTAACATTAACCAACACACTCTATGAACAAATTCCTTGCCACCCTCTTTGCGGCGGGAGCGTTCATGGTAACGGCACAAGCCCAGACCATGACCGTAACCGACACCGAAGGACTCATGACAAAGTTCAACATCGACTATGTCAGCGAGGTCTCGTTTGTCGAGATTTCTAATCCCGATCCGGGCACAGTGACTTTCACTACCGCATCAGCCCATCCTTATTCGTATGGCCGTACAGACCTTACATTTACTGAAGCCAACGGCACCGAGCTGCAGCTTTTCCTCTGTGGTCCTCAGACGGCTGAATATCTTGAGCCCGGTGTCTACACTGCCAGTCCTGCCAATACTGAATGGACATTCGATACCGACCCCAACTGGTCATGGGTGACTCTCAGCGGCACACAGCACGCAATCACTGCCGGTGAGATAACCGTAGCTGCTAACGGAAACGAATATGTCATAACGTTTGCTCTGACCCTCGACGGAGAGACGGAATTCAACGCCGTCTATTCAGGCCCACTGCCCGGTTACTCACCCATTCTGGAGCTTACAGCCACAGAATGTAGAGTTGCGGAAATCAATGATCCGCAGCCCGGTGAGTTCAGTCTCCGTTTCAATGATACAAACTGGACCTTCGAAATGGTTACTGATGTATTCGATGCAACTGACGCCACAGAGCTGACTCCGGGTGTCTATGAATATTCGGAAGACTGCACTCCGGGTACTTACGGCCCACGCAGTGTGCTCACCACCTACAATCCTTATACCGACAATCACTACAACGGTCCTGTCACTGTAGAGAAAAACGGTGATATCTACACTATAACTATGGATCTCACACTCGAAAGCGGTCGCAAAGCTATCATAATTTATGAGGGTGAAATCAAATTCTTAACCAATCCCTGATAATACCGACTATGAAAAAAATAATAAGTGCTTTGACCATGGCTCTTGCCTTTGCCGGCAGTGCGTTGGCTCAGGACGATATGGGCACTGCAAATCTGATAGTACATACCGGCAACGGACAAAGCATTGAATATAGCTTCGCACTCGAACCCCGTGTGACTTTTGAAGGCAATGACCTTGTTCTGACTGACATCGATGAAACCCGTGTGGTGTACCCTATGTCGGAAGGTGTGAGCTTCACTTTCAATAATATAAATACCGCTGTGAACGATATTAAGGCTACTCCGTCAATGAGTGTACGCCTTGTCGGCGGCATTGTGACAGTATCCGGACTCGAACCGGAAACCGCTGTCATGGTCTATGACCTTGCCGGACGTCGTGTAGCTTCGGCAACCGCCGACCTCTCAGGTGCAGCCACAGTAAACACTCAGGGCTGGAATCCCGGTGCATACGTGTTTGCTGCAAAGGGACAATCGTTCAAAATCATAAAATAAGCCTACTGCTATATGAGAAATAATATATTGGCCATGCTCGCTGTGGCCTCCTGCTGCCCGGCTTTTGCCCAGCAGTATCAGGTAGTGGTGACTACCAAAGATGGCGAGAAGACCGTTTTCGCTACCTCCGATGTAGGCAGCATAAAGTTTGAAGAGGCTCCCAGTTATCTGGAGTGCGATAATTTTGTAGAAGGAGTATATCGTCTCAGCGGCACAAACGGTTTATATGAAGTGTCAGTTGCCACAGGCAGTGTTGATGCAGACGGTATGCCGACTGAAATAGGCGACCTTCAGCTGTCACTTGCCCTTATAGGCGCCGCCAGCGAAGACAGTTATGACGCGATACTGCCCGCCGGCTATTATCGTGCTGCCGCCGGTGTCACCAACGGCCCCAATACATGGGACGTTCAGAAATCAACCGCATGGATACGTCTCGGCGAAAGTGAAGATGATATTCTTCAGCTGTTCCTTATCGGCGGCACAGTCGATGTCCGTCACACAGCACCCGGTCAGTATGACATGCGTGCGGAACTTTCCACACTCGACGGCACACAGGTAGCTGTACGTTATCAGGGTGAAATGAATTTCATTGCCGGTGCTTCGGTAAGTAATGATTTTACTGAGGACCAGGATATCACATTCGAGGGTGCTCAGGGCCGTTTCTACGGTAACTGGTTCTATCCATTTGCAGACGATGTGACCGTGCAGATTTATACCGGCACATTTGATGAGTGGGGCACTCAGACAGAAGGCTACTGGCTCAATCTTGATATGTATCAGCCCAAAGTAGAGGATCCTATCAATTACAAACCCGCACGCCTTATTGACGGTGTCTACACAGCAGAGTGGCGCGAGGAAGTACCAAGCTACACTTATATACCTTACACCTTCGGTCGCGGCAGAGAAATTGACATGTGGGGTACTGTATCTCCGACAGGTACATACCTCATGTATCTCGGTGCCGATGGCAGACGTCAGTTAGCTTACCTCACAGAAGGCACATATACTGTAAGCAACAATGGTACCCATATCGAGTTTGATATGGTAGCAGAGAACGGCATCCATCTTACAGGCTCATACGACGGTACCCCCGACATACGTAACTTCTGTGATAATGACTTCCCCGGAATAGATACTGCTGATACTCTTACAGAGAATGTAGACCTTACATTCACACCCACCACTATATGTGCTGACTATATCATGGGTGAGACTATAGCCAAGGGGCTCGTACAGCATACTCTGTTAATTATAGATCAGGACAGCGACAAGGGTGACTACTTGTGGCTCGACCTCTTCACCGAAGGTAAACCTCTTGCAGAGGGGACTTACACACTCAACAACGAGTTCAAAGCCTTTACCGGTCTGACAGGTTTCATTGACTACGGCATGAGTCCTTCCTACAGCTGGTACGGCGACCTCGGTGCTGTTGAAATTGACCCCGAGACAGGTGAATTGTACAATACCGTTATGGCTCCTCTCGGAGGCGGCACAGTAACCGTTTCATATCCTGAAGGTATAGGCGAAGGTTATTCAAAGGTAAATCTTGAGTTTAATCTTGTATCAGCCAAGGGTTATTCAATCACAGGTGAATGGGAAGGCTACATGATGACAGTAGACCCCGAGCCTGCTGCAGCTGCTACTTCCAAGATGAAGACCCGTATGCCGCGAGCAAAGCGTGTACCCGGCGTACACGGTGCTCATAAGGATGTAATTTCTGCCGGCCGTCTGATGAAACGTTGAAATAAATAAAACAAGTCCGGGGTGTGCTGATTGTCAGCACACCCCGGACTTGTTTTATAAGTAGTCGTATATGTAAGGACACCGTTTCGCCACCGTGAGAAAATTCTGCTAAAGGAATATGCTTTATAATATAATTCCGGATATAGGACAAACGGCTGCAATTAGTTATTTTTGCAATCTGAATCTATCTAACACGTGACTGTCCGGTCTGACGACAGGACAACACATACAAGAAAAAACTATCTGACACCATGGCAGTAACACTAAATCATCGCCTCTATGCCCGCGACGTCCGCGCCGCCCGCCAGCAGGAACTGGCCGCTAAGTTTCCCGACCACTCTATAATAGTACTGACCGCCGAAATACCCGGCGCAGTGCGCAACTCACGTCAGAATAATGATATAGGCTACGAAGCTCTTCGTGTTCTCATAGAACGTTTCGGTTATCGTCCCGACTGGCTGGAAGTACATGAACTGCCGACAGGCTTCGAAAGTTTTCTTGTAGTTCCTAATGATGGTGCCGATGCAAAGGCAATCTGTTGCGATATAGAACGTGAACACCCCCTCGGACGCCTTTTCAAACTTGAAGTTTATGGTCATGACGGCAAGCTCGTAGAACGCCGTATCAAAACCGACGGTTACAGACCCTGTCTGATATGTGGTGAAGACGAACGCACCTGCCGCCGTATCAACGCACATACTCCTGCCGAGCTTATCGAAGCAGTTGACCGCCTTCATGACGAGTTCTTCCACCGCGCTCAGCTCAATTAAAAGACTTTTCATTTTTCATCGCCAACGTCTGTCCTTATGTCTGCGATACATAAGGACAGACGTTAATTTTTCTATCTTGACAAACAGGTAGCCTGATTATCCAAAAGAGTGAAGTCACCTTGACTTCAGTATCTAAAATTCTGCGACAGACACATTTTTACATCATGTCAACAAGAAAATATAAATTAGATATAAATTATTGTAAAAGGTAAATAATTGTTAATTAATCTTATTTTTAGATTTCTATTTTTTCTTTTTTTAGAATTTATACGTTATATAAACGTGTAGGTCCGTATTGTACTCTTTTGTATAATGCACTTCTGTCACATTATCACACCGCCGGCTCTCCTTATGCCTGTGGTGTTTCGGCGTGTGCGGAAGTTTTGTGGCCCCCTGTCAGCCGTCTGCTTGCAAAGGCCACAGGTCTCACAGCGTGCCGATTATCGGTGTCGCCGACAATGTCCTATCTCTTTCTATATGGGACATATTACCGACAGCGGTAGTCCCCGCACTAAAATGAGTTTATATGAGAAAATTTTTGTTTATCATCATTTTGGCCATAATCTCGATGGTCGGTCTGCTGGCAAAACCGGCACTGACACAGAAACGTGTACCAACTTTCGATGAGGCGGTCGCAGTTATTAAAAAGTATGAGGGCATGCATAGCCCCAAGCACTGGCCACTTGTAGGATATGGTCATAAGGTGCTCTCGGGTGAAAAGTACAAACGAGGCGTACAGTTGTCTGAAAAAGAAGCTGACCGTCTGTTGCGCTCTGATCTTAAGAAGCTGTGTGCCCGTTACCGCAGCTTCGGTCCCGATTCTCTTCTGTTGGCGGTACTTGCTTATAACATCGGAATAGGTAACGTAGGCCAGTCAAGCATTATCACCAAACTTAAAGCAGGTAACCGTGACATTAAAGATACGTATGTTGCCCATTGCCGTTATCGGGGAAAAGTAAATTCACAGATTCAACGCCGCCGCCATGAGGAATTCGAACTCCTCTACGTGCATTGATGTTAACAGCATTAAAAGAGGATATTCAATGAAGCTAATTAATCATATACCTTCTCTCTTCATCATTTCGGCATTCTCGACGATGATTCTGTCGATGGCTTGCGGACGCGGCGGAGGGGGACAGAGTAGTGACCGTAATCTGGACGCTACCATCGAAGACTCTGTTGAGGAGGCTGCTCCACGCATAGTAACGCTCGTCACTTCAGCCGTCCGCAACGGTGACAAGGCACGTTTCGCCAGTGCTGTGGCCTACCCGCTGGCCCGCCCTTATCCGCTCAAAGATATTACCGATTCAGCTGCAATGGTAGATTATTATCCGGTCTTGGTCGATGATTCACTCAAACATGTTATAGAAAGAGCTGCCCTACACCGCTGGTCAGACAACGGCTTCCGAGGCTGGACACTTGACAACGGCGAGTATGTATGGCTTGATGACAGCATATATTCCGTCAATTATACTTCGGTAGCTGAACAGGCTCTGCGTTCTATGTTGGCCCGTGAGGAAATAGAAAGTCTGGCGCAGCCTATGCGTCAGGGCTGGGTACCTGCCTTCTGTCTCTACGGTATCGACAACGGTTATCTCTACCGTGTGGATATGAGTGACCTTCCCGTAGTCACTGATTCGGTTTCGGCTGAAGAAAGAGTCGATACTGCTCCGGGCGATGATATCCTTGTACAACCTGATGCGGCTGCCTCTAACGACAGTTCTCTCTACCGTCTGGCAATCTACCGCCGTGACGACAATCTGCACGGAGAACCTTGGATAACAATGACCGGACACCTCGTTATAGAAGGCTCCGAGGGGAACCGTATCTATCATTTCAATGATACATTAGGCGATACCGCCCAGTATGCATACGACTACGTAGGTGAAGATAATCAGCCGGAAATAATAATTATACCGGCCGGCAAAGAGGAAATACGACATAAAGTGCGCCGTGCATATTGGCGTGATTACCTTTCTACACCTCGCTGATGCCGAAAAGTAATAACTGTAAAAGTCACGGGGAGTATCTGCAGTGCAGATACTCCCCGTGACTTTTTTATCCTTTATCTCGGTCATTCTTCATCATCGACCGGCGGTGCATAAGGCGATTCCTCAGAACGTTTCATTTCAGCATTGTTACGGCTGAGCGGTGCCGAGTTACGCAGTTTGCGTACTTCCTTCTGCAGACGTTCGCGGTGATGTGAAAGACGTGAGTTTTCATCTTTTATTATATACATCTCGTCTTTAAGCTTACGCAGATTGTGTTTCATATCACCGTAGCGGCGTGCTAACAGAAGCAGAACTACAATCAGTACAAATGAGGCCGAAAGAGTAATAAGTATTATCTTCTGGTTAAATGATATCTTGGCATCACGGGTGGCTATCTCGGCTTCGGCAGCACGTGCTTTCAGTTCGCTGACATCGTAACGTATCTGCATCTCGCGGTATGCTTCGGCACTTTGCTGGTTATTATATTCCTCAAGCAGACCGTTATACTCTTTGAGCGCACTCAGCAGTGAGGTCTCGTCGCCCGTAGCCTCGGCAGCTTCTTTCAGCAGCCCCAGCATCTGACGGCGTATGAGCGGTTTGTCATGGTTAGTCTTCAGCCATTCATTTATCAATGCCACCGCCCGTGAGTAATTCTTCTTGGCCATATTGTAGTATATATCAATACGGTGAGATTTATTATAGTCCGCTCTGACATCTTTATTGGAATGAACCAGCTTCATGGTTTCGGAATAAAGATTGTCAACCTCTTCCGGATCAAGTGCCTTATAGTTGTTGAGCATCCGACGGTAGCATACATACAGGAACGTATCGTAGTTGCGGTAATCACGTCCCATATCCTTATATTCTTCCTGCAGACCCTCTATGACATTGAGCAATTTGCGGTCAGCCTCAATGGCCTTGTCATGTATGTCGTTGTTGGTGTAGAAGTTTGCCGAAGAAGTATAGAACATATTGCGCAGCTGATATATGTCTTCGGGCAGTTCGTCAATCATTTTGGACAGCTTGTCGAGATATTCCTCATAGAGCGAGCCTCGTGTCGTAGTACCCATGTACAGCACCAGACTATACAGCTGTTCTATCTGTTCGTATAGCGACGGTTCGGTATTACTGTTGTGCTGTCCCTCCTGTTTCATAAGAATCTGCCGGATACGTTGCATACGGTCTTCTTCATTCAGGAATGATACACGTCCTGTGGTACGCTGTAATGATACAAACAGCTGTGTGGCACTGCGCTGATCACCTTCGGGCAACTGACTGGCAAGATTATAAAGATGCTGCAATATCGAGTCATTACGCAGATATAGCACTGACAGCTGGCACAGCATATCCGCCTGGGCTTCCACATTGTCAAGACGGCTGTTCAGTTCAAGTATCTTCCAGCCGTAATTTGATTTGCTGCGGCGTTCCGACAAGTCGTAAATATCATACAGTAGCTTGAGGCTGTCCTTGGAGTTGTCAGCTCTAGAGAGCTGCTTACCGAGGTCTTCTATCAGAGCACCGGCGTTAATCTGAGCCCGCACTGTCGCTGTCAGGCTACATACGACAGTCAGGAGGAGTAAAAATAGTTTCACAATTAAGGTTACTTTTAGTTTTTATCTCCTTGCGTGCCACACAATCCTGAGTACATCGGGAAGCAGACCGATACCGGGAGATTCATAATTGCAAAGTTAGAGAATTATAGCTTAATCTACAACTTCCATGCCATTTTTTACATGGTTTTTATAATCCGCCTGCAGCACAGAAAATTCAATACACTCTTAACGGCGTATAAAAGGGAGGACACAATTATGTGTCCTCCCTTTTATACGCCGTTAAGAGTGTATCTTATTTCACAAGCACTTTACGAGCGGCACTGCCGTCGGCAGGAACCACTATGTAAAGACCTTTAGGCAGGCCATCTGTATCCTCGGCTTTAGCAGCCACGCGGAGACCGTCAAGTGTATAGATATCACATACGCCTGTAAATGCCTCCACAGACTCTACCTTAACTTGGTCACCGATAACAAATGAGTACTGGGCGCTGTATGCACGACCGCCTACACTGAAACCGGTCGAAGGTGTGGTGAATGTCCATGTGCCATTCTCTTCAAGCGGTAAAGACAGAGAGAAGACTACCGTATTAGGCTGTTCCTCAGGCACTGTACCGTAAAGTGTATAAATTGCCACGCCGTTAGTAAGCACGCCATAAGAGCTATTCTGACATGTTACCTCCATATCGGGTGCGAAAGTCAGAGTGATGTCCTTAAGCGATTCAACTTCTGTCTCTACACTGGGAGTCACTGTGCAGGGCACGCTGGTGTTGGGCAATACGGTATACTCAAACCAATAGCTTCCGTTACGGCCTTCGCTGGTCTGATACATAGCCTCGGGAATATAGAGGACATAACGACCGGCGGCAGGATTGACTACCTGTGTATCACCGGCAGTAGGTATGAGTGCAAGCAGAGTAGACGATTTCTTGACAGCGGTGAACGAACCTGCTGTAACCGCAGATGTCGATGTGTCGAAGCTGCCATCCTCATTCATTGGGTACAGCTGTGCTTTAGCGCGGAGTGCGTACGTAATGGGGGTATCTTCAGGTAACTCAATCAGGAAGGTATAATTGAACTCCGTACCGTCAACCTCGCTTGTGACAGGAGCAAATTCCTCATACTCACCCGGTGCCGGTAATATAGTTATACCTACCTTAGAGTCGAGTACTACACGGTAAGATACCTGATCGGCCGGCGAGTTCCATGTGGCTCCGTTGATTCCTGTACCCTTTATCATACCTTCAGACAGATTGAGGATATATGTGCCGGGAGTGGTGATGGGTTCTGCAAGAGTAAGCACAGCTACATTGCCTTCGATAGCCACATTGATAGCTATGTCGCTGACAAATGAGTCATCGTCATACAGACTCTCCATGCTGGGAGTACCATAGACTCTGTAAGATTTTATAGGCTCTGAATCGACTTCTTCGGGAAGTGTGATTCTGAATTCCGACAATGATGTGTAACTACCGTTACGTGCCGGAGAGATAGTGACGCTGCTTTGGTTGATAGTCCAGTTGAACTCCATAGCCTCTGTAGGCTGACCGGTAGTCATATCTGTGAAGAAGCCTTCGGGCACAGTCACCTTATAGTCGCCACCGGTATTAGCCGTACCTTCGATAAAGAAGGTCACGTGTACATCACCTATATCAGTGCGGTCAAAGCCTGAGAAAGTGTACATGTACTGCTTGTTAGAAGCCGGAATCTGACGAATAGTCTTACCGTCACGGCTCAGAGTGATATAACCCGGCGCAAGGCGATTAATGCTGAAATTTCCTGCAATCTCAACCGAACTTAGACCGGCAGGACAGTCATCAAGGTTCACAACACCTTGGCTGGGAGTCACTTGGTAAGCCCACACACCGAACGTCGGCGACAGAGCGGCCACACTCACGGCAGCAAAACGTAAAAATCTGTTCATCATCTGTTTAGATTTTATAATGGTACTCTAAAAATCGCTGTGCGCACCGCAGCTCCCATAAAAGACCCGCAGCTCACACAGCGCAATATGCAAAGTTAACAAAATAATCCGTAACCACCCACCTCAAAAAACAAAAAGCTATCCGTCCACCTCCCGTGCGTCAGCCATTTGCCTCGGCTCGGGAGGGCGGCTATCACTTCTTGCGCTTCGGGTCGCAGGTAAGCCCCACCCCAAGCTTATTGAAGATTTTGTGGTCCACCTCGCCGAGCATCACCGTTGAGTGCATCTCGCAGCCACGCAGCAGCGGAAGGCATTCCAGAGCCTTGCGGCAGTTCTCATCATGGGTGCTGAGCACAGACAGCGCCACCAGCACCTCATCCGAATGCAGGCGCGGGTTGCGGCTGCGCAGATAGTCGATCTTGGTGTGCTGTATCGGCTCTATCATATCCTGGGGAATAAGATGCACATCATGGTCGATACCCGCCAGGCGTTTTATAGCATTAAGTATCAATGCCGAACTCGACCCCAACAAGTCACCGCTGCCGGCTGTGATGATAGTACCGTCCGAAAGCTCCATAGCCGAACACGGAACACCCTCTTTCTCGGCACGTTCACGGGCCGCACGCACACAGCGGCGATAAGCCACGTCAATACCGGCCTGCTTAAACAGCAGCGAGATTTTATTGACCTCAGCATCATTTCCTTCTCCGAGAGCAAGACGGTTATGAGCCGTAAAGAAGCGACGTATTATCTCATTGTGTGAAGCATGACAGCACAACTGGTCATCATTGATGCAGAAACCCACCATATTAACTCCCATATCGGTAGGCGATTTATAGGGGTTCTTGCCGTATATTCCCTCGAACAGAGCATTGAGTACAGGGAATATCTCTATGTCACGGTTATAGTTGATAGCCATCTTACCGTAAGCCTCCAGATGGAACGGGTCAATCATATTGACGTCATTGAGGTCTGCGGTAGCCGCCTCGTAAGCTATGTTGACAGGATGTTTGAGTGGCAGATTCCATACCGGGAATGTCTCGAATTTCGCATAACCGGCGTCAATACCGCGTTTCTTCTCATTATAGAGCTGACTGAGACACACGGCCATCTTGCCGCTGCCGGGACCGGGTGCCGTCACTATCACAAGCGGACGTGAGGTCTCGATATAATCATTGCGTCCGAAACCCTCGTCAGAGGCTATCAGCGACACATTAGAGGGATAACCCTCGATGATGTAATGAAAATAAGTGGGAATCCCCATATTCTCCAGACGCTTGCGGAAAGCATCGGCACTGCGTTGGCCATTATAGTGTGTCACACACACCGAACCGACCTTAAATCCCCGCTGAATAAACTCATCACGCAAACGCAACACGTCCATATCGTAAGTAATACCGAGGTCAGCACGAATCTTGTGCTTCTCAATGTCCAGCGCACTGATGACAATCACAATCTCAGCCTGGTCTTTAAGCTGCTGTAACATACGCAACTTACTGTCGGGCTGAAAACCGGGCAATACACGGCTTGCGTGATAATCATCGAAGAGCTTGCCCCCAAGCTCCAGATATAACTTGTTGCCAAACTGAGCTATACGCTCCTTAATATGCTCAGACTGTATTCTGAGATATTTATCGTTATCAAATCCGTTTATCATAACGGATTGCAAAGTTAGACATTTTCCGCCATTCTCCATATACTTTTCCACTTATTATTGTAAAATACTCCACACGCCCACACTACTTCCTACCCACCGAAACAATGCTGTCTTATTAAAAAACAGAGCTTTTGTCCTCCTCTCCAATCCCCTCTTACACCCTCAAAAAATATTCTAACCATCCTAACAGCACTCACCCCCGACTACCCTAACTCCCCACCTTATCCATATTCCACCCTCTCCTCTTATCTCTTTCTGCCTATCCTTCGCCTCACAAAGTCCTCTCACGTGGCGTCAACCTTTTGTCCCCGGCTAAACAAAAAAATAAAGCATCTGACTCAATGACTCAGATGCTCCAAAATTAACAAAACTTTTTCTCACCCCTAATCATGCTTTCGCAGCAGTACGCGAGCGCAGACTCCAAATACCCAACAGCAGACATACAATGAGTCCTACCGCGCCCGAAGCAAAGATAACTGTACCGGAAGTGGCATCAGCCAACAGACCCCAGCCTCCCGATGCCAACGCACCGCCGGCCGCCAATGCTATGGATATCACCGAGTAGATACGTGCATAATCGCGTGTACCGAATACAGAGCGTGTCAGCATGGCTGTCTGAACTGTCACACCGGCGTAAGCCCAGCCGAACAGAAAAGCTCCGCCCATTACGGAGAAGAGCGACCCTTCGCTGAATATAAGCACTGCCAGGCCTATCGCACCACCGAGAGTAGTAACAGCCACTCCAATAAGACTGCTACGGTCATTTATCCACCCTAAGGCAAGTTTACCGATAGTGACACCGGCCATAACAGCCGCTGCGGTCACAGAAGCCTGTTCAAGACTGAATCCGTGATCAGTCACAAAACCGGGTATGAAGAGATTGAGTGTCGAGATACCCATCATCATAAAGGCAAACAATATCAAAGCATAGAAAAGCGGACTTTTTACAGCATTTCCGTACGTCATACCCTCTTCGTTATTACCTTTTCCCGCCTTTCCGCCGGCAACGGCACTACCATCGGCTCCATAAGACAAAAGACCTTTGTCCGCAGGACGGTCACGCAGCAGCCATGCCAACAACGGACTCACCACACACAATATCAGCACACCGAAAGCTGCATAAGCCCAACGCCAGCCCCATACGGTTATCATCATTCCGGCCACCGGATTGAACAGCATACCGCCTATACCCGAAGCAGCACTGCAGATACCTATCATAAGACCTACCCGCGTATGAAACCAACGGTTGACCAACGTCGGAAAACTCAGATACAGCAGAAAAGCTAATGTCACACCCAGCACTCCGCCGGCCACATAAAACTCCCACACATTATCATACAGAGCCATACTCAGAAACGTCAGACCCATCAGCGCACTGTTCGCACTGAACAGCCAACGCGCACTGTAACGCTCCAGCATACGCCCGGCTACCGAAAGCATCAGCGACGATGTCACATACATCACCGACATATAGATGCCGAACTCTCCCACAGCTACACCTAACGCTTCGCTGACCGGCCGGTAAAATATACCCGCACAACTGAACGTCAGCCCAACATTGATACCCATCATTAGGCAGCAGCAGGCCACAATCACAAACCCGTAATGCAGTCGCCCCTTTCCCGTAGCGACAATAGAATCATTTTTCATGGTACAAAAAATTAGAGCTGCAAAGTTAATAAAAAACTCAAGTTTCCTCCCAATATCCCACCCGTAGCCGTCACTCAGCTTCTAACGCTTGAACTGAATACCATTATGGAAGAGATAGGCGGTAGATACAGGTACCTCTTTCCCCCCGAACAGTATCATACAATCGCTTTACCGAACTAGACAAATCAGTGCCTGTACCTTTTGTTATTTTCGTAAAGAAGTGTCTTTTAGGGATACGGTAAACTCGTGGGTGACAAGAGATACTATGCAAGGATCTGTTCAGTAAACTGTTTATTGACGGTATACAGCTTATTACAAAATTCAAGAACAACATGAAGGGTAGCTTGAGATCCATATATGACCGTATATTACTCCGTTCACCGGGCAATATGTCAAGATAATCTTCAAGGGCATCAAAGGCCTCGAACCAGGTTGCAAAGCTATATACTTAATCGGAGAATCTGGTCTTTATCTCGATATTTTTTATACATAAAGTGACTTTACCCTCGTATAATGTCGAAATATACAAAACAGACTTACTTAATTTGAACTGGATATTACAGCATTCAATAAGTGGTTTTGTTTCTGCACTCCTACGTCCGATCGCTACCAGTAATATAAATGTTAAATTATTATCAATTCGCTTAAATCCATATAAATGCTAATAGACTGATAATAAAGCATATTAAATGATTTTCAATTTAGTCAGGTAGGAATTGATTGATAAATAATAGTGACTATTGTAGTGACTATTCGGGAATAATCACTAACTTCGCATTGTCGAAGCCATAAGTGGATTCTTCCCACTGTATCATGGCAAAATCTCTTTCCCGGTTCTTCGTTCGCAAGCAGGACGAGAAGAACGAGATCGCAACCCTTTTCTTCAGGGTACAGAATAAGAAACATAAAGTTGACACTCTCTTTTCTTCGCAGATCCGCGTGAACGTGGCGGAATGGAAAGATGCATTGTCGTGTCCCGAAAACTGGATGCGCCACCAAAGGGCGAATTTCAATCTGCACGATGCGCTTAATCGGATTGAACTTGTGGTAAAATCCGAGGTTGAGGGAATGTCCTTCGACAAATCTCATGTCGAATCTGAAATTCTCGCTATTGCCAATCCTAAGAAAGCCGAAGCCATTGCAAAAGCAAAGCGAGAAGAGGAGGAACGTCTACGGGAAGAAGAGCGCATAAAGGAAGAACAGGCGCGACTGATAAAAGAGGGTATCGACGCTGAACGCGCGAAGATATGGAATTTCCTTGACCGCTTTTGCGAGGAGATAAAGACCTGTGCCAAATTGAACGGACATAGCCGATATGCTCCGGGAACAGTCAAGGCATGGTTCAGTTTCCGGAAACTATATGATCAGTTCGACAAAAAGCATCGCTATACTTGGAATATGGTTGACCGCGCATTCGTCACCAAGTTTCTTGCCTTCATGGAGAAAAACGACTATATGGTATCGGCGCAGAACAAATATCTGGTCGATCTTCGCGCTATTGTCAATTACGCCTATCTTGACGGCATACACGACAACGACCGGGCTATGCAATATTTCGCCAAGAAGAAAATTGAGGAGGGAGACAAGGCTATTGAAATTTATCTCACTGAAGCAGAATTGCAGGCATTGTATGAAATGCCGCTGACAGGTAAACAGGATGAGGTGCGCGATATATTCCTTGTCGGTTGCTACACCTGCCAACGTGTGAGCGACTACAACGACATAGACAAAGATTGTTTCACTACAACTGCAAAGGGGACACCGGTTATCCGTCTTGTTCAGAAGAAAACGCGCAATTAGGTAAAGATCCCGATAATGAATCCCAACCTCCGAGCCATCTGTGAGAAATACGCCTACAATCTCCCTTCTGTTGTTGACGTGATATTAAACCGCTATATTAAAGATATTCTTAAAAGACTTTCCGAGACCGTTCCTTCGCTTGGCAAGATGGTTACGACAAAACTCACCATGAAGCAGAAGAAACTGGAGGAAGACGGTAAACTTGTTGTCGAGCGCAACGACAAGGGCGAGGTGATAATACCACGCTATAACTGCGTGACCACCCACACAGCCCGGCGTAGCGGAATAACCAATATGTACCTAACCCATAAATACACCATCGTCCAGATGATGCACGTCAGCGGACACAAAACCCAAAAGACCTTTATGGACTACATCAAACTCTCCTCTGACGAAATCGCCGACGAGATAGACGCCATCGCCAACGGCGCAAAATCCGAAGTATTCTGAACATCTTGTGCCCTGACTTATGCCCCGACTTGTACCCTAATGGTAGATTACGCTCAAGTAGATATTATAATGGTCAAAATCGGATTTTATACTAACAATTTCAGTGTGTAGATAGCTGGCATTCAGGAATTATTTAGTAATTTTGTAATATGAACGACTTGACAGTATCAAATATCGAGCGGCAGAACGTTTTGAATAACAATTATGCCCTTCAATCCATCCAAGAAAACTTGGATGTTAATGGTCTGCGTTTCCATGATCAGCTGCTTTTTACCACCAAGATGGTTGCTGAATTTTATGGTGTGGATGAGCGTACTATAAAACGCTATGTGCAAGAGTATGGAGATGAACTTCGTGCAAACGGATATTTTTTAAGTGAGGGCAATTCCCTAAAAGAGCTGAAGTTACATTTTGTTGGGGACATTAATGTCCCTAAGTTCACACGCCAGTTGGGAGTCTTTTCATTCCGCGCATTTCTGAACATAGGAATGCTTCTTACAGAGAGTGAAAAGGCGAAGCAATTACGCACTCGTATACTTGATATTGTTATTGCTACTATCAACAGGCGTGCTGGAGGAGGTACCAAGTATATTAACTGGCGAGATAGAGACTATCTTCCTACGGCAATCAAGAGTGAAAATTATCGCAAGAATTTCACACGCGCTGTAGGAAAGTATGTAGATGGACATCCGAATTATAAGTATGACCAAATAACAGACTTGATATACAAAGTCGTATTCAAGGAGAATGCAAAAGAGTATCGTGAGGTTCTGCGTTTGCAAAACGAGGAAAATGTGCGTCATACTCTTTATGCAGAAGTGCTACTTTGTATTTCATCATTTGAGAATGGCGTTGCTCATTTGATAGAGAAACGTTATTCCGATAATGGCAACAAACAGTTGTCGGTAGAAGATGTCAAGGCGATAATTGATGAATTAGCTGCCGCTCCCATAATTGAACCATTTATTCATGATGCTAGAATAAAAATGGCATCCCGTGATGTTGCATTCCGTGACGCATGGCATGGTAATCTCGCGGAGTATCTCAGAGCCGTTACTCCGGACGAGTTCGATAAGTTTATCGGTGATGCTTCGATTAATTTTGACAATATCCTTGAAGCCAACCGCGAAGTTCTTAAACGCCTAAAGCAAGCCGATGACGATGAGTGATGAATTGAAATACATCAGTTATGAAGAGGCTCTGGTGGTTTACGCTAAGACAGTAGCAGCCAGCGGTGGAGGTCTCCAAGGAATAAAGGATGAAGGCGGTATTCGCAAGGTTCTTGACTTCGTGCAGAACGACTTGTATTATCCCACTTTCGTTGAAAAGCTAACATACCTTGTATTCGGCTTATGCACCGGTCATTATTTCGAGGATTCCAACAAACGTGTCGCCTTGACAATCGGTGTCTGGTTCCTCGTCCATAACGGCTACTACTGGCACGCCTACAACTTCATGCAGTGTATGGAAGCAATCATCTATCACGTTGCCGCCGGACGTATAGACAAAGATCTGCTTCAACGCATAATCACCTGCTACATGGCAAACGAGGACTATCCCGAAGACCTCAAACTCGAGATAATCCACGCGATTGATAACACATTCTCTAATGAAAATAATTAATTCTTTGGATTATGAAGCTAACAGAAGCAGAAATTTCAATATTGATCAGGGGATTTAACTGTCTGGATGATAAATATGAAATTGATACGGGCGAAAACTTATCGATATGGGAAGATCCCCAAATTATGGAATACGAATCTCATGATGAGGAATGCAATATAGATGCTCCAGATGAATTCGATACAATAACATATAAAACACGAGATTTGTTAAGATACTTTCCCCTAATTGAAAAGATTAAGTCTGATAATATATCGGCTTCTTCTAGACATATTAGACAAGTTATAATTAGCATTTCAGAATGGGATATAGAAAAATCACAATTGTTCAAATATCATTATATCGATAATTTACTGAGGGTAAACTTTATTGCAAATCCTTTGCTTATTGGGCTTGTAGCTGTTAAGAATGGAATATATGACGATAATTATGGAGTTACTCCTATTTCGTTCTATACCGCTGCCGAGATTGAATATATTGGTACTGAAAGAATATCTCCAGAGGAAGAAATAGAGTTGTTAAAACAGATCTTATATACTATTGCTGTGGAGAAAGGAATTTCTATTGAGGTTGGAAGGTTCTTTTCATTTGATAATATTATTGATTATGAATATGATAGTGATGGAGAAGAAGAAAACGTAACTCTAACCCCAAATGATCTTTTGAGTTACAATAAATCGATGGATTACTATGTCAAAGCTTTAGGAATAAAGGACCCTGCGATAAAATACTTACATTTTTATAAGGTAATTGAGTATTTTTCCCCCATAGCTTCTAAAAAAGTAGCATATGAACAATTAAACCTTCGACTCGACACATTAAGAGTTAAAAATCGAGATCACAAATATTTAGAATCAATCTTTGAAATTTCTAGGAATTATGATAACTCGTTGAGAGATAGAGAACTGACCTCTACAGTATTGGTTGAGTGTATTGATGTTACAGAATTATTTGATTTATTGCCTTCGGGTCTACAATATAAAATATCTAAAAAACTAAAAATTCAAGATATTGATAGGATTACATCTTTCTCAAAATCAGAACGAGATGTTGTAGCAAGAGAGATTGGAACAATACTATACTCAACCAGAAATAGTATTGTTCATGCCAAATCGAATTATACTCCAACAGGAAATGAATGTGCAGAAGGAGATTTATATGAGTTAAATATTTTTATGGATCGCTTGTGTCAATGCTTAATATTATGGAATAATAGACAACCTTCTGAATATAAAACGAAATGATGGTTATAAAAATGACAACTCTTGCAGTTCTAATTCAACTAAAATGATATGTTAGAATAATTGCGCCATGAAGGAGCATCGTCTTTCAGACAGGATCCTCTCTTCTGTTTCAGTGGCAATGTCGCGTCTCGGTCCTATACGGATAAAAATGCTTCCACGATAGCGCGCGGGCGGTAAGACTGAAAGACGTACCTCTGCAACCAACAAATCACCTTTTTGATATGAAAAACGTCGAGGACAGGCACGCGAAACACTCTACGATCATCGTCAGGCAGCTTTCGGTCGGGGACTGGTACGACGTGCTGGAGAAAAACGCCACCATCGCGTCGCGATACTGTTTTAAAGTTTTCAAAAGTTTTTTTGGTGAACGATTTGGTGATATGAAAAAATTTCTGTAACTTTGCAAAATAACCATAAACTGATTCGCTATGGGAGTCTTGAAGTTATCTGTCTTGGATGAGCAAGTCCGGGATGAGAAAAAAACATTTGAAAAGTTGGTTATGCCAACTAAACCCAATCATATTGGGGCTTGTGATTGTCCTTGTTGGGCCTTTATTCGCAAAGGCGAGCAAATTGTCTGCGAGGATATGCAAAGTACAGCAAGTTGGAATATTGACTAATATTCTAATTTAGTAGAAATCTAGAAGGTGAGTAGAATATCTGCCACCTTCTTTTTGTGTTAGACATTTATGAATGCATTTGTATTTAAAACATCGAATAATAATCACTATTTATATTCTCTTGGTTTAAGGAAGTTTATCCTTATACCAAGAGTATCTTATGATGCATTTAAGCAAGACAATATTATTTCGGATCAGTTGCTATCAAAATTTTCAGAATTGGGTTATTTGAATACTGTTCAAATTGAAAAGAATAGGATTATTTCTGCATTTGATATTGAGTCTGCTTTTATCAATATACCGCAGATTGTTTTTGAGGTAACGACCCAGTGTAGCTTAAGATGTAAATACTGTTGTTATGGAGAAAATTACCAAACATTTTCAAATAGGAAAGCGGGGATTTTAAAATTTGAATCTGCTAAGATTCTTCTTGATACTCTCTCCAAACTTTCATTCTCTAGTGGAAATACAATGGTGAATTCACCTCTTGTTCTAAGCTTTTATGGAGGTGAACCTTTATTAAATATGAGTTTAATAAGAAAAGTTGTTGAGTATGCAAAAACACTCAATTTTAGAGGTCGTGATTTGCGTTTTTCTTTGACTACTAATGGTTTGCACTTGGCTGAGCATATTCAATTTCTTAGAGAAAATAAATTCTCTATATTAGTTAGTTTAGATGGAGATTATGAGAATAATATCTACAGAGTATTGCCAAACGGTAAAAACTCTTTTTCAAAATTAATGGAGAATCTAAAATTTGCAAAAACATTTGATTCCAATTATTTTGCGACAATCAGATTTAACTCCGTATTTACAGATCGCTCAGATATTAACGATTTATTTGAATTTTTTAATTCTAATTTTGGTCGCGTTCCAACTCTTTCTCCTTTGCATTTTAATGATGGTGAATTAGTGTCTAATGAACTTGAAAAGATGAGGAAACGTATTCCTCTTCCAGATCCACATCTGCTCAAAAAATACCCATCTTCTTTTATGGAATTTCCTATACATAAGAAAATTGTGCAAATGTTAATGTATATGACGGATACTTTATATTATAATGAACTTTCTTTTCTACAATCTAAGGAGAATAACTCTCAATTTCCCACGCATACATGTATTCCATTTTCAAAAAGGCTCTTTTTATCTGTGGATGGTAAGGTATTACCATGCGAAAAAGTAAATAGAGACTACCCTTTAGCGTACATTGAAAATGGGGAGTTAAATATAGATTTCAATAAAATAGCTGAGTACTTCAATGAAACTACATCTAAATATGCTCCTTTATGCCAAAAGTGTGCACTAGAATATCTTTGTAATCACTGTGCTTTCTCCTCGGTTCAAATTAATAGTTGCCCTGATTACAAATCGATAAAAGATATAGAATGTATTTTTAGTGAATTGTTTACATACTTGGAGGATAATCCATCAGTAGTAAAATCAATATATGATAATATTATATTAAAATGAATATCTTTATACTGTATCCTTCTATTTATGTACGTTTTGCGAAAAACGGAGCTCTATTTTATAATACAGAAGATAAAAACTATACGGTGTACTCTGAAGAACACATCGACAAAGTAAAGGCTCTAGAGAATGGGGTAATTGAAATATCAGAGGAGAATAGTGACGACTTAATGCCTTTGATAAATAAGGGATTTGGATACTCTATATCCTGTGAAAAATATCCTATTTATTTAAATTCAATAAATTTTACATCCTCTAAAGAGAAATTGGCTATTTCAAGTGTGATCTTAGATGGTGCTAATTCTTTAAGCTATATAGACCGTATTAGTGTTTTCATAGATTCTCTTTCAAATGATTTTTTTAATAACAATTTAGCCACACTGCTGGACTTCCCTAGAAATTCTACTTGTGATTTAAGACCTTCTTGGTTAATATTCACACAGAATACATTTCCAAATTTAAGAGAAATAGAGATAGTCTCTGCTCTTACAGATAGAGCTATAAAATTCGCCCAAGAATTACAACAGCTAGGATATTTTGTTACATTCAGAACTGTTGTTTATGAAGATGTCGAGCTTACTGAACTTACCACCAATATATCCTCCTACCCGGGTATAACCTTCAAAGTCTATCTAAATGCCGCCTTGATTCCGCTTGTGCATCTTCTCCCCCCAATAAATGTATATTTTGTATACTGGAGTACTTGTTTGGAGGATATAGTGAAAAATCCAGAATATCGTATTCTACCCATTCTATATAATATTTCTTCTCAAAAGAAACTATCTGATGCTGTAGTTTTAAATAAGGAAGATATTCTTAAATCTAATATCAGTAGTTTTCAGATTAAATATAATAGTTTATTCAATACCTCTTTCATGGGTAAAATTTCTCTTGTGGATAATTATATTTTTTCTGGGGGACAGATGATTTGTCAACTATCAGAGTTTCCTGAGAAATATAGTAATTGGCTTTATGACTCAAAGAATGTATGGTTCTATTCAAGAAATAAAAAACAGATTTGCAAAGACTGCATTTTTTGTGATTTATGCCCTTCTGTTTCATTAATGGAATTGAAGGGGGTATTGACAGTTCCGTGCGTTATTTATCCTGAGATTACTAAATATCAGTTAGAATAATGGAGATACCTCAAAATAATATGGATAATCAACCGAATAAGGTTGATTTTGAGGCAGTGGATGCAGGAGCATTCGCACGAATATGGCGAGTTTGCCAGAGATATGGGAGAGACGGACTTGTTGAGTATGTTTCTTTTGGGACAGGCGGTATTTCTTGTGTCGCCGGAATTTCAGAAGCGGCTTGAGGATATGATTGATCTTGACGAGTTGAATGTTGATGAGCTTGTAAAGATACTCAATGAGTCTGGATTTGCGAAGAAGGTGTTCACCAATCCAGGAAATGATGAGGATTGGGAAAAGTACCGTCTACCTTTTACAGCTTGGTTGAAACATGGGCGGTCTTCTGAGGTGGTCATTGAGAGTGTTGAGGAAGCAATCACTTTGACAGAGAACCAGCAGGCCAAATGGCAACTTTCCAAGTTCCTTAAAGATGTCATGAAGCGTCTCATAGGAACAAAACAGCGTTCACGCAAAGAATTAGGCGAATATCTGGATTACAGAAAACACCTAGAAGATAGTAATATCGCGGAATGGGCATTGAATGGACTTGATGAGGACGTAGAGGAGGAAACAGCTACCCCTGTCAAATCAAACAAAACGAAAAGGTTTATTGAGGATTTGATATCTATTGTCGTGTCTCATGATAAAGATATGGTAAACCGTATCGGAGAATGGTTGAAGTATAATGTACGTGGTATTGATGTGGCTCGTTTATACATTGCACTTGTTGAGACTGATGAAATCAAGGCCAATCTGACTGTTACACGATTCATGGAAGCACTGAAAATCTCTTTCCTTGAAGTTGAAATTGTTGGTACACGTCAGGTTCAGAAGGATGTTAATACTCTCCAAAGCCTGTTGCCTCATGGCAAGAGATATGGCAAGGATGAGCCTGAAAATCGTTTCGCGATTGACAAGATAAAGACCGAAGTTTTGATGAAAAATCCTGAAAACCTCAACTGAAATAACCCCTTTTCAATTCGTTTGATTCGTTCCTGAGTTCGCGAACTTAACGAACAGCTAATTCTTCTTATTTCAAGAAATTCCGCTATACTTTTGCGCCGTCGTTCCATTTCGGAGCGGTGGCGTTTCCGTCTAAAGCCGTCAGCGGAACCGCCCAAACAATGACGGTAACAGAAATATATATGCAAGATCTATTAGACATACTCAATGAGGGTCGGGCCCATGTCAAAGTCGAAATGAGCGCCGAAGACCTTAAAGCCTTTTCCGATGATCTTATACGCCGAGCAAAGGATGAACTCGGATCAATGGTCGAGGTAGCAAAGAAGGAGCGTATGCTCACCAAAACCGAAGTGAAGGAACTCTTTGGAGTATGTGATGCCACACTCTGGCACTGGGCAAACAAGGGCATACTTAAACCTGTCAAGACCGGAAACAAGGTTCTATATCCTGAATATGAAGTCCGCAAGGCACTCGGAAATCGCAATCTTAACATCTGACTGCTATGAGAAACTATAACCCCAAGAGACCACCTATCCCGGCTTGTGGCTTGATAGAAGATGATCCGGAGGAATTTGAGGAGGAAGATCTCTTGTCTGATTCTTCTACTTTTCCTCTTGAAGTTTTTCCAGAAGGAATCCGCAATATCGTTGAAGCCTTTGAGGAATACGAGAACTTTAACGCAGATTTTACAGCTGCCTCATTTTTGACGGTATTTGCGGCAGCTATGGGTAACACATGGTCAGTCCGTTTCATGACCGGATGGATAGACCGCCCAATAATATATATGGTGCTTGTCGGTTCACCGAGCTGTGGCAAGACACCACCACTGCAACAGGCAGTCGCACCACTGTTAAAGATCGACAGCGAATATGACCGGATATATTGCAAGGAGATGGAGGCATACCACAAATGGGAACGAATGTCAGCCAAGCAGCGTGAAAAAAATTCACTGCCCGAGGAAATGGCTGTTCCTGTCCGCAAGTGCCATGTGGTCGTTGATTCAACAGTAGAAGCACTGATCGGAGCGTTACGGGATAATCCGCGTGGAGTGCTCACATACAAGGACGAGATCGATAGCCTTCTCTCTAACTTCAACCGCTACAACGGTTCTGATGAAGGCTACTTCCTAAGTCTCTTCAGCGGTACACCATTCAAATATAGCAGAAAGTCAAATAACGAGCATATTTTCTTGTCAAAACCGTATTGTTCAATAATCGGTACTACTCAGCCGGGACGTCTTGGTGACCAGTTCGGAGGAAAACGCATGTTGAACGGTTTTTCATCACGATTCCTAAAAGTATACCCTGAAATTAACGAAATGCCGGCATGGAATGACACTGATATGCCAGAGGATATATTGGCACAATGGGAGGCAATAATCCGGAAGGTGGTAGGCTTTACTCTCACCACAGACCAAGAGGGAAATGTAATCTCACATGAACTTCCATTTTCCACCGAGGCAAAACTCCGGGTGAACCGTTGGAAAATCGAGGTGAGCAATGCCGAATATTCTGCCACCGATTCAGATGCCGTCAGGGCACTATGTGGAAAACTTGAAACGTATCTTATACGTTTTTGCCTTGTTATCCAGATTATGAGAGGTATTTGTGATGGCGTATCTATGGAGATAATCGACATTGAGAGTGCGGAACGCGCAATACTGCTGACCGAATATTTCAGGACGATGGAAGAACGAATATCTCCGGAACTGGAAACCGGTATGCTTGACACAAGATATACCGAACTGCTCGGAAATCTCGGGGACTCGTTTTCGACGAGGGAAATCTTGCGAGAAGCACAAAAACTCGGTATCTCACGTGCCTCAATATTCAGATTCCTGAAAGAAGGCGGCAGAGGGTTTATCACAAAAGACGCACATGGGCGATATTGCAAAATCGATATATCCAAATGAGACAATGAGATTTTGAGATTATGAGACTTTGATATTCTGAGCGGATTATCCCATAATCAAATAAACCGATATACAAATTATCAAATATCATAATTACCCAATGCTATAATGTGTCTTTTATCAAATGCTATAATTACCCAATGTTCAAATAACCCAACGACTGAATAGCCGAATTATCCGATGATTTAATGTTCTAATAACTTTAGTATCTCGGCGCAGGGTTTCTGGTTGGAGCATCTTAGATACTTCGGTCTGTCTAACCAATGTATCGGGAAACTCCAGTTCATTGGATTACGAGGAGCCGTCAAGGGTCTAATGATGTAGGAAATTTGATGTTGCACAAGCTATGAAATGGAGGTCAACCTTGCTTTGCAAGATATACCGATTGTATATACAACGGCATATCTGCCTCCCCCATAGGTGAGGGTTAATTCCGCTCGAAACTCGCAGACTTTGATACTTGGGATATGGCAACCGAGATACCTCGGTTTGTCGGTTGGAGGAACTGAGGCCCCTTGGTTCGTTAGTTTAGACAACCTGAAACGCCAGGGTAATGTAACCGGATATTCAAATGATGTACTAACCTAATTATCGAATGTGCAAATACTCAAATGCTCAAATGTCTCAACTACCAAATGTTTCATTGCTCTAATATGCTAATTACACTATTATACAATAATCGAATATCTCAATACCCCATTTATCTAATGTAAGAATGTTCAAATACCCTTTTCATACAATTATCACATAATATGTCAAAGAAAAAAGAAATCACCATAAATACCAGAGTCGATGAGACCATACACAGACAGATGCGAGAAAAGGCCGCGACATATTTCAACGGGAATATCAGCGCACTGATAAGATGCGCAACCCTCAGATATACTGAAGAAGCTACTACTGCGGAACCATCAGGAACCACTCCTCGGCTCATTGTGCTTATATCCACAGCTATCAAGAAGATTGACAAGATCGGTGTCAATCATAATCAGGCCGTCAAGTGCATCAATGAGAAGATGAAGATGTCGCCACTTGCCTTTACCGCTAATGACCTTCTTCCCTTCAGTCAATTCGGTGGAGATATGAAGATTATTCAGGAAATTTTGCGCTATCTATATGAAATACTCAAATCATAAATCCGGGGAGTATGATTATTAAGAAGCTCAGTGATGTAAAAGGCGGAGGTTTCCCGGGTGCAAAATACAATGAGGATAAGGTTGCAGCCGGTGTCGCCGAACTGATGTTGATGGCGAACGTCAGCGAACGATTGCGCCAGACTGTCGAGACAATGCACCGTTTCGATCTTGACGCGGCTGCCGAGGTGGAACGCTATTTGAAAGAGCGGTCAAAGACCTACGGCAATACGAATACCACGCGTTTCCAGTTACATGTGTCGGCATCCGTTGAGGGACGCACCATGACACCTCAGGAACTTACCGACTTTGCCCGTGAGCTGATGAAGGGCATGGGGTACGAGAAGCAACCGTACTTTGTCTATGCCCATCACGACACCGACAACAACCACGTACATATACTTTCTACGAGGATTCAGCCAAACGGCTATGCCATCTCCGACCATCAGGATATCCGCAGGATGACAACCTGTGCCAATTGGATACTTGCCTCCGACATCTCCAAAGACATTGATCGTATATTCAGCTATGATTACGAGACCGAAGGACAATTTGCCAACATTGTCCGGGCGCACGGCTACAAGATGGAGAAATCCCTGGATGGTTACCGTCTGTTCAAGAACGGAGGAGATGCCGGAAATATCGACATCGTGAAAATCCTCAACGGCATCACGAAGAATAGCCAAAAGCGAAAGGAACGCGCTACACAGCTCCGAACCATCATCAAGAAATATAAGAGTGAGATTGCAGAAGGAAAGTCTCAAAGTTTCAATAATCCCGAAGTCTCAAAGTCTCGGAAGAAAAAGCCGAAACGCCCATCTCGAAATCCGGATATAAAGAAAATCCTCGACGGCAAAGGCAACCCTCTTAGCAAAGAGTATCTGGAGCAGCTCCAGCAACTCATTGATATACTCAAAAAGAATTTCGGCATCGACATCTTCTTTCAGAAGGACAAGAATGGTCAGATACGTGGATATGGCATTGTAGACCATGCCGGGAAGATAGCCTTCGACGGCAGCAAAGTAATGAAGCTGTCTGATCTTATAGACTTCAATCCAAAGCGGCAAAGAAAACCGTCTCCCCTTGATGTCTATCAGAATCTATTCACCCCAGAAATCGGCAGAGAGGGACTGAAGGACTACGTGTCAATCCGATTGAAAGACGGCAGTTCATATGGGCAGGACATATCTGCCAAACAAGCGGCATGGTACAATGGAGTTAAGCCAGAAGACAAGGAAGATGTTGCATTACGGATAGCCTCCACAATGTTCCAAGAGCAGATACTTGTAGCCTATCTCAATCAGGATGCCAACTTTGATCCCGTAAAGACGATGAAGAGTGTGACAGCTTTCAAACAGCGTGACGGCAGTTTCGCATATCGTATCGCATTGACAGACGGCTTTAATATTCCAGCCATTCCGATGACTGCTGATGAAAGCGACCGCTACCGCAGACTGACTCCCGACAATCAATCGGACTTCTTGAGAAACCTCGCCATTCAACACTTGACCAATGTCAACGCTCAGGATCTTGCCAAGAGAATAAAAGCAATCACACAATCGCAGCTCCACGTCAATACTCTCCCTCTCCGTCGAGAGGGCTATTCTCCCGAAATCATATCATCCCTCTCCAATAATCTTGCACAGATGATCACCCGTTTCAACGTCAACATCGCCCAAGGTCAAAACCGCGAATGGGAAGTAGGCAAACACAATCCTTATGATAATCTTGAAACTCTCAACTCGTATACTCACCATATAATTTAAACGCTAAAAAACTTTAATCTATTGATTAAACGACTGGTATTAACATGATTGAACTATAACGAAGTAAAAATGGATCTTGTTCAATAGGATATTTTTTATTAACTTTACTTTTATTCTTAAAATTAATATATGATTGATAATATTCTGCAGTGGCTTCAAGAGCACGTATGGTTATGCACTTATATTTTGGCAGGTTGTGCGTTCATAACCTTAATGATAACTCTTTTTAAACGAAATAAGAAAAAGGGGAGGGATATAACTATGACCATTGATAATGTGTCAGGGGGGAATGTTAATCAGGCGAACGGCAATATAAACATTAATAATAAGTAAGTCGTAACAATTAATTTATACTAAGCCGCATGGGCAAAATTGATATTAAGTTCATATCCAAGAGCAGCCAAAGCACGATTGGTTGCGTAAAGCAAGGAATCTGTGGAAAAATAATCCATAGGTTTGAGCCATTTGCCCTTAAGGATTCGCCACAGAGTCTCAGCGATATTCAGATGAGGACTGTATGGCGGAAGAAAGAAGATGAACAGGCCTCGCTTTTCCCATATCGGGCGAAGTT